>NZ_JBITLW010000009.1:0-505686 GCF_044465645.1 Streptomyces sp. NPDC049627 | reverse complement strand
AGATCGGTGCGGGAGGCGGACACGACGAGCCGCGTCTCGTTGTCCGCCAGAGCCACACCCCGCGCGTCCAGGATCGAGCCGCGCACCGCCGGCTGCACGACCTTCTGGACGAGATTGCCGGAGGCCTTCTTGGCATTGGCGTCCCCTTCGCGGATCTGTAAGTGCCACAGGCGTCCGCCGAGGGTGCCGAGTAAGGAAAGGACGAGGACTTGGATGACGACGAGCCGGATCCGGACGCGCGGCGTCCGGCCCGTCTCGGGGATGTTGGTCACGCGTGATCCCTTTGCTGTGCCGTGATTGCTGTGCCGTGATCGGGAGCTCGCCCAGGCATCCCACCGCGTCACGTGCCACAGCGACCGAGCCGAACTCTCCTGGCGTTTGCACGTGCGCCGGAAAAGGGAGATGCGTTGGCGGCTTCGGGAGATTTCTCGCCTTGGGACAAAGGGTCGCTTCGGGGCCGAGCCTAAGCGACTCCGACAGCCGTCCGTAGCTCACTATCAAGTCACTTCGAGGCGCCGGATCCGCGCTCGCCGTCGTGATCGTCGGCTTGTCCCGGTGGTTCTCCGAGGACACGGCAACGCGCTCAACTATGGTGCAGCCATGGTTCATTGCACTTCGACCCCTACCCGAATACCGCTGTTACGAGCGCACCAGCCGATCGCCGCTGGAGGTGCGGCCGCGTGAACAAGCCGCTGAGGCGCATCGCCATCTTCTGCGGGCTGTTGATGCTCGCGCTGCTGATCCGGGCCAACTGGCTCCAGTACATGGAGGCGGACGCACTCGCCACCGACGACGACAATCGCCGGGTCCTGATCAACCAGTACGCGACACCTCGCGGTGACATCATCGTCGGTGCGAGCCCGGTCACGGGTTCCAAGGCGGTGGACGGATCGGATCTCAAGTTCCAGCGCACGTACAAGAACGGCCCCATGTACGCGCCCGTCACCGGATACGCCTCCCAGGCCACGGGAATGACGTTTCTGGAGAACACGTACGACAGCGTGCTCAGCGGTCAGGACGACCGGCTGGCGTTCGAGCGCTTCACGGACGTCGTCACCGGAAAGGAACGGCGCGGCGGAGACGTCATCACGACGATCGACCCCAAGGCGCAGAAGGCCGGATACAAGGGCCTCACGGACCTCGGCGCCCGTGGCTCGGTCGTGGCCCTGGACCCGAGGACGGGCAAGGTGCTCGCCCTCGTCTCGGCCCCGTCCTACGACCCCGCGTCGTTCGCCGGCAACTCCCTCAAGGAGAGCGACCGGTTCAAGGCGCTCAGCGCCGACAAGAGCAAGCCACTGGCCAATCGCGCGCTGCGCGAGACCTTCCCGCCCGGCTCGACCTTCAAGATCCTCACCGCCGCGGCGGCGCTGGAGCACGGCGTGGTGACGGACGTCGACGCCGCCTCGGACGCGGCGTCGCCGTACCAGCTGCCGCAGTCGACCAACAGGATCAGCAGCGAGGCCGGGGACGGCGTCTGCAACAAGGCGTCGATGAAGACGGCCATGCAGCACTCCTGCAACAACGTCTTCCTCGACGCGGCCGTGAAGGTGGGCGCGGACAAGATGCGGGAGACGGCCGAGAAGTTCGGGTTCAACGAGGACGTCTACTCGTCCGACTTCGGGGACCTGCGGGCCACCAAGAGCCTCTACCCCGAGAACCTGGACAAGCCCGGTACCGCGCTGACCGGCATGGGCCAGGGCAGCCTCACCAGCACGCCGATGCAGATGGCCATGGTGACGGCCGCGCTGGTCAACGACGGCAAGGTGATGCAGCCCTACCTCGTCGACGAGTTGCGGTCCCCCGATCTGAACGCGCTGGAGAAGCACGAGCCGAAGGTCATGAGCCAGGCCGTCTCCGAGTCCACGGCCGAGAAGGTCCGGGAGATGATGGAGCACACCGCCAGGGAGGGAAGCGCCAAGCGGGCCCTCATCGACGGCATCACGGTGGGCGGCAAGACCGGAACGGCCCAGCGCGGCGTCAATGTGCGCGATCAGGTTCCCTACGGCTGGTTCGTCTCCTACGGCGTGAAGCCCGACGGCGAGTCCGTCGCCGTGGCCGTCTTCATCGACCCGACCGACATGGACATCTCGCGTGAGGACATCTCCGGCGGCAGTCTGGCCGCCCCCATCGCGCGGGACGTGATGGAGGCCGTGCTGAAGAACTGAGTCCTCCTCTTCGATTCCCTGTAAGCCCCTGGAAAACCGGGCGCCCGGAATGGTTCAAGAAATTTTCCGGTCGCGCCCGGCCAGGCCGTTTCGATTCAGCCAGTTTGCTCCGTAAAGGCAGCCGCTTCGGCTCGGGTTCTTTCAGTGCTCTAGTCCAATGGTCACGGAAAAACGTCCGGTTCGTGCGGCATCGACCCCCTGTGTTCGGCGTGGAGATCTTGTAACGATGTCCACCTTTGATGTCTCTTTACCTGCGCATCCCCGCAGTCTCCGTTCGGATCAGCCGTACCAGCTCTTTCACACCGGGGCTGTCCTGAATGCCGCATGGCGGTGAACGACAGGCGGGCACCCCCGCCTAATCTGAGCTGCATGACCCATTCCGGCAGCTACAGCGATTACCCCCAGTCCCGCAGGCGTCGTTCCCGCGGCCGGACCGTCGTTTCGACGGTCGTCGCGCTGGCCGTGACCGTCGGCGTCGGTTATTGGGGTTACTCGAGCCTGATTGCCGACGAAGGGTCGGACGATCCGCAGGTGGTGGACGCGACGGCTGAGCTGCAGAAGTTCCTGGACGCGTGGCGGGCGGCCGACGCCCCCCGGGCGGGCCGGCTGACGGACAGTCCGAGCAATGCCGAGTCGCTGATCAAATCCGTCATGACGAACCTCGATCCGTCCAAGACCGAGATCAGTGCCGGCGACGGCGAGAAGAAGGCCGAAGGGGAAGTAGAAGTTCCGTTCACGGTGAAGATGACGCTTCCGGGAGCGGGAGACTATTCCTGGGATTCGAAGGCCGACGTCCGTAAGGCCGACGGTAAATGGAAGGTCGAATTCCACACCGAAACGGTCCACCCGGAGATGGTTCCGGGGCAGACGCTCGCCCTCAAGACGCGGGACCGCGCGCCCATCCTCGACACCAACGGCGACGATCTGGAGTCCGCCTCCCTCGTGGGCATGGTCGACGACAGGACCGGCAAGGGCATGTCGGGCCTCCAGGCCCGCTACGACAAGCAGCTCACCGGCGGGCCGGGCCCGATGAAGTCGGTCGTGGTCGTGGACCGCCAGTCCGGTCAGGTGGTGAAGAAGCTCACCGGCACCAAGGCGAGCCCGGGCGAGCCGGTGCGCACGACCATCGACCCGGAGGTGCAGGAGGCGGCCGCCGAAGCCCTGGCCGGAGTGAAGAAGAACGCGGCGATCGTCGCGATCGACCCCTCCAACGGGCACATCCTGGCCGCCGCCAACATGCCCTCCGGCATGAACCGCGCGCTGGAGGGCCGTTACCCGCCCGGCTCCACCTTCAAGGTGGTGACCGCCGCCGCCCTGTTGAAGCAGGGGATGAGGCCCTCGGACCCCGGGGACTGCCCCAAGTTCACCCGGGTCAACGGCCAGCGCTTCGAGAACCAGGACCAGTTCGTGCTGCCGGCCGGATCGACGTTCAAGGACAACTTCGCCCACTCCTGCAACACCTTCTTCGTCAACTCCCGCGCCAAGCTGTCCTCCTCCGCCCTGCACGACACCGCGGAGGCCTTCGGCATCGGGGGCGCCTGGGACGTGGGCACCACGACGTACGACGGCAGCGTCCCGGTCGCGACCAGCGACAACGAAAAGTCCGCCTCGACCATCGGGCAGGCCAGGGTGCAGGCGTCCCCCCTGGTGATGGCGTCGGTCGCGGCGACCGCGAAGGCGGGCGTCTTCCGGCAGCCCGTCCTGGTGCCCGGCGCCGTGAAGAAGAAGTACGAGGCCCCCTCCCGGCTCGACTCCGGTGTCGTCGCCGCGCTGCGCCAGATGATGCGCGCGACCGTGACCGAAGGCGCCGGCTGGGCCCTGAAGGGCATCCCCGGCGAACCGCACGCCAAGACGGGCACGGCGGAGTTCGGCTCCGAGACCCCGCCGCGCACGCACGCCTGGATGATCGGCTTCCAGGGCGACCGGAACCTCGCCTGGTCGGTCCTCCTGGAGGACGGCGGTTCGGGTGGTTCCGACGCCGGGCCGATCGCGGCGAAGTTCCTGAAGAGCCTGGTGGGGTGAGGCTGAACTGACTCACCCCTGAACAGCGGTAAGCCACCCGAGCAGCAGTAGAGCCACCTGAACAGCAGAACGCCATCGGAACTCATGTGAAGCGGCCGAGGAGTTCGTCTCGGTGAGCCGGTCTTCCGAAGAAGGCCGGCGCCTGGTCACGACCACACTCCAGTGACGGCTCCGCCCCGATCCGACGCAGTGTCACCACTGGCATCCATGCCATGTCCACTCCTCTCGGGCGAGGACGTGGACCATCCACAGGGGGTATTCGACATGACCACTCGCAACAGCGTGACGATCCGGCTCCTCGGCCCCGTGACTCTCGTGAAGAACGCCATGCCGCTGCCGATACCCGGGCAACGGCAGAAGCGTTTCCTGTCCTGTCTGGCCCTACGGCCCGGGCAGGTCATCTCCAAGGACGTGATCAGCGAGGAATCCTGGGACGGGGAGCCGCCCCTGACGGTCTCGGGACAGCTGCAGACCTCGGCCTGGATGGTCCGTACGGCCCTGGAGAAGGCGGGGCTGTCACGGGACGCGGTCGGCTCGCACGACAGTGGCTACGAGCTGCGGGTCCCCGCGCAGGCCATCGACCTCTTCGTCTTCCGGGACATGGTGCGCACGGTCCGGGAGCTGCACGCGGGCGGACAGCACAAGGACGCGTCCGAGCGGCTCGACGCCGCGCTCGCCCTGTGGAAGGGACCCGCGTTCGCCGACGTCACCTCCGGCCGGCTACGGCTGAAGGGGGAGGCCCTGGAAGAGGAGCGGACGGCGGCGGTCGAACTGCGCGCTCTGATCGACGTGGGCCTCGGACACTACAGTGAGGCGATCGCCCGGCTGTCGGAACTGGTCGACCGTGATCCCCTCCGCGAGGACCTCTACGTCAGCCTCATGAAGGCGTACTACGCCGAGGGCCGCCAGGCCGACGCGATCCAGGTCTTCCACCGGGCCAAACGGCAGCTGCGGGAGCACATCGGGATCAACCCTGGCGCGAGGATGACCAAGATGATGCAGGCCATCCTCCGCCAGGACGAACAGTTCCTCAGGGTCGGCACATCGGCCTGACCCGGGCCGGCTAGGGAGTGAAGTCGACGCCCTGCGCCAGCGCCACCCGACCGGAGTAGTTCACCGTGTTGGTGGCGCGGCGCATGTAGGCGCGCCAGGCGTCGGAGCCGGACTCGCGGCCGCCGCCGGTCTCCTTCTCGCCGCCGAAGGCGCCGCCGATCTCCGCACCCGAGGTGCCGATGTTGACGTTGACGATGCCGCAGTCCGCGCCGTCGGCGGCCAGATACCGCTCCGCCTCCCGCTGGTCGCTCGTGAAGATGCCGGACGACAGCCCCTGCGGCACCTCGTTGTTCAGCCGGATGGCCTCGTCGAGATCGCGGTAGGTGAGGACGTACAGCAGGGGCGCGAAGGTCTCCTCGCGCACCACGTCGCTCTGGCCCGGCATCCGGACGAGGGCGGGCCGGACGTAGTACGCGTCCGGGGCCGCCCCGGACAGGTGTCGCTCACCGCCGGCGAGCAGGGTGCCGCCGTCCGCACCGGCCCGGTCGAGGGACGCACGCATCCTGGCGTACGCAGCCTCGTTCACCAGGGGCCCGACCAGGGTGGTGTCCTGGAACGGGTCGCCGACCGGGAGCCGGCCGTAGGCCCGGGCGAGCCGTTCGACGAGGGCGTCGGCGACCTCCTCGTGCACGATCAGCCGGCGCAGTGTGGTGCACCGCTGGCCCGCCGTGCCCGCGGCGGCGAACACGGTGGCGTTGACGGTGAGGTCGAGGTCCGCCGACGGGGCGACCACGGCGGCGTTGTTCCCGCCGAGCTCCAGGAGGCTGCGGCCGAACCGGGCCGCGACGCGGGGGCCCACGGTGCGGCCCATCCGCGTCGAACCGGTCGCGCTGATCAGGGCCACGGCCGGGGAGTCGACGAGCCGTTCGCCGATCCCGGCCGCACCGAGGACGACCTGGTTCAGGTGCGCCGGAGCGCCGGTCTCCGCGGCGGCGCGGTCGAGGAGGGCGGCGCAGGCCAGGGCGGTGAGCGGGGTGAGTTCGGACGGTTTCCACACCACGGTGTCGCCGCACACCAGCGCCACCGCCGCGTTCCATGCCCACACCGCCACGGGGAAGTTGAAGGCGGTGATCACCCCGACCACGCCCAGCGGGTGCCAGGTCTCCATCAGCCGGTGGCCGGGGCGCTCGGAGGGCATGGTGCGGCCGTAGAGCTGCCGGGACAGGCCCACCGCGAAGTCGCAGATGTCGATCATCTCCTGCACTTCGCCGAGCGCCTCGGAGCGGATCTTGCCGGCCTCGACGGTGACCAGGTCGGCGAGGTCCTGCTTGTGCTCGGTGAGCAGCTCGCCGAGCCGTCCGACGAGCGCGCCGCGCACCGGTGCCGGGGTGGTCCGCCAGGTGAGGAACGCGGTGTGCGCGGCGTCGACGGCCCGGTCGACGTCCGCCGGGCCGTCGGCGCGCAGACCGAACAGGCCGGCACCCGTGACCGGCGTACGGGCGGTGAGGGCGTCGCCCTTGAACGCGGCGAGTTCGACGCCGCAGCGGTTCAGAGCGGCCTGTGCCCGCGCGCGGATCTCGTGGGTGCCGGTGACCGACACTGTGCTCATGGCCGCCTCTACGCCTTGGTCTTCGTACGGAGGTTGACGTAGTTGCCCGCGATCCAGTCCTGGAAGGTGGCGGTGTCACCGTCGAGGCTGATGTCGAATCCGCACCTCCGGGCCAGGGGGACCGAGAAGGCGAAGTCCGCGTTCGGGCGCAGGAAGAAGACGCTGGACGTACGGCTGCTGCCGGCGATCTGGTCCCGGCGCGGCGCGGCGACATGGTGCCGCGGGGCCTTCACCCGGCCGCCGGTCGCGAGGGTCGCGACGGCTCCGCAGAACACGAGAACCAGGTCGGGCTTGGCCGGCAGGTCCACGAAGGTGCCGCCGACCTCGACTTGGAGGCTCACGAAACCGTTGGGGCACGGTGTCTGCTGGATCAGCGTCACCGTGGACAGGTCGTAGTGCGGCGCCATCCGCAGGGGTTCCTCCTCGGCGCTGCGGTGCGCGGGAACCTCCGGGAAGTACCGGAACCTCAGCACCGGCTCGCAGTTGACGAAGCCCTCGACCCCGCCGTCCGGTTCGGTACCGGTCGTCTTCAGGACCTGCCGCGCCACCTCCCGGGAGGCGTCGTACATGCGGTCGAAGTAGCCGGTCCATATGCGTTCGAAGTCGGGCGTGGGGAAGAGGTTGCCGGAGGTCCCCATCGAGTAGCACATGGAGTAGTCGGTGTACGAGCCGCTGTTGGTGATCTTCGCCGTGCTCTCCGACTCCAGCCCCGTGAACCCGCGCCGGATGGTCGGGTCCTTGGCGGTGACGGCCCGCTTCTGCTCCTGGGTGCCGTGGTCGAAGAAGTCGACGGCGACGTCCTTGGAGGACTTCTGGTCGGCCTCCGACAGCCCGCTGTCCGACAGGTAGAAGACTCCCTTCTCCGCCAGACAGCGGCGGAACTCGTCCTGATGCAGCCCGGCCTGGAGGTCCGTCAGGCTGAAGGTGGGGACCGTCGTGTCCATCTGCACTCAACTCTCCTTACGTGACGCGGTGGTCGACGACGCGGGGGGAAGAAGGGGAAGCCATCAGCTCCTTCAGCGCGTCCGCCAAGTACTCGATCTCGGCTTCGGTGGTGTAGAAGTTCGCCGATATCCGCAGCAGCGGCCGATCCGCCCCGTCGGCCACCGCCGCCTCGATCCGGAAGCGCTCCCGGAGCGCCCTGCGCAGTTCGTCCGCGCTCGCCGCCGCCGGAAGCCGGAACGCCACCATGCCGCCGGACAGGGCCGGATCCTCGGGCGTCGCGGGTTCCAGCCCCTGCCAGTCGGTCAGGCGCCGGCGGGCGTGGCCCGTCAGCTCGCGTCTGCGGGAGCGGATCCGGTCGTGGCCGAGCCGCGCCTGGAAGTCGACCGACTCCGGCACGGCCAGCCAGGGGCAGAGGTCGCGGGTGCCCTCGCACTCGAGCCTGCGCAGCCGCGGCGTACTGCCGAACCGGTCGGGCTCGTCCGGCGGGCCGCTCCCCGCCGGGGGGTGATACGCCCAGCTCACCTGCGTCGGCTCCAGGCTGTCCTCCTGCCCGGGACCGATGTGCAGGAACCCGACCCCGGTCGGGGCGAGGAGCCACTTGTGGCCGCTGCCCGCGTAGAAGTCGCAGGGGAGGTCCGCCAGGTCCAGGTCGAGGAACGCGGGGGCGTGGGCGCCGTCGATCACGGTGACGATCCCGCGGCGGCGGGCCTGCTCGCACAACTCCCGGGCGGGCAGCACCAGTCCGGTCGTCGACAGGACGTGACTGAACGACAGCAGCCGCGTCCGCGGGGTCATCGCGGCGACGGCGGCCTCGACGATCTCCCCGGGATCGGCGGGCATCGTCGGCACCCGGAACGTCCTGATCGTCAGGCCCAGCCGCCGGGCCGCCCGCTCCCAGCACCAGCGCATCGGTGTGTACTCGTGGTCGGTGAGCAGGATCTCGCCGGGCGCGTCGAGGGTCAGCGACGACGCCACCAGGTTGACGGCCCCGGTGACGTTGGTCGTGAGCACCAGCCGGCGCGGGTCGCCGCCCAGGAAGCCGGCCAGGTGTGCGCGTGCCTGCCACAGCAGTGGGGGGAGTTCGCGCAGCAGGAAGTCCATCGGCGCGCGGGCGAGGCGGGTGCGCAACTCGGTGACGCGTTCGAAGGTGCTGCGCGGCAGCGGTCCGGCGGAGCCGGTGTTGAGGTTGACGACGGTGGGGTCGAGCATCATGCGGCCGCGGGCGTCAGCCCAGTCGGCAAAGGCCATGTCGTGATCTCCCGCGCACTCGGAGAATATCGGTACCGCCGGAATTTGATCGACGCGTCGGACAATAGCAGCTGCCCTGCGCCCGCGAAATGAGAATTCCCCGGAAAGTGCCGAAACTCTTGCCGAGAGAAATGCGAGAGAGCTGGGAGAGGGGCTCAAGAGGGCGGCCGCATAGCATGGGCGGTCCAGAATATCCGGTTCACTACAGGAGTCTTCGCACATGGGTGAACAGGAACGTTGTCCGGACTCAAGCCTCTTGGAAACGGAAAATCCGAACGCTCGGGACGTGCACCGCACGCTTCGGCGTCATGTGCTCGTCGACGGCTATGAAATGGTTCTCGACCTGTCCGCGAGTCACGGCACCCAGTTGGTCGACGCCGTGACCGGGGACCGCTATCTCGACCTTTTTTCCTTCTTCGCGTCGGCGCCGCTCGGTATCAATCCGCGCTGCATTACCGACGATCCCGAGTTCATGCGGGAACTCGCCGCGGCAGCCGTCAACAAGCCGTCCAACCCGGACATCTACACGGTCCCGTACGCCCGGTTCGTCGAGACGTTCGCCCGCGTGTTCGGCGACCCGCTGCTGCCGCACCTGTTCTTCGTGGACGGCGGGGCGCTGGCCGTCGAGAACGCCCTCAAGGCAGCCTTCGACTGGAAGGCTCAGCGGCTCGGCCTCGACGAGGAGGGCGTGAACCGGCTTCAGGTGCTGCACCTGGAGCGGTCGTTCCACGGCCGCAGCGGCTACACCATGTCGCTGACGAACACCGACCCGGCGAAGACCGCCCGCTTCCCCAAGTTCGACTGGCCCCGGCTCCCCACCCCCGCGCTGCGGCATCCGGCCGGCGCGCACGCGCGCTCCAACCGGGAGGCAGAACAGCGGACCCTTCAGGCCGCCGAGGCAGCCTTCCGCGCCGCGGACGGCATGATCGCCTGCTTCATCGCCGAGCCGATCCAGGGCGAGGGCGGGGACAACCACCTCGGCGCCGGCTTCCTCCAGGCGATGCAGCGGCTCTGCCACGAGCACGACGCCCTGTTCGTGCTCGACGAGGTCCAGAGCGGCGGCGGCATCACCGGCACCCCCTGGGCCTACCAGCAACTGGGCCTGCGGCCCGACCTGGTGGCGTTCGGCAAGAAGACGCAGGTGTGCGGTGTGATGGGCGGCGGCCGTATCGACGAGGTCGCGGAGAACGTCTTCGCCGTCTCCTCCCGGATCAGCTCCACCTGGGGCGGCAACCTCGCCGACATGGTCCGGGCCACCCGGATCCTTGAGACCATCGAGAGCACCCAGCTGCTCGACACCGTCGTACAGCGCGGCAAGTACCTCCGCGACGGCCTCGAAGCCCTGGCCACCGAGTACCCGGCCCTGGTGAGCAACGCCCGCGGCCGCGGCCTGATGTGCGCGATCACCCTGCCCGAAGCCCGCCTCCGCGACGACGTCCTGCGCCGGATGTACCGCGACCACCACGTCATCGCCCTGCCGTGCGGCGAACGCAGCCTCCGCTTCCGCCCGCCGCTGACGATCAGCGAGAGCGAGATCGACCAGGCTCTCGCGGCACTGGCTCACAGCCTCCGGGCGCTGCAGCCGGCCTGATCCGGCCGGACAGGCCCCGGCCCCGACACGTTCTCTGACCTTCGCGGCCCTGCGGCGGCCCCGGCCACCGCCGTGCGTCGCACAGATCCTGTACGACGGAGAGCCTACGTATGAAGTCAGCACCGTACCCGACGACTGCCGCGGACTGGTCTGCCCGCATTGCAGCAGTATCGAGCGAGCGTTGCGATCTGGAGATGCTCCTCAAGGACGAGTGGCGCAACAAGATCGCGGTGCGGGACGACGACCCCGCCGTCCGGGCGACGAAGCGGCAGGACCTGCGCATCGGGGGACCGGACTACACCGCGCTGAGGACCGCGCTCAGCGAGGACGGCGGTGTGTCGGTCGCCGCGTTCGCGCTGGCCGCGCTGCACGCGGTCATGCGCGCGTACGGCCATGGAAACCGGACGGTGGCGGCCCTCGTCGACGCCACGGACGGCGAGGGCGCAGCGCGGGCCCGGGTGCTTCCGGTCATCGTCGACCATGTCGAGCAGGCCCGGCTCACCTGCCGCGAGGCGGTGCGCGCACTCGGCGAGGACGTGCGCCGCAAGGACGCGTACGTCTCCGGTGACGAGGTCCTCGGACGCGGTCTGTTCGACGCGCTGCTCGTGCTCGCGGACCGGGACGTGGCCCTGGCCGACCTGCCGCCGTCCCCGCTGCTGGTGGTCGTCCGGGACGTCGAGGCGGACGGCCACCTGCAGTGGACCGTGGCCTACGCGGACGAGCTGTTCGAGGACCGGACCATCGCCGGTGTGCTCGACGTCGTACGCGAGGTGCTCGGTCAGTTCCTCGGCCGTCCCGCCCAGCGCGTCGCCGACGTGGACCTCGTGTCGGAGGACCAGCGCCAGCAACTGCACAAGTGGAACGCCACCGACGGCGACTTCCCGGAGGGCAAGCGGCTGGGCGACCTGTTCGAGGACGCCGTGCGCAGGTCGCCGGACCGGGAGGCCGTGGTCTTCGGCGACACCCGGCTGACCTACCGCCAGGTCGACGAGCGCGCCAACCGGTTCGCGCACTGGCTGCTCGGGCCCGCCATGGGGGTGCGGCCGCAGCAACTGGTCGGGATGTACCTCGACAAGAGCGACCTGGGCGTCGTGGCCACCCTCGGACTGTGGAAGTCCGGTGCGGCCTACGTGCCGATCGACCCCGCCTACCCGGCCGAACGGGTCCGCTTCATCGTCGGTGACACCGGCCTGACCGGCATCGTCACCAACCGCCACCACGCGGCCCGGCTCAGGGAGATCCTCGGGGCCGGGCACGCCGGGGTGCGCGTCATCGAGATCGAGACCGTGCTCGCCCAGCAGGACGGCGCCCCGGGCGCGGCGGAGAAGCCGCGGCTGTCCCTGAGCAGCGGCGACCTCGCCTACGTCACCTACACCTCCGGCACCACGGGCGTGCCGAAGGGGGTCCCCAAGTACCACGACAGCGTCGTCAACAGCATCACCGACCTGTCCGAGCGCTACGACATGCGCCGGCCCGGCGAGGAACGGGTCGCGCTCTTCGCGTCGTACGTCTTCGAACCACACCTGCGCCAGACCCTGATCGCGCTCATCAACTCCCAGACGCTGGTGATCGTCCCGGAGGAGATCAGGCTCGACCCGGACCGGTTCCCCGCGTACATCGAGCAGCACGGGGTCACGTATCTCAACGCCACCGGATCGGTGCTCCAGCACTTCGACCTGCGGCGCTGCACGAGCCTGAAGAAGCTGCTGCTCGTCGGCGAGGAGCTCACGGCGGCCGGGCTGCGGCAGCTGCGCGAGCGGTTCGCCGGCCAGGTCATCAACGAGTACGCCTTCACCGAGGCGGCCTTCGTCACCGCCGTCAAGGAGTTCGGGCCGGGCGTGACGGAGCGCCCGGACCGCAGCATCGGCCGGCCGCTGCGCAACGTGAAGTGGTACGTGCTGAGCCAGAACCTCAAGCAACTGCCCATCGGCGCCATCGGAGAGCTGTACATCGGCGGCAACGGCATCGCCCCGGGCTACCTCAACCGCGACGACCTCACGGCCGAGCGGTTCACGCCGAACCCGTACCAGTCGGCGCAGGAGAAGCTGCTGGGCCGCAACGCCCGCCTCTACCGGACCGGTGACCTGGCCCGCGTCCTGCCGTCCGGCGAGGTCGAGTTCATGGGCCGCAGCGACTTCCAGCTCAAGCTGAACGGCGTCCGCGTGGAGCCGGGCGAGATCGAGGCGCAGGCGACGGAGTATCCCGGCGTGCGCAAGTGCACCGTGGTGGCCCGCGAAGGGGCGGGCGGATCCGGTGACCGCCATCTGGTCGGGTACTACACGACCGAGCCGTCGGCGGAGGTGACCGAGGAGGAGCTGCTGGCCTTCCTGGAGGAGCGGCTCATCCGGATCATGGTCCCGGCGCGCATGGTGCCCCTCGACGGCATCCCGGTCAACGTCAACGGCAAGGTGGACTGGCGGGCCCTGCCCGAGGTGGACCTCGTCCGCTCGGGCACGACGCCGGCGCCCGCCACCGGGGCCGGCCCGGCGGTTGGCGTCCTGGAGCAGCTGCGCGAGATCTGGGCCGAGGTCCTCGGCCTGCCGGCCGCGCGCATCGGCGACACGGACGACTTCTTCCGGCTCGGCGGCCAGAGCATCTCCTGCATCCTGCTCATCGCCCGCGTGCGGCAGCGGCTCGGCGTCTTCGTCGGTGTCGAGGACGTGTTCACCTCACGGACCCTGACCGAACTGGCCGACCACCTGGACCGGCAGCGGGACACGTCGTACGAGCCGGAGTCCGGCGCGCCCGGAGAACCTGCGGCGGCCCACGAACCGGCCGCAACCGACGAACCGGCAGCGGCCGACGGCGAACCCCTACGCCTGCGCGCGAACGGCCTGCAGCAGGGTCTGCTGTACCACGCCCTGAAGCGCAGGAACGGCGACGACGCCTACGTCATGCAGTCGGTGCACCGCTACCGATGTCCGATCCGCCCCGACCTGATGCGGCAGGCCTGGGAGCACGCGCAGCACAAGTACCCCGCGCTGCGGCTGCGCTTCGAGTGGGCCGAGGAGCCCTTCCAGATCGTCGATCCCGACGACCGGCCCCTCGACTGGCGGTTCGTCGACCTGGCCGACGTGACCGACGACGCCGAACAGGACGCCCGTATCAGGGAGTTGCAGGAATGCGACCGGGCCGAGCCGTACGAGCCGGCCGAGGGCCGGATGTTCCGGGTCTATCTGATCCGGCAGCGCGCGGACCTGTACTCGCTGATCTTCAGCTGCCACCACCTCGTCCTGGACGGCTGGAGCCTGCCGGTCCTGCACGACGAGGTGCACCGCGTATACCTCGCCCTGGTGCGCGGCGCCGCGATCGAGCCGGACGTGGACCACGCCTATGCGGCGGCCCAGCGGCACTGGGAGGAACACCGCGACGAGCACGTCGACCACTGGCTGCGGCAGATCGAACGCGTCGACGAGCGCGGCGACTTCGACGGGCTGCTCAAGGAGGACATCCGCTACCAGGTCGACCTCAGCGACTACGACCACGTCCGCGAGCACCGAACGAGGAAGCTCGGCCTCGGCGCGGACCTGACCGCCACGCTGAAGTCGCTGTGCGCCGGCCACTCGGTCACCCTGCACTCGGTGCTGCAGTTCGTGTGGCACAAGGTGCTGTACGCGATCGGCGGCGGGAACACCACCGTGGTGGGCACGATCGTCTCCGGCCGCAACCTGCCCGTCGACGGCATCGAGAACTCGGTGGGCCTGTACATCAACACCCTGCCCCTGGTCGTCGACCACGACGAGCAGACGGGCCGCAGCGTCGGCGAGGCCATCGCGGGCATCCAGTCCGCCGTGAACACCATGAACGGCCGCAGCACCGTCGAGCTCGGCCGGCTGCAGACCGGCGGGATGAAGCGCCGGCTGTTCGACACGCTGCTGGTGCTGGAGAACTACCCGCGGCTGCTGGAGGAGGCCGAGGAGCACGACGAACTCCTCCGCTTCGAGAAGGCGTACGACGCCGACAAGGTCGACTACCCGCTGGCCGTCGTGGCCCGCGAGGAGGGCGACGAGCTGACGGTCACCCTGTGGTACGCGGGCGAACTCTTCGACGACGCCACGATCGACACCCTGCTCGATGTCACCCACACCCTGTTCTCCCAGGTGGCGCAGGACATCACCCGGCCCGTCGACGCCCTGGAACTCGTCTCGCCGGCGATGGTCGAGCGCTTCGACGCCTGGAACCGCACGCAGGCCGACTTTCCGGCCGGCAAGACCCTGCACGGCATCTTCGAGGAGCAGGCCGCGGCCTGGCCGGACGAGATCGCGGTGGTCTACCGCGACACCCGGCTGACGTACCGTCAGCTCAATGAGCGGGCCAACCAGTTGGCGCACTATCTGCGGTCGGTGGTCCAGCTGCGGCCGGACGACCTGGTCGGCCTGGTGGTGGACAAGAGCGAGCTGATGATCACCGCGATCCTGGCGGTGTGGAAGACCGGGGCGGCGTATGTGCCGATCGACCCGGGCTATCCCGACGACCGGATCGCGTTCATGCTCCAGGACACCGGCGCACGGCTGGTGGTGACCAACGAGGCCCATGCGGAGCGGCTGCGCGCGCTGCCGGCGGCTCAGGGCCTGCCGGTGGTGGAGGCGGACCGGCTGCCGATGGGCTACCGCTCGTCGGAGAACCCGGTCACCGAGGTCACGAGCACCGATCTCGCCTATGCCATCTACACCTCCGGCACCACCGGCAACCCCAAGGCCGTCCTGGTCGAGCACCGGGGCGTCGTCAACCTCCAGGTGTCGCTGGCGAAACTGTTCGCGCTGGACAAGAGCGAGGGCGACGAGGCGCTGCTGTCGTTCTCCAACTACGTCTTCGACCACTTCGTCGAGCAGATGACCGACGCGCTGCTCAACGGGCAGAAACTGGTCGTCCTCGACGACACGATGCGCACGGACGCCGAGCGCCTGTACCAGTACATCAACGACGAGAAGGTCACCTACCTCTCCGGAACGCCGTCGGTGCTGTCGCTGTACGACTACTCGACGACGACGTCCCTGACCCGCATCGACGCGATCGGCGAGGACTTCACCGAGCCGGTGTTCAACAAGATCCGCGGGACGTTCCCGGGCACCGTCATCAACGGGTACGGTCCGACGGAGATCTCGATCACCAGCCACAAACGCCCGTACCCGGCCGTCGACGAGCGCCGTTCGACCAAGAGCATCGGCCACCCGGTGGCGAACACCACGGCCTATGTGCTCAACAAGTCGATGAAGCGGGTTCCGGTCGGCGGCATGGGCGAGTTGTACATCGGCGACGTCGGCGTCACCCGGGGCTATCTCAACCGCGCGGAGCTGACCGCGGAGCGGTTCATCGACAACCCGTTCCAGACGCCCGAGGAGCGTGCGGCCGGGCGCAACGCGCGCCTGTACAAGACGGGCGACCTGGTGCGATGGCTGCCGAACGGAGAGCTGGAGTGCCTGGGCCGCACCGATCTCCAGGTCAAGATCCGTGGCCAGCGCGTCGAACTCGGCGAGGTCGAGGCGGTCCTGTCGTCGTATCCCGGCGTGACCAGGTCGCTGGTGATCGCCCGTGAGCACCAGGGGTCCGGCTTCGCGGCGGCGCAGAAGTACCTCGTCGGCTTCTACATCGGCGACCGCGAGCACGACGAGCAGGACGTGAAGGAGTGGATGCGCAGGAAGCTGCCCGAGGCCATCGTGCCCGCGCGCATCCTGCGGATCACGGACATCCCCGTGACCCCCAGCGGCAAGCTGGACACACGGCGGCTCCCCGAGACGGACTTCGCGGCGGGTGAGGGCACCGAGTACGTCGCCCCCTCCGGCGACGTCGAGGTCAAGCTGTGCGGCATCTGGGCCACGGTGCTCGGCATCGCCCCGGACCGCATCGGCGTGCACGACGACTTCTTCGCGCTCGGCGGCGACAGCATCCGGGCGATGGCGCTCGCCCAGGCCATCACCAGCGGCTTCGGCCGCGGCCTCGGGGTCCGCACCGTGCTGCAGCACACGTCCCTCGGCGCACAGGCGCAGCACATCCGGGACATGGCGGCGCAGACGAACGCCGGGAACCCCGAGGACACCGGCAACATCGAGAGCGCCGAGCAGACGGCCGGACGCGCCGCGACCCTGGCCGGCCGCCCTCCGGTGTCCCTCGCGCAGGAACGCCTGCTGTTCATCGACGAGTTCGAGGGCGGCACCGCCGCCTACAACATCCCGTTCGCGCTGCGGATCCCCACGCACGACACGGTGTCGCGGGACACGGTGGACCAGGCCCTGCGTACGCTGCTGCGCCGCCACCCCGCCCTGCGCACCCTGCTCAGGACGGACCAGGACGGAGTCCGCCGACAGTACACACTCCCGGAGGACGCCGCACAGGCCCTGTTCCACGCGGCCGTGCACAAGGTCGGCACGACCGCCGAGCTGGACGAGCGGCTCGTCCACTGCGAGAGCCATGTCTTCCGCCTGCACGAGGAACTGCCCCTGCGGGCCGACCTGTTCGAACTCGCCACGGACCCCGACGGCCTCTACCTGAGCCTCGTCCTGCACCACACCTGCTTCGACGGCTGGTCGTGGAATGTCTTCCGGCAGGAGCTGGCGGCCTTGCTGCGCGGCGTGCCCGCCGCGGACCTCGGCACGGTGCGCGGCACCTACGCGGACTTCGCCGTGTGGCAGCGGCAGTACCTGACCGGTCGCCGGCTGTCGGAGCTCACCGAGTTCTGGACTCAGGCACTGGCCGGGTTCGAGACCGTCCAACTGCCCCTCGACCACCCGCGTCCCGCCCGGTTCGACTACCGCGGCCGGGAGATCGAGTTCGCGCTGGACGACGAGACCGTGCAGGCGCTGCGGGCGCTGGCCCGGTCGGCGCGGGTGAGCCTGTACAGCGTGCTGCTCGGCGCCTGGTGCCTGATGCTGTCCCTGCACACCGGACAGCACGACTTCGTGGTGGGCACCCCCTCCGCCAACCGCGGGCGCCCCGAGTTCGACCGCACGGTCGGCTTCTTCGCGAACCTGCTCGCCCTGCGGGTCCGGGTCGACGAGCGGGCGACGCTGGTGGACTACGTCCGCTCCGTCGGCGAGCACGTCGTCGCGGCGCAGGTGCACGGCGAGCTGCCGTTCGAGCAGCTCGTCAAGGAACTCGACGTGGACAAGGACCCGAGCCGCCACCCCGTCCTCCAGGTCAACTTCACCCTGCAGAACGTCACCGACCGTCCCGACACCACCCCGGTGACCGACGGGACTCCGGTGCCGACCGCCCACAAGCCGGACGCCGGGGGCTGGACGGCCACCAAGTTCGACCTGTCGGCCACCCTCACCGAGACCCCGGACGGCGGCGGACTGGCGGGCAACCTGACATACGCCGCCGCCCTGTTCGAGGACGCGAGCGCCGAGGGCTTCGTCGCCGCCTTCCAGCACGTCCTGCGCGAGTTCACCCGGCTCGCCGCCGCGGGCGAGCGGGGCCGGCTGACCGAGGTCACCGGCGTGGACGAGGAGGGCCGGAGCCGGCTGCTGGCCGCCGCCGGCTCGCCGTCCGGCGCCACCGAGCCCGCCCGGACACTGCACGCCGTGTTCGAGGAGACGGCCGCAGCCTTCCCCGACCGGACCGCGCTGGTGTACGGCGACACCGAGCTGACGTACCGTCAACTCAACGAGCGGGCGAACCAGTTGGCGCACTATCTGCGCTCCGTCGTGCAGCTGCGACCGAACGATCTGGTCGCCCTGGTGCTGGACAAGAGCGACCTGATGGTCACCGCGATCCTGGCGGTGTGGAAGGCCGGGGCGGCGTACGTCCCGATCGACCCGGGTTACCCCGAGGACCGGATCGAGTTCATGCTCCAGGACACGCGGGCGCGGCTCGTGGTCACGGAGTACGCCCACGCCGGCCGGCTGCGCGCCCTGCCCGCCGCCGCACGGCCGGTGCTGGTGGAGGCGGACCGGCTGCCGATGGGCTACCGCTCCACCGAGAACCCGGTCACCGAGGTATCGCCCGGCGACCTGGCGTACGCCATCTACACCTCGGGCACGACCGGCCGGCCCAAGGCGGTGCTGGTGCCGCACCGCGCCGTGGACAGCTTCCGCGAGCAGCTCGCCGGCCGCTACTTCGGCGGCCCCGGCACCACTCGCGAAGGCGTGCTGTTCCTCGCCAACTACGTGTTCGACTTCTCCGTCGAGCAGCTGGTGCTGTCCGTCCTCGGCGGCCACACCCTGGTCGTGCCGCCGTCCCCGCCGGCCGAGGACGACGGTTTCTACGACTACGCGAACCGTGCCGGACTGACGTACCTGAGCGGCACACCGACGCAGATCACCCAGCTCGACCTGGCCCGCCTGACGCACCTGCGGTGTGTGCTGGTCGCCGGTGAGGCGTTCCACGAGCGCCACTTCGACAAGATCCGCGGAGGGTTCTCCGGCCCGCTGTTCAACGCCTACGGCACCACGGAGACCGCCGTCTACAACACCGTCCGCCGCTTCGGGCCCGGCGACCCCTACGCGAACGCCCTCGGGCAGCCGCTCGACAACACTCGGCTGTACGTGCTCGGCGAGGGCCTGCGGCTGCTGCCGCCGGGCGCGGTGGGCGAGCTGTACGTGGCCGGCGCGTGCGTCACGGACGGCTACCTCAACCAGCCCGAGTTGACGGGGGAGCGGTTCCTGCCGAACCCGTTCCTGACGGAGGACGACCGCCGGGCCGGCCGGCACGAGGTGCTGTACCGCACCGGTGACCTGGTCCGCCGCGCCCACGACGGCGAGATCCGGTACGTCGGCCGCAACGACGCCCAGGTCAAGATCAACGGCCTGCGCATCGAACTGGGCGAGGTCGAGACGGTCCTCGCCGGCTGCCCGCAGGTGCGGGAGTGCGCGGTCGTCGCCGCCGGGGACGAGCGCTCACCCGACGGCAGGCGGCTCGTCGGCTACTACGTGGCCGACCGTGACGCGCCCGTGGACGAGGACGCGATCTTCGCCGGCCTGCGTGCCCGGCTGATGCCGGGCATGGTGCCGTCGACGCTGGTCCGCCTGGACCGGCTGCCGACGACCGTCAACGGCAAGCTCGACACCAAGGCGCTGCCCGCGCCGGACTTCGCGGCCCGGCGAGCCGTCTACGCGGCACCCCGCAGCCGTGTCGAAGCCCGCTTGTGCCGGCTGTGGAGCGCGCAGCTGCCGGGCGGCACCGTCGGCATCGACGACGACTTCTTCCGCTCGGGCGGCGACAGCATCAGCGCCCTGCACCTGGCGAGCCAGGTCCAGCGGGAGGTCGGCCGCAGGATCGGCGTCAAGGACGTCTTCGACTTCCCGACCGTGCGGCAGCTCGTCGACAACGTCCTGTCCAGGGCGGCCGACGCGGACGGCACGCCGGGGGAGGGGCAGGAGGAGCCGGAGCAGGGACGGCTGAGCGGCCCCTGTCCGCTGCTGCCCGTCCAGGAGTGGTTCTTCGCCAAGCCGCTCGCCGACCGCGGCCACTGGAACCACAACTTCGCCGTGCGGACGCCACCGCTCGACACGGCGAGGCTGCGCGGGGCCCTGGCACGACTGGTCGACCACCACGACGCGTTCCGCCTGCGCTACAGCGGCTTCGACGGCGACGCGGCCGAGGCCACCCAGGTCACCCAGTCCTACGCCGAGGGCACCCCGGACGTCGCCCTGCACGAACTCGACGTGAGCGGCCTGCGGCCCGAGGAGATCCGCGAACAACTCGCCCGACTGCAGAGCGGCTTCGACCTGGCGCACGGCCCGACCGCCTGCGCCGCCTACCTGCACGGGTTCGAGGACGGCACCGCACGCGTCTGGTTCGCCCTGCACCACCTGATCGTCGACTCCGTCAGCTGGCACATCCTCGCCCAGGACCTGGAGATCCTTTACCACGGCGGCGAGTTGGAGAAGAAGACCAGCAGCTACCGCCAGTGGGGCGAGGCGCTGCGCCGCTACGTCCCCGAGGAGGACGAGCGCCGCCTGTGGGAACACGTCCAGGACGGACTGGCCGCGGCGCGGGGCGAGCTGTCGGCCGTGGCGGGCGCGCCCACGCTGCGTGAGGAGTTCGCGCTGAGCGTGCCGGACACCCGGACCCTGCTCACCGAGAGCCACTGGGCGTACGACACCACCCTGCACGAGCTGCTGCTGACGGCGACGGGGCTGGCCCTGAGGGCGGTCACCGGCCGGGCCACCAACCATGTCACGGTCGAGGGCCACGGCCGCGAACGGTTCGCGGGCGCGCCCGACGTGCGGGACACGGTCGGCTGGTTCACGACGATGTACCCGCTGGCCCTGGAGGCCGACCCCGAGGACCTGGGGCGCAGCGTGCTCGGAGCCAAGGAGGCCTGCCGCCGGGTGCCGCACCACGGCATCGGCTACGGGGCCCTCTTCGGCCGGTACGGCAGCGAGCGCGCGCCGCTCGCCCCGGTCAGCTTCAACTACCTCGGCCGGTTCACCGACGGGGGAGAGCAGGCGCCGGACCGGCGGACGGGCTGGCAGCTCGACTCGGCCATGTCGGGCAGCCACCTCTCCGACCGCAACCGGGGAGCGGACCAGTTCGGCGTCGACGTGACCATGCGGTGCGCCGGCGACCGTCTGGTCACCGTCGTCGACAGCCGGCTGGACGAGGCCACCACCCGGCGGTTCGCCGGTGAACTGCGCACCTGGCTGGAGCGGCTGGCCGCCCACACGGCGACCGTCACCCGCTCCGGGGCGGGCCGCGCGCAGCCCGGTCGGCCCGTGGTCACCGGCGACGCCTTCGAGCCGTACATCCTCGTCGACGACGAGCACGCCGAGCACACCCTCTTCGTGTTCCCGCCCGGCGAGGGCGGGGCCGAGAGCTACCTGAGCAACCTCGCGCAACGGCTGCCCGGACACCGGCTGGTGCTGTTCAACAACGTGCACCTGCACACACCCATGGAGTCCTTCGAGGCCGTCGCCCGCTACTACCTCGACCACATACGCACGGTGCAGCCGGCCGGACCGTACAGCCTGCTCGGCTGGAGCTTCGGCGGGATCGTGGCCCTGGAGACGGCGGCGCAGCTGGCCCGCGCGGGGGAGAAGATCGACAACCTGTTCGTCATCGACTCGTACTTCAACATGCGTCATGCGACGGCCGAGATCGGCCTCCCCGGGGTCGAGGACCTCCTCGATCCCATCAACTACCACTACACGCCGAGCCGCGAGGACCTCGACCGGCTGGCCGACCGGCTCGGCAGACTGGTGATGTTCAAGGCGGAGCAGCCGAACGAGATCGTCCGCGACGAGCAGCAGCACCGGCTGTTCGAGTACTACCGCGGGACCCCGTACAACGCTCTGGACACCCTCCTGCCGGCCGAGTCGATCGAGGTCCGTCCGCTGCGCGGCGAGACCCATCACTCGTGGGTACGCAACGAGCGCCTGGTCACCGACATGTGCGAGCGGATCTCGGCGTCGCTGCGGGACGCCTGACGAAACGGAGGATTGCCATGCCCATCCTGATGCCGTCGGCGCACGTGCCGACGATCGACATCTCGCCGCTCTTCGGCGGCGAAGCGGACGACAAGACGCGCGTCGCGCAGGAGATCAACAAGGCCTGCCGGGGGTCGGGGTTCTTCTACGCCTCCCACCACGGCATCGACGTCCAGCTGCTCCAGGACGTGGTCAACGAGTTCCACCGGACCATGACCGACGAGGAGAAGTACGACCTCGCGATCAACGCGTACAACAAGGCCAACCCGCATGTCCGCAACGGCTATTACATGGCCGTCAAGGGCAAGAAGGCGGTGGAGTCCTGGTGCTATCTGAACCCGTCGTTCAGCGAGGACCACCCGATGATCAAGTCGGGGACGCCGATGCACGAGGTGAACATCTGGCCGGACGAGAAGCGGCACGAGCGGTTCCGGCCGTTCTGCGAGCAGTACTACCGGGACATGTTCCGGCTCTCCAAGGTGCTGATGCGGGGCTTCGCGCTGGCCCTGGGCAAGCCGGAGGACTTCTTCGACGCCCCGCTGGCGGAGGACGACACGCTGTCCGCCGTATCGATGATCCGCTACCCGTACCTGGAGGACTATCCGCCGGTCAAGACGGGCCCGGACGGCACCGAGCTGAGCTTCGAGGACCACCTGGACGTGTCGATGATCACCGTCCTGTTCCAGACCGAGGTGCAGAACCTCCAGGTCGAGACGGTGAACGGCTGGCAGGACCTGCCGACGTCCGGGGACAACTTCCTGGTGAACTGCGGTACGTACATGGGGTACCTCACCAACGACTACTTCCCCGCGCCGAACCACCGCGTGAAGTTCATCAACGCGGAGCGCCTGTCCCTGCCGTTCTTCCTGCACGCCGGGCACACGACGGTGATGGAGCCGTTCAGTCCGGAGGACACCGGAAAGGAACTCAACCCGCCGATCAAGTACGGCGACTACCTCCAGCAGGGCTTCCACGCGCTGATCGCGAAGAACGGCCAGACCTGAGACCGAAGCGGGGGGGGGGGGGGGGGGCGCCGCGCGGGGGGGGGCGGCCCGCCGGGCGGGCCCCCCCCACCCCCCGCACACCAACCCCGGCCCCCCCCCCCCGGGGGGGCCCCCCCCCCCCCCCCCCCCCCGCGCCCCCCCCGGCCCCCGCGGGGGGGGCCCCCCCGCCCCGGGGGGGGCGGGGGCCCCACGCCCTGTCAGCTGCCCGACGCGGCGAGCGCCCGCCGCCGCTCCTCGAAGAGCTCCCTGGCCCGCTCGTGGAAGCCGTCGGCCTCGTTGACGTGCGGGAACTCCTCGTCGGGGACCGGCACTCCGAGGAACTGGCAGAGCGGCTCCCAGCCCTCGCTCACCTGGAAGACCAGCAGCCGGTCGGCCGGCACGGTGGCCTTCACCTCGGCGATGTGCCGGTTGAAGGCGGCGACGGCCTCCTGCTCGTCCATCTCGTTCAACGGCCGGTCGCCGCCCACGTCGAGCATGCGCGGGCGCAGCTCCTCGGTCATGAAACGGCCGAACGCGGCGGCGTCCGGATCGGGGTCCGTCGGCTGCTGCATGTGCCGGGAGAAGATGGTCTTCCGGGCGCTCGCGTACCAGCGGTGCGGATCCCGCACCGTCAGCACCACCTTCGCCTCGGGCCACGCCTCCATCAGTTCGCGCCAGAAGACGCAGCCGGGGAAGTCCACCGTCGCCCGGTACCCCTCGAACACCCGCCGTACATCCACCGGGTCACCGGCGAGCGCCTCCTGCCACAGCGGCATCTGCCGGGGGTTCGTTATCACCTCGGTCATGTGGTGACAGGGGTCGAACCCGAGCCTCTGGAGTGCCGCCTGCATCGACAACGTACCGGTGCGGCCATATCCGGCGCCTATCACGTCCAATGGTCATCGTTCCCTTCTCCGCTGGGAAAACACCCGACAGTAGATATCTTCCATTTCCTGACGCGTTTTCTGCCAGCCCTTTTCGAGCCTCATTGGAATTCTGCGGAGAGGCCCCCGAGAGAGCCCCAAGAGAAGGCCAAGAGTAGAGCTGGTTAGCCTTGCGGAGCCGAAATGCGGCGCAAACTCAGGGGAGAGCTCATTGAACGACTACTCTCGCGAGAACTTCCTGGATCTGAACGCATTCCGAGGCCTGGGCGACGACCCGGCCTACCGCCCCCCGGTCCTGACCGACCGGCCGCGTGACTGGCCGCTCGACCGGTGGGCGCAGGCGCCGCGCGACCTGGGTTACCCGGACTTCGCCCGCTATCAGTGGCGCGGCCTGCGCCTGCTCAAGGACCCCGAGGCCCAGGCGGCCCTGCACGACCTGCTGTGGGAGTTCCGCCCCCGCACCGTCGTCGAACTGGGCGTCTACAGCGGCGGTTCCCTGGTCTGGTTCCGCGACCTGACCCGGCTCATGGGCATCGACTGCCGGGTCATCGGGATCGACAAGGACCTCTCCCGCTGCCAGATTCCCCCCACCGAGATGACGGACATCGCCCTCCACGAGGCCGACTGCACCGATCTCGGGACGCTGGAGAAGCTGCTCGGCGACGTCGCCCACCCGCTGCTGTTCATCGACGACGCGCACGCCGACACGTTCAACGTGATGCGGTGGGCGGTCGACCATCTGCTCCACGAGGGCGACTACTTCGTCATCGAGGACATGATCCCCTACTGGCACCGCTACAGCCCGGCCCTGCTGGAGCAGTACCTGGCGTCCTTCCGCGAGGTGCTGACCATGGACATGGTGTACGCCAACGCCAGCCCGCAGCTGGACCGGGGCGTCTTCCGCCGCACGGCGGCGAAGGGCTAGCCCGCCGCCGTGTCCGCCGTGTCGACCGTCCTGCACTACGCCGCACCGCTGACCCCGGACGCCCCGGACGACGACTGGTGCATCGACGCCCTGTCCCGGCCGCCCGAGGTGGTCCTCAACTTCCGTATGGTCCCGCACGAGACGACCGTCACGGACCTGCGCGACAGCGCCGTACGGCCGACCCTCGACACCATGGGGTTCGAGAGGGCCGCGGCTCCCACACGGGCCGACCAGCGCGCCCTGGCGGAGAAGTCCGCGCCGGCCCTCGAACAGTACCGGCGGGAGACGGCGGAGCTGCTGACGTCCGTCACCGGGGCCACCAAGGTGGAGTTCTTCGACGCCACCGTGCGACGCCAGGACGCCACCCCCTCCGGCGCGACGCCCCATCAGGCGCCGCACCGGCGCGTCCACGTCGACCAGAGCCCGAACGGCGCCCGGGCCCGCGCCGCCCGGCACGGCGTGGAGGGCCGCCGCTTCCGCAGGTTCCAGATCGTCAACGTCTGGCGGCCCCTGCTGGAGCCCGTCCGCAACTACCCCCTCGCCCTGTGCGACTACCGGTCACTGGACCTCTCCGCCGACCTCGTCGCGACCCGGCTGGAGTTCCCGGAGTGGCTCAAGGACCGCGAGAACTACTCCGTGAAGCACAACCCCCGCCACCGCTGGCACTACTGGCGCTCGCTCACACCCGACGAGGCCCTCCTGTTCAAGATCTACGACAGCGCGAGCCGCAGCCTCGCGCTCGCCGCGGACGGCACCGAGCGCCCCGGACTCACCGACGTGGCCGGCCTGTGCCCGCACACGGCGTTCTACGACGAGAAGGGACCCGGCATCGGACATCTACGAACGTCTCTGGAAATGCGCGCCGTACTTTTCTACGACTGATCCGGGAAGGAGCGGGCCACCATGACGGACACCGCGGTGCCCCGAGTGCCCCTTTTCAGCCTCACCGCGCTGAAGAAAGGCGATGACCAGGAAGAGTTCCGCAGGTGCGTCACCGAGGCGGGCTTCTTCTACCTCACCGACTGCGGAGTGGGCGAGGAGGACCACAAACTCGCCACCGACACGGCGATGGACTTCTTCGCCCACGGCACGCCCGAGGAGAAGGCGGCCGTGACGACGAAGATACCGACCCTGCGCCGGGGATACTCCGCGCTGGAGGCCGAGAGCACGGCCCAGGTGACCAAGACGGGCACCTACACCGATTACTCGATGGTGTACTCGATGGGGATCTCCGACAACCTCTTCCCCTCGCAGCGCTTCGAGGAGATCTGGACGGACTACTTCGTCGGCCTCTACGCCGCCGCCCGGGAGACCGCCCAGGTCGTCCTGGAGGCCACCGGGACGTACGACGGCTCGGACGGCCGGGACATCGACACGCTGCTGGACTGCGACCCCGTGCTGCGGCTGCGGTACTTCCCCGAGGTCCCCGAGCACCGCGCCGCCGAGCACGAGCCGCGGCGCATGGCTCCGCACTACGACCTGTCCATCATCACGCTGATCCACCAGACGCCGTGCGCCAACGGGTTCGTCAGCCTCCAGGCCGAGATCGGCGGGGAACTGGTGGACCTGCCGCACATCCCGAACACGGTGGTCGTGCTGTGCGGCGCCATCGCGCCCCTGGTCACCCAGGGCGCCGTCCCCGCTCCCCGCCACCACGTCAGGTCCCCGGAAGCCGGCATGCGCGAGGGCAGCGCCCGCACCTCCAGCGTGTTCTTCCTGCGCCCCTCCACCGACTTCAGCTTCTCCGTCCCCAAGGCCCGCGGCTACGGCCTCGAGGTCGACACCCTCGACGGCGAGACCGCGACGTTCGGGGACTGGATCGGGACCAACTACGTCACGATGCACGCCACCCCCACGTCGTAGGAGAGAACAAGCCATGGAACACAGGACCGACGCCGTCTTCAAGAAGCCCACCATCTTCCGGGACGGAATCCGCGAGTACGCGGAGCGCCTTTCCTCCCCCGTCTCCTCCGAGCTGCGGGACATCGCCGCAGAGACCGCACAGGCCACCCCGGAGTGGGCGGACATATCGACCGCGCACATCCAGACGTCCTTCCTCCAGATGCTGATCACCACGGGCGGTATGAACCGGGTGCTGGAGGTGGGCACTTTCACCGGCCACGGCACCGTCGCCATCGCCGCGGCCCTGCCGGACGACGGCGAGGTCGTCACCATCGACAGCTACGTCGCGGACAAGCGGGCCCAGGACGTCGCCGTCCGGGCGTTCGAACGCAGCCCGCACGGCCACAAGATCAAGCCCGTACTGGACGAGGCCCTCACCGTTCTCCAGAACGTCGACGGCGACTTCGACCTCATCTTCCTCGACGCGGACAAGCCGAACTACATCTCCTACTTCGAGACCATCCTCGCCCGCGGCCTGCTGCGGCCCCGCGGTCTCCTGGTCGTCGACAACACCCTGTGGGGCGGCGAGGTCCTCAACCCGCGCTCGCTGCCGCCCGCCGACGACGCCGCGACGGGCGAGGAATGGGTGGAGCGCATGTTCGCCAACTGGGCGCACGACGTCGTCAAGTTCAACAAGCACGTCGTCGACGACCCCAGGGTGCGGGCCGCCCTGCTCACCGTCCACGACGGCATGACCCTCGTCCAGCTTGCGTCATGACCGGGCAGGGCGGAATCGGGCTCTCGGTGGGCATGCTGCTGCGGCGGGCGGCCACCGTGGCACCCGCCAAGGAGATCCGCGAGGTCGACCTCGCCGGAGAGCCCCGCGGCACGTCCTGGGCGGCACTGCAGGAACGCGTCCGACGGCTGGCCGACGCCCTGGGACGGCTCGGCGTCGGCCAGGGCTCCGCGGTGACGACCTTCGCCTGGAACAGCACCCGGCACCTCGAGTGGTTCTTCGGCGTACCCATGGCGGGCGCCGTGCTGGTGCCGGTCAACGTCCGCTTCTCCGACGAGCAGATCGCCTGGGTCGTGAGCCACGCGAAGTCCCGCGTGATGGTCGTCGACGCCTCGCTCACCGGGCAGCTGGCCCGGTTGCTGCCCCGGCTCGGGTCGGTGCGCGACTTCGTCGTGATCCCCGACGGGGGCGAGGTGCACCCGGCGTTCGCCGACGCGCTCTCCTACGAGCGGCTGCTGGCCGAGGCCGATCCCGTCGAACCGCGCGACGTGGCGGAGAACCGTACCGCCTGCCTGTGCTACACCGGCGGCACCACGGGCCACCCCAAGGCCGTCGCCCACTCGCACCGGTCCCTCGTCCTGCACTCCCTCGCGATGTGCGCGGCCGACGCCTTCGCGGTCCGCGAACGCGACGTCATCTTCCCGCTGACGCCGCTGTTCCACGCCACCGCCTGGGGGCTGCCCTACGCGGCCGCCCTGGCGGGAGCGGGCCTGGTGTTCACCGGACCGCACCTGGAACCCGAGGCCATCGCCCGGACCCTGGAGCGGGAGCAGGTCACCCTCTCGGCCGGCGTGCCCACCTTCTGGCTCGCCCTGGACGAGATGGACCCGCCCAGCAAGGTCTTCGCCTCCCTGGAACGCATCGTCTGCGGGGGCTCGGCGATTCCGCAGGGCCTGGTGCACCGGTACGCCGACCGCGGCGTGACCATGCAACAAGGGCTCGGCATGACGGAGAACATGGCGACGGTCGCCCTGACGAACATCCGCAGCGGCCTCACCTCCCTGCCCCCCGAGAAGCAACTGGAACTGCACCACACGCAGGGCCTGGCCGTACCCGGGGTCGAGGTACGGCTGGTCGACGACGAGGACCGGCTGCTGCCGCACGACGGGGTCACCCAGGGAGAGCTCGAAGTCAGATCCCTGTGGGGAGCGACGAGCTACGAGAACGCCGGCGACGAAGCCAACGCCGAGAAGTTCCACGACGGCTGGCTGCGCAGCGGCGACATCGCGACCATCGACCCGGACGGCTATGTCCGCATCACCGACCGCAGCAAGGACCTGATCAAGTCGGGCGGTGAGTGGATCAGCTCCATCGCGGTCGAGTCGGCGCTCATGGACCACCCCGGCGTCCTGGAGGCCGCGGTCGTCGCCGTGCCGGACCCGAGGTGGCAGGAACGGCCGCTGGCCGTGGTGGTGGCCCGCTCCGGCGCCACCGCGACCGCCGGGGAACTGCGGTCCTTCCTGCGTGACCGGCTGCCGAAGTGGTGGGTGCCGGACCGCTTCGAGTTCGTCCCCGAGATCACGAAGACCGCCACCAACAAGTTCGACAAGAAGCTGCTGCGCAGCCGCTACGCCGACCACTGACCCACGCACATCCATGCCCTGGGCCCAGCCACGGAGGGAACGCGCATGCGTCTGAACAACACCGGAGCCTGGCAGCCCGGTGACCCCCCGGGAAACCGGCGGTTCGTCACCACCCACCCGGCCGGGGAACCGCTGGCGCTGCTCTCCGGACAGACCCTGGGGCCGGTGACCATGGCGTACGAGGCCTGGGGCACCCTCGGCGCGGACCGCGGCAACGCGGTGCTCATCCTGCCGCCGCTGAGCATGACCAGCCACGCGGCGGGACCCGCGGGGCCGGGGCACCCCGCGGAGGGCTGGTGGGACTCCCTGATAGGGCCCGGCAAGGCGGTCGACACCGACCGTTTCCATGTGATCGTCGCCAACAACCTCGGCGGCTGCGACGGCAGCACCGGCCCCGCGAGCCTCGATGCGCAGGGCAGGCCCTGGGCCTCCCGGTTCCCGGCGCTCGATGTGATCGACCAGGTCAACGCAGAGGCCGCACTGGCCGACGCGCTGGGCATCGAGCGCTGGCACGCCGTCATCGGCATGTCCATCGGCGGCGCGCGGGCCCTGGAGTGGGCGGTCTCCCGCCCCGACCGGGTGGGCCGGCTCCTGCTCATCGCCGTGGCGGCGGCCACCCGCGTCGAACAGGCCGGCCACACGCACGTGGAACTGGAGCTGATCCGGCGGGACCCGCACTTCCACGGCGGCGAGTTCTACCACCTGCCCGAGGGCTGCGGCCCCCGGACCGGCGTCTCCCTCGCCCGCAGCTTCGCCCACATCCGCTACGGCACGGAGAGCTACTGGCAGGACCGGTTCGGCGGACAGTCCTGGTACCACGACTCGGACGGCTGCCACGAGAAGTTCCGCGAGTACGTGCTCGCGCAGGGCGACAAGGTGTGGGAACGCTTCGACGCGAACTGCAACGTCGTCCTCTCCGAGACGGCTCTGCGCGCCACGGTCGCGCGGGGCAGGGGGAGCATCGACGACGCGCTCGCCAGGATCACCGCCGACACGCACGTCGTCGGCTTCTCCACCGACCGCGCGTATCCCCCCGAGACACAGCGCGAGTTGGCGGCCGGCATCCGCGGAGCCCAGGCGCACATCATGGAGACGGACCTCGGACACTACGGCTTCATGCTCGCGCCCCACCTGGTCGAGCCGCACCTGCGCCTGACCCTCGGATAGCGGGCCGGCCGGTGCTCGCCGTACTGCTTGTGGGCGCTTTCATGCCCACCCTGGACTTCTTCATCGTCAACGTCGCCGTCCCGTCCATGACCGAGGACCTGCGCGCGACCAGCGGCGAGATCGAACTCGTCGTGGCCGTCTACGCCATCGTCTACGCCAGTCTGGTCGTGCTCGGCGGCAGGCTCGGCGACCACTGGGGACGCAAGAAGACGTTCGTGGTGGGGATCGCCCTGTTCACCGCGACGTCGGCGATGTGCGGCAGCGCACCGGACGTATGGTGGCTGATCTGCGCACGGGCGCTGCAGGGAGGCGCCGCCGTCGTCCTGTTCCCGCAGGTGCTGGCGCTGATCCAGCTCCACTACCCGCCGGCCGTGCGCCCCCGGGCGATGCGTCTCTACGGCCTGGCGACGGGCGGCGCGATGGCCACGGGACAGCTCATCGGCGGACTGCTGATCAGCCTGGACTGGCTGGGCCTGTCCTGGCGGTGGGCCTTCCTCGTCAACCTTCCGATCGGCGTGCTGACGCTGATCCTCGCCCCGCGCCTGCTGCCGGCGACCGGCGGGCAAGGAGGCCTGCGGATCGACCGCACGGGGGTCCTGCTGTTCGCCGTGGCCATGGTGCTGCTGGTGGTTCCCCTGACGGTCGGCCGCTCGGCCGGCTGGCCGGGATGGACCCTGTTCATGCTCCTGGGGGCGGCGGTGCTGCTGCCGGGATTCTGGCTCTGGGAACGCCGCACCGAGGCCCTCGGGCGCGACACGCTGCTGCCCCCCAGCCTGCTCCGCACCGGCACCCTGCGCACCGGCCTGCTGACCGTGTGCGCCTTCTACGCCACCATGTCCTCGGCGCTGTACATCCTGGCCCTGCTGCTCCAGCAGGGGCGCGGTCTCAGCCCCCTGGAGTCCGGGCTGGTGTCCAGCCCGCTGATGGTCGGCTTCTGCGCGGCGAGCCTGGCCTCCTCCGCCCTGACGGCTCGCTGGGGCGCCACACGGCCGCTCAAGGCCGCGATGTGGATCCGGACGGCCGGTTTCGCCGCCCAGTTCCCCCTGGTGCTCGCGGCGGCCACTGCCGTCAACATCCCGGTGCTGACCGTCCTGCTCGCCATCAACGGTGCCTGCACGGGAGCGGTGATGGCCCCTCTCCTCACGCTGGTCCTCGACGACCTGAAACCCGCTCAGGCGGGCGCCGCCAGCGGTCTGCTGGCCACGGCCCAGCAGGTGGCCGGCGCCGTCGGGCTCTCCGTCGTCGGCATCGTGTTCCACGGCGTCGCCGCCCGCCGGACACCGCTGGACCCGGCGGGCATCGCCACCGGCTACCGGCACGGGCTCGTCTACCTCGTCCTGATGTCGGGCGCCGCCCTGGCGGGCCTGTCCCTGCTGACGCGGACCCGGGACGCCCAGCGGACCGCCGGCACACCGGCCGGCAGCTCCCGGCCCGTACCCTCCCAGGACTGAGCCGCTCCGCGGACCGCCCCACCCGCACAGGTGCGCGAGTCAATCACACGGCAGGATGGCCGAGTTGAACTGCACCGACCCCGGCGCGTAGAACAGCGACGACCCCCCTCGTCTTGTGCACCGGCCGCGGCAGGGTACGGACTCGGCTTCCGAAAGCAGGTACAACCGCATGACCCCAGAGCAAACCGGCCTGTCCCGCCGCGCCCTCCTCACCGCGGCCGTCCTGCTGCCCCTGACGGGGTGCGGTGGCTCACAGGACCGCTCGGCCGCCCTGGCGTCCCGGGCACCGGCTCGCTCGTCCACCTCGCCCTCCGCCGCCGCGAAGCCCCTGGACCTGCCGTCGCTCCGGGCGCTCGAACGCAGACACGACGCCCGGCTCGGCGTGTACGCCCTGCACACCGGTACCGGCACGACGATCGCCCACCGGGCGGACGAACGCTTCGCGTTCTGCTCCACGTTCAAGACGGTCGCCGTAGCCGCCGTCCTCGACCGCAACCCGCTGCGGCACCTGGACGAGCGCGTCACCTACGCGTGGAGCGACATCAACTCCATCTCACCGGTCACCCGGAAGAACGTGGCCAAGGGCATGACGATCCGCCAGCTCTGCGACGCCGCCATCCGGCACAGCGACGGCACGGCCGCCAACCTGCTGCTGCGCGACCTCGGCGGCCCCCAGCGGCTGACCGCCTACCTGCGCGACCTCGGCGACACCGTCAGCCGCCTCGACCACTACGAGCCCGAACTCCACCGGTCCCGCCCAGGCGACCCGGACGACACCACCACGCCCCGGGCGATCGCCGCCGACTACCGCACACTTGTCCTCGGCGACGCGCTCGCCACCGACAAGCGGGCCCTGCTCACCGACCTCCTCGAGCGCAACACGACCGGCGGCAACCGCATCCGGGCCGGTCTCCCCAAGGGCTGGCGGGTCGCCGACAAGACCGGAACCGGCACCTACGGCCGGGCCAACGACATCGCCCTCGTGTGGCCACCCCGCTCCGCCCCCCTCGTGATGGCCGTCATGTCCGAGCGCTCCTCACGCGGGGCCCGCCCCAGCGAGTCCCTGATCGCCGAGGCCACGGAACAGATCGCCGCCGCGCTGACCTGACCGGAAGGCCGCCGGCTCCGGTCGCCTCACCCGATCCGCGTCAGCTTCGCCCCGACCGACGGCTCCCGAAGGTCCGACCGCAGCGCCAACGGCACGTGCCGTGCCCCCGCACCACTGCCCACCGTCAGCTCACCGACCACGGTCCCGGCCTTCGCCCCACCGGCCAGGGACGCGTCCCCGTCACGGAAGGTGAGCTTCAGCCTCTGCCCCGGCACCCCGACCACCTGCACGTCCTTCGTCGCCACCACCGGCGTACGGCCGCCGAGCCCGTCGTCGATGTGCCCGACGACCTGCCCCTTCTTCACCGCCGTGGCCGAGGTGAGCGCGTCCCGGACCGCCTTGATGACCTTCTCGCTGTTGTCCAGCACCAGCTGGAGGCTGTTGGAGCCGTTGGGGTCCGGGCCCGTGACGTGCTGGTCCATCATCGTGCCCAGGACCAGCCGGTCCTCCCCGTCCACCGTCTTGTACGCGGCCCAGGACAGCGTTCCCCCGGCCGGGGTGTTGGAGCCGGTCTTGATGCCCCTGACGCTCAGCCCGGCCACGCCCAGCAGGCTGTTGTTGTTGAAGATGCGCGTGGCCCCGGGGATCTCGGCGTCGGGCAGCGCGACGACCGCGCGGAACGACTCGAACTTCATGACCGCCTCGGCCAGTTTGAGCTGGTCCACGGCCGTGCTGACGGTTCCCTTGTCGAGACCGCTGGGGTCGGTGTACGTCGTGTTCTTCATACCGAGCGACTTCGCCGCCGCGTTCATCTTCCGGACGAACGCGGTCTCGTCGTCCGTCTTCGTGTCCCACCGGGCCAGCAGCCGGGCCACGTTGTTGCCCGACGGGATCATCAGCATCTTCAGCATGTCCTGCAGGCTGAACGTCTGACCGGCCTTCAGCCCCTCGATGCGTGACTCGTCCTTGGCCTTGCCCTCCTCCACGGTCCGGGCGTCGACGGTGACGCTCGGGCCCGGCTCGTCCCGCTCGATGGGGTGGTCCCGCAGGATGACGTACGCCGTCATGATCTTGGCGACGCTGGCCGTCGGGACCGGCTTCTGCTTCCCGAACGTCCCGATGGTGCCCGAGCCCGCGATCATCACCGCGGCCTGCCCCTCCTCGGGCCACGGCATGGTGAAGGTGCCGCCGCCGATGGTGAAGGACGACGCGCCCGCGTCGAGGGCGAGGACCGGTTCGGGCAGCGGACGGACCAGTTGGACGACGAGCACGACCAGCGCGAGCAGCGCCACGAGGGGGGACCAGATCTTGACCCTGCGGAGGATCGTGCGGGCCGGAGTTGCCGGTGGCGGCGGGGTGTTGGTGAGCTGCGCGAGGAGGTCGAGCGGAGAGGGGGCGGACGGTTCGACAGCCGGCAGGTCGGCGACGTCGATCGCCATGGTCTTGTCGACTCCGGCGGCCGCGTCCTCCAAGGTCCGCAAGGCGACCGTACGGGTGCTCTCGGACGCCTCAGGGGCGGCCGCCTCGGAGGCCGCCGCCGTCCCGTCGGCTGCGGCGCCGTCGTCCTCGTCGTCTTCGGGAGCCGCTTCGGCGTTCTTGTCGGGTGCCGCGCCGTCACCTTCCGGGGCCGCCTCGGCGTCCTCGTCAGGGTCTTCCTCAGAGAGGGGCTCGGCGTCCTGAGCCGGCGCTTCGTCACGATCGGCACCCGCGTCGGCCTCGTCCGCCCCCTCAGCCGACCCACCGTCGGCGGCGTCCTTCAACGCGCCTGGTTTCTCAGCGGGTTCCTCGCCCGCGCCCTCGGACCGACCCGGCTCCTGCGCCTCCTCCGGCGTCTCCCGCCTGTCGGACTCGGTTTCCGCGTCCCGCGCTTCCGGTGCCTCCGGGGCTTCGGTCTCGGGCTGGTCGTCCCGCTCCTGCGACGCCTCCGGCTGTTCTGACTCGGCTTGCTCGTCCCGTTCTTGCGGTGTCTCCGGCGCGTCGGGTTCGGCTTGGTTGTCTGGGTCCTGCGGTGTTCCAGACCCGTTCGCCTCAGCCTGGTCGTCGGGCTCGTCCGACGCCTCCGGCTCTTCCGACTCGGCTTGCTCGCCCTGCTCTTGCGGTGTCTCCGGCGCGTCGGGTTCGGCTTGGTTGTCTGGGTCCTGCGGTGTTCCAGACCCCTCCGGCTCGGCCTGGTCGTCCCGCTTGTCCGAAGCCTCCAGCCCTTCCGGCTCGGCCTGGTCGTCGGACTCGTTCGATGCCTCCGGCTCTTCCGGTTCGGCTTGCTGGCCCTGCTCCTGGGGTGTCTCCGGCGCGTCCGGTTCGGCTTGCTCGTCCCGCTCGTCCGACGCCTCCGGCTCGGCCTGCTCGCCCCGTTCGGCCGCCGGCTCCGCCGATTCCGGCGCTTCCGCCGCTTCCCCCGGCCCCGGCGGTCCCGTTTCCGACGTCGGTTCCCCGGACGGGCGGCCGTTGCTGGTCTCCTCGTCCGGGTCCGGAACCGACTCGTGCGCTGCGCCGGAGGGATCCGTCGGCGGGTCGTCCTGGTCGAGGACGCCGGTGTCCGCTGCTTGGTCCGCCATCGTTGTCTCCTTCGTGCGCTCGCGACACATGCGTCCTACAGGACGGGCGGACGGGCACGTCGCGTTGCCTGACGCAGGTGCTGGTGATTCTCGCCGGGCGATCCGCGGCACCCCCAGGGGCCGGCCGGCGATCGCCACGCGGCGGCGCGGTCAGCGTAACCGATCACCGTTCGAGTACGGCGGCGAGCGTTACCGGCGGTGACCGGAAACCGACGTGCCCGGCACCGCTTCCGCGGCTACCGCGCCTGCGCCACCGCACGCGCGATGGAGCCGATGGCCTCCGGCCCCACCCGGCAGCACCCCCCGATCAGCCGTGCCCCGGACTCCCGCCACCCCCGCACCTGGTCGGCGGCGAAGGTGGAACGTCCCTCCCAGGCACGGGCCTCGGCGTTCCAGGCCTCGCCGCTGTTGGGGTAGACGACGACGGGCTTGCCCGTGACGCGCGCGGCGATCTCGATGGCGCCCTCGACGTCCTCCGGCGCGCAGCAGTTGACGCCGACCGCGATCACCTCGTCGGCGTCGGCGGCCAGGGCGAACGCCTCCTGAAGCGGCTGCCCGGCGCGGGTGCGGTCACCGGCGACGGAGTACGACAGCCAGGCCGGAACACCGAGCCCGCGCACCGCCCGCAGCAGCGCCTCGGCCTCGTCGGCGTCCGGGACGGTCTCCAGCGCCAGCACGTCGGGCCGGGCCCCGGCGAGCACCTCCAGGCGGGGCCGATGGAAGCGCTCCAGCTCCGCCACGCTGAGCCCGTACCGCCCCCGGTACTCGGAGCCGTCGGCCAGCATCGCCCCGTACGGCCCGACCGACGCGGCGACCCACAGGGGCCGCGTGACGCCCCCGGCCTGTGCCCGCCGCGCCGCCTCGCGCGCCGACTCCACGCTCAGCGCGAGCAGTTCGGCCGCCCGCTCCTGACCGATCCCGCGCTTGGCGAAGCCCTCGAACGTGGCCTGGTAGCTGGACGTGATCGCCACGTCCGCCCCGGCCTCGAAGTAGGCGAGATGCGCCTCGGTGATCGCCTCGGGCCGCTCGGCGAGCAGCCGCGCCGACCACAGCTCGTCGCTCAGGTCGTGCCCGGCGGACTCGAGCTGGTTGGACATGCCGCCGTCGAGCACGACGGTCCCGGCGGCGAGGGCTTCGGCGAGGGTGATGGTGCTGGTCATGGTGACGACGGTAGTCGAGGCCGGGCGGGTGTCCGGCATATGGGACAGCCGGGAGAGGTGGGCGGGATCCAGATGGTCCGCATGCCTGAGACCGCTCTCGTGGATGACGAGGCCCGTGCCGTCCTGGGGGTCGGGCAGGCCACCCTCGAACCCCTCACGCACAACCCGAAGCGCCGTCCTGAAAGTGCTCACCCGCACCAGGGAGGCCACCGGCCGCTGGGCGGCCTCGGCTTCCCCCAGCCGCCGAGCGGTCGCCGACTACCCCTGCGCCGCGTGCCGCCCTGCCCGTCGCCGCCCGTGCCCCCGCCCGAGCCGCCTCGCCGGCACCACGAGCCCGAGGAGCAGCCCGGCGGCCAGCACGTACGGCCACCAGCCGAGGCCGCCGCTCGCGGTGCGGGTGCCCGGTGCGGCGGCCGGGCCGGCTGCCGTGCGGGGGCCGGCGGAGTCAGGGGAGGGAGTGGCGGTGACGGTGGTGAGGACCACGTCGTTGCCGTCGCCGCCGCGGTAGCTGATCCGGTACGTGGTGTCGCCCAGTTGAAGCTTCTCGCCCTCCTTCAAGCCGGTGAAGGCGCCGGTCGTCCTCGCCCGCCCCCGGTGGTCCAGGACGGTGATCTTCCGGGCGGGCTTCGTCGCGGCAGCGGCGGCCGCGAGATCCAGGTCCCCGGCCAGGCGGACCCCGCCCGTCACCTTCAACGGGCCGTCGCGCAGGACCAGTGCGCCCTTCGCCGCCTGCGTGTAGTCGCCGGAGACGGTCAGCCCGCCCGCGACCACGCCTTCGTTCGTCACCGCGCCCTGCACGGTGCCCTTGCCCGTCAGCGTCTTCCCCGCGCCCACGCGCAGCCCCGACGCGCCCACCTCCAGTCGCGACTTCGCCGAGGTGAGCCGGATCGCCTTGCTCCGGGCGAGCGTCGCGCCGGCCCGCAGGGCGAGGGTGCCCTCCTTTACCGTCGTCGGGCCGGTGTACGTCACCCCGCTCCCGGTCAGGGTCGCCGTGGCCGCCCCCGCCTGAGTGAGCGACCCGCTGCCGCTGATCCGGGACAGCGACAGGGCCTTGCCCGCGTTGTTCAGCACCAGGGAGCCGTTGTTGACCACCCTGCACAGGCCGCCCTTGGTGTACAGCCCGCCGTCGCCCCCCGGTCTGCCGCTGCCCAGCCGCAGCACGGCGCCCTTCTCGACGGTCGTCGAGCCGTCGTAGTACTGGACGGCGGCGAAGGTGACGTCATTGCCCTTCGTCCCCTTGATGACGATGTCCCCGGCGCCGGGCGCGGACAGGGTGTCGTGGAACACCCCGCCGCCGATGGGGGCGCCCAGCGTCACCGGGCCGTTGTAGTCGAAGGTGAGCAGCGAACGGGACCGTGCCGCCAGCAGGTTGATGTAGACGGTCTCGGCGGTCCCGGGCATGAAGATCTTGTTCGTCGTGCCGTTGCCCCACTGGACGTTGGCACCCTTGATGTTGGTGCCGCGCTTGTTGACGTTCTTGCGCGCCGGGGTCCAGTTGAGGGCCGGGTCGCTGAGCGAGGGGTTCCTGTCGCCGCCCTGGTCCGACCAGCTGTACTGCCCCGTGAGGACGACCTTGCTGCCCGGCCGGGACTGGACGTTGATGTCGCTGCCGTACTCGCGCTGGTAGAAGTCCATGCCCATGGTGACGGTCTGGCCGAGAGGCGTGTCCACGGTCCAGGTGCCCTGGTTGAGGACCTTGCGCATGTTCGGCAGCGAGGTGGCGAACTCCGGCGCGCCGGCGTTGAGCTGCGTGCCGTTGTCGATCACCCCGGAGAAGGAGTGGGTGCCCGACAGGGCCCAGCTGCCCCAGAGGAAGCGCGGCTGCGTGATCAGGCCCGAGCCGCTGATCGTGCCCAGGTTGTAGGCGCTCGTCAGCGACAGCCGCAAGGTGCCGTCGACCCGGATGTTGTCCTGGTTCAGCCGGAACGCCGGGGTGTTGTACGGGAAGTGCCCGATCAGCCCGGTGGTACCGCCGTTGCCGTACTGCAGGGTCGCCCCGCGCTCGACCGTGATCGCGGGCGGGTCCGCGTCGGTCGTGGTGACGTAGGGGTGGTTGCCGCCGAGGACGCTCACCTTCTGCCGCTGCCGGGACTTCGGCAGCGTGAAGTCGCTGTCCTTGGTCAGGACCAGGGTCCCGCTGCCGCGCACGGTGAGGGTCCCCTCGCCGCGGAAGACGCCGTCGTACGTCGTCGTACCGGGAGGCACCTCGATCACCGCGTCGCCGGTCAGTGTCACGTCCCGGTCCGCGAGTACGTCGGCGGTGACATCGCGGGAGGCCGCGGCCGCGGGGGGAGCGGCGACGGCGAGGGCGGCGACCGCCGCGAGGGCGCCGGCGGCCGCTGCTGTCTTGTGGGTAAGGCTGTGCACGTCATCGGAGACGGGTGGGAAGGGCGCCGATAACAGAAAACCGCGGTCCTTTGGAAAGCGCTCTCTCCCGTCACGTCGAACCCGTTGACCTCCAGAGTGCACACCCTTACCTTTTCGGCGTTCGTAATGGCAGATCACGTTCGTGATGTCGAACACTTCCCCCCTCTGAGAACCCGAGAGGCAGTCCGTATGAGCCGCGAAGACGACCTGCCCGAAGTCCCCAGCCGCAGGCTGCTGCTGAAGGGTGCCGCAGCCGCCGGCGCCCTGGCCGCCGTCCCCGCTCTCCCCGGTGCCGCCCACGCCGCCCCGCCGAAGGCAGCCCCCTACGTGAACCCCCTCGTGAAGCAGCGCGCCGACCCCCACATCCACCGTCACATCGACGGCCACTACTACTTCACGGCCACCGCCCCCGAGTACGACCGCATCATCCTGCGCCGCTCCCGCACCCTGAACGGCCTGTCCACGGCCCCCGAGTCGGTCGTCTGGCGGGCCCACTCGACCGGCGACATGGGCGCGCACATCTGGGCTCCGGAACTCCATCGCATCGGCGGCAAGTGGTACATCTACTTCGCCGCCGCGCCCACCGAGGACGTGTGGCGGATCCGCATCTGGGTCCTGGAGAACGCCCACCCCGACCCCTTCAAGGGCACCTGGGTGGAGAAGGGCCAGGTCAAGACGGCCTGGGAGACCTTCTCCCTGGACGCCACCACCTTCACCCACCGCGGCACCCGCTATCTGTGCTGGGCGCAGCACGAGCCCGGCATGGACAACAACACCGGCCTGTTCCTGTCCGAGATGGAGAACCCGTGGACCCTGACGGGCCCGCAGGTGCGGCTGTCCACACCCGAGTACGACTGGGAGTGCGTCGGCTTCAAGGTCAACGAGGGCCCGTACGCCCTCAAGCGCAACGGCCGGATCTTCCTCACGTACTCGGCCTCCGCCACCGACTACCACTACTGCGTCGGCATGCTGACCGTCGACGCCGACGCCAACCTCATGGATCCGGCCAACTGGTCCAAGTCCCCGACCCCGGTCTTCACCAGCAACGACACCACCCGGCAGTACGGCCCCGGCCACAACTGCTTCACCGTCGCCGAGGACGGCCGCAGCGACGTCCTCGTCTATCACGCCCGCCAGTACAAGGAGATCGTCGGCGACCCGCTGAACGACCCCAACCGCCACACCCGCGTCCAGAGGCTCGGCTGGAACCCCGACGGCACCCCGGACTTCGGCATACCCGTGGCCGACACGGCCGCAGCGACCGTGCAGGGGAGTGTCTGAGATGAGACGTGCGTACGCGGTGCTGCTCGCCCTCTGTCTGGCCGTCGCCGGCGCCCTGGCCACCGCCGGCCCCGCCATGGCCGCACCCCGGACCATCACCAACGGCACCCAGTTCACCGACACCGCGGGCAACCCCGTCCACGCCCACGGCGGCGGCGTCATCAAGGTCGGCTCCTACTACTACTGGTTCGGCGAGCACCGCAACGCCGACAACACCTTCCGGTACGTGGACGCCTACCGCTCCACCGACCTGAAGAACTGGGAGTTCAGGAACCACGTCCTGACCCAGTCGTCGGCCGCCGAGCTGGCCACCGCCAACATCGAGCGCCCGAAGGTCATGTACAACGCCTCCACCGGCAAGTTCGTCATGTGGATGCACAAGGAGAACGGCACCGACTACAGCGAGGCCCGCGCAGCCGTCGCCGTCTCCGACACCGTGGACGGCACCTACACCTGGCAGGGCAGTTTCCGCCCGCTCGGCCAGCACATGTCCCGCGACATCACGGTCTTCGTCGACACCGACGGCACCGGCTACATGGCCTCCGCCGCCCGTGAGAACTACGACCTGCACATCTACCGCCTGACCGGCGACTACACCGGCATCGCCGCCCTGGTCGCGGACCCCTGGCACGGCGGCCACCGCGAGGCGCCGGCCCTGTTCAAGCGGGGCGGTGTCTACTTCATGCTGACTTCGGGCGCGACCGGCTGGAACCCCAACCAGCAGCAGTACGCCACCGCCACCAGCATCGCCGGTCCCTGGACGGCCATGACGAACATCGGCGACTCCACGGCGTACGGCTCGCAGACCGCGTACGTCCTCCCGGTGCAGGGCACGTCGACCACCTCGTACCTCTACCTGGGCGACCGCTGGGGCAACTCCTTCGGCGGCACCGTCAACGACTCCCGCTACGTCTGGCTGCCGCTCACCTTCCCCTCCTCGACCTCGATGTCCATGTCCTGGACGCCGGAGGTCACCATCGACACGGCCACCGGGACGGTCAGCGGAACGAGCGCCACGTACCACACTCTCGTCGCACGGCACTCCGCCAAGTGCGCCGACGTCACCAGCCAGTCGCAGTGGCAGGGCGCCCAGATCAAGCAGTACGACTGCAACGGCGGCACCAACCAGAAGTACTGGTTCAAGTCCGTCGGCAGCGGCTACTACCAGCTGGTCACCCGGCACAGCTCCCTGTGCGTCCAGGAGAACGCGAGCACGGTCACCCAGGAGAACTGCGACACCTCCGCGACCGGCCAGCAGTGGTCGCTCACCACCACCGGCTCCTACGTGAACGTCAAGTCCCGCGCCACCGGTGAGTGCCTGGACGTGAACGGCGCGTCCACCGCCGACTCCGCCGCGATCATCACGTACACCTGCAACGGAGGAACCAACCAGCAGTGGACGCGCGGGACCTGACGCGGTGTCGGCCCGTGTCTCAGGCGAGCAGGTCGATCGCGTCGATCGCCGTGCCCGCGCTGAGATAGTCCGTCGTCCCCGAGCCGCTCACCACGTCGATCCTGAGCACGTTGTACTGGCTGGTGTCCGTCTTCCAGGCGGACGCCGGCACGCTGTACGTGAACGTGTGGTTGTTGCCCCGGTACGAACCGTTGGTCAGCGACCGGGTGTTCGGCTGGGTGGGCGGGGAGGGGATCGCGGACGTCCAGGCGTCGTTGACCGTGACCTGGGGGCGGCCGTTGGCGTACGCCGTCGTCACGCCGATCCGCAGGGTGTGCGCGGCCGCGGCCTGGGCCGCCGTCAGCCTGAAGTACACGAGGATCCCGCTGTTGACGTCCTTCCAGAGGTAGCAGGGGAAGGACGCCGTCTCGTTGTTGCCGATGACGACGTTGCCGGTCCAGGAGGCGGCCCGGACGTCGGACGGGTGCGCGTACGTCATCAGGTCGGCGTTCTTGAAGCCGCTCGGCGTGCCGTTCCAGTCGCCGATCCGCCAGATGGCGGTGGCGTTGCCGGGGTCGTTCGAGGACGGGATCGCGATCGTGTTGAGGGTGGTCGTACCGCCGGCCGTGACCGTCACCGACCCCGTGTACACGGCGAGTTCGCCCTTGAAGACGGTGAGGGTGTACGTCCCCGGCAGCACACCCCCGATCGAGAACCAGCCGTCCGACGACCGCGCCGAACCCCAGTACTGCGCAGCCGAGTTGGCGAGCCCGACGGTGTACGGGTACGCCGTGTTCCGCCCGGAGATGCCGACCCCGGCGACCCGTCCGCGCCCGCTCGCGCCGACGTACCCGGAGATGCCGAGCGAGTCCGCCCACGAGGTGGTGAGCGTGCCCGGGAACAGCGACGAGGAGGGCGCCCCACCGTCGGTCAGGGCGATGACGTACGGGCCCTGGAGGCCGAAGCGCTGGGCCTCGGTCTGGTTCTGGCCGTAGTACAGGATCTCGTACAGGCCGCCGCCGTCCGCGCTCTGGTGGCGCAGGAGGGAGCGGTAGAAGGGGCCGCCGGAGGCCTTCTCGTGGTTGCTGCGCACGATCCAAAGGCCGACGCCGCCGGTCGTCCAGCCGATGTAGTCGTAGTCCATCACCCGGCGCCTGGAGTAGTGCTTCGAGCGGGTCTGGCCGTCGGACTTCCGGAAGACGTCCGAGGCCTCGATGGTGGTGGGCGCGTAGGTGTAGGAGTCGGGCTCGTCGTTGAGGAACAGGCCCTTCTTCACGCGCAGGATGTAGCGGGTCGCCGAGACCGAGTCGTCGGCCTTGTTGGTCCACAGGTAGATGTTGTTCTCGCCGCTGCGGGCCGCGTAGTAGTGCCGCAGTGTGCCGTACGCGACCGAGATCAGGATCGTGGATCCCGACTGCCTGACGGACACGGTGGAGGTGCCGAGGCCGGACTCGATGTGCGAGTTCTTGCCGCCGTAGCCCTGGTACTCCGTGCCGCGGTAGACCAGTGAGGTCAGGTCGCCGTTGGTCTTGCTGACCTTGAAGACGAGGCCCGCGCCGGTGTCGACGGCGTAGTTCGACCCGTCGTCGCTCCAGCCGAAGGCCGCGGCGCAGGCCGTGCCGCTCAGGGCCGCGGTGCCCGCCGCGGCCGCGGTGCCGAGGACGAAGGTGCGGCGTCGGACCGGTCTGTTCGCGGATCCGGACATGGGGGGTGCCTCCTTCGGGGCGTGTGGGGTTGCGGTGTGAGTGAGAGTGACAGTTGAATCGATTTCGCGAAAGGGCTTTCGCCGCGAGGAAGTTGGCAGCGTTGTGAAATCGGCACAGGGACTAGAAAGCGCTTGCCCGGCGCGGTACGGTCCAGCGCCAGGCCTTGTCGTCCTGTGGAGGAGCCGACGCATGAGACGTTTCAACCTCGCCGTCCTGGCGGCGGTGACGCTGAGTACCGGCCTGGCCGCCGCACCGGCCCAGGCGTCCGAGGCGTCCGAGTCGTACGCCGGTCGGCGTCCCCTCGGTATCGAGAACTGCACCGCCACCGCCTGCCACTTCGACGTCCCGCCCGGCACGTACGACGTGAAGGTCCTCCTCGGCGGCGAGGCCGCGTCCAGCACGAGCGTCAGCGGTGAGACCCGGCGCTCCCTGCTCCCCGAGACGTCCGCCCCCGCGGGGGAGCGCGTCGCCCGCAGCTTCACCGTGAACGTCCGCACCCGCGAGGGCGAACCCACCGGCCCCGACGGCACCCCCGGCCTGGACCTGCGCCTCGGCGGTTCGGCCCCCGCGCTCGCCGGCATCGAGGTCACCCCGGCCCGGCACGCCCGCCAGATCTTCCTGGTCGGCGACTCCACGGTCTGCGACCAGCCGGGCGACCCGTACTCCGGCTGGGGCCAGCAGCTCCCGCAGTACCTCTGCAAGGGCCTGTCCGTCGCCAACTACGCGGACTCCGGCGAGAGCACGGTCACCTACCTCGCCGACTCCCGCCTGTGGGCGACCGTCCAGCCGCAGATCCGCCCCGGCGACCTGGTCCTGATCCAGCTCGCCCACAACGACAAGACGACCGATGGGGCCACGTACCGGGCGAATCTGGAGGCGCTGGTCGCGGGCGTGCGGGAGAAGGGCGGGAAGCCCGTTCTGGTGACCCCCGTCGTGCGCCGCTGGTTCAACTCCGACGGCACGCTCGACAACAACACGGCCCTGCTCGTGAACGGACTCGGCGTGGACCACCCGGCGGTGATCCGCTCGGTCGCCGCCGACCGGGGCGTCCCCCTGATCGACCTGACGGCCAGGACCAAGGAACTGGTGGAGTCCCTGGGCGTCGAGGCCTCCAAGACGCTGTACCTCTACAACGAGAAGCGGGACAACACCCACACCTCGGTACACGGCGCGACGCTGTACGCGGGGCTGGTCCGCGACGAATTCGTCGCCCTGCATCTGGTGCCGGAGGGTCTGGTTCGGGTGGGATGAGTACCGCATGAGCCCCTGGGGCGCCCCGACCGGAACCGGGGCGCCCCAGGCCTGACCTCCCGGTCGGGCGGGCCCGACCGTCGCGAGCCGGAAAGAACCATTGCGAGCAGGAAAGACATCCATGCAACTGCCCCCCGACGACCGCACCCTCAGCCCGCACACCGGCTACACCCGTGCCCACTGGGAGGCGGCCGCCGACGCCCTGCTCGCGGCGGTCGAGCCGTACGCCACCGAGGACCGTGCCCTCTACCACTTCCCCGGCGACCGTGCGAGCTGGTCGGGCCGCCTCTCCGACGGCCTGGAGGGCTACGCCCGTACGCTGCTCCTGGCCGCCTTCCGCCGCGACGCGACGGCGCTTCAGCGGTACGCCGACGGACTCGCGGCCGGAGTCGCGGGCGTCTGGCCCCGCATCGAGGACCGCAGCCAGCCGCTGGTCGAGGCGGCGTCGATCGCGCTCGCGCTGCGGCTGACGCGGCCGCTGCTGTGGGACCGGCTGGACGACCCGGTGCGGCAGCGGGCGGCGGCCTGGCTGGCGGACGCCCTGACCGCCGAGGCCTGGCCCTGCAACTGGGAGCTGTTCCCGGTGACGGTGGGCGGCTTCCTCCAGGAGACCGGGTACGAGACCGAGGCGTCCCGCACAGCGATCGACCGAGGCCTGGAGCGGATCGAGGACTGGTACGTCGGCGGCGGCTGGTACACGGACGGCGACGGCCGGAAGTTCGACTACTACAACGGCTGGGCCATGCACCTGTATCCGGTGCTGCACGCGTGGCTGGCCCAGGACGAGAGGCTGCTGGAGCTGTACGGGGGTCGGCTCCAGCAGCATCTCGACGACTACGCCCGCCTGTTCGGCGGCGACGGCGCCCCGATGCATCAGGGCCGCTCCCTGACGTACCGGTTCGCGACGACGGCACCGCTGTGGCTGGGCGCCCTGACGGGCCGTACGCCGCTCGCGCCGGGGGAGACGCGGCGGCTGGCCTCCGGCGCGCTGAAGTACTTCCTGGAGCGGGGCGCGGTGGACGCGAAGGGTCTGCTGACCCTCGGCTGGCACGGCCCCGACGAGGCGGTCCTGCAGGGCTATTCGGGCCCGGCGTCCCCGTACTGGGCGAGCAAGGGCTTCCTCGGGCTGCTCCTGCCGGCGGAGCACGAGGTCTGGACGGCGACGGAGGAACCCGGGCCGGCCGAGCGCGCCGACGCGACCACGCCGATCGCCGCCCCCAACTGGCTTGTGCAGTCCACGCGTTCGGACGGCCTGGTCCGCCTCCACAACCACGGCAGCGAGGACGTCCGCTACGACCCCTACTACACCCGCCTCGCCTACTCGACGGCGACGGAGCCTTCACCGTCGTACGACAACAGCGTGATCGTCGGCGGCGATCCGAGCCGCACCGGCATCGAACCGCTGGGCGTGGGCGACGGCTGGGCGGCCTCGCGGCACACGGCCGGCGGGGGCGCCCGGGTGACGAGCCTCGTGCTCGCCCACGGGGCCGTGGAGGTGCGGGCGCATCTGGTCGCGGACGCGGAGCCCGGGACGCCGGTGCGGGTCACCGGGTGGGCCTGCCGGGACGGAGTGCGCGCCGAGATCCGACCCGTCGCCGGGCTGGACCGCGAACTCTCCGGCGTCACCGGCGACGACGACACGCTGTTCGTCGCTCTCGCCCGGCTCACCGCCGACCAGGACCCCGCACCGCTCGGTGAGTCCGTGACCGTGCGGGCGACCGACAAGGGCGGGCTTCTCGTGCGCTGGAGCGACGGGCGCGAAGTCGAGGCCCGGCTGGGCGACTTCGGAGTGGAGATCGTCACCGGGGGCTGAGCCGTCTCGGGCAGTATGAGGATCATGGGTGGGAGAGACGAGCTGATCGCACTGCTGGGGCGGGCCGGGCTGGACGTCGTGGGGGACCGACGGGTCGAGGAGGTGCCGCCGCCTGCCGTCGCACGGCGCCGTGTCGTCGCGTGGGAGACCCGGCCGACGGTGGCCGTGGCGGCGGACCGGGCCGACCTCGTCACCGAGGTCAACGCCCAGTGGCACCGGCTGGCCAGTGCGGCGGGGATCTTCGACGAGGACGGGGCGTTCCTCATCGACTTCTCCGGCAACCGCACCGGGCGCTGGTTCAGGGTCCGGCTCACCGACGGCTGGGACCTCGCCGGAGTGCTGGGGGAGCGGCCCGGACAGCCGGAGTTCGTCACGCTGTCGCCGGCCGGCGACGTCCTGGTGGGGGCCACGACGGAGGAGTACGAGGTCTGGCTCGTCGCCGTCGACCGGCTGCGGGAGCGACAGGAGGAGGCCGCGAGGGCGGCTGCCGACGAGACACCCGAGGAACAGACGGCCGCCTGGAAGGCGCTGTTCGAGGGGCCGCGGCCCACGGAGAAGCTGCTGAACGCCTGGGTGCTCGGCCTCTCGCTCAACCCGGCCCTCCCGCAGGACCTGCTTCCTGTGCTGCTGGAGAGGTCCCGACACGCCCTGTACCGCCCTCTGCCTTCGCCGGTCGTTGACGCGATGCTGTCCCACCCGGACTGGAAACTGCGGGCGATGGCGGCGGAGTACCAGCCGGACATCACCCGCGAACAATGGACCCGCCTGATCCTGGGCGAGCAGGACGACGAGCACCGCCGCTGGATCTTCACCCTGCTGGCCGCGGAACGCCGGGCCGACCTCGACGAGGACACCTGCCGCCGGCTCGCCGCCGACGTGTCCCCGCGCATCCGCGCCGAGGCCGCTCACCTGACGGGCCTGCCCGTCTCCGCGGCGGTCGCACTGGCCGCCGACCCCGACAGCGGGGTGCGGTACGCGGCCTGCCACGCCGCCTGGCCGGATCTCGACGCCCCGGCACGCCAGGCGCTGCTGACCGACGCCGACGGCAAGGTGCGGACGGCGGCCCTGCTGCTCCATCACCGTGAGCACCCGATGCCCCGCTCGGTCTACGAGCGCCTGGACCACAAGTCCCGTGCGCTGGAGAGCTGCCGGCTGGAGCGGAACCTCGCCGCACACCTGGCAGGTCACGGGGAGCTCGACGAGCGACGCGCCCTCGCCCGCAACCCCCGCCTCGACACGGACCTCGTCGCCCTCCTCGGCGACGACCCCGACGACGGCGTGCGCTTCGAGGTGTCCAAGCGCGCCGACCTCACGGAGGATCAACGCGCGGGCATCCGTATCGATTTCAACCCCCGCATCCACTACCGCGAGCTCGACTGGGTCGTCGCGCTCCACGACGACCACGACGCCATGCGTCGGCTCGCCGTCTCCTCCCACCCCCTGGTCCGCAGAAGCGTGGCCCGCGCCCGGCATCTGCCGCCGGACGTCGTGGCCCGCCTCGCCCGGGATGAGGACCGCGTCGTCCAGCTCTTCCTCGCCGAGTCCTGCGACGACGCTCCCGCCGACATGCTCATGCGGGTGTGGCAGTGGTGGGACGGCAGCCTGAGCAGCCCCGACCGGCCGCGCAGCCACCCGAACTTCCCCCGCCGGGACCTGCTGCGTCACACCGGCGACCCGAACCCGCGCATGCGCCGGCTCGCCCTGGACGACCCCGAGTCCACGCCCGAGCTGGTGGAGCGGCTCAGCCGGGACCCGAGCAGCGAGGTGCGCCACCGGGCCGCCACCGACCCGCGCCTGTCGGCGGCGGCAGCGGCACGGCTGACCGAGGACCCGCACGACGACGTGCGCAGTGCCGCCACCAGGCATCCCCGGCTGCCGGTCCGGATCCTGGCCCGGCTGCTGCGCGACCCGGCCACCGCCGAGAGGGCCGCCCGGAATCCGGCGCTGCCCGCAGAGGTCGTGCACGGGATGGCCGAGCTGATCGGGAGGCGCGGTTCCTGAGGAAGGCGACGGCCGGGCAACGCCCGCGCATCACATACAGGAATCGTTTTTCACCCCTGGCGCCCCTCCCTCACCGACCTTTTCCAAAAGGCTTGTTGGCCCGATATCAGGGGAGCACACTGCTGCCCATCGAATTCCGGGCAGCAGCCGGTCGAGTGCGCCGGCGGCTGTTCCAGTAGACGGGGGAACTTCATGCTGCCCAGCAACAGGCGTGGGTGGCCTTGTGCGTTCGCCGGCATACGCACGGGAAAGTGAGTGCGGATATGGCGAAAGAGCGGGTCGGTCACATCGTCATCAGCAAGCGGGTCGTCCAGATCGGGCATGAGGTCTATCCACTGGCCAATATCTCCCGGGTGCAGACGCTGCGGGTCAGGTGGGGCGGCAAGTACGCGACGCTCTATCCGCTGCGGCAGATCTCCGCCATCGTGGTCGTCGTCGGGGTGGTCGTCGGTGCGGCCGTGCTGGTTCCGCCGCGGCTCCCGTCGGGCGTCGATCCCGATATCGAGGAAATGGCGCGTCGGTTCGCCACCCTTCTTTCCGCTGTGGCGGGAGTGGTGGTGGCCTACTGGCTCGTCGTGCTCCTCTACCGGCTCTTCATCAGGCGCCGCCACTACGCCCTGGTGATCGAGACGGCGGGCACGCAATACACCGCGCTGTCCGGCTCGGATTACGCGGAGATCCACCGCATCAGAAATGTCATCGTCGGAGCCATCGAGAACCCGCCCGACCAGGCGACATCCGTACAAGTGCACGGGGATGTCGTGATGGGTGACCAGCGCAAGCAGGTCGGAAGCGGAAATCGCATGTACACCTGAGTACCTCGAGAGGACGCCGCAATGTCGGACTTCGTGTACGGGAACCAGAACAAGCAGGTCGGCGACCACAACAACATGACGGTGACGCAGTCGGGCGGACCGTCCCGTGCCGAAGTGGAAGCCGCAGTCGCCGAACTTCGCTCCTTCGTGGCCGAGTTGACACGCAACGGCCTGGTCGCCGCGGATGGCAGCGTGACCGACCCCGGTGCGGTCGTGGCCGCCGTCAACGCTCAGCCGGGCCGGTTCCAGGCACTCGCCAGGGCTGTCGCCGGTGGTGCGAAGGACGCCGTTCTGTCCGCGGTGCAGGGCGGGGTCGCCGCTTTGGTCGCGGCCCTGGTCCGCCCCATGTGACCGGCCCGCACACTTCGGCCGGCACACTTCGACCGGAACAATTCGGTCCGCACACTTCGGCCGGCACCGAAGCGACCCGGCCGTACCGTGCCGGTGTGACCGAGAGCCCCTTCACCGAACTGCACCACACCGACCAGCCCCTCCTCCTCCCCAACGCCTGGGACCACGCCTCCGCCACCGCCCTCGCGGCCCAGGGTTTCCGCGCGATCGGCACGACGAGTCTCGGTGTCGCCGCGGCCGCCGGCCTGCCCGACGGGACCGCGGCCACCCGCGACGAGACGCTACGGCTCGCCCTCATGCTCGGCTCGGAGCCCTACCTGCTCTCCGTCGACGCGGAGGACGGCTACAGCGAGGACCCGGACGAGGTGGGCGAGTTCGCCCGGGAACTCGCGGCGGTCGGAGCCGTCGGCATCAATCTGGAGGACCGGCTGGGGCCCGTCGGCCTGCACGCCGCGAAGATCGCAGCGGTCAAGGCGGCGGCCCCGGGCCTCTTCGTCAATGCCCGGACGGACACCTACTGGCTGGGCGACGGCGACCGCGAGGAGACGACGGCCCGGATCGACGCCTACCGGCAGGCGGGCGCCGACGGCGTGTTCGTCCCCGGACTCACCGCCCCCGGGGACATCGCCGCGCTGGTCCAGCACCTCGACGTACCGCTCAACGTGCTCTACTCGCCGTCCGGCCCCAGCCTCCCCCACCTCGCCGACCTCGGCGTGCTCCGCGTGAGCCTCGGTTCGCTGCCGTACCGGCGGGCGCTGGGCGCGGCCCTGGAGGCGGTCGCGGAGATCAGGGCGGGCCGGGCTCCCCGGGGCCCCACACCGTCGTACGGCGAAGTGGACGCGCTCAGCCGCCGGTGACGGCCGCGGGGCGACCCGACTCACAGCGACGGACCGCGGGTTCCTGTTACCGTTGACACTTTCGCGGGTATCAAACCCTTTGGACTCATCACCGGCGAGGGACCGAGGAACCATGGCCATGGACATCCCCGGCGACAGGCGACTGGCGGCCGCCGTCGTGATGGACGATCAGCAGCGGGTGCTTCTGGTGCGCCGCAGCGAGAAGGAGCGGTTCCTGCCGCGGGTGTGGGGCGTTCCCTGCGGGAAGCTGGAGCCGGAGGAGAGTCCTGAGGACGGGGCCCTGCGCGAGCTGAAGGAAGAGACCGGGCTGCTCGGCGAGGTCGTCCGCAAGGTCGGCGAGTCGTCCTTCGTCAGTGTCTACCGGGGGCACGAGATCAAGAACTGGCAGGAGAACTTCCTGGTCAGGCCGTTGTCCGAGAGCATCACCCTCCCCGAGCCGGATCAGGACGCCCGGTGGCTCGGCCGGTCCGAGCTGACCTGCGTGGAGATCGACGCGTACAACCTCGACATCGTGCGCCAGGCCTTCACCGAGTCCTGAACCCGGACCCGAAGGCGCCGCACACACAGGGAAAACCCTTCAGCACAGGGCCCCCTCTTGTCGCGGCCGCCACCAGGCGTTTCACTGGGCGCACCCCCACAGGAGAACACCCAAGCTCACCTGCAGAAGGGTCTGTTCTTTTGTCAGCGATACGCGCCACCGCCGTCACCGCGGCGGCCTGTGCGGCCGTGCTCGCCACGGCGCTGCCGTCCTCGGCCATCAACTCGTACAACGCGACGCCCGCCCCCGAACGCACCGAGGTCGGCGCGCTCGTGGCCACCTGGGACAACGACGGCGATCCCGCGACCCCGGACCGGGTCGACTGGGTCTGCTCCGGCACCATGGTCGACGCGGACACCTTCCTGACCGCCGCGCACTGCACCACCGACTGGCCCGACAACGTGAAGTTCTACGTGTCGCTGGACCAGGACGTGCAGGCCGGCCTCGACGCCGCCGCCAAGAAGTATCCCGGCGACCCGGCCGCCCAGGCGAGGGCCGTCGCCGTCCAGGGCACCGCCCACAGCCACCCCGACTACCCCGGGCCCGCCTCCGACACCCACGACATCTCGGTGATCGAACTGCCCGCGACGAAGGTCAAGGCCCGCTGGACCTTCACCCCGGCCACCCTGCCCACCGCGAACCAGCTCGGCGCGCTCGGCCCCCAGGGCCTGAACGCCACCGACTGGTTCGTCGCCGGATACGGCACCCAGGAGGCCGTCAACGGGCCCGGTGGCCAGACCCACCCCGGCGGTGGCGTCCGGATGAAGGCGCCCGTCACCTTCGACGCCCTCAACGACTCCTGGGTACGCCTGGCGATGACCGCGCCGCAGGGCAACGGCGGTGCCTGCTACGGCGACTCGGGCGGCCCCAACTTCGCGGTGATCGGCGGCAGGAACGTCCTGGCCGCCACCACGATCACCGGCGACACCCCGTGCTACGCGACGAACGTGACGTACCGCCTGGACACCCCGGGCGCCCGCGCCTTCCTGGCGCCCTTCGTGAAACTCCCGTAACCCGCGCCCACCCCGCCGCCCTGCGCACCGAGCCACCGGGCGGCGGGGTGCCGCCAGCCGTGACGAAGCCCCCCGTCACAAGGCCCTGAGCCGTTCCGCCAGATCGCTCAACGCCGCCAGATAGTCCCGCACCTCCAGCGGCACCTTCGCCACCGCCCCCGGATGCGGGCCCGCCGCCGTGAACACATCGGTGTGGCGCCGCCGTCCGGCGCCCGTCTCCAGGAACAGCGTCACCGTGGGCGCGTCCGTGTCGCACCAGGCCCGGTGCAGGGTGTGCGCGGGCAGGGCGTACGAGCTGCCCGCCGCGTACTGCCCGAGATGCGTCAGCCGTAACCGGGCGGGACCGGTCGGCTTCAGCACCCAGTCCGCCGACCGCTCGGCGAGCGACTCCTCGTAACGGTCCGCCGCGATACCGTCGCCGTCGGCGCCGACCTCGTACAACTCCATGGACAACCGGCCCTGGACCACATAAGAGGCCAGCGCCGAACGGTGGTTGTGGATGTCCTCCTCGCCGATCGCGCCCGCCCCGGGATGCCACACGTGTGCGCGCAGCATGTGCCGCGGTCCGCCGTCGATCAGCAGCAGCTTGTCGAAGCCGAGGACATGACGGTACGAAAGGCGGGCACAGCCCTCCGGATCTCCCGCGCCGCGGGCGAGATCGGCGATCAGCTCGCGCAGCCGGCCGGGGGACCCGAGTTCGGCGACCACCGAGCGGGCGGCGGCCGCCAGTTCATGCTCGGGCAGGTCACCGTCCAGCGTCCCGGTCAGCAGCCGCCGCGCCGCCACGATCTGCCGGCCGCCCATGCACTCGCCCTCCAACAACCGCTCCCCGCCTTCGAGTTCATCCACCCGGACCGTCGAGTTCAGCCACCCGGCTGGTACATCCATACGGCATGCGCGCGCAGCGCCGACAGTCCCTGATAGGTCATCCACATCGGGCGACGCTGCTCGGCGCTGCCGCCCAGCCGCCAGAACCAGATGCCGTCCGTCTGCCCCGCCCACACCGCGGCGACGGCCCCGTCCAGCCGTACCCGCCACTCGTCCTCCAGCCCGTCGGCGCGGGCGAGCTCCAGGGCGCCCGGCGTGAGCAGGGCACGGACCAGCCAGGAGGCGGTGAAGTGCCGTACGTTCAGCACCTCGTGGTGGGAGGGGTCGTCCGTGCGGGGCCGGCGCACCTCCTCGTGGAGGTTCTCCAGGTCCGGGCAGGTGTCGTGCGGCGCGTCCGGGCAGGAGAGCAGCCAGCGGATGCCGTCCTCGCGGGCCGTCCGGGCCCGGGTGGCGCGCGCGTCGCCGTCCTCGCCCAGGACCCGTGCGGCCCGGTCCAGGGCGACGACGGCCTGCGCGGTGTGCAGCGGCGACGGTCTGCCGTAGGGCGGCTGCAGGCGGTAGCCCCAGCAGCGCAGATGGTCGCGGCGCGGGTCGCCGATCGCGCCGTCCGCGAGGGCCTCGCGCAGCAGGGGCAGGACCTCGGAGCGGGGCGCGGCCCGCAGCAGACCGCGCAGCACGGTCGTCACCACGTGGGTCGACTCCCGTCCGGCACGGTCGAGTTGGCGCGTGAAGCCACTCGCGCAGCGGTCCACCTCGGCGGCCAGCCGGTCCGCGGACGTACCCGCCCGGGCCAGCGCGCCCAGCACCAGCGCGGTGACCTCCGGACGGGCCTCGGACCCCTGGGACCGTGCCGACCAGCCGCCGTCCGGGAGCCGCAGCCGCCACAGCGTGTCCACCAGGTCGCCGGTGCTCAGCCGTCCGTCGGGCATGCCGAGGTCGAGCATGATGTGCAGGCCGTACGCCGTGCCGACGGGGGTGGGCCGGGACGGTGAGTCCTCGCCGAGGGAGTGCGGCCAGCCGGTGAGCCGCCCGCGCTGCGGGTCGTCCACGACGGACACCTGGTCGACGAGGGTGTCGTAGGCGGAGGCGAAGACTCGGGGGAGCGGGCCGGGCGCGTCCGGTGCCATGGCTGCGGTTCCGACGGCGCCGGCCTGCGCGGGGTCGGCGGCCGGTGCGGCAGCCGCTGCCGTCCGGGCCCGCAGCAGTGCCGCCGCCAGCCAGGCCGCGACGGAGGTGCCGAGTCCGCTGACCCCGGAGATCAGATACCGGGCGGCCGAACCGTCGAGGGAGTCGGGCAGCACACTGAACAGGAACTGGAACACGCCGTACCCGGCGGCCGCGCACCCGAGGCCGCCGAGCCAGCCGACGAAACGCGCCGGGGGCGAGCCGTCCGGGGGTTCCTCATCGGGAGCGGGTGGTGGGGGGCCGGGCTGACGGGAGCTCAAGGGGCCGCGTCCGAGCTGCTGTTGGGACAAGACGCGCTCCCTCCCCCGTGGCGGCGGTGTGTGACCTCCGCGAAGCTTCCAGTCTAAGTGGTCAGGGTGACAACTGGGGTGGCTGCCGGACCTGCTCGTTCCGCGGCCAGTGCGCGAGCGCCACATGCAGGGCGTCGATGGCGCGCGCCCAGGACTCCTGTACCGCCCGTGGCGCCCCGAACGCGCCGGTGGACTCCAGGGCGCAGTAGCCGTGGAAGGTGCTGCGCAGCAGGCGGACGGCGTCGGTGAGGTCGGGCTCTTCGAGGCCGTAGGCGCGGAGCATCCCGTAGGTGATCTCGGCGGTGCGGCGCATCGCCGCGGAGTCGGCCACCAGGGCCTGGTCGACCCGCATCTGGGTCGCCGCGTACCGGCCCGGGTGCTGAAGCGCGTACTCCCGGTAGGCGTCCGCGAAGGCGACCAGGGCGTCCTTGCCGGCCCGGCCCGCGACCGCCGCGGCGATCCGGTCGATCATCTCGCCACCGGCCAGCAGCGCGACCCGCGTCCGCAGGTCCTGAAGGTTGCGCACGTGCGAGTACAGGCTCGCGTCCTTCACTCCGAAGTGCCGGGCCAGCGCGGACAGGCTGACGTTCTCGAACCCGACCTCGTCGGCGAGCTCGGCGGCGGCCGCGGCGAGCCGGTCGGCGGTGAGTCCTGCGCGGGCCATGGGGCGGGTGACCTCCGGATACGAAACCTGGCCTAGGGCCTCCAGGAGGCATCCTAGGCAATCAGGCCACCCGTCCGGGAACGGCTGTGGGGGTCAGCCGATCGGGGCGTACAGCACCCCGAGCTTGTCGATCTCGTCTCCGGACCGTCCCGTGAAGCCGACGATCTGCCAGCCCGACGGCGCCGTGAAGGTCTTCGTGTCCGGGGCCGCCGCGCCGGAGGCCAGGGTGCGGCCCTTGTCCGTCGTGAACGCGGCCGAGAAGATCCGCGTACGGCCGTCCTTCTGTCCCTGCGTCAGCTTGACGGTGGTGAGGTGTTCGCCCGGGGCCAGGGTCAGGGACGTCGCCGTGCCGCCCGTACCGCCGTGGGTGAGGGTCGTGCCGCCGTCGTGGGTCAGGGACACCGCGTCGAGGCGGGAGGCGCCGCGCAGGGTCAGGGTGCGCGGGGACGGCGACGCCGGGAGGTCGTCGGCGTCGTTGAAGGCGGTGCCGTGCGGGCCGCCGAAGAAGTCGCTCGCCCGCAGGGAGGAGTTGAGGGTGTAGGAGAAGTCGACCGCGTGCGGGAAGTGGTCGGACAGGTTGCCGCCGGACGAGTCGAGGAACGACGCCCACTCGTTGTTGTAGCGGGTGGCGTCGAGGGACAGGAGCTTGCTGCCGCGGTAGAGGACCTTGTCGACGACCTCACAGCCGTTCGGCGGCGCCGTGGTGGGGCACAGCAGCGGGTCCGCGCCCTGCGTCGGGCGGGTGCCGCCCTTCACCAGCTGTACCCAGGCGTCCGTCAGTCCGTTCCTGTCGGCGAGGGTGCGGATGTTGTCGCCGCTGCGCGTGTACCGCGTGTTGGTGTCGCCCATGACGATGACCGCGTTGCCTGCCGAGTTGGCCTGGATGAAGTCCGACAGCTGCTCGATGTTGGCCCGCCGGGCGGCGAGCGCGTCGTCGGTGTCGTCCGCGTTGGTGTGCACGTTGTAGAGGTCCACGAAGGCACCCTCGGCGAGCCGTACCCGCGCCAGCGAGAAGCCCTTCGGGGTGAGGCAGTTGGTGCCGGTGCACTTGTTCCACTTCACCCGCTCGAAGTCCTCGAAGGGGTGGTCCGAGAGGGTGTTGAGGCCGTCTCCGAAGGGGACACCGCCGCTGGTCGCGGTGCGGTACGGGTGGTTGTCGCCCGCGTACAGGGCCGCGTGGTAGTTGAAGTCCTCCTGCACGTTGACGATGTCGTACGCCCCGAGCCGCGGGGAGATCAGCGGGGTGTTCTTCTCGGGGTGACCGGAGCTCAGGCCCTCCGGGAGTCCCGCGACGTTGTAGGTGAGGACGTTGAAGGAGCCGGTGGTGGCGGCCGCGGCGGGTGGCGCGGTGGCGGTGAGGCCGGTGAGGGCCAGGGTGGCGGCGGCGAGGGCGCCGAGGAGCCTTCTCATGGTGGGGGTGTCTCCGGGGGTGAGAGAGGGGCAAGGCGGTGCGCACTGAAGGTGAGCGCTGTTCAGGTTCCGTGTCAACCAGGGTGACGTACAAGGGCCGTTGGGGAAACAGTGAGAGGCGTGGCGTTCCGCCGTGTCCGGGGAACCCGGCGGCCACCCGCCGATGGTTCAACGTTCATGTTTCGCCTTGATCCTCCACAGGCGAAGCAGAAGCGCCGCAGAAGGCAGCGGCAAGGGGAGGCGTACATGGGACACGGGCACGCGCACGGTCATCACCACCACGGGCACGACCACGACCACGATCACGCGCACGACACGGCGGCAACCGGCGCCCTGCCCGCCGCCTTCGACACCTCCGTCCCCGACGAGGCCCTGACCCCCGAACAGCAGTCGCGCCGGACGCTGCTGCGTCGCGCGGGGCTGCTCGGCGCCGGGCTGACCGCCACGGGCGTCCTCGCCTCGACCCCGGCCGCCGCCTCCGCGACCGGCGGTGCCTCGGGGGGCCGTAGGACGAACGGCTTCCTGTGGCTGGCCGGCGACCACCACATCCACACCCAGTACAGCAACGACGGCAAGTACCGCGTCGTCGACCAGGTCCGCCAGGGCGCCAGGCACGGCATGGACTGGCTGGTCATCACCGACCACGGCAACGAGACGCACGCCAGGATCGGTGTGGAGAAGGTCAACCCGGACATCAGGCAGGCCCGGGACGCGTACGACGACACACTCGTCTTCCAGGGCCTGGAGTGGAACATCCCGGCCGCCGAACACGGCACGGTCTTCGTCCACCCCGGCAAGAACGAGGTCTCCGTCCTCAAGCAGTTCGAGACCGACTACGACGGCGGCGTGCAGAAGGCGACCGACTCGACGCCCGCCAACGAGGCCCTCGCCATCGCGGGCCTCGACTTCCTCGCGGAGCAGGTGAGGCGACGAAGGGTCAAGGACATCCTGATGCTCGCCAACCACCCGGCGCGCAAGGGCATCGACTCGCCGCACGAGATCCGCGCCTGGCGCGACGCCACGTCCGCGCGCCATCGGATAGCCGTCGGCATGGAGGGGGCGCCCGGCCACCAGGCCGCCGGCATCGAGAAGTCCGTCGGCATGGGCCGCGCCCGCGGTCTCTACGACGGCAGCCCGGGCGCCAACTCCTTCGCCGGTTACCCCCTGGAGAGCTACCGCACCTGGGGCGGCTTCGACTGGATGACCGCCACCGTCGGCGGCCTGTGGGACAGCCTCCTCGCCGAGGGCAAGCCCTGGTGGATCACCGCCAACTCCGACTCCCACAACGTCTACACGGACACCGCGAAGCGCGGCGGCCCGGACAGCGACTACCCGGCCAACGGCAAGCACACCGACCCCGTCTACAGCGGCCGGATCGACCTCACCGAGGGCGACTACTGGCCCGGCCAGTACAGCCGTACGCACGTCGGCGCCGACGGCTTCTCCTACGCCGCGGTCATGGACGGCATCCGGGCGGGCCGCATCTGGGTCGACCACGGACAGCTGATCAGCGCCCTCGACGTCCGGGTGAGCGGCGGCCGCCGCTGGGCCACGCTCGGCGGCGCGCTGCACGTCAGGAAGGGCACCGACGTCACGCTGACGGTCGACGTGGCGATGGCCGGCGGCCCCAACTGGGCCGGCTTCGTCCCGAAGCTGGCCCGCGTCGACGTCATCCAGGGTGATGTCACCGGCCCGGTCGCGGACAAGGACACCTTCACCGCGCCGACCGCGAAGGTGGTCAAGTCCTACGAGGTGAACAGGTCGACCGGCACGGTCCGCCTCACCTACCACCTCGGCAAGGTCGACCACCCCCTCTACGTCCGCCTGCGCGGCACCGACGGCAACCGCGGCGCCGTCGGCCCGATGGGCGCCGCCGTCGACCCGGCCGGCCCGGCCATCGACGTCGTCGGCGACGCCGACCCCTGGCGCGACCTGTGGTTCTACTCCAACCCGGTGTGGGTCCTGCCCGCATGACGCCGTACGTCCTGACGGTGGACGCGGACATCAGGGACCTCCGCGCGGCCGACCACCTGCTCCACACGCTGGCGGCCGAACTCGCCCTTCCCGAGGGCGCGTTCGGCTGCACCCATCTGGTGCGGGGAGAGCGCCCACGCGTGGTTCTCTCCCTGACCTTCCCGTCCGAGCCGCTCCTGCGTACCGCCCAGGAGCGGCTCACCGCCCGGAAGTACGAGGTGTCGCACGGGGCGCCGGACGCGCTGGGCCGGGCGGTGATCTACCCGGGCGTCTCGGCCCTGACCGGCACCCTGACGGTCGCGGACCTGCTCGCCCGCTCGGCGATCGACCGCGTGACCGTCCTGGGCGGGCCCGACCGGCCCGCGCCGGACACCCGCCTGATGACGGCCGACCACGTACGCCCGCAGTGGCAGAACGGCGAACTCGTCCTCACCGCGATGCCCGCCGTGGCCGGCACACTCGTTCCCTTCGAGGTGCCGGACCCGACGCCGTGCTGCGCGGACCACTGAGCGGGTTGCGCGCAGGCCGTGGCGGCTGAGGCGTCCGGGGGTGCGGTGTTCCCGGGTTGCCGCAGGCGCTCGTAAGGTTGCCGGGGACCCACCTCACGTCCCGGTGCCGAGTCGACGGGGGACGGATGACCTACGAGGCCCAGCGCGAGGGCGAATCCGGCAGCGACTCGGCTCCCGCACCCCCGGCCGGCCCCGCTCGCCCGCTCTGGCGGCAACGGGACTTCGGGGTCTTCTGGGCCGCGCAGACCCTCTCCGTCCTCGGCGACTCCTTCGCCCTGATCGCCCTGCCGCTGCTCGTGCTGCAGACGACGGGCTCGCTCGCCCGCATGGGCCTGCTGACGGCGGTCGGCGGGGCCGCCTCGGTCGTCGCCGCGGTGTTCGCCGGGGCCGTCGTGGACCGCGTCGACCGGCGCAGACTGCTCATCGGCTGCGACCTCGTCCGCATGGTCCTGTACGGACTCGTCCCGCTGGTCTGGCTGTTCGGGCCGCAGATCTGGCTGCTCTACGCGGTCCTGCCGCTGTGCGAGGCCGTCGGCATGCTGTTCGCCGTCGGCTACGTCACCGTCGTGCGCGGGCTGGTCGGCACCGACCGGCTCACCGAGGCCAACGGCCGGCTGAACGCGACCGCCGCCGCGGCCGGCGTGCTGGGCCCGCTGTGCGCCGGCCTGGTCGCCGCCTGGACCGGCCCCGCCACGGCCGTCGGCGTGGACGCGGCCAGCTTCGGTGTCTCCGCCGCCTGCCTGTCCTACGTACGGCTGAAGGGACGGGCACCGACGTCCGGTGAGCGTGCGGGACTGTGGCGGGACCTGCGCGCCGGGATCGCCTTTCTCCTCGGTCACCCGGTGCTGCGCGCTCTGACGGCCTTGCTGTTCGTCTTCAGCTTTCTCACCCTCGGCCTGAACGACCTGGTCATCTACCACCTCAAGCACGACCTCGGCCACGACGACGGCACGGTCGGCACCGTCATGGCCGTCGGCGCGCTCGGCACCATCACCGGCGCCCTGCTGGTGGCACGGGCCCGTCGCCGGCTCGGCTTCGGGCCGACCTGGACCGGCGCGGTGGCGATGTGCGGGCTGTCCTTCGCCGGGCTCGGCTGGGCGCGGGACGTACCCGTCGTCGCCGCCCTGAGCGCATGCTTTCTGGCCTGCGCCGGCATGGCGGGCACCTGTTCCATGTCGCTGCGCCAGGAGGTGACTCCGGAACCCTTGCTGGGCCGGGTCACGTCCGCTTTCTGGACCTTGCAGTACGCGGCGGCCCCGGTCGGCGCTGCCGTCCTCACCTGGGCCGCGGAACAGCACGGCACCGCCCCGGTGGCCCTGCTCGCGGGCGGATGCTGCGTCCTGATCGCGGTCGCCGCGCTCTTCACACCGATACGGCGGTCCGGTCACCGCCCCTGAGACCTGGGGCTTTCATATCGTCGGAGCGGTCACCCCGCAGGGTGGAGCTGTGCGGCCCAGTGAGCCGATCCGCTGGCCAGCCGCCCCCAAGTACCGCCAGTTCAACGGGACTCTGACGGTATGTCCATCATTGCTTCCCTACGGGGATCCCTACGTGCCGCGTCCGCCCTGGCCGCGGCACTGGCGTTCGTCGTCGCCGTGCCGCACGGCGCGTACGCCGCACCCGGTGACCTGGACACCACGTTCGGCACCGGCGGACGGGTCACGATCACCACCTCCAGCTACGCCGAGGGCGAGGACGTGGCCGTCCAGCCCGACGGCAGGATCGTCTCGGTCGGCTGGGAGCAGGACCCGGCCAACCTCGACTCCGAGTTCGCCCTGACGCGGCACAACTCCGACGGCAGCGTCGACACGTCCTTCGGCGGCGGCGACGGCGAGGTGCTCACCGACTTCGAGGGCGGGGAGGACGTGGCCCAGGGGGTGGCGGTCCAGTCCGACGGGAAGATCGTCGTGGTCGGCCGTCACCAGGAGACCGACGACGAGTTCGCGGGCTGCTGCTGGTTCACGGTGGCCCGCTACAACTCCGACGGCAGCGTCGACACCTCCTTCGGGGGCGGCGACGGCTGGGTCAGCCCCGGTCTGGCCGGCGGGGCCGAGGAAGCGGTCGGCGTGGCGGTGCAGCCCGACGGGAAGATCGTCGGCGGAGCCTATGCCGGCGGGTGGTTCGCGGTCGTGCGGTACCTGCCCGACGGGAGCCCGGACAGCGCCTTCGGCGGCGGTGACGGCGTGGTCATGACCTCGTTCTCCGAGACGGGAGGCGGCGGCGCGACCGCGCAGGACATGGCTCTCCAGTCCAACGGGAAGATCGTCATGGCCGGCTACGCCGGTGAGACCTCCTTCGACTTCGCCGTGGCGCGCTACAACCCCGACGGAAGCCCGGACACCAGCTTCAGCGGCGACGGCAAGGTCACCACGGACCTCGGCGGGTACAACTGGGGCCAGGCCGTGGCCGTGCAGTCGACCGGCAAGATCGTCCTCGGCGGGCAGAGCGCGGACCGCTTCACGCTCGTGCGCTACAACCTCGACGGCAGCCGCGACACCGGCTTCGGCACCGGTGGTGTCGCCACCGCGGACTTCGGCGGCACATCCGGTGTGACCGACCTCGTGGTCCAGCCCGACGACCGGATCGTCGCCGGCGGGGCAGGGTCGGCCGGCGACTTCCTGCTCGCCCGCTTCAACGCCGACGGCACGCTCGACACCGGATTCGGCACGAACGGCCTCACCACCACCGACTTCGGCGGCAGCGACATCCTGCGGAGCCTCGCCCTCCAGACCGACGGCAAGACCGTCGCCTTCGGTTACAACACGGCCGGCCTGCGCGCCCTGGCCCGCTATCTCGGCGGCGCGGGCACCCCGCCTCCGCCGCCGCCCGCCGGCGTCGACCTGTCGGTCAGCAAGACCGGCACGGGCACGGTCAGCATCGGCGACCGCGCCACGTACACCGTGACGGTCGCCAACAACAGCACCACGACCTCGGCCACCGGTATCGGCCTCACCGACACGGTCACCGGCCCCGCCGCCACGGTCATCTCGGCCACCCCGGGTCAGGGCACCTGCAGCACCTCCGCCACCGGCGCGACCTGCGCCCTCGGCACGCTCGCCGCCGGCGCCCGCACCACCGTGACGGTCGTCGTCGAACCCAGGGCCACCGGAACCCTCACCGACCGGGCCACCGTGAGCGCCGACCAGACCGACCCGGACACCGCCAACAACACCACGACGTCGCCCACCACGGTCAACAACTCCCGCGGCTGCACCCGCATCGGCACCAGCGGCAACGACACCCTGACCGGCACCAGCGGCACCGACGTCATCTGCGGCCTCGGCGGCGACGACTCGATCAACGCCGGTTCCGGGAACGACACCGCGTACGGCAACTTCGGCAACGACCGCATCGACGGAGGCCTCAACAACGACACGCTCAACGGCGGCCCCGGCAACGACAACCTGATCGGCAACTACGGCAACGACGTCCTCAACACCGTCGACAACGTCTCCGGCAACGACACCGCCAACGGCGGGGTCGGCACGGACACCTGCACGACGGACGCCGGGGACACCCGGATCAGCTGTCCGTGACCACCCTCAGCCATCTGCGGTAACCCCCCTTCTCCGGCCGGCATCCAGGGCTGCCGGCCGGAGAAGGGGCCTGAGGAAACGTGCCGTCCGCGTCAACCGTTGACGCCGGTGTAGTGCCGCAGGCTCCACCGCCACAGCAGCCGCGCCGCCAGATACGCCAGCACGCCCAGCAGCGGGGAGGCCGCCGCCAGCCAGTACGGGACGATGGTGTCGTGGCCGTGACCGGTCAGCACCGCCGCCGGGAAGTACGCGACGAACGCGAGCGGGAGACCGTACGTGAGGAAGCCGCCCACCGCCTTGGGCAGCACGTTCAGCGGGTAGCTGCCGAAGGTGCCGAGGAGTTCCTCCAGCCAGCGGCCCCAGTAGTCGGCGGCCGGGAACCGCAGCGCCGCCGACGCCACGACCGTGAACAGGGCCGCCTCCAGAAGCATCCCGCCGAGCACGGCCGCGACCAGGTACGAGATCCGGCCCGCCGTCCAGTCGAGGTGACTGCGCGACAGCGCGCCCACCATCAGACCGACCGCGACCGTCAGGTCACCGATGGCGTTGGTCGGGAAGAAGTGCAGCTGGACCTGGCGGTGGACCGGCATGGGGCGCAGCAGATAGGTGTCGATCCTGCCTTCCTGGATCTGCCGGCCCGCCCAGTGCATGCGCCCCAGGAACAGCACGAACAGCCCGTGGGCCAGCATCCGCATGGCCGGGATGAGCAGCACGTCCGTGCTGTCCCAGCCGCCCATCCCGGTGAACCGGGTCAGCAGCACCGTCGCGAACACGATCACCGACACCTGCCAGACCGCGCCGATCGCGACCATCATCAGGAACTCGGTGCGGTACTCCAGCTGGGCACGGAAGTTGAGGGCGGTGATGCGCCACACGATGCGCAGAGCCTTCAGCGACATCTCAGCCTCCCTGCGAGATCACGCGCCGCGCGGCCTGCCGCCACACCCACCGGGTGAACAGCGCCAGCGCCACCACCCAGCCGGCCTGTACGGCCAGTTGGAACGCCGCGTCCGACAAGGGAATCCGGCCCACGTACAGCGACAGCGGCACGCTCAGCGTCGCCTGGAAGGGCAGGAAGGCGCTCAGCGTGATGAACCAGTCCGGGAAGAACCACAGCGGCGCGTACACGCCCGCCAGCAGGTTCTGCGCGAAGAGCAGGATCAGCATCGCGGCGTTGTTGCGGAGCGTGAAGAAGCACAGCTGGTCCAGGACGAGCATGACGTAGTACAGAACCCACTGGCCGAGCAGCATGCTCAGCACGAACACCCCCGCCGCGGCGGCGGACGCGGGGGGCTCCACGAGTCCCACGGCCAGACAGACCGCGTAGCCGCCCAGCGCCCACGCCAGCCCGTAGAGCTGTTCGCCGAGGGCGCGCAGGGCGTAGTAGCGCTGCGGCGGCAGGGGGCGCAGGTACCAGTAGACGATGGTGCCGAAGTGCATGTGCTGCAGCACCATGTCCCGGCCCGTGTGCTGGTCCAGCTCCCGCAGCCGGGAGGCCAGTACGGCGAGCACGGCGTACGTCACCGCCTGGTCCCGGTCCAGTCCGGCGGTGGTGCCGCTCTGCGCGTACAGGCCGCGCCACAAGGACCACACCAGCACCACCTGTACGGTCAGCCGGAGCAGGACGGCGGTCATGCGGGGCGGGGCGTACAGCTCACCGAGCGGGGTGACGCGGGCCGCGCGCCAGGCGTGCAGGACCGCCATGTCAGGCCCCTTCCGCGGCGGTGCCCGCCTGGGCGTAGGCGGCCCTCATCACGTCTTCCAGGTCCGCCTCGTCGATGCCTATGTCGATGACCTCGAACCGCTCGATGACCGCCTTCAGCGCCTGGTGCACGGTCGGGGCGTCGGGCCCGTCGGGCCCGAAGACGACACGGGGGCCGTCGTGCCGCAGCACCGCGGTGCCCGGCGGCGGTACGACGTCGGTGTGCGGGTCGGCGAGCGTCGCCCGCACCTGCCAGGTCGAGCCGAACTTGCGGCGGATCTCGTCCAGGGTGCCGTCGAGCATCAGCCGCCCGTGGTTGATCAGCACGACGCGCTCGGCGAGCCGCTCGACCTCGGTCATGTCGTGCGTGGTCAGCAGGACCGTACGGCCGCGCTGCTCCACCTGGTTGCGCAGGAACTCCCGCACCTGTTCCTTGACGACCACGTCCATGCCGATGGTCGGCTCGTCGAGGAAGACGACCGGCGGGTCGTGCAGCAGGGCGGCGGCCAGGTCGGAGCGGACGCGCTGGCCGAGGGAGAGATGGCGGACGCGGGTGTCCCAGAAGGAGGAGAGGTCGAGGAGGTCGTCGAACTCCTTGAGGCGGGCCGCGTGTTCGGCCTTCGGCACCTCGTAGATGTCCCGCAGGATCGCGAACGACTCGCGCACGGGCAGGTCCCACCACAGCTGGGTGCGCTGCCCGAACACCGCGCCGATGTTGCGGGCGTTGCGCTCGCGCTCCTCGTACGGCACCACGCCCGCGACCCGGGCCTCGCCGGAGGTGGGCGTGAGGATGCCGGTGAGCATCTTGATGGTGGTGGACTTGCCGGCGCCGTTCGGACCGAGCAGGGCGAGGAGTTCCCCGGGGGCGACGGAGAAGGTCACGTCGGAGACGGCGTGTTTGGCGACCCGTTCCGGATTGACCAGAGAGCGCAGTGCGCCGGCGAGGCCGGGCCGGCGGACGGTGGTGTGGAAGGTCCGGGACAGGCCGCGAACCTCGATGCTGCCATCCAAGAGGCATCAACTCCTTTGCCTGGTCAGACAAGTCGCGGCCGGTCGGCGGGAGTGCCGACCGGCCGCAGGCGACGTCCCGACCCTGTCGGAATGTCGATCAATCGGTCAATCGATTAATGGTCTTCTTACCCGGCGGTCGAGAACACGAACGAGAACTCCGTGGGCTCGGCCCGCAGGTAGTACCGCGGCAGCGGCCCCGGACCGCAGGACTGCGAGCCGATGCCGTGCTGGCCGTGGTCGAGGTTGACCCAGACCGTGTCGCCCGGTGTGAGGTCGGTGAGGTGCGCGGCGGCGTCCAGCTGCTCGTTGGTCCAGCGCCGCGCGCTGAACCAGAACTCCGGGTCGCCCTCGATCCGCAGCCCGCCGAGCTCCACCCAGCGGACGTCGGCACGGGCGCCGTTCTCCTGCGGGCGGACGTACGGCGTCTGCAGCTCGTCCACGGTCGCCTGCCAGCGGCCGGTCATCGACGCCAGCCGGGTGTCCGGGTACGCCTCACCGGGACCGCCGCCGAACCACTTCACCCGGTCCGCCTGCGCAAGCCCGAACCGGATGCCGAGCCGGGGCAGCGGCACCGGCCAGTCGCCGTCCGGCGTCACGGACACGGTCAGCTTCAGCCGCTCGCCGTCGGAGGTCCAGCGGTACACGGTGGTGAGACCGAACTCCCAGGCGGCGGGCGCCACCCGGGCCCGTACCGTCAGGGCGTCGTCGCCCAGCTCGACGGCGTCGAGGCGGTGGCGCATGCGGTGCAGGCCGTACTTGCGCCAGAGCATCCCGTAGCGGGTGTCCGTCTGCCATTCCGCGCCCTCGTCGTTGTCCGTCAGCGCCCGCCACACGTCCAGGCGCGGCGCGGTCACCTCGACGCCTCCGATGGTCCTCAGGGCGCCGGTGCGGGCGTCGAAGGAGGCCGGGCCGAGGGTGATCAGGCGATCGCTCTCGGTGGGACGGTCCGTGGCGCTCACGGCCGGCAACTGCCGTGCGTGCACCGGGACCTGGCCCCAGGCGACGACGTGACCCTTCGGTGCCCACGCCGTGTCGGCCGCGAGCAGCGCCCGCACCGTCCACTGCGTCTCGCCGCTCGGCTCGTGCGCGGGCGGCTCGGGCAGCTTGACGTCCGTCGACTCGCCGGGCGCGAGGTCCGGCACCGGTAGGGCGCCCGCCTCGGCCGTCTCGCCGTCCACCTGGTACGCCCACTCGAAGGCGAGGCCCGAGAGATCGGCGAAGTCGTACTTGTTCGTCACCCGTACGGTGCCGTCGGCGCCGTCGCCCTCGATGCGGACCGGCTCGATGACCTTCTTGTACTCGACGAGCCCGGGGGAGGGCCGCCGGTCCGGGAAGATCAGCCCGTCGCAGACGAAGTTGCCGTCGTGCAGCTCCTCGCCGAAGTCACCGCCGTAGGCGTAGCCCAGCTCGGGGTGCTTGATGCCGTGGTCGATCCACTCCCAGATGAAGCCGCCCTGGAGCCGGCCGTACTTCTCGAACAGCTCCTGGTAGTCGGCGAGTCCGCCGGGGCCGTTGCCCATGGCGTGCCCGTACTCGCACTGGATGAAGGGGAGTTCGCGCCGCTTGTGGGTGCCGCCGTCGAGCTGCTGCCCGATCTTCTCCACCTCGTCGTGGAAGGCGTACATCCGCGAGTACACGTCCGTGTCGCGGCAGTTCCAGTCGCCTTCGTAGTGCACGAGCCGCTCGGGGTCCCGGCCGTGGATCCACTCGGCCATCGCGGTCAGGCCGCGGCCGGTGCCGGCCTCGTTGCCGAGGGACCAGAACACGATCGACGGGTGGTTCTTGTCGCGCTCGACCATGCGGGCCGCGCGGTCCAGCAGAGCCGGGGTCCAGCGGTCGTCGTCGACGGGGTTGCCGCGCCAGCCCTGCTCGGTGAAGCCGTGCGTCTCGAGGTCGCACTCGTCGATGACCCACAGGCCCAACTCGTCGCACAGGTCCAGGAAGGCCGGGTGCGGCGGGTAGTGCGAGGTGCGGACGGCGTTGAGGTTGTGCCGCTTCATCAGCAGCACGTCCTCGCGCATGGTCGCAAGGTCGAGGGCGCGGCCCTTCTCCGGGTGCCACTCGTGCCGGTTGACGCCCTTGAACAGGACTGCCTTGCCGTTGACCTTGATCAGGCCGTCCTCCAGGGCGACCGTACGGAAGCCGATGCGCAGCGGCACACGCTCACCCGCGGTGATCAGCTCGCCGTCGTACAGCTTCGGCGTCTCCGCCGACCAGGGCTCGACCGGGACGGTCACCGGCTCGCCGGTGGCGACATCGATGTCCAGGGCGGGCACGGACACCCGCCCGTCGACGTCGGAGTCGACGCGCAGGGTGCCCTCGCCCGTGGTGTGGTCGTAGGAGGCATGCACGAAGAAGTCGCCCGCACTGTCCGCCGGGCGGTGCAGCAGGGTGACGTCACGGAAGATGCCGGGCAGCCACCACTGGTCCTGGTCCTCCAGGTACGAACCCGCCGACCACTGGTGCACGCGGACGGCGAGCACGTTGCCGGCCGGCTTGAGCAGCTCCCCGACGGCGAACTCGTGCGGCAGCCGGGAGCCCTTGAACTCGCCGAGTTCCGTGCCGTTCAGCCAGACCCTGGCACAGGACTCCACGCCGTCGAAGCGCAGGACGGCGCCGCCCTCGTCCGGGGCGGGCCAGTCCTCGGGCAGGTCGAAGACCCGCAGGTGGTCGCCGGTCGGGTTCTCGGTCGGGACGCGCGGTGGATCGACCGGGAAGGGATAGAGGTGGTTGGTGTAGACGGGCGAACCGAACGCGCCGTCGCCCTGCAGGACCCAGTGGCCGGGGACCGTGACCTCGGCCCAGTCCCCGGTGTCGTACCCCTCCGCTGCGAACGAGTCGTCCTCGGCGTCGGCGGTCGCCGACAGACGGAAGCGCCAGCTGCCGTTCAGGGACAGGGACTTCGCGTCGGAGGACGCGTACCAGGCGCGGGGCGGGAGGGTCCCGCGGCCGGGGGAGACGTCCTCGACGTAGTCGACGGGTGGGGTGGTGCGGAAAGACATCGGTCTCCAGGTCTTGAGAAGAAGGCGTCAGCCCTTGATGCCGGTCTGTGCGATTCCCTGGACCAGCCAGCGCTGAAGGAACAGGAACACGAACAACAGGGGCAGGATGGAGATGGCCGTGGCCATGAAGATCAGGTGGTAGTTGACGGTCTGGTTCGTCGCGTACGACGAGAGGGCGACCTGCACCGTCCACGCGCTGGGGTCCTGGCCGATGACCAGGGGCCACAGGAAGGCGTTCCAGCCCGCGATGAAGGTGATCGTCGCGATCGCCGCGAAGAAGTTCAGCGAGTTGGGCACGACGACACGCCAGTACGCGCCCCAGTAGCTGAGTCCGTCCACGCGCGCCGCCTCCTCCAGCTCCTTGGGGAACCCCAGGAAGTACTGCCGGAACAGGAAGCAGGTGAAACCACTGAACAGGCCAGGAATGATGAGACCGCGGTAGGTGTCCACCCAGCCGAGCGACGAGACGAGCACGAAGCTCGGCACGAAGGTCACGGCCGTGGGCACCATCAGGGTGGCCAGTACGGCGTAGAAGATCTTGTTGGCGTGCCTGTACGGGATGCGGGCGAGGCCGTATCCGGCCAGCGAGCAGATCAGGAGAATGCCCGTGGTGTGCAGGATGGCGACGACCAGGGAGTTCCACAACGACCGGGCGAAGTCGACCGTGACGTCGTCGAACGGCTCGCTGATGTTGCCCCACTGGATGTCGGTGGGGAACCACTTCCATTCCTCGCCCGTGATCTCCGGGTCCGTCATGAAGGCGTTGCGGACGATCAGATAGAACGGGATGAGGAAGAGGACGGCGGCCACGCCGGTCGCGATGTACAGACCGGTGTTGCCCATGACGCCGCCGCGGCGCTTGGCCTTCACCGGCTTCCTGACGTCGGGTGCTGTGGTGGTCACTGGGACTCGTCACCCCTTCCGAAGCCCATGATCTTGCCCTGGAGCAGGGTCACGAGGCAGATGAGCGCGGTCAGGACCAGCGCACCCGCGCTGCCCGCGCCGTAGTTCTGGTTCTCGCCCAGGGCCATCTTGTACAGCTCGACCAGGGGTGGCTGGCCCCAGGTGGCCTTGTTGAGGAGGATGAAGAACTCGTCGAAGGCCTGGTAGGCGGCGACGAGAAGGAGCAGGATCACCGCGGTCGAGGTGGCGCGCAGCTGGGGCAGCGTGATGTGGCGGAAGGTCTGCCAGCCCGGCTTGGCACCGTCGATGGAGGCGGCCTCGTACAGCTCCTTCGGGATGTTCTGCAGCGCCGCCAGGAAGAGGATCATGTAGAAACCGGACTGCAGCCACAGCCGGACGGTCACGATCACCAGCCAGTACCACGGCGGGTCCGGGTTGCCCAGCCAGGCGATGTTGTCGACGCCGAACCAGCCGACGACCGTGTTGGCCATGCCGAAGCGGACGCCGTTGAAGATGGACATCTTCCAGATCAGCGCGGCGGCCGCGTAGCTGACCGCGGTCGGCAGGAAGAACACCGACCGGAAGAACGCCCGCATGAACCGCAGCCGGTTCACCAGGAGCGCCAGTCCGAGCGAGAACGCCCAGGTGGTCGGCACGATGAACGCGGCGAAGACGGTGAACGTGACCAGGGAGTTCCGGAAGTCCGTGTCCGTCAGGATCTGCTTGTAGTTGTCGAAGCCGACGAACTCGCTCGGCGTGACGGTGAAGCGTGCCTCGAAGAAGCTGAGATACAGGCTCCAGCCGATGGGCACGAAGACGAAGATCACCAGGCCGATGAGGAAGGGCCCGGTGAAGAGCCAGAAGTTGAAGGTGCTGCTCGCCCTGAGGCCCCGCCGCGGCCGGTCCTTGGAGACCTTGGCCGGGGCGGGGTTCTTGGCGACCCCGGGTGTGGTGGTGGTCGACATGTCGAGATCCGTCCGGCGGGCTATCCGAAGAGCTTCTTGAGCTCGGCGTCGACCTTCTTCTCAGCGGCGGCCAGCTGGCCCTTGGGGTCACCGTCCTTGCGGACGGAGTTCGCCATCACGTCGTTGACCGCGGCGATCATGGCCTGCGTCCAGCCGATGTTGTCGAAGTGGCCGAACTCGTTGAACAGCTTCACGCCCTCGGCCGGCAGGCCCGACTTCAGCTTGGTGGCGGACTCGGCGAGCGAGGTGCGCGGCGGGATGTGGAAGCCGTAGGAGGTGGCGAAGTCCTCCTGGTACTGCTTCTGGTCGATCCACAGCCACTTGACGTATTCCTTGGCCTTCTCGACGTTCTTGCCCTTGGCGTTGACGAACATCGACCAGCCGCCGTTGTAGACCGACTCCTTGCCGGCGGACCCGACCTTCGGGAAGGGGAAGACGCCGATGTCGTCGCCGAGCGCCTGCTGCATGGCCGGCATGGCCCACATGCCGCACCACTGGATCGCCGTCAGGCCCTGGGTGAAGGCCGACGGGTCCCACCAGTCGGCGGGGGCGTCGAGGAGCAGGTCGCCGCTGGTGAACAGGCCACGCAGCTGCTTCAGGCCTTCGGCGACGGCGTCGGTGTTGAAGGCGGGCTTGTTGTCCGCGGTGAGGGTGTCGGCGCCGGCCGACCAGATCAGGTTGTGCTGGACCGGGGTGAGGTCGTTGCCGAGGTAGGCGCCCTTGACCTTGCTGGTCTTGAGCTTGGCGGCGGCCTCGATCAGCTCCTCCAGCGTGGTCGGCACCTCGACCTTCGCCTTCTCGAACATCGAGGGCCGGTAGAAGAAGAACTGCGGGTCGTCGATCATCCGGACGCCGTATATCTTGCCGTCGACCGTGTGCGACTTGATGTCGGCCTGGTTGAAGTCGTCCTTGACCGGCTCGATGATGTCGGTCAGATCCGCCACCTGACCGCTCTTGATGAGCTGGATCTGCGGGTGGAACTCGAACACGTCCGGCGCGTTCTTGGTGAGCAGCGCGGCGAACAGCTTCTGCTCGAAGTTGTTGCCGGTGATCCACTGGGTGGTCACGTCGGCCTTGTCGTACGCCTTCGCGTACTTCTTGACGGCCTGCTCGACGCCCGCCTCGCCGTAGGCGTGGAAGTACTGGACGAGACCGTCGCCCGACCCTCCGCTGCCCCGGCCGGTGTTGCTGCCGCACGCGGCAAGCCCGCCCGCGGCGGCCAGACCCATCGCGGCCCGCAGAACGGTGCGGCGGTCCCAGTTGTTGTTGCTCATTGCCGACATGCTGACGTCCTTGTCTCGAGTGCGGCTTGCGGCCCTGTGCCTGTGGCTGAAGCGGCTCAGCGCCAGTTGGCTCAAAGAGGGGTGCGGTGCGGGACGTTAACCTTCGGCTAAGGCTTCGGCAAGGGGTTGGACGAAGTCTGCGCGAAGCGTTGTGCAACGTTCGGGATGCCGAACGTCACGGGTTCGCGGACCACCGCACCAGCGGGCCGCGAACCCGCTTCAGGCCAGGGGAATCACGTCCGGCTGCGCGCCGGTCCGGCCCGCTTCGCCCCCGCCCTCTGTCCCACGGACTGCAGCGCCCCTTCGAGCGCGAACGTCGCCGCGCCCAGGCACACCGGGTCGGTGGGGATGGGGGAGAGGACGATCCGGGTGGCCGCCAGCGGGCGCCTGAGCGCATGCCGGGCGACGGCCTCGCGCACCTCGTGCAGCAGGGGTTCGCCGAGGGTGGCGGCGACCCAGCTGCTCAGCACGACGACTTCGGGGTTGAACAGGTTCACCAGGTCGGCGATGCCCGCGCCCAGATAGCGGGCCGTGTCCCGGACCACCTTGACCGCCACCGGATCGTGCGCGGCCACACCCCGGGCCAGCGCGTCGATCGTGGCCGTCTGGTCCTCCGGGTGCAGCAACGTGCTGTCGGCGGCCAGCTCCCGCAGGTTCACCATGATTCCGGGGGCGCCGACGTACGTCTCCACGCAGCCGTGGTTGCCGCAGTGGCACAGCCGCCCGTCCAGCACGAGCGTCGTATGGCCCCACTCCCCGGCGCTGTTGCTCACCCCCCGGTGCAGCCCGCCGCCCAGGACGAGCCCGGCGCCCACGCCGGTCCCGAGGTTGACGACCACGGCGTCCCCGCTGCCGCGCGCGGCACCGAACCACAGCTCGGCCACCGCGCTGGCACGCAACGGGTTGTCCATGTACAGCGGGTAGGCGATGTGCTCGGAGAGCAGGTCGAGCAGCGGCACGTCGTGCCAGTCCCAGTTGGGCGCGTACTCGGAGACGCCCGTGTCCCGATCGACCTGCCCCGGCACACTCACCCCGACGCCGAGCACCCGCGCGCCCTCCAGCCCGGCCTGCGCCACCACCGAGCCGACGGCCGCGGCGACATGGCCGACGACCTGCTCGGGGCGGGACTCGCCGGGGCGCATGTCCTCGTCGGCGCGGGCCAGGACGTTCAGCCCGAGATCGAAGAGCTCGACCCGGACGTACGTCTCCGCGATGTCGACGCCGATCAGCGCGCCCCCGGACGCGTGGACGGCCACGAGTCCCCGGGGGCGGCCGCCGGCCGAGTCCTCGAACCCGACCTCCGTGATCATCCGCAGGTCGAGCAGCTCGCCCACGAGGGTGGCGACCGTGGCGAGGCTGAGGCCGGTGGCGGCCGCCAGCTCCTGCCGGGAGGTGGGTGACGTCGCGATGATCTGGCGCAGCACCTCGTAGCGGTTCGCGGTGCGGATGTCGCGGGATGTGCGCTTCACCGGTGTTGCCCCCGTCCCTTCGGTCCAGGCCGGGTCGTCGTCGGCACCGGCGCGGCGCAAGGCTATGGCGTGCGGGGACTTTCGACAAGGGGTTAGGAAAGGGGGTTTACAAAGTCCCTCCGCCGTCAGTCACCCAGTATCTCCCGTACGAAGCCGTTGGCGAATTTCCGACCCGGGTCCAGCTCCCGCGCCAGCGCCCGGAAGTCGGCCAGCCGCGGATACCGGCCGCGCAGCACCTGTGCCGGCACCGTGAACACCTTCCCCCAGTGCGGCCGCGCCTCGAAGGCGTCCAGCGCCTCCTCCAGCCGCCGCACCACCGGCAGGACGGCGGCCGTGTCCTCGATCCAGGTGAAGTGCAGCGCGACCGTGTCCCGTCCGTACGAAGGGCTCAGCCACTGCTCGTCGGCGGCGACGGTCCGCACCTCACAGGTCTGCAGGACGGGGGCGACCGTCTCCCGGATCCCGTCGAGCGCCCGCAGCGCGTCGACGGCGTACCGCCGCGGCAGCAGATACTCCGACTGCAGCTCCGCCCCGCTGCTCGGCGTGAACTCCGCCCGGAAGTGCGGCAGCCGCTCGTGCCACGGCCCCGGCACCCCGAACTGCTCGGTGCAGTTGACCGCGGGCATCCCCGGCACCGGGTGCAGCTTCTCGGTCGCGGGCGCCGCCCACGCGACGTCGGGCAGCAACTGGTCGGTGCGCCGCTTGAGCCACACCTGCCGGAATCCGGGCGCACGCCAGTCGGTGAACAGGCTCACGCTGTACGCCGACGACATCACGGCCTCGAACGCCGCCAGGTCCAGCCCCGCCAGCGGGAGTTCGGTGAAGACATGCTGCTCCACCTCGAAGGACGGCTCCAGATCGAGCGTCAGGGAGGTGACGACACCGAGGGCGCCCAGCGAGGTGACCGCACCGCCGAACCGCGGATCGCCCCGCCCGACGGTCACCACCGCCCCGTCCGCCGTGACCAGCTCCACCTCCCGCACGGGCGCGGCCAGGGAGCCGTTGCCGATCCCCGACCCGTGCGTGCCGGTGGCGACCGAACCGGCCACCGAGATGTGCGGCAGGGACGCCATGTTGGGCAGCGCGAACCCGTGCGCGTCCACCGCGCGGGCGAGCTCGGCGTACCGGACACCGCCCGAGACCCGGACCGTACGGGCCGTACGGGCCACGTCGATCACCGGCGGCAGACCGGCGATCGACAGCAGGACGCCCTCGGGGCCCGGCTCGGCGATCTCGTTGAAGGAGTGCCCGCTGCCCAGCACCCGCACCCGCTCGCTCGCGGCCACCAGGGCGCTGATCGCTTCGAGCGAGTACGGACGGTGCAACTCCTTGGCGGAGTAGGTGATGTTGCCCGCCCAGTTGGTGATCGTCTCGGTCATGCGGTCGTCCCTCCCAGGGAAAACGAGAACCAGGAAGTCACCGCTGGAACCTACCTCGCAGGGGCGCTCGGGGATCAGTCCGCGCGTGCGTAGGCCTGCCTCAGGCGGTGCCGCTCCGCCGCCGGGAGCGGGGGCACGGAGCGGACGAGACCCGTGGTCAGCCAGCCGGTGAGCCGTTCGAAGGCTGCAAGCAGCGTGTGCGGCTGGTCCGGGCGGTCGGCCACCACCGCGGGAATCTCCTCATAGGCGTAGTACGGCCTGTACGGGATCTCGACATCACCCCAGTAACGGTGGTGCGATTCCTCAGGGAGCCAGGCAAGGCAGGGGCCGAAGTGGGCCCGCGCGAAGTCGCGAGCCGCTTCGAGCCGTTCGGTCTCGACGGCCTCGACCCGCATCGGCACCGGCAGGACATGAACGGGACGCGGAGCCGCCCGGTTCACGGTGAAGGCGGCATCGGCCGTGCCGCGCATGCTCTGCTGGTTGAGCACGAAGCAGGCGAGCAGAACATCGGGCAGGACGACGGTGCACATCGTCGCGGTGTCGCTGGAGCCGCTGCGGCTGTCGATGAGGACGTAGTCATATGCGGCGATCAGTTCCTCCCGCAGAGCCTGCAGGAACGTGCCGCCGCCGAGCACCTCGTAGAAGTGATGCCAGTTGAAGCTGCTGATGGCGGCCGAGTACGTGACGTTCTGTCGTCCCGCCGGCATCAGGTCGAGCCGGCCGCCGCCCGGAAAGCTCAGGTCCGTGCCGGTGATGTACGGTGCCGGACGCGCACAGGCGCGCAGCCAGTCGTCATCGGTCGCCTCGCCCGCCGCCGCTGGTCTCAGGGCCTCGCGGGCGTAGCTCTGGCACAGTTCGAGGATCCCTCCTGTGAAGCGCAGTTCCGGGTCGATCAGCAGGGGACGGAGGTAGCGATGCAGTCCCGGAGCCTCCAGGTCCCAGTCGGCGACGAGCACGCGCAGCCCGTTCGAGGCCAGGATCCAGCCGATGTTGACCAGCGCCATGGTGCGCCCGACACCTCCCTTGTACGAGTAGAAGGTGACGATCCGTCCGTGCCTGCCCGGCTCACTCGTCATGCGTACCCTCTCCTCCCGGATAGGGCGGTCCCGGCAGGGACAGCCCTGGCAGGGGCGGCGCCGGAGGTCCGGAGGGCAGCCGCCGCGGTGTGCTCGACTCCATGAGCCGGTTGACTGCCACGGCCACCATCACGGCCAGCACCGAGTCGAATTGTTCGCTGTCCACTCGCGCCCGGAACAGCGCGTCGTACCGGTCGTTGCGGCGCAGCCAGTTGCGCTGGAACACACTCGCCACCGCGGTCCAGAGCTCCTCCTCGTCCGCCTCGGCATGACCGTCGGTGTCGACCTCGGTGACGATGACGCCGGTGATCGGATGGTGGGCACGGTCGAACGCGGTGAGGATGTCCCCGTAGAGAGGGTCGCGGACGACCCGGGGATCGACGATCAGGATGGTGATCTGCCCCTCCCGGACGGCGTGGTCGAGGTGCTCCTCCAGCGTCTCGTCGACAAGCTCCAGACTGGCGGTGAACCCCTCATCGACGACCACCCGTTGTGCACGGTGCGCGAGGGCCGGGTAACGAGGGGGATAGGAAGACGGGTCCAGCGCTGTTCTGCCGGCTATGAACATGCGCACATGCGACGGTCCCAGGCGCTCCGGCGTCGTTCCCAGCGGGAAGGCCTCCTGCACGTGAGCCAGATCCAGGTCCGACACGAAGGGCACAGGGAACCTGTGGGCGTGGATGACGGCATCCGCCACCGCCTCGACCACTTCGCGGTAGGCCGCGCCCGTCGGGTCGGAGCGCAGGAGCTCGCGCAGTCCTCGTCGCGGGTACTCGTCGGAGAGCCCGGAAACCGTCGTCCGATACCGGTCGGCCGTGCGGGGGAGGGGTTCGTCCAAGGGCGACCACAGGACGGGGATCAGCGAGGGGACGTCGATCCCGATGTCCTCACGGTACCGCCTCAGGCGCTCACTGAAGGCTGCGAACTCCCTGCCGCAGTGGCGGCTGCGGAAGTACGACGGCGAGTACAGCGCCACGAAGGCCTGGCATGCGCCGACCTCCCGGCCGACCAAGCGATCTCGCTCGGGGGCCATGGCGGCCTGGGTGAAATCCCTGTACGGGAGCTGCCTGTTGACGTCCGCCCCGAGACTGCGCAGTTCGTTGAGCAAGTCGTCGTAGAACCTCCGGACATAGACGTCCAGGGCCTCGGTGGGAGCTCGACTGAGAAAGAAGTTCACCCTCTCGCCGGGCATCGGACGGCGCCTGGGCCCTGCGGCCTTCACCGGGGAGTCCCGGGGGGTCGCCGGTGCGCCGCTCCAGGAACTCAGGACCGGCCCCTCTCCGGTGACCACGACCCGACCGTATCGGGTGAGAGGCGGCAACACCTCCTCGGGCAAGGGGAGTTCGTCCAGTCCGTCGATCACGACGATCCAGGGGCGCGTCATGCTCCGCAGGCGCTGGAACAGGGCATCGACGCCGTCCTCGGCACGGGCCGTACCGGTTCCGGCGATCACCGCTTCGGCCTCGGCGTACCGGGTGCGGATCTCCGAGGTGCTGCTCCCGGATGCCCAGATGACGACGTCGGCCCGGCGCTCTTGCCACTCGCCGCGGACACGGGCCGATGCGTAGGACCGCTTCTCGGCCGCCGAGTCCCCGCCCAGCACCAGCGGCACACCACGATCCGCGGCCGCCCAGTCCTCAGCGAGGGCAGAGCCCCTGTCCGGGGCACCGTCCCAGGGCGGGGGGAGGCTGCCGATGAGGAAGCGGGCGGGGCGTCGGGCCGGGGTGACGGTGGTGAGTGCGGAGCGCCCCGGCATGTATCGCCTGACGACGTCCTGGAACTGCGGGTCGCGGGACAGGGTGGCGATCCCGGCCATGGTGAAGGCGAAGGCACGGCTGCCGGACGGCTCTTTCGCCGCTGCGACGACGACGCCCAGGAACGTGTCCCCGTGGAAGACGGGCGTGCCGGGGCGCACGGTGACGTCCGGCGGCAGCGGGTGGTCCAGTGCGAGGATGTGGGGGGCTCCGGGTGGCTCCGTGGCGTGCAGCACACCTGTGGGGGTCCGCAGTTGCCCTTCCTCCGCCACGAGGACACGGCAGGAGGCCAGTGACCCGGTGCCTGGCAATGCGCCCCAATTCTGTTCCGCCGATCCCCGCAGGAGTTCGGGGCCGGCCGCGCCCGTCGCCACGAGGAGCAGGGTGAGGCCCTGGTAGTGGCGCTCGCCGCGCCACATGACGCGGCAGTCGAGCCAGTCGCTCGCCGTGACACGAACACCGCTCGGGCGCAGCTGTACGGCACCGAGCGTGTCGTCTGCCGCGCCCTGGGCCAGGTCTCCCGCAGCCAGGACCAGCCGCGGTCCCAGCAGGAAACCGGTGCCCACGCGCCGGAAGCGGCTCCCGGCACCTGGGTGCCCCGATGTGCGGACGACGGCGAACAGCCGTCCCCTCCACGGCCACGGAAACTGGTCTGTCGTCCCGGCATCCTGCGTGACATGAGCGGGATCCTGCGAAGGCGCCTCCTCCGGCCCGGCCGACAGGGCGGCAGGGATCCCCAGTAACCGCTGCGTGGCCAGCGCTGCGTGCGCGAACGGCTGCAGATGGGCGGGCAGTTCCGCGACGGCGTTCGGCGAGTGCAGGACAGCGGCGATGCCGTGCGGTGTGTGTGGGTGCGCGTGCAGGTGACGGCTGAGCGCGGCCAGGGTGCGCCACGCGTCGTGACTCGTCAGGTGTTCGCGCAGCCGAGCGCGGGCCGGACCGCGGAAGGTCAGCACGGGATCGTGGTCCGGGACTCGGGTCACGGCGAGCAGGCCGCTGGTGAGCACCTCGGCGACGTCGGCGAGGCGTGCCTCGGGCACGGCCTGTTCACGCAGCGCGTGCAACAGCGGCAGGGTGAGCTCGGGCACGTGCGAGCTCAGAACGGCGAGCCGGACCGCCGGCGCCGAGGCGGTGCGCAGGAACGCGTCCGCAAGGGTTTCGGGGTCCGTGGCGCCGTCACCTCCAACGGGGCCGAGGCGCGTTACACGCCCGGTGGCCGGAACGAGGACGGCGTCGCAGCCCTGCGGATCCGTACCCATCAGGGCACGAGCCCAGGAACCCAGGGAGTGCGGCGTACAGGCGGCGACGGGCAGAGCCTGCCAGGGGCTGAGCTCGGCAGCCAGGCCGGAGTGGGGCTGAAACCGCAGCGGGAGCCGGTAGCGCAGAGCGGCGTTGTGGCTGCCGGCGTGCCTGGCGGTGGCGCGTACGGCGGGTAGGTCGAGGGCGGAGCGGCGCCACAGCCGCTGCGGCAGCGGATCGACGAGCGTGACCGGGACGTGCCGACCCCAGGATGCGAGCATCTTCCAGGGGGCGGGATCGTGCCAGCCGCGCGCGGTGCAGTCGGAGACGACCAGGACGAGACGCCGGCCCTGCGCACCGCTGCCGTGGTGGGGCACGCGGTCGGGCGAGACCCGTGTGCGCGTCTGGTCGCGCAGCCGTGGTCGTGCCTCCTCGTCCCACTCCCATGTCCAGCTGTGCACGGCCCGGAATGCGCCCAGGCCACGCAGCAGCCGGGTCAGGGCCTGCGCGGTCTCCTGCCACACGCTCATCGACAGCGAGCGATCCACGAGCACCACGACTTCGAACCAGCGTTCCGGCCGCGGGGAGAACAGCGGTATCAGCGGCCCTCCGCGCGCGTAGTGGTCCACCGTGGCGTCGATGTCCAGGCGGGTTCGACTGCCGCGGCGCCAGGTGCGGCGGAACGGCTGAAGGGCCCGGCCGACGGCCAGGATTTCGGGCAGGGGGTCCGCGCGACCCAGCGACAGCGGGGTACCGCGCACCCGCGTGGTGCTTCCCGGGACATGGGCGGACACCCCCGGGTCCTGGCCAGTGGCGGCCGGCGGCATGGTGGGGGCCGGCTCGCCGGGCGGTGCCGGCTCGTCCGTCGGCGGAGCCGAGGCCGCAGAGTCGTCCTCGACCTGGGCGGCGGGCCGCGCGGCCGTCCGGGCAACGGCCAGCAACACCGCGTCGGCCAGGGTGCGCGCGTCCGTGCCGGGCGGCGCGCACGCGCCCAGCGAGGTGAGCAGCCGGTCGAGAGCGTCAGGCACGGGACAGCGCGCTCAGCAGCAGGGTGTGCAGTTGCCGGCGCTGTTCCTCCGGGGGCGCCTGGTCACCGACGAGCAGAGCCACGGCGTTCAGCAACTGGTCGACGGCCAGGTGATCGCCGCGGCCCACGCGTTCGGCGAACTCGATGATCAGTTCCTGGGCCCCGTGGCCGGGCAGCTCCTCGAAGTGCGCGCGGACGATGTCCCGAAGCAACTCGGGGGTCTGCCTGGGCATCGTGTACCGGATACAGCGGCGGAGGAAGGCCGGATGGAAGTCGCGTTCTCCGTTGCTGGTCAGCACGATGAAGGGGAACTGCGTGCACCGCACGTGTCCGTGCTCGATCCGGTACGTGTCCTGGCTGTCCCATTGGCGGACCTCGACGCTGCGGCGCCTGTAGCGCACGAGTTCGGGAATCTCGTACTCGCCGCGCTCCAGGACGTCCAGCAGGTCACCGGGCAGATCCAGATCGCTCTTGTCGATCTCGTCGATGAGCAGGGCGCGAGGCCGCTCCACCGGCAGCAGCGCGGTGCCGAGTGGGCCGAGCTGGAGGAAGGGCGCGATGTCGTCGCCCGCGCGACCGGCCCGCCGGCCGCCGAGTCGGCGGTGGTGGGCGGCCTGTGTGAGGGAGGCCCGGAGGCTCTGGGCGTGGATGCGCCCCAGGGCGTCGTAGCGGTACAACGCCTCGGCCAGTGTGCTGCGCGAGGTGATGTGCCAGCGCAGCACCGGGCCGAGATCCAGTTCGTGGGCGACCTGCTCGATGACGGTGGACTTCCCCGACCCGGCGGGACCGGTCATCAGCAGCGGACGGCGCAGGTGCAGGGCCGCGTTGACGGCGTCGGTCAGTCCCGGCGGCGGCTGGTACTCGCGGTGCTGGGAGGTTCGGGGGAATGTACGCCAGGGTGGCGGTGCAGCGAGTTCCGCCCGCCGCCGGACTCCGTCGCCGTGGTAGTAGGGCTTCCAGGTCACGGTTCCTCCTCGAGGGCGGTGACAGCACGTTTCTCGAACGGGCGGCAGAACTCCAGCCACGCCTCGTCATGCCAGACGGCACGGATGTCGCCCAGACACAGCGAGCAGTTCTCGTGGGTCTTCCAGCGGTCGCGGTAGGCCTGGGCGAAGCCTCCGGGCAGCGTGTGCCACTGCTGGCCCACCACCGTGCGCAGGCGGTCCTGGGAGGACCGGGCATCGGGACGCGGCCACAGGACGATCGGCGCGTACGGCAGCAAGAGACCGAGGACGTCGGGCAGGTCCTCAGGGTGATGGTCCACGCCCACCGCCATGGCGTACTGGCCGGCCTGCAATCCGAGGTCCAGTCCGGAGCGGTCGCGCAGGACCGCCGCGTCGACCCACTCCACGGGCACCGCAGCGCAGGAGGCCATGGCCTGAAGGGACTTGCGGGCGGCGTCGTTGCTCTCCGCATTGTGCGCCTGCGGATCCAGCCGACCGCTCCAGCGGACCATGACGGCGTGGTGCGCCCCCAGGATGTGGAGTCCGATCTTCTCCTCCTCCGGCCGCCACCGCGCCACCAGGTGCGCGGGTGCGGCCACGTCCACGTTCACCAGGAGCTCCGGGACCGGGAGTTGGCCGCGCGCCCAGTCCAGCGCCTCTCCGATCGCCCTGCCCACACCGATGCGATCTGCGGAGACGCAGGGGGTGGACCACTGCTCGGGCAGTGCCGTACCGCCGCGGAGCAACCAGGCTTCCACCTCCTCCGGCCAGTCCGCCCACGCGCCCGCCAGGCTCACGACGAGCCGCAGCCGCTGTCCCTGCCGGTCGGCCTCGAAATCCTTGAGCGCCTGGTTGAACTGCGGGGTCAGCCGACGCTGCCGGGCCCACTCCCGCAGTGGCGAGTCGCTCGTGCCGAGCCCCGCTCGATCGGCGACGGCGGCCAGGAGCCGGGCCACCCCTTGCCCTGGCCTGTCCCCGACGGGTTGGACACGCAGGGCGGCGTACTCCAGCAGGTCGCGCAGCAGCGTCCCTTCCTTGCGGGCGGTCGGGAAGCCGGCCAGGCGGCCGGCGGTGCGCAGCAGATCGCTGGTGAGTTCGTCGGCCAGCGTGTCGGCGATGAGGTCGGCGACGTACGCGCACTCCAGGAGCGCCGTGGTCACCTCCTCGATGCGGCGGCGCCAGACCGGGTCGGTCTCGTCCTCGACCCGGCCGGACCGGGCGAAGTCCCGCAGTTCCTCGAGGGCGGTGGGCGTGAGACGCTCGGGCAGCGCGGCAGGCGCCCGCCACAACTCCACCGCCTCCGACAGCACCTGATGCCCCAACGGGCCGACGGGTTCGGCGTCGGTGACGGTGGTGTGACGGGCGTTGCGGGACAGCCACAGACCTTGGAGGGCATACGGATCGTTGTCGTACTCCGTGCGTCCGACGGTCTGGCCGCTGATGCGCGCGCGTAACGCTTCGGTCAGGGTCCGGTCCACGTGCAGCGCGCTGCCGGCACCGGGAATGCCTTCCCTCAGCACCTCTGTCAGAGCGGAACTCAGCCGCAGATCACGGGCGTCCTGGTCGGCGGCTGCGGCGGTGAGGACCGCCAGCCGTGCCCGGCCCGCCCGCACACCACCGGCCAACTGGCCGGCGTCCGGTGTCGCACCCGACGCACGACAGGTGTCGACGATGCCGATGACACCGTCCAGCCCCTTCTCGTCGGCCGCTCCGGCCAGCAAATGCCCCACATGCACGGCCGAGCCGGTGCTCTCGGTCGTGGAGTCGCCGACCATGTAGTACAGGTCGGTCTGCTGCGGCGTGGTGAACCCGTGGCCCAGCAGGGCCACCACGAGGACGGTGCTGTCCTCCCTGGCTCGGCGTACGGCCTCGGTCACGGCCTCATGCACGTCCCCCGGTGTGAGGTCGTCGCCTATCAGCAGGGACCGGTGCGCACCGATGCGGCGGGCGCAGCCTCCGAACGCCGGATCGATGAGGACGGCGTGCAGGTCCCGCGCCGCTCGTCCGAGGCGCGTCAGCCTTCCCATGGCGCGGCACTGCGCTGCGATCACCAGCACGTGCCGCGCCGCCGGGCCGGTCACCGCTTCAGCGCCTCGACGACCGGGCCGGCCACCGCGGGCTGCCGCAGGTACTTCGTCGCGGTGTGCACCCAGATCCCGTCGGAGTCGACGCGATCCGTGACGGGTACGACACCGGATCCGTTCGGCAGCATCCATGGGGCGAGCCGGGGCCGGCACACCACGATGTCGTCCCTGTCCCAGAAGTTGAGCCACCGCTCGACCGGTTCCGGAGTGTGCGCGGGTCGCGGCCGCACCCGCTGCCGGACGGCCGCCGCGGTCGCCAGCGGCGAACCGAGTGTCACCAGCAGTGCGACGGGGCCGGGATGGTGGTGCAGGGCCTCGAAGGCCACGACCGTGCCCAGTGAATGCGCGACGACCACGAGCGGCCGCCCGGGGTCCGCACACCGCAGCACCCGTTCCCGCACGCGCACGTCCAGGGGCCGCCCTTCGCCGTCCGTCTCGCCGCGGCCGAGGTAGCGCCCCACCTGGCCCAGGTGCCCCAGCAACGACTGGCCGCTGGCCCACTGGGCGGCCCTGCGCAGCCCGGGTATCTGCAGCAGAGTGGTCAGCACGCTCGCCAGAAGCCGCACGGGTTCGCCGATTCCCTGCGTCTGCGGCGACGCCGCGACCTCGTCGGCTGCCCCTGACAACTGCTGCCGGGCGTCCTCGATCACACGCAGCGTACGGGCGTCCCCACGGTCCCGAGCCTGGTGGAAGAGTTCCTCGGTCAGCTCCCGGACAAAGGGCAGCAGGAGGGCTTGCTGCTCACGCATGGGCGGCAAGACGTCGGGACCCTGCCGGCCTGGGGCCATGAACAGGTCGCTGTAGTTCGCGAACCGGACGTCGGCGAGCCACTGCCGGGTGAGACCCGAGACGGCGTCACTGTGCCCGGCCCTACGTGCACCTTGGGCCAGACTCTCAAGCCACGCCTGCTGCTCCTGTCCGGCATTCCGAAGAGGGCCGATGCCATGGACGAACACCAGCTGAGCCCTGCTCGAAGCGATCATCCGTACCCCCGTGATGCCCCCCGACACGTTCCGCCCCCGTCCGGCGGGGCGTGCACGTATAGGGACATTTATCAGACGGCAGGTCAAGCATGCGCCGCAATACCGAAATACCGGAAGCCCGTCCGATCGTCACCATGAGAGGGACGGTGGGGCTGCCGAACCGGCCGTCGTCCCCGTCACCCATGCCATGCCGTCCTGCCGGGGAAGCGTCCGTGCGTTGACCCTCTCACCCGCGCCTGCCTACCGTAGAGACCGCTTTCCCGCCCCCCTCTCGTCCCCCTCGCTGAGCCGGAGGCCACGTCCTTGCCCCGTCTGCCGCAGGCGCTCTTCGCCATGACCGCCGAGTACGTGCCGCAGGTCTTTCCGCCGGAGGTGCTGGAGCGGCTGCGGGAGTCGGTGGACATCGATCCCGCCCTCGTGGCCGAGGACTTCACGGACCCGCGCCTCAAGGACGCCCTCGCCCGCACCGAGATCCTCGTCACCGGCTGGGGCTGCCCCCGCCTCGACGCGGCCCTCCTCGACGCCGCCCCGGAACTGCGCGCGGTGCTGCACTCGGCCGGCTCGGTCAAGAGCCTCGCCACGCCCGAGCTGTGGCGGCGGGGCATCGCGGTGAGCTCGGCGGCCGGGGCCAACGCCGTGCCGGTAGCCGAGTACACCCTCGCCATGATTCTGCTCGCCGGGAAGGATCTCCTCGCCGCCCGCGACCGCCTGCGCACCGAGCGTGCCTTCGCCGGCTGGGGGCTCGTCCCCGGCATCGGCAATTACGGCCGCCGCGTCGGCGTCATCGGAGCCTCGCGCATCGGCCGCCGGGTGATCGAGCTCCTGCGCCCCTTCGACCTGCGCGTGTGTCTCACCGACCCGTACGTCGACGAGGCGGGCGCCGACGCACTCGGCGTACGGCTCCTTCCTCTGGACGACCTCCTGCACACCTCGGACGTCGTGACGATCCACGCCCCCGAGACCCCCCGGACCCGTCACCTCATCGGCCGCCGCGAGTTGGCCCTGATGCGCGACGGCGCGGTCCTGATCAACACCGCGCGCGGCGCCCTGCTCGACCACGACGCCCTGATCGCCGAACTCCGCACCGGCCGCATCTCCGCGATCCTCGACGTCACCGACCCCGAGCCCCTCCCCGCCGACTCACCCCTGTACGACCTGCCGAACGCCTTCATCACCCCGCATCTGGCCGGCGCCCAGGGAAACGAGGCGGCCCGCCTCGGCCTCGCGGTCACGGAAGAGGCGGAGCGGCTCGGCGCCGGGCAGCCGTTGGCCCACGGGATCGTCCAGTCGGAGCTGGAACGCATGGCGTGACGGTCGGCCAGTTTGAGGGTGCGCGGCCGGGCTGTTCTCGCCCCCGCCAGGGGGCTCCGCCCCCTGGACCCCCGCTCCTCAAACGCCGGAGAGGCTGACTTACCCAGCCCGTCCGGCGTTTGAGGACGAGGCCCCTTCAGGGCCGAAGCGGGGGTCTGGGGGCCGCAGGCCCCCAGGGACGGGACGGGTAGGGGCGGCGGGGGCGAGAAAAAAGCCCCCCATCACCCCACGGCCCGCCACGACCGGCCCCGAAGGGCCCCCGCCGCCGCTCACGCCCGGGCAGGGGCATACCGTGAGGAGTCGTACGCCTGAGCCGGGAGGAGACAACGGATGGGCAGCCGCACCGCACTGGTCGAGGATCTGATGGAGCGATTCCCGCATGTACCTCGGGAAGCCGTCTTCAAGGAGGATCTGCTCCGGGGCGGAGTCGCCTTCGACCCGTCCGCCCTGAGTGACAACGATGGCGGTGAGGTCAAGCCGAAGTCGTACTTCATCTTCTCCTTCGACCACGGCACCCTGCCCGAGCTGGGGGAGGCGGCACTGCGACGCCCGCCGGAGGAGATCATCCTCACCGGAGGCCCGTACGACCTGCGCCGGACCGTCGTCTCGGTGCGCGTGAACCCGTCGTCGCCGTACCGCGTGGCCGCCGACGAAGAGGGGCTGCTCGGGCTCTACCTCGACGGGAAGCGGATCGCCGACGTCGGTGTCCCGCCCATGCCCGAGTATTACCGGCACAAGCTCTCCAACGGGAAGTCCGTCATGGAGGTGGCCCCCACCATCCAGTGGGGCTATCTCATCTACCTCACCGTCTTCCGGGTCTGCCAGTACTTCGGCGCCAAGGAGGAGTGCCAGTACTGCGACATCAACCACAACTGGCGCCAGCACAAGGCGGCCGGGCGCCCGTACACCGGGGTGAAGGACGTCGAGGAGGTCCTGGAGGCCCTCGAGATCATCGACCGGTACGACACCGCCAAGGCGTCCACCGCCTACACGCTCACCGGCGGCGCGATCACCAAGACGGTCGCCGGGCGGGACGAGGCGGACTTCTACGGCCACTACGCCAAGGCCATCGAGGAGCGCTTCCCGGGCCGCTGGATCGGCAAGGTGGTGGCGCAGGCGCTGCCGCGCGACGACGTGCAGCGGTTCAAGGACTACGGCGTGCAGATCTACCACCCCAACTACGAGGTGTGGGACCGCCGCCTGTTCGAGCTGTACTGCCCGGGCAAGGAGCGCTATGTCGGCCGCGACGAGTGGCACAAGCGGATCCTCGACTCGGCCGAGGTGTTCGGCGCGCGCAACGTCATCCCCAACTTCGTCGCGGGTGTGGAGATGGCGGAGCCGTTCGGCTTCACGACGGTGGACGAGGCGATCGCCTCGACGACCGAGGGCCTGCGCTTTTTCATGTCCCACGGGATCACGCCCCGCTTCACCACGTGGTGCCCCGAGCCGACGACCCCGCTCGGCAAGGCCAACCCGCAGGGAGCGCCGCTGGAGTACCACATCCGGCTGCTGGAGGCCTACCGCGCCACGATGGACGACTTCGGCCTGTCCTCCCCGCCCGGATACGGTCCGCCCGGTCCCGGTCGCGCGGTGTTCTCGGTCAGCTCCTTCATGGACAGCCTTCCGGCGGAGGAGTCCGCGACGGTGTAATTGAGACGGACGGGGCCGGCATCCGTACCAGTGACTGGAGTTGCGGGCGCGACGGACTGTCATGACATCTGAACACGGCGCTTGTCAGTTGTGCAGGAATCGTGAAAAGCTCATGCTCTGCCGCGAGGTTCCCCCCAACTCCATTGCCAATATGGCGAGTTGACCTCGCATGTGGATGCAGGAGACTCATGCCCGACCTGCCGACCCCCCAGGACGCCACCGAGGCCGCGCTGTTCTCCGAGTGCTGGGACGCCGTGCTGTCGTACGCCGATCTGTGCACGGCCGGCTCCACCGCGGCCGGCCAGCTGGCCGCAGAGGCGTTTTCGACCGGCATACGCGAGGCCCGCGAGGCCGAGGCCGGAACCTTGCGAAGCGCGGGCCGCCGCCCGGCCCGGCTGCCCCGGATCCCCCTGCTGCTGACCGCCGTACGCACCACGGCGGCCGCCTGGGAGGAGACCGGACAGGGCCACAAGCTCGACCCCGACCTGCGCCTGTGGCTCAACTCCGACAAGGCCGCCCGCTACACCGGACCCCCGCTGCAGCGCCCGCTCGCGCTGCGCGGACTGCGCGACATGCAGGAGCCGGACGCGGCACTGCTGTGGCTGACCGAGGTGGAGGCGCTGCCGCCGGCCGTCGTGGCCCGTCGGCTCGGCCTCGACCCGGACACCGTCTCCGAGGAACTCGCCCAGGTCCGGGGCCTGTTCCGGGACCGCTGCCAGCGCAACCACCTCGACACGCCGATGGACGCGCAGTGCCGCAGCTACGCCCGCCTCCTCGACGCCGTGACCCGCTCGACGGCCGCCGACACCCCGGAGGACCTCTCCCGCCACCTCGCCACCTGCGTGGAGTGCGCCGAGGCCGCGGCCTGTCTGCGGCTGCACGGCGGCGGGCTGCCCGGGGCGCTCGCCGGCGGGGTGATCGGCTGGGGCGGACTCGCCTACCTGGAGCGCCGCCGCCGGGCCACCGAGGTGCGCCTCGGCGCCGGACGTCCCGACCGGCCGGAGGCGGACGCCGGCCCGCCGAACCCCGGTGCGCACAAGGCGCGCGTCGTGCGCAGCGGCCTCCTCGTCGCCGCCGTCCTCGTCTCCCTGCTCGCCCTCGCGGTGTCGATGATGCCCGGCGGCTCCACCGGTGACGGCACCGTGGCGGGTGGCGACGCCTCCGACCGCCAGCCGGTCTCCGGCCCCGACTTCTCCGCGCCGGTCACGGGCGCCACCCGGTCGGCGTCGGGCGCGTCGGCGTCGCACTCGCCGCGGCCGTCGGCGACCAACACCCGGCGCGACTCACCCGCGCCGAAGAAACCCGACCCGGAGCCGCAGGGCACCCAGTCCTCCACGGCCGGCGGGGACGAGCCGGATCCGTCCGCGAGCGAACCGGCCACCTGCAGCGTCCAGTACGACCTCGTCAACGAATGGCCCGACGGCTTCCAGGCCACCGTCACCGTCACCACCGAGCGTGCCCTGGACGACTGGCGCGTCGCCTGGTCCTTCCGGGACGGCCAGCAGGTCGGCCAGATGTGGGACGCGAGCTTCGCCCAGAACGGCTCCCGGGTGACGGCCGCGGCCGCGGACTACAACAGGACGGTCGCCGAGAACGGCACCCTCTCCTTCGGCTTCATCGCGTCGTGGGAGGGCGAGAACTCGCCGGCGTACGACTTCGCGCTGAACGGGCACGACTGTGCCTAAAACCGGTTGACGGGCCTTCACGGGTCCGGGCTAGAGTGACGGCGGTTCAGGGCGGTGGCCGGTGGCCGCCGCCGTCGAAGCAGATGCGTGCGTCAGATGTCTGCATCAGAGGCGTGCGTCAGATGTGTGTGAGGAGGTGTCGACCGATGGCTGTCATGGCGATGAGCGCTGCTCGCATCCGGTTCCAGTTCATCAAGTCCGCCTCCGTGGCCGCCGGCTGATCACACCTCATCTCTCCGCGTCCCGCTGACGCGGCTGCCGGGGCCACCCTTGTGAAGGGTCACCCGTTGACTTCCTCTTCTGTTTTCTCCGCGTTGGCTCCCTACGGCTGGGACTCCGCCTGGGCCGACGCGTTCACCCCGTACGACGCCGAGGGGCTGCTGCCCGGGCGCGTGGTGCGGGTCGACCGCGGGCAGTGCGACGTCATCAGCGCCGAGGGTGTCGTACGCGCCGACACGGCCTTCGTCACCCCGCACGATCCGATGCGGGTCGTGTGCACCGGGGACTGGGTCGCCGTCGAACCCGCGGGAAACAATCCCCGCTACGTACGGACGTATCTGCCACGCCGTACCGCCTTCGTACGCTCCACCTCCTCCAAGCGGTCCGAGGGGCAGATCCTCGCCGCCAACGTCGACCACGCGATCGTCGCCGTGTCGCTGGCCGTCGAGCTCGACCTCGGCCGGATCGAACGGTTCCTCGCCCTGGCCTGGGAGTCGGGCGCGCAGCCGGTCGTCGTCCTCAGCAAGGCCGACCTCGTGCCGGACGCCGTGACGCTCTCGCATCTCGTCCAGGACGTGGAGCTCACGGCGCCCGGGGTGCCCGTGCTCCCGGTCAGCGCGATGGACGGGGACGGGCTCGACGCGCTCGTCGCGGTCGTGTCCGGCGGTACGTCCGTGCTGCTCGGACAGTCCGGCGCGGGCAAGTCGACCCTCGCGAACGCGCTGCTCGGCGAGGACGTCATGGAGGTCCAGGCCACGCGGGACATCGACGGCAAGGGCCGTCATACGACCACCACGCGCAACCTCCTCGCGCTGCCGGGCGGCGGGGTCCTGATCGACACGCCGGGGCTGCGCGGCGTCGGGCTCTGGGACGCCGGGACCGGGGTCGGCCAGGTCTTCTCGGAGATCGAGGAGCTGGCCGAGGGGTGCCGTTTCCAGGACTGTGCGCATGATGCCGAGCCGGGGTGCGCCGTGCTGGCCGCGATCGATGCCGGTGAGCTCCCCGAGCGGCGTTTGGACAGCTACCGGAAGCTGATGCGGGAGAACCAGTGGATCGTGGCGAAGACCGATGCGAGGGTCCGTGCGGAGCTTCGGCGGGACTGGAAGCGGAAGGGCGCTGAGGGGAGGGCGGCGATGGAGGCGAAGCGGGGGCGATGGCGGTGAGGGTGCCGCGTCAGGCCGTCTGGCGGCTGCGGGCTCGTTGTGTCTGGTCGCGCCCACGCGGCGGAGCCGCATATCGAACACAGCCCCGCGCCCCTGAAGGGGCGCGGCAGTGCCGTGTCCGAAATCCGCCAGCCCTGTCTTCGTCCAGGCCCCACACTGGACCGTGTGATGGACGAAGACACCAGGTACGAGGCGGTGCGCAGCCGTGATGCGCGGTTCGACGGCGAGTTCTTCTTCGGTGTCGAGACGACCGGCATCTACTGCCGCCCCAGCTGCCCGGCGGTCACGCCGAAGCGGTGCAACGTGCGGTTCTTCGCGACGGCCGCCGCCGCGCAGGGCTCGGGTTTCCGGGCCTGCCGGCGGTGTCGGCCGGACGCCGTGCCGGGGTCCGCGGAGTGGAATGTGCGGGCCGACGCGGTGGGGCGGGCGATGCGGCTGATCGGCGACGGGGTCGTCGACCGGGAGGGCGTCGCCGGGCTCGCCGCGCGGCTCGGCTACAGCGCCCGGCAGGTCCAGCGGCAGCTCACCGCCGAGCTCGGCGCCGGGCCGGTGGCGCTCGCCCGGGCCCAGCGGGCGCACACCGCACGTGTGCTTCTGCAGACCACCGGGCTGCCGATCACCGAGATCGCGTTCGCCTCCGGGTTCGCCAGCGTGCGGCAGTTCAACGACACCGTCCGGGAGGTGTACGCGTCGACGCCGAGCGAGCTGCGGGCGGCCGCCGCGCGCAGGGCCTCCCGGCGGGGGGACACCCCGTCCGCCGGGATCCCGCTGCGGCTCGCGTACCGGGGGCCGTACCAGGCCGGTGCCGTCTTCGACCGGCTGGGACGGGAGGTCGTGCCCGGCGTCGAAGACATCGCCGGGCCGCACGGGCACCGGACGTACCGGCGGACCCTCAGGCTGCCGCACGGCACCGGAATCGTCGCCGTCGACGAGCGTCCCGGTCTGCCCAGGACGCCGCCCGCCACCCACCCCGGCGGCTGGCTCGACGCCCGCCTCCACCTCACCGACCCCCGCGACCTGACGACCGCCGTGCAGCGCCTGAGGCGTCTCTTCGACCTCGACGCCGATCCGTACGCCGTCGACGAGCGGCTCGGGGCCGATCCGCAGCTCGCCGCACTCGTGGCCGCCCGGCCCGGACTGCGGTCACCCGGCGCCGCGGACGCGGAGGAGACGGCGGTGCGGGCACTGGTCGGGCCGGCGGAAGCCGAGCGGCTGGTGCTGCGGTACGGCAAGGCGCTCGACTCGCCCTGCGGCAGCCTCACCCATCTGTTCCCGGAGGCGGCCGTTCTCGCCGAGGCCGAGCCCGGCGGTCGCCTGGGCGCGCTCACCGCCGCCCTCGCCGACGGAGCCGTCCGGCTGGACCCGGGCGCCGACCGGGAGGAGACACGGCGTGCGCTGCTCGGTCTGCCCGGTCTGGACGACCGTACCGTCGCCGTCATCCGCAGCCGTGCCCTCGGCGACCCGGACGTCGCGCCGCCCGGCGTCGACGTCCCCGACAGCTGGCGCCCCTGGCGCTCCTATGCCTGGCAACACCTGCTCGCAGCAGGGGAGTTGGAGTAAACATGACCACCCCGACCCCGACCCACTGGACCGAGATCGACAGCCCGCTCGGGCGTCTCCTGCTCACGGCCGATCCCTCGACCGGCGTCCTGACCTCCCTCTCCGTGCCCGGCCAGAAGGGCGGCCGGACTGTCCAGGACGGCTGGCGGCGTGATCCCGCGCTCTTCCGCTCGGCCGAGGAGCAGCTCGCCGCCTACTTCGCCGGTGAGCTCAAGGAGTTCCATCTGGAGGTGCGCGGTGACGGCAGTGAGTTCCGGGAGCGGGTCTGGGCGGCCCTCGACACCGTTCCGTACGGGGCCACCACCACGTACGGTGAGATCGCCGCGCGGATCGGCGCCTCGCGTGCCGCCGTACGGGCCGTCGGCGGCGCGATCGGCGCCAACCCGCTGCTGATCCTCCGGCCGTGCCACCGGGTGATCGGCGCCGACGGGTCACTGACCGGGTACGCGGGCGGCCTGGACCGCAAGGTGCGGCTGCTCACGCTGGAGGGCGCGCTGCAGGCTTCCGCCTGAGATCAGCCCTCCTCCACGCCCCAGCTGCGGACCCACCGCGGATGGACACGGATGACCTCCTCACTGAAGTACGGGCCCAACTCGTGCGGGCCCGTGAGGAGTTCCGCGTCCCCCCGGATCTCGACCCCGCGCACCCGCCACGGCCGTACGCTGACGAGGTCGTCGACGACCAGAGCGACCTTGGGGTTCTTCTGCAGGTTGCGCCACTTCTTGGTGGTCCCCATCGAGCTGCCGCCGATCAGGATCGTCCCGTCGTCCTGAGGGAAGAAGCCGACCGGGTTCGCCTGGGGCTGCCCCGCCGGATCCACGGTGGCCAGCCGTCCCAGCCGCTGCGACCTCAGATACGCGCGTTCCGCCTCGCTGAATTCGGTCATGCGGCCAGCGAAACACGCCCGTATCCGCGGCGCATCGGCTCCTTGTCCTAGGGCCCCGGACCTACTCCGGCGGGGCCGACGCCGCCCGGCGGCTTGTGCTGCCCGATGATCAGCCCGTTTCAGCCCCAGATCACGGCCCCCACCCACGCCCCCGCGATCAGCTGGCACGTGAACAGCTCCGCCAGCACACTCGACCCGCCCGACCGCATCGCCGTCCGCAGCGCCGCCATCGCCTCGCCGTGGCGGCCGAGCCGGAACCGTTCCTCCAGGTAGATGCCGGCCATGAAGCCGGGGATCGCGCCGACCACGGGGAGCAGGAGGAAACCCAGGAACGACCCCGCTCCCGCGTACAGCGCCATGTGACGGCCGGCCCAGCTCGGGCGCAGCCGGCGCGGCGGCAGCGCCCAGCGCACCACCTGGGAGAGGAACAGCACCACGGTGGCCCCCACCAGCACCCACCACGCGACCGGCTGGGGATCCTGCAGCGCCCACCACATGACCGCGGCCCACACCAGCCACGACCCCGGCACCCCGGGCACCAGCACGCCGCACAGGCCGAGCAGGAGGACCAGGCCGACCAGCACGAGGTCCCACACTCCCATCTGACCAGAGTGCCGGAGCTCGCGACCACGCGCAGATCAGCGGTATCGCCGCAGGTCCCGCGTCACTCCTGGCGCTCCCGGTCCACCCATCCCCGCTCATACGCATGCCACCCCAGCTGCAACCGGGTCGTCACCCCGGCCAGCTCCATCAGCCGCTTCACCCGGCGCTGCACGGTCCTGAGGCCCAGGTCGAGCTGCTTGGCCACGCTCGCGTCGGTCAGGCCGGCCAGCAGCAGGGACAGCACCTTCAGGTCGGTGTCGTCGGGCTCGTCCAGCCGCTGCTCGGTGGCCCCGGACGCGCCGAGGCGTACCGGCAGAGCCTCCCGCCACACCGACTCGAACAGCCCGGACAGCAGCTCCAGGAGCCCGCTCGCGTGGACGACCAGCGCGGCCGGCTCCGACGTGTGCGAGGTGAGCGGCACCAGGGCGAGTGTCCGGTCGGCGATCACCAGCCCGGCCGGCACGTGATCCACGACCCGCACCTGCTCGTCGCGGCCGAGGGCGGCGGACAGCCCGGCGACAGCGTGCGGCCGGTCGAGGACCGAGCGCTCCAGCACCACCCGGTGGCGGACGCCGCGGTCGGCGGCCTGCTGCTCCGCGTCGTTCTCCATGCCGGTGAGGGCGGCCGGCGTACCGGTGACCAGCGCGCACACCTCCTTGCTCGCCCCCAGCCGGAGCTGCAGCAAGCGCCGCGCCACCGCGGCCGCCCCGATCACCACCTCGACCAGGTCGTGCCCGGCGGGCTCGCCGGCCGACGCCCGGTACTCCTCGGTGAGCAGCGCGCCCAGCGCCACCCCGGGCGGCGCGGCGACCCAGCGGCCGGGCCGTGCGGAGGACCGCGCCGCCAGCCCGTACCGCTCCAGCCCGCGCAGGGCGCGCTCGGTGTCGTACTCGCCGAGCGCCAGCCGTCGCGCGAGATCCGCTACGTCGGCGGCGCCCACGGACAGCAGGGCCCGGTACGCCGACTCGAGCGTCTCGTCGAGACCGATCGCTCCCAGCATCGGGCCGCGCCTCCTCCCCGGTCGAACACCGCTGCCCGGTCCATGGCCGCGGAGAACAGCCCCGGCGTGGAACGGCTACGGCGTAAAACAGCCACGGCGCAAAAACGCCTCAGCACATCATCGCCGCCCCACCCGTCACTCCGCCAAGGTGTCGCCGCCGCAGAAGGGGAATGGGGCGATCTTGTTTCGCAAGACTGTTCAACACCTCACCCGACACGCCGTTTTCCAGGCGGCGTACCGGGGCGGATTTTCCGGATGCCCCGTTTTCATCCTGGCCGTGCGGTGGACAATTGGGGGCATGAGCCAGCAGGGGGGAAGGCCCACGGGTCACGAGGACGACTGGTGGGGGCAACTGTACGGCGACTCCGCCGAGGACACGGGCCCGACAACGGCACCCGACTCACTGGACGACCGGTTCGCCTCGGCGGCGGGGGCGGTGAATCAGGGGACGGGCGCCACGGTTCCGGCGCCACGGGCCGACCCGGATGCCTCCGGACGGCCGTCGGCGTTCCCGCCCGGTCTGCCGAAGCCGCCCGGATTCACGGTGGAGGAGCCCCAGGAGCCCCAGGAGCCCCACGAACCGCAGGAACCCCAGGGAAGTCAGCCATCGAACATGGACGCCGAGCCCCACCCCGCGACCCGGGTCGACGTCCCCCTGCTCCCCCCGACCCCCCTCGACTACGTGGGCAACGGCCCTCCCACCTACGCCCCCGAACCCACCGCCCTCCCCCTCGCGGACCCCGACGACCTCGACGACCTGGTCGCCGACACCGTTCTGGACGGCGCGCACTACGGCGCCTGCACCCTGCGCGCCGTCTCCCTGCGCGGAGACTCCGCCCGCTACCGGGGCGAACCCCGCCGCGACTCCCTCCTCACCGCCCGCTTCGGCACCGGCGAACAGGCCCTGGTCCTCGTGGCGATGGCAACCGGCGCCCGAGCGACCCCGAACGCGCACCGCGCCGCCGCCGAGGCCTGCCACTGGATCGGCCGGGCCGTCGGCCGCAGTCATCCGAGGCTCACGGAGGACATCAGGGCCGCACGGCGCGGAGACCTGAAGTCCGGCCTGCACCGCCTCACCGACCGCAGCCTCGGCAAACTCCGCGCCAGTGCGGCGGAACAGGGCATCGAACCGGAGGAGTACGGGGCGACGCTGCGCTGCCTCCTGCTCCCGGCCGACCCAGGGTGCCGTACGCGTGTCTTCTTCGGCGTCGGCGCAGGCGGACTGTTCCGTCTGCGGGACGGCGAATGGCAGGACATCGAGCCCCGCGCCACCGATGCCGTCGGCGAACCCGTCGTCGGCTTCGGCTCCCTCCCCGCAGAGACTCCCGAGGGCGACCGCCTCACCATGGACCTCGGCATCACCACACCCCCGAGCCCCTACGACCCCGCCCCCGAACCGCCCCGCGAGCCCTTCCGCTTCCGCGCCTCGGTGGCCCGCCCGGGCGACACCCTCCTGATGTGCACGGGCGGCCTCGCCGACCCGCTGCGCGGCGAACCCGAACTCGCCGCCCACCTGACCGGACGGTGGTCCGGCCCCGAGCCGCCCGGCCTCGCCGCCTTCCTCGCCGACGCCCAGGTCCGGGTCAAGGGCTACGCCGACGACCGCACGGCCGCCGCCGTGTGGGAGGCGTAGCACCGCCCCCGGTTCGTACGGCTCAGGAGTACGGCCCCCACGTGCGGGCCGAGGTGTCGTACGCGTACCGCGGCAGTGCCCCGATGCTCGTCGTACGGAACGGGCGGCCGTGGTCGTCGATGCGGACCGTGCCGGTGCGGCCCTGGGAGGACCAGTCGAGTTCGAGGTACCAGCTGCAGTCGCAGCCCGTCGTCCGCGCGTCGACCAGCAGCACCTCCGGGTCCTCGGCGGACACGCGGTACGGCAGCCGCATCGCCGGGATCGGGGTGCCCGAGTCGTTGCCGCGGACCGGGCGGGCGATGGGCCGGTCCATGTCCAGGTCGACGTCGAAGTAGCGGGGCGTCAGCGCTCCGCCGCAGCCGTGGTCCATGGCGTACGCATTGCCCGCGACGGGCGCCGAGCGGCCGACCACACGCACCCGGAGCGCCTCCAGGACGACGGCCGTGGACGTCCGCCCCTGCACCGAGATCTCCACCATCGTCTGCCGCCCGTGCACCGCGCTCAGCGACGCCGCCCAGGTCCGGGCGTCCTGCGGGGCCGGGGGCGGAGGCACCTGCTGCGGGGGCCTGGAGATGACGTAATCGTGTCCGCAGCCCGCCTGCCACACATGGGAGTTGGCGCTCCAGGTGAGGGGGAGGCCGGTCGAGGGCCGCTGCCGGCCGGTCCCCTTGGAGGGGCTGCCGGCTGTGGCCGTGGGTTTCGGCGAGGGCTTCTTCGTGTGCGAGGCGCCGGGCGACGGCGAGGTGGAGGAGGGCTTCGGCCACGCGGTCGGGGTCGGGCGGGGACCCGCCGTCGTCGTACGGGTCGGATCGGCGCCCCGCACCGAGTCGCTCGCCCGGGAGCGGTCGTCGTCCGGCAGGGCGGAGAGGCTGCCCAGCGTGGCGAGGAGCGCCGTGGCCACGGCCGCGGTGACCAGGAGGCGCCGGCGGCGGTACCAGGGGCGGCGGGGAGAACTGTTCGGTGCCGGTTCTTCGGGTAACGACTGCCGGGTCTGCGGCTCCTCGGCCGTCTCCGGGAGGGAGCCGTCATGCACGGCGACGGCGCTGTCCGTCGCGGGAGCACTCGCCGTCCGGTTGCGCTGTCGCGCGGCCACCGCCAGGATCCACAGCCGGTGCAGCTCCAGCCGCTCCTCCGCAGTGGCACGGCACAGCGCGGCGAAGCGTTCCACGGGCGCGAAGTCGACGGGGACCGCGTCACCGGCGCAGTAGCGGTGCAGCGTGGAGGTGTTCATGGCCAGGCGGCGGGCCAGCTGACCGTAGCTGCGGTCGGTGCGCTCCTTCAGCCGTCTGAGCAGCGCCGCGAACTCCTGGACGTCGTCCTGCACTTCCGACACTGTTCCCCCGTGTCCTCCCCGTCCCGGGACGGCATCCCAGGCACCCCATATACCTGCACGTCACAAGGGCTGGGATGGTTCCACCGTCGCGGATCGGGCGCCGGCGGTTGCGTTCGCCGACTGTGACGGCTGATGCTCTTGGTGTCGCACCGACCAGAGCCGGACGGACCATCCGGCGTCGCTGACGACCACTTTCCGATCGTTCACGCACTCTTCTCACTCACGGGGGACACCCATGTCCAAGCGCACCCGAGCCGGCGTGCTCGCCGCACTCGCCGTCGCGGGCCTCGCCGCAGGCACCGCACTCACCGCCGCACCGGCCGGCGCCGCGACGAAGGCGCCCGCGCCGAAGTTCCTGTCGGCGTCCGAACTGCCGCCGCACCCTTCCTCCGCCTGGACCGCCGGCAGGGTCACCGACGGCGTCCCGGAGGAGATGCAGGGCTGCCTGGGCGAGGCGCTGTTCGGCTACGACTCCCGCTACCGCACCTTCCGCACCGACCTCGAAACCGGCGCCGAACAGCTCAACGTCGTCGTCGGGGACAACGCCAAGGCCAAGGCCCTCGCCACCCGCCTCAACATGGAGATCCGGAACTGCGCCCTGCGCAGCGACGCCGACCCGGAGATCGAGGCCGAGTACCGCAGCTACGGCAGCCTGCCCGTCGAGGAGGGCGCCCGCGTCCACGGCGTCCACACCCGCGCCTCCTGGGGCGCCATGGACATCCACCTGGTGTCGGTCGGCCGGGACGGCGGCACCGTCACCGTTGTGCAGTGGGGGCAGATGGGCGACTTCACCGACGCGCCGGTGAAGGACTTCAAGAAGACGACCACCACCGCGGTCGACAAGCTCTACTGACCGGCGCACCACCGGACCACCACTCGGTGGGGCCGCCCTCCCGGACGGGGGTCGGGCGGGCGGCCCCGCACCCACGGCACGGCCGAATTCCGGCCAGTTTCACCGGCCGCGCGCATCGGCTCGGACAGCGCCTCGATGCCGAACCTCAGGTGTCCCGCCTCTGTATCGCGTACGGCGGTGTCGTCAGGCCGGAATCGACGCACGGGCCGAACCTCCACCGTCAGGACGCCCCCGGGGCCGTCGGCCCGACGCCGTGCGGTACCGCCCTGGTGGGCCGCCCCTTCCCGAGGCGGACGCCCCGCCCCGCCTCCCCTCGCCGGCAGCCTGCTCCCCGCCTGGAAGCAGGCCCCTTGGCCGGTGGCCCACAGGGTCCGCTCGTCGCGTACGGCGACTTCCGGGCGGCCGGCGGGTGACGTTCCCGGTTTCATCCACCCCGTACTGCCTGCCCCAACCGTGGCCGAACACCTGGTCGTTGACGATTCGACATGACTGTCGGGGGTCCGACTGGGAAATGGTTCCCGTGAACGTGTTCGAGCCAGGAGGGGAACCGACATCGGCACGCGGGCGGGGGTCATGAAAAGGCAGGCACGGGGAGGCGGTCCCATCGCATTCGGGGCCTCCTCGGCGGAGGCAGTGGAGGACAGGGCCGCGAGCGCCGGGGACCACATACAGACGCCTCAACTCAGGCGCAGACTCGGGCGGGCGGACCTGCGGGCCGTACCGGAGACCCGCAAGGCCCTGCGCGAACTGTTACGGCACTGGGGGAGACCAGGGCGATCGGACATAGCCGAACTGCTCACCAGCGAGCTCGTCACCAACGCGATCGTCCACACCGACCGTGAAGCGGTCCTGACGGCCACCGTCGGACCACGCGGACTGCGGGTGGAGGTGCGGGACTTCGTGGCCCGCCGGCCCAGACTGCGCGTACCGAACGCCGACGACGGTACGAACGGCAGAGGCCTGCTCCTGGTGCAGTCCCTCGCGGACGCCTGGGGTGTGGTGGCGCACGGGGTGGGGAAGGCGGTGTGGTTCGAACTCGACGCGGGTGCCGCCTGACGTACGTACGTCAACGGGAAGGGGCGCGACCCGGGTCCCGGATCGCGCCCCTTCCCGTCGATGAGCGGCGTTCTCAGCCGAACTGCTGCTCAAGGTCCTTGAGCTTGCGCTCCAGGGAGTCGAGTCGCGGCAGCGCCATTGTGTCGTCCTCCGCGGTGAGGTCGACGGTGACCGGATCAGAACCGGTGCGTACGGGCTGCAGTGAGGGACGTGAGCGCACGGGCAGTTGTTCCGGCGTGGATATGGCAGGCTCCGCGGTGACCCGGTCGGCCCGCTCCAGGGCCGCCTGGGGCTCGGCGTGCCGTCCGCCGCCGCGGCCGACGAAGCCGCGGTGACCCCGGCTGATGGCCTTCAGCTGGGCCCGCTCCATGCGCTCCTGCTCGCGGCGCCGCAGTCGGCTCGCTTCCTTCTGCCGCTTGTCCTCGCGGACCTCGTCGACCGCCTCGTCCAGGCTGCGCACGCCCTCCAGGAGCATCAGCGACCAGGCCTTGTAGGTCTCCCGGGGAGCCCGCAGCCAGCGGACGATCCGGATCTGCGGCAGCGGCCTGGGCACCAGACCCTGCTCGCGCAGGGCGGCCCGGCGGGTCTGCTTCAGCGCCCGGTCGAACAGCACCGCCGCGGACAGGGACATGCCGGCGAAGAAGTGCGGGGCACCGTCGTGGCCGATGCCCCTGGGCGCGTGCACCCAGTTGAACCAGGCCGCGGCGGCCGCGAACGTCCACACGAGTATCCGGGAGCCGAGCGCCGCGTCACCGTGGCTGGCCTCGCGCACCGCGAGGACGGAGCAGAACATCGCGGCACCGTCCAGACCGAACGGCACGAGGTACTGCCAGCCGTTGTGGAGGCCGAGGTTCTGTTCGCCGAAGCCGACCAGACCGTGGAAGGAGAGCGCGGCGGCCACGGCCGCGCAGCAGAACAGCAGCACATAGGAGGCGGTGCCGTATATGGCCTCCTTGCGCCTGCGGCGCTCCTCGCTGCGCTCCCACGAGTCGTCCGCGCTCGCGTCCTTCCCCGAGGCCTTCCCGCGCCGGAGCACCGCTATCGCCGCCAGCAGGCCCAGGAGCAGGACGGCGCCCGGAAGCAGCCAGTTCAGCGATATGTCGGTCAATCTCATCTGGGGTCCCTTGCATTGGGATAGGGCGTAACGCCCGCCATAGTGGCCCAATCCCACCGGCCCTCAGGGGGTTTCGGGGCAAGAGGCCGCCAAGGAAGTGCAAGGGAATGCCCAGGGCGGCGTTCTGCTCGAACTGCCGCTTGAGGGGCGGGAGTTGAGTTCGAATAAGACTACCCGTACGGGTGGTTCCACGGAAAGTTCCTGTGCTTGGTGAGGAATTTGTGAAACGCCTGTAACCGGAACGGGTGTCGCACTCGCGGGTGATCTTACGGCACCCCGTCCCGCTCCCCGCCTGAGGGGGCCTCAACTCGCGGTGGCCAGCAGCCTGGTGACCCGATCGGCGTCGCAGGTGCGGGGGCAGGTGACGCAGGTGTCCTCGGGGCGCAGGGTGTAGAACATGCAGCAGCTCGCCCGGTCCCGGGTCGGCAGGGACTCGCCGTTCGGTCCGGTCAGCTCACGGAAGGCGGCCGAGCCGACGTAGGGCTTCGTCGCGCCCGGCAGCAGCAGCTCCAGCTCGCGCCGGGCCCGGTCCTGCTCGCGGTCGCCGAACAGGTGGGCGACGTACCACAGGCCCTCCACGACCTCGTCGGTCGCCATGCCCCACAGTGCGCGCCCGCGTCGCCGCATACGGGGTCCGAAGCCGGCGAGGACGGGTTCGAGGTGCTCGGCGACCGCGGCCCGTACCTCCGCGCGCAGCGCCTCCTCGTCGGGTACGACCCTGGCGCCGGGCAGTGTCGCCGCCGGGTCGCCGGGGAGGCAGGCGAAGGCGGCGGGGCGGGCGGCGAGGCGACCCAGGGAGAGGCCGGGGGCCGTCCGGTCGTACGAGACATGCGTCACGGGGAAGCGGGGGACGCGGCGCAGCAGGAACCAGGGCACGGTGATCAGCAGGCAGGCGGGCCACGCGTAGCGGTGCAGGCCGAAGCTCGCGACGACGTCCGGCCGTGCGGGCTGTCCGTAGTCGCGTCGTATCTGTGCGTCGTCCCAGGCCAGGAACGCGTCGAGACCGGTCGTGCCTGCTGCGAGCGCCGTGGCGGGGATCCAGCCGCCGTGCCGGGGGAGCGGCTCGCCGATGGCCGGCTGGGTGATGTCGAGCCCCGGGAAGGCCTCGGTGAGACGGGTGTACGCGTCGGCGAGGGCTGAGGGGGGCACAGGCATACCGGACCGCCGATCCGCGAGGCATTGAAGGTAAGGCTAACCTTACCCAAGGTCGCTTCAGTTTGAACTGTCGCGTTCTGCGCCTAAGGTGCTTGACGGGTGAGTAACAACCCGCCGTAATGACCCCAAGTACCGACACGTCCGGAGGAGGACCCGTGAAGCAGGGCGCGCAGGGCTCCGCCGGGACGGGGATTCCGCAGGGCCCGGTGGGTCCGGGGGCATCCGGTGTCCAGGAGGCCCGGCCGGATCTGCCGTGGGTGCCGCCGCAGGGCGGGGCCGCGGGCAGGGGTCGGGGTCCGGGGGGCTCGGCGGCGCCGACGGCTCGTGGGGAGCACACGCACAGTGAGCAGCCGATCCCGCGGCCGCGCCCGGTCGTCCAGCGGGCCTCGGTGCGGGGGCAGATCCTCGACGCGCTGCGCACCGCGCTCGTCAGCGGCGAGCTGACTCCCGGGGCGGTGTACTCCGCTCCCGCCCTCGGCGAACGCTTCGGCGTCTCCGCGACGCCGGTCCGTGAGGCCATGCAGCAGCTCGCCCTGGAGGGGGCCGTGGAGGTCGTCCCCAACCGGGGGTTCCGGGTCGTCGAACGCGGGGCCCGGGAGCTGGCCGAACTCGCCGAGGTCCGGGCGCTGATCGAGGTGCCGGTGATGTTGCGGCTCGCTCGTACGGTCCCCGCCGAACGCTGGGCGGAACTGCGGCCGTTGGCCGAGGCGACGGTCCGCGCGGCGTCGGCCGGGTGCCGGGCGACCTACGCGGAGTCGGACCGCACCTTCCACCGCGCTGTGCTCTCCCTCTGCGGCAACGACCAACTCGTCCAGATCGCCGACGACCTCCACCGCCGCGCCCAGTGGCCCTTGGTCACCACGACCCGCCCACCCGCCCACGGCCACGCCGACCTCATCGCCGACGCCGCGGAGCACACGGCACTGCTGGATGCGCTGATCGCGGGTGAGCTGGAGGTTGTGCGGTCGCTGGTGGGGGAGCACTTCGCGGCGGCGGCTGCCTCCGGCGGTTGAGCGGGGGTGCCCGCGGCGGCAGGGGGTCCAGGGGCCCCGCCCCTTCGAGGATGGCTCAGGCCGTGGCTGCCGGTGGGGTAGGGGCCAGTTGGCGGGACAGCCAGGTGGGGACGCCGCCCAGGAGGCGGAACAGGCGCCGGGCCTCCTCACGCAGGCGCGACGCCTCGGGCTCGGTCTCGGTGTCGGCGAGGGAGACGAGCGCGGGCGCCGTCCCCACCAGGTAGCCCAACTCCTCACGGATGCGCAGGGACTCGGCGAACCCGTGCCGCGCCTCCGCCAACTCGCCGTCCCGTAGCGCGAGTCCGGCCAGATGGCGCCAGGTGAAGGAGAGCAGGAGGGGGTCGGCATGGGCCGTCGCGCCCGCGTGTGCGCGGCGGTATGCCGCACGGGCCGCCTGGGGCGAGCGCGCCAGGTTCTCCGCCAGCAGACCCCGCCGGAAGTCCAGCAAGGCCCTCCCCGCCGCCCCCGGAGGGATCAGCGCCGCCGCCCGCCCCAGTGCGGCCCGCGCCTCGTCGGCCCGGTCACGCACCGAGTGCAGCGTCGCGGCGTACGCAAGTTGCCCGCGTTCACAAGCGGCCGCGCCCCGCTCGTCGTCGCTGTGGGCGAGCGCCTCGGCCGTGCGCAGCGCGTCCTCGGCCTCCTCCCAGCCCTGCTCGGTGTACAGACACCGCTCCACCAGCAGCGCGGCCCGCTGCAGCGCGGCCTGAGCGGTGACCGGCTGGAGCAGGGCCGCCGCATCCGCCCAGCAGGCGCGTGAGCGCAGCCGCCATACCGCGGTCTGGAGTGGATCGTCACCAGCGGTCGTTCCGTTACCAGACATGGCGGTATACGCCACCTTGCCCTCCCCGAGCACGCCATCGAGCTGTTGAGTGGTGGCCGCATCTCAGCATGAATCGCCGGGCCCGGCCAAGAGGGTGGGTGAAGGATTTCACAAAGTCGTGGGACAGCGACGGCACTTGGTGCCATCCCGCACCACCGTCCGCGGGGCCCCGCGCCCGCTCAACTCATCCGCAATGCCAAGAAGAAATCCAGCTTGTCCTCCAGCCGGGACAGGTCCCGGCTCGTCAACTGCTCGATCCTGCCCACTCGGTAGCGCAGCGTGTTGACGTGCAGGTGGAGACGGGTCGCGCAGCGCGTCCAGGAGCCGTCGCACTCCAGGAAGGCCTCCAGGGTGGGGATCAGCTCGGCGCGGTGGCGGCGGTCGTAGTCCCGGAGCGGGTCGAGCAGCCTTGCCGTGAAGGCCCGCCGCACGTCGTCCGGGACGAACGGCAGCAGCAGCACGTGCGAGGCCAGTTCCTGGTGGCCCGCCGCGCAGACCCGGCCCGGGCGGGCCGCCGCCACCCGGCGGGCGTGGCGGGACTCCTCCAGGGCGCCGCGCAGCCCCTCCGCCGAGTGCACCGCCGCGCTCACGCCCAGCGTGACCCGGCCGTCGTCGTCCAGGCCCGCCGCCAGCGGGTCCCGGATCGAGTCGAGGAGCGCGTCCGCGAGGATCCCCGCCTCGGAGCCGTCGTGCTCCGAGGAGACGGCGGGCAGGGGAACCAGGGCGATGGCCTCGTCGCCCGTGTGGGCCACGGCGATGCGGTCGGAGGGCTCCGGGCCGGTCGCGAGCGGATCCACCAGGACCTCCTCCAGGAGCGACTGGGCGACCGGCCCCGCCTCGATGTCCCCGCCCTCCCACTCGACCCGGGCCACGACGACCTGCCAGTGCGGGGCCGCGCCGAGGCCGGGCAGCAGCACCGGGGCCGCGACCCGCAGCCGCGCCGCGATCTCGGCGGGCGCCGCGCCCGTCTGGACCAGTTCGAGGACCTCCTGCGCGAGGCGGCGGCGCACCGTGCGCGCCGCGTCCCTGCGGTCCCGCTCCACCGCGATCAGCTGGGTGACGCCCTGGAGGAGGTCCAGCCGCTCCTCGGGCCAGTCGCTCGCGTCCGCCTCCACGGCCAGCAGCCAGTCCGACAGCAGCGTCTCGCGCACGTCCCGCGCGGCCTGCGGGGAGCGGCCGCTGCTGCGGATCGGGAAGAGGGAGTACGGCGTGGTGCCGAGCGTCACGCGGTGCGGGCCGCGGCGGGCCGTACGGGCGGCCGACAGGTGCTCCGCCGCCAGCCTCGCGCACAGGTCGGCGGGCAGCGCCGGTCCGCCGACCTTCGAACCGGCGATGAGCCGGCCCGTCGGCGACAGCACCCACGCCCGCAGGTCCAGGTCCGAGCCGAGGAGGTCGAGGACGACGTCCGGGCCGCCGCCCGCCGGGCCCGACGTCATCATCCGCCGGTGCCGGTCGACGACGGCCGCCAGATCCCCGGCCCGCTCGCCGCTGACCTGCCGTACGACATGCTCGGTGATCGTCGCGAAGGCCACCGACTCGTGGACGGCGAAGAGCGGCAGGCGGTGGCGGGCACAGGCCAGGACCAGGTCCTCGGGCACGTCCCCCAGCTCCGCCTCGCCGGCCGCCAGCGCGACCACTCCGGACTGCACCAGGAGGCGCACGAACGGCTCGGAGTCCGCGGGTCCCCGACGCCAGGCCAGGCCCGTGAGGACCAGCTCACCGCCCGAGAGATAGCGGCTGGGGTCCCTGAGGTCGGTGGTCATCACACCGCGCACGGTGCGGTCCAGCTCGTCCTCGCCGCCGAGCAGCTTGAGGCCCAGCGCGTCGGTGTCCAGCAGTGCGCGCAGCCGCATTCTCGTCGCCGCCGTTCTTTGTCTCGAAATCTACGATGGATCTAGGAGGTCGTGTGGTGAGCGGCCCGTCCGGCGGGCCGGTGGGGGGTGACCGTTCTCCGCCGGGCTGTGTGTCGGCTGTGTCCCTGGTCACAAGGGCTGTGTCTCACGTTTCCACGGAAAAACGGGGAGGTTACTGATGACCTCCGTTCATACGAATCTACAAGATGACCTCCCTGGCCAGCCAACTCCTTCATGGTTTCCGTGACTGACCCCGGTGGAGGACGGAGCTGTGTACTGACGTCAATGCGCGTTAACAGCACATGAACGAGCCGGGCCCGCCGCACCAGATCTGGCTCAAACCGTACGACCCACGAGACCAAGAAGAGAGCCGGTCATGGACTTCCTTCGCCCCGCCAGCTGGGAGGAGGCGCTCGCCGCGAAGGCCGAGCACCCCACCGCTGTGCCGATTGCGGGTGGCACCGATGTGATGGTCGAGATCAACTTCGACCACCGCCGGCCCGAGTACCTCCTCGACCTGAACCGCATCGGCGACCTCTACGAGTGGGAGGTCGGCGAGGAGAGCGTGCGGCTCGGGGCTTCGGTGCCGTACAGCACGATCATGGACAACCTGCGCGCCGAGCTGCCGGGCCTGGCCCTCGCCTCGCACACGGTCGCCTCCCCGCAGATCCGCAACCGCGGCGGCGTCGGCGGCAACCTCGGCACCGCCTCCCCGGCCGGTGACGCCCACCCCGCCCTGCTGGCGGCCGGCGCCGAGGTCGAGGTCGAGTCGGTGCGCGGCAGCCGCCGTATCCCGATCGACGAGTTCTACACCGGCGTCAAGCGCAACGCGCTGGCCGCGGACGAGCTGATCCGCGCCGTGCACATCAAGAAGGCCGACGGGCCGCAGCAGTACTCCAAGGTCGGCACCCGCAACGCCATGGTCATCGCCGTGTGCGCCTTCGGGCTCGCGCTGCACCCCGAGACGCGGACCGTCCGTACCGGGATCGGTTCGGCCGCTCCCACGCCCGTCCGGGCCAAGGCCGCCGAGGAGTTCCTGAACGCGGCGCTCGAAGAGGGCGGCTTCTGGGACAACGGAAAGATCATCACCCCGTCGGTCGCCAAGCAGTTCGCGGACCTGTGCTCCGCCGCCTGCAACCCGATCGACGACGTCCGGGGCACCGCGAGCTACCGCCGCCACGCGGTCGGCATCATGGCTCGCCGCACGCTGACCTGGACCTGGGAGTCGTACCGCGGCACCGCCGCTCACACGGAGGGAGTCGCCTGATGCGCGTCAACTTCACTGTCAACGGACGTCCGCAGGAAGCCGACGACGTCTGGGAGGGCGAGAGCCTTCTGTACGTGCTGCGCGAGCGGCTCGGTCTGCCGGGGTCCAAGAACGCCTGTGAGCAGGGCGAGTGCGGATCGTGCACCGTCCGGCTGGACGGCGTGCCGGTGTGTTCGTGCCTGGTCGCCGCCGGTCAGGTCGAGGGCCGCGAGGTCGTGACCGTCGAGGGGCTGGCCGACTTCGCCAAGCAGCGTGCGGAGCACGGCGGTTGCGCCTCCGGCGCCTGCGGTACGGACGGCAAGGCGGGGACCTCGCTCCAGGACGCCCAGCAGTGGGCCGCCAAGGGCCAGGACTCCCAGACCGGCGAGGGCACCGAACTCTCCCCGATCCAGCAGGCGTTCATCGACGCCGGCGCCGTCCAGTGCGGCTTCTGCACCCCGGGTCTGCTGGTCGCCGCCGACGAGATGCTGGAGCGCAACCCGAACCCGACCGACGCGGACATCCGCGAGGCCCTGTCGGGCAACCTGTGCCGCTGCACGGGGTACGAGAAGATCATGGACGCGGTCCGCCTCGCGGCCGCCCGGCAGGGAGAGGCGGTCTGAGCACCATGCCCACCAACGGCGCTCCCACCAAGATCACCCAGGGGTCCCAGACCAAGGGCGGCATCGGTGAGTCGACCCTCCGCCCGGACGGCACCCTCAAGGTCACCGGCGAGTTCGCCTACTCGTCCGACATGTGGCACGAGGACATGCTCTGGGGCCAGATCCTGCGCTCCACGGTCGCCCACGCCGAGATCGTGTCCATCGACACGAGCGAGGCCCTCGCCATGCCGGGCGTCTACGCCGTCATGACGTACGACGACCTGCCGACCGACGTGAAGAACTACGGCCTGGAGATCCAGGACACCCCGGTTCTCGCGCACGGGAAGGTACGCCACCACGGTGAGCCGGTCGCGATCGTCGCCGCCGACCACCCGGAGACGGCCCGCCGCGCCGCCGCCAAGATCAAGGTGGAGTACCGCGAGCTGCCCGTCATCACCGACGAGGCCTCCGCGACCGCCCCGGACGCGATCCTCGTCCACGAGAACCGCGACGACCACCACAGCGGCCACGTCCCGCACCCGAACATCGTCCACCGCCAGCCGATCATCCGCGGCGACGCGGCGGAGGCCGCCAAGAGGGCGGACGTGATCGTCCGGGGCGAGTACACCTTCGGCATGCAGGACCAGGCGTTCCTCGGCCCCGAGTCGGGTCTCGCCGTCCCCGACGAGGACGGTGGCGTCCACCTCTACATCGCCACCCAGTGGCTGCACTCCGACCTGCGCCAGATCGCGCCCGTGCTCGGCCTGCCCGAGAGCAAGGTCCGTATGACGCTCTCCGGCGTCGGCGGCGCCTTCGGCGGTCGCGAGGACCTGTCGATGCAGATCCACGCCTGCCTGCTGGCGCTGCGCACGGGCAAGCCGGTCAAGATCGTCTACAACCGCTTCGAGTCCTTCTTCGGGCACGTCCACCGCCACCCCGCCAAGCTCTACTACGAGCACGGCTCCACGAAGGACGGCAAGCTCACGCACGTGAAGTGCCGCATCGTGCTGGACGGCGGGGCGTACGCCTCGGCCTCCCCGGCGGTGGTCGGCAACGCCTCCTCGCTGTCGATCGGCCCGTACGTGGTCGACGACGTCGACATCGAGGCCATCGCCCTCTACACCAACAACCCGCCCTGCGGCGCCATGCGCGGCTTCGGCGCGGTCCAGGCGTGCTTCGCCTACGAGGCGCAGATGGACAAGCTGGCGAAGCAGCTCGGCATGGACCCGGTGGAGCTGCGGCAGCGCAACGCCATGGAGCAGGGCACCATCATGCCGACGGGCCAGCCCGTCGACTCGCCGGCCCCGGTCGCCGAACTCCTGCGCCGCGTCAAGGCGATGCCGATGCCGCCGGAGCGCCAGTGGGAGTCCAGCGAGGGCGCGGACGTACGGCAGCTGCCGGGCGGCCTGTCCAACACCACGCACGGCGAAGGCGTCGTACGCGGTGTCGGCTACGCGGTCGGCATCAAGAACGTCGGCTTCTCCGAGGGCTTCGACGACTACTCCACCGCCAAGGTGCGCATGGAGGTCGTCGGCGGCGAGCCCGTCGCGACCGTGCACACGGCGATGGCGGAGGTCGGCCAGGGCGGTGTCACCGTCCACGCGCAGATCGCCCGCACCGAGCTGGGCGTCACGCAGGTGACGATCCACCCGGCGGACACCCAGGTGGGCAGCGCCGGTTCGACGTCCGCGTCGCGTCAGACGTACGTCACCGGCGGCGCCGTCAAGAACTCCTGTGAGCTGGTCCGCGAGAAGGTGCTGGAGATCGGGCGCCGCAAGTTCGGCTCCTACCACCCCGCTTGGGCGACCGCCGAGCTGCTCCTGGAGGGCGGCAAGGTCGTCACCGACGGCGGCGAGGTCCTCGCCGATCTGGCCGACGTCCTCGAAGGCGAGACCGTCGAGGTCGAGGCCGAGTGGCGGCACCGTCCGACCGAGGCCTTCGACCTGCGCACCGGCCAGGGCTTCGGCCACGTCCAGTACTCCTTCGCCGCACACCGCGCCGTCGTCGAGGTCGACACCGAGCTCGGCCTGGTGAAGGTGATCGAGCTGGCCTGCGCCCAGGACGTCGGCAAGGCGCTCAACCCGCTGTCCGTCATCGGCCAGATCCAGGGCGGTACGACCCAGGGTCTGGGCGTGGCGGTCATGGAGGAGATCATCGTCGACCCGAAGACGGCGAAGGTCAGGAACCCCTCCTTCACGGACTACCTGATCCCCACGATCCTCGACACGCCGACCATCCCCGTCGATGTGCTCGAACTCGCCGACGACCACGCCCCGTACGGGCTGCGCGGCATCGGCGAGGCCCCCACCCTGTCGTCGACCCCGGCCGTCCTGGCGGCGATCCGGAACGCGACCGGGCTGGAGCTCAACCGCACGCCGGTCCGTCCGGAACACCTCACCGGTACGGCGTAAGGAAACCCGCCAGTCCCTCCGGGCGGCGCACGGAACGTCACACACTCCGCGCCGCCCGGAGCAAGCAGTACAGATCGTTCGTCTCGGGCCGTCCCCCGGGTCGTGCGGCCGAAGCACCTTCCCAAATCCCGTCAGCCGCAACGGCGGTTGGCCAGGGTGCCCCTTTGAACCTTGGGAGTAGGCCCACATGACCCAGCAGTCACTGGAGCCCACGACCACTGCCGAAGACGCGGGAGAAGGCACCCGCGTCCCCGCCGGCAAGTCGTGGCTCGACCGGTACTTTCACATATCCAAGCGGGGATCCACGGTCGCGCGTGAGGTGCGCGGCGGCGTCACCACCTTCATGGCGATGGCGTACATCCTCCTGCTCAACCCCCTGATCCTGTCCGGCAAGGACGCGGCAGGGGACACCCTCGCGCAGAAGGCCCTGATCACTGCGACCGCGTTCGCGGCGGCCTTCACCACGCTGCTGATGGGCTTCTTCGGCAAGGTACCGCTCGCCCTCGCCGCCGGCCTCTCCGTCTCCGGCGTGCTCTCCTCGCAGGTCGCCCCGCAGATGACCTGGCCGCAGGCCATGGGCATGTGCGTGATGTACGGCGTCGTCATCATGCTGCTGGTCGTCACCGGCCTGCGCGAGATGATCATGAACGCGATCCCGCTCGCGCTGAAGCACGCGATCACCATGGGCATCGGTCTGTTCGTCGCCCTGATCGGCTTCTACAAGGCCGGCTTCGTGCACCAGGGTGAGGCCACCCCGGTCACCCTCGGCCCGGCCGGCGAACTGGCCGGCTGGCCCGTCCTGCTCTTCGCGGCCACCCTGATCGCGATCTTCATGCTCCAGGCGCGCGGCATCCCCGGCGCGATCCTGATCGGCATCGTCGGCGGCACCGTCCTCGCCGTCGCCCTCAACGCCTTCGACGTCATCGACCCCAAGCAGTGGGCCAGCGGCGCTCCCGAACTGCACGGCAGCGCGGTGTCCATGCCGGACTTCTCCATCTTCGGCAACGTCGAGTTCGGCGGCTGGGGCGAGGTCGGCGCGATGACGGTCGGCATGATCGTCTTCACCCTCGTGCTCGCCGGGTTCTTCGACGCGATGGCGACGATCATCGGCGTCGGCACCGAGGCCAACCTGGCCGACGACAAGGGCCGGATGCCGGGTCTGTCCAAGGCGCTGTTCATCGACGGCGCGGGCGGTGCGATCGGCGGTGTGTCCGGCGCGTCCGGCCAGACGGTGTTCGTCGAGTCCGCGACCGGCGTCGGCGAGGGTGCCCGTACGGGGCTCTCCTCGGTCGTCACCGGCCTGTTCTTCGCGGCCTGCCTCTTCTTCACCCCGCTGACGGCGATCGTGCCGGGCGAGGTCGCCGCGGCGGCCCTGGTCGTGATCGGCGCCATGATGATGATGAACGCGCGGCACGTGGACTGGTCCGACCGGGCCACCGCGATTCCGGTGTTCCTCACCGTAGTGATCATGCCCTTCACGTACTCGATCACCGCGGGCGTCGCGGCCGGCGTCATCTCGTACGTCGCCATCAAGGCCGCTCAGGGGAAGGTTCGCGAGATCGGGGCGTTCATGTGGGCGCTGACAGGCATCTTCCTGGTGTATTTCGCCCTCAATCCCATTGAGAGCTGGATGGGCGTGCACTAGCCGGTGCACGTACCGCCCTCCACACAACCGCTGTTCAAGGAGACCGACAGATGTTGGACATCGCCGAGGAGCTGAACCGGTGGGTCGAGCAGGGACGTGACTTCGCCGTGGCCACCGTGGTGGTGGTCGGCGGCAGCGCACCCCGCCAGCCCGGCGCCGCGCTCGCGGTGGACGCCGACGGCACGGCGATCGGGTCGGTCTCCGGCGGTTGTGTGGAGGGCGCGGTCTACGAGCTGTGCCAACAGGCGCTGCAGGACGGCGAGACGGTCCTGGAACGCTTCGGCTACAGCGACGAGGATGCCTTCGCCGTCGGCCTCACCTGCGGCGGCATCATTGACATCCTCGTCACGCCGGTACGGGTCGGGGATCCGGCCCGCCCGGTGCTGGAATCCGCGCTCGCCGCGGCCTCCCAGGGGGAAGCGGCGGCGGTGGCGCGGATCGTGCGGGGGCCCTCGGAGCTGATGGGGCAGGCCCTGCTGGTCCGCCCCGACGGCTCCCGCGACGGCGGCTTCGGCGCCCACCCCGAGCTGGACCGCACGGTCGCGGCGGAGGCGGGCGCGTTCCTGGACGCGGGCCGCACCGGAACCCTGGAGATCGGCGAACAGGGCTCGCGCTGCGGAGCCCCGCTCACGGTGCTCGTCGAGTCCTCGGTGCCGCCGCCCCGCATGATCGTCTTCGGTGCGATCGACTTCGCGTCGGCGCTGGTGCGGATCGGCAAGTTCCTGAACTACCACGTGACGGTGTGCGACGCCCGCCCGGTCTTCGCGACCGACGCCCGCTTCCCGGAGGCGGACGAGATCGTCGTGGAGTGGCCGCACACGTACCTGGAGCGCACGGAGGTGGACGGCAGGACCGTCCTGTGCGTGCTCACCCACGACGCCAAGTTCGATGTTCCTCTGCTTCAGCTGGCGTTGCGCCTCCCGGTGGCGTACGTCGGCGCGATGGGCTCCCGCCGGACGCATCTGGACCGCAACGAGAGGCTGCGGGAAGTCGGCGTGACCGAGCTGGAACTGGCCCGACTCCGGTCGCCCATCGGCCTCGACCTCGGCGCCCGTACGCCGGAGGAGACGGCCCTGTCGATCGCGTCGGAGATCGTCGCGAACCGGCGCGGGGGAAGCGGGGTGTCCCTGACGGGTGCGCACACGCCGATCCACCACGACGCGACGTCCACGTCGACCCCGGCGGGTCGGATCGGCTCGGTGGCCTGAGGGGCTCAGTCGCCCGAATGCCCGAACACCCCGAGGTGGCTGGGCTCGTCACCGGTGTACAGGACGACGTACAGACCGGTCCACCGCATCCGGCTCTCGTGGAGGAGTGACTCGCCGCGCTCGTGCGGCGCGCGGCGGAGCAGGTCCGCGTACGACTCGTCGACCGGTTCCTGGAACCGTCCAGGCGTCGGCCGGTCACTGCCGAAGTGGTGCAGGATCCGGTCGGGCGCCAGGGGACGCAGGGTCATGTGGTCCTCGGGGTCGAGCTCCGACGGCGCGGCCGTCGTGCCGACGACTCGCTGGATGTCGAGGATCGAGTGGGTCCCCTCCTCGCCCATGAACTCCTCGTCGGCCCACAGCTCCTCGATCGAGCCGTACGCGTCGTCGCTGCCGTAGAGCTCCTCGAAGACCTCCTCGTGCAGTGCTGCCAAGGACGCCTCGACACCAGGGCACTGACATCGCCCGGTCAGGCTGTGCGCAGCAGCCGGTTCACCGCCCGCCCGAACACATACCGCGCCGTACGCTCCAGCACACCGTCGAAAGCCCCCGGCAGCCACCGCACCCCCAGTTCCTCCCGCCACACCACGCGCGCCCGCCCTCCCGGCCCGGGCCGGACCTCGATCTCGGCCCAGCCTCTGACCACCCGGCCCCGCTTCTCCAGCCGGCACAGGCCCGGTGAGTCGTCCTCCGGCGGCTGCCACACGGTCACCTCCATCGGGTCGTCGAAGGAGAGCGGACCGACCCCCGAGCGGGCCACGACGAGGGTGCCCTCGTGGGTGGGCCCGGGGGTGGCGACCGAGACACGGGTCAGGGGGACCGCCTCACCGTGCCGGGGCCACTCCGTCAGGCGGCGCCATGCCTCGTCCAGGGGGAGTGGAACCGTACGTTCGAGCAGGAAGTCGACCACGGAACGATCTTGGCATGAGGACGGGCGTGATCACGTGGTGGGGACGAGTTTCCACTGCTGGCAGTTGTTGTTCAGCCACGTCCACTGCCGTACGTCGGTGCCGTTCGCGGTACCGCAGTCGGCGACGTCGGCGACCTTGCCGGTGGACTCGTTGACGATCCGGACGTGGTCGCCGCTCGCGGTGAAGACGAGCCGGTAGCGCTGGCACTTGTTGTTCAGCCAGGACCACTGCCGGATGTCGGCGCCGTCGGCGGCGGAGCACTCGGCGGTGTCCATCACCTTGCCGGTGGCGACGTTGACGAGCCGGTTGGTGTCGTCGCCGAGGTCCTCGACCTTCCACTTCTGGTTGGCCCCGCCGTTGCAGGTCCACTGGAAGATGTTGGTGCCGTCGGCGGTGTTGCCGCCGTTCACGTCCAGGCACTTGCCGCTGTTGCGGTTGACGAGGGTGTACGACGTCGGCGTGGCCGCCGTCTCGCCGGACGGGCCGGGCAGGGTGGTGCCGAGGGCGACGGGGGTGCCGAAGTCCGGGGTGCCGTCGGCGTTCCAGGTGAACTTCTGGGCGCGGGTGGTACGGCCGTTGCCGCAGCCGCCGTTCGACGCCGAGTTGGCGTGGTAGACGATCCAGTTCTCGGTGCCGTCGGGCGAGGTGAAGAAGCCGTTGTGGCCGGGGCCGTAGACGCCGTTCGCGTCACTGCGCTGGAAGACCGGGGTCTGCTTCTTGGTCCAGGACGCGGGGTTCAGCGGGTCCGAGCCGGTCAGCTCCAGCCGGCCGAGCTTGTAGTCGGGGGTCCCGCAGAAGCTCGCGGAGTAGGTGAGGAAGGTGCGGCCGTTGTGGTAGAGCGGCTCGGGACCCTCGTTGACGGGGCTGCCCGAGCGCTCCCAGTCCAGAGTCGGGCTGGAGATGATGGTGAACGTCCTGTCGGCCAGGGTGTACGGATTACTCAGCGGGGCGATGACCAGGCTCTGTGAACTGCCGTTGATGAACCCGCTGCCGACCAGGTACAGCTTGCCCCCGGCCTGCAGCACGCTCGCGTCGATCAGCCAGCCGCCCGGCGTGAGATTGGTGCCGGTGAGCGAACCCTTGTAGGTGTACGGCCCCATCGGGTCGGTGCCGGCGCTCTCCAGCACGTGGGTGCGCTGCGAGTCGCAGCAGGCCACACCGCTCTGGCCGGCCGAGTAGTACACGTACCAGTGGCCGTTGAACAGGTGCATCTCCGGCGCCCAGATGTTGGTGTTGCGGGTGGGCGTCGTGTCCGACCACACCTGCATGTTGGGCGCGGTGGCGAGGCCCGCGAGAGTCGGCGACTTGCGGATGCCGAGGATGCCGGTGAACGTCGTGGTGATCAGGTAGTAGTTGCCCTCGTGGTACTGCAGCCAGGGATCCGCGCCCTTGAACGACTTCAGCGGGTTCGTGTACGGGCGGCCGTCCGCAGCGGCCGCCGGCTGTGTGGTCGCCATCAGGGCCAGGAGCGCGGTGAGCACGCAGAGGATCAGCGATCTGCGGCGTTTCCTGAAGAGCGGATGAGACATCCGGGGCATGCGAGACCGTCCCTGTCCGGTATTTCGAACGGAGTTCGTGATTCCGATCGTGATGTGGGCACGAAGATAAAAGTGGGCCATGTCCCCGTCAATGGTTTCGTCATACGCGCTTCACAAACCCGCGCGCGGACGCGCGCCGGGCGCGGCTGCACCTTGATGCGCTTGCCCGTTCAGGTGATGAACCGACGGTTGCTCCACCGGCCTCCCTCCCGCCCCCGTATCCAGGGCGCATGGACAATCACCGCGCACCTGTCGGCTCAACTCCCTTCTCACGACGGCAGTTCACGACCGCATCCGCCGGTACGGCCGCTCTGGTCGCGTTAACTCCCACCGCGGCCACCGCCGCACCCGCCGTCCCCCAACAGGCCCCGCACCGGCCGCGGTCCACCGCCGACTGGGACACCTGCCTGGCCGTCGCCCGCGCCCTCCTGGTGGTCGACGACCAGGACCGGCCGCTGGTGCCGACGTACCGGAAGATCCTCGACTCCGGGCTCCCGCGCGCGAAGACGAAGACGGCGAAGAGAGTCGTCGTCATCGGCGCCGGACCCGCCGGCCTGGTCGCCGCCTGGCTGCTGAAGCGGGCCGGGCACCACGTCACGCTCGTCGAGGCCAACGGCAACCGCGTCGGCGGCCGCATCAAGACCTTCCGCACCGGTGGGCACGAGCACGCGGCGCAGGCGTTCGCCGATCCCGCCCAGTACGCGGAGGCCGGCGCCATGCGCATCCCCGGCAGCCATCCGCTGGTGATGCAGCTGATCGACCAACTCGGCGTCAAACGCCGCCGGTTCCACCTCGTCGACGTCGACGGCGAGGGCAAGCCCGTCAACCACGCCTGGCTGCACGTCAACGGCATCCGGGTGCGCCGCTCCGAGTACGCGAGGTCGCCCCGCAGGATCAACCGTTCCTTCGGCGTCCCGCGCGCGTACTGGGACACCCCCTCCTCGGCCATCCTGCGCCGCGCCCTGGATCCCGTACGCGACGAGTTCAGCACCGTCGGACCGGACGGCAAGCGGGTCGACAAGCCGATGCCCGAGCGGGTGCGGGGCTGGGCGCGGGTCGTGCAGAAGTACGGCGACTGGTCGATGTACCGGTTCCTGACCGAGAAGGCGGGCTTCGACGAACGGACCATCGACCTGATCGGCACGCTGGAGAACCTCACCTCGCGGCTGCCGCTGTCCTTCATCCACAGCTTCATCAGCCAGTCCCTGATCAGCCCCGACACCGAGTTCTGGGAGCTCGTCGGCGGCACGGCGACCCTCCCGGACGCGCTGCTGAAGCAGGTCGCCGACGTCCTGCGCCTCGACCGGCGCGCGACCCACATCGAGTACTGGGACCCCGACCGGCCCGGCTCCGACGACACCTCCCACGTCCGCGCCGACGGCCCGCACGTCTGGATCGACACCGTCTCCGAGGGACGCGACGGCAAGGTCGTGCGCGAGCAGTTCACCGGCGACCTCGCGATCGTCACCGTGCCGTTCTCAGGGCTCAGGCAGGTGCAGGTCAGCCCGCTGATGTCGTACAAGAAACGGCGTGCGGTCGCCGAGCTGCACTACGACAGCGCGACCAAGGTGCTGCTCGAATTCAGCCGCCGCTGGTGGGAGTTCGGCGAGGCCGACTGGAAGCGCGAGCTCGACGCCGTACGGCCCGGCCTCTACGACGACTACCGCAAGGGCAGGGCCCCCGCCGACGGCAGCCTCCTCGGCGCCCACCCCTCCGTTCCGCACGGCCACATCAGCGACGCGCAGCGCGCCCACTACGCCGCCAACCGCTGGGCCACCCGCGAGCAGCCCGAGGCGGCGCACATCATCGGCGGCGGCTCGGTCTCCGACAACTCCAACCGGTTCATGATCAACCCCTCCCATCCGGTCGAGGGCAGCAAGGGAGGTGTCGTGCTGGCCTCCTACAGCTGGGCCGACGACGCCTCCCGCTGGGACTCCCTCGACGAGGACGCCCGCTACCCGCATGCGCTGCGGGGCCTGCAACAGGTCTACGGCCAGCGCGTCGAGGTCTTCTACACCGGCGCAGGGCGCACGCAGAGCTGGCTGCGCGACCCGTACGCGTACGGCGAGGCGTCCGTGCTCCTCCCGGGCCAGCACACGGAACTCCTGGCCGCCATCCGCAGCCCCGAGGGTCCGCTGTACTTCGCCGGGGACCACACCTCGGTGAAGCCGTCATGGATCGAGGGCGCCCTGGAGTCGGGGGTGCGGGCGGCGCTGGAGGCGCACGGGGACTGAGCCGCCGCAGGACTCAGCCGCCCAGGGGCTGTTCCGTCCAGATCACCTTGCCGTGGCCCGTGTACCGCGTCCCCCACCGCTCGGCGAACTGCGCCACCAGGAACAGCCCCCGGCCGCCCTCGTCCGTCGTGGCGGCGCTGCGCAGATGCGGGGCGGTGCTGCTGGCGTCGGAGACCTCGCAGATCAGGGCGCGGTCGCGGATCAGGCGGACGCGGATGGGGCCGGTGGCGTGGCGGATCGCGTTCGTGACCAGCTCGCTGAGGATCAGCTCGGTCGTGAACGCCTCCTCCGCCAGCCCCCAGTCGTCCAGGGTCCGGGTGGCCGCCGCCCGGACCCTGGCCACGGCGGAGGGGTCGCCCGGGACGTCCCAGGCCGCCGTGCGGTCCGCGGGCAGCAACCGCGTCCGGGCGACGACGAGGGCGACGTCGTCGCGCGGTCGCTCGGGCAGCAGGGCCTCCAGGACCGCCTTGCACGTCTCCTCCGGCGTCCGGCCGTGCGTGGGAGGCGCCGCGGCGAGCGCCCCGCGCAGCCGCTCCAGTCCCTCGTCGATGTCCCGCCCGTGGTCCTCGACCAGCCCGTCGGTGTACAGGACCAGGCCACTGCCCTCGGGCAGCCGCAGTTCCGTCGCCTCGAAGGGCAGGCCGGCGCCCAGGCCCAGCGGCGGCCCGCCGGGGACGGCGGGGAACTCGACCTGGCCGTCGGGGTGGACGAGAGCCGGTTCGAGGTGGCCGGCGCGGGAGAGGGTGCACAGCCCGGCGGACGGGTCGTAGACGGCGTACAGGCAGGTCGCTCCGGTGACCGGGGCCCGCTCGCCGTCGTGCAGGACGTCGCCCTCGTCCTGGTCGATCCGGGCGACCAGCTCGTCCAGGTGGCCGAGGAGTTCGTCGGGCGGGAGGTCCAGGGTGGAGAAGTTGTGGACCGCGGTGCGCAGCCGTCCCATGGTGGCCGCCGCGTGCAGTCCGTGCCCTACGACGTCCCCCACGACCAGCGCCACCCGCGCCCCCGGCAGCGGGATCACGTCGAACCAGTCCCCGCCGACCCCGCCCTGCGCCGCCTGCGCGGGCAGATAGCGGTAGGCGACGTCCAGGGCGCTCTGACCGGGCAGGGCCCGGGGCAGCAGGCTGCGCTGGAGCGTGACCGACAAGGTGTGCTCGCGGGTGTAGCGGCGGGCGTTGTCGATGCTGACGGCGGCCCGCGCCACCAGCTCCTCGGCGAGGGAGACGTCGTCCGGTTCGAAGGGCTCGGGCCGGTCGGCGCGCCAGAAGGTGGCCATGCCCATGATCACGCCACGGGCGCGCAGCGGCACCGTGAGCATCGCGTGGATCCCGAAGTCCACGATGCTGTGGGCGTTCTCGGGATCCTGATCCTGCCAGCCGGAGAAGGCGGGCATGTCCGCCTCCAGCACGGTCTGGCCCGTGCCGAAGCCGAAGGCCTGCGGGCTGGCCGCCGCGAAGTGGATCAGCGTGCCGAGGGGATAGAGCGGACTGCCCTCCCGCACGCCGCGGAAGGCGACCCGGCGCATGTCCGTGCGCCCCGCCTTCGGCTCCTCGCCGCGCAGCACCGGATCCGCCAGATCGACGCTGACGAAGTCCGCGAACCGCGGCACCGCGAAGTCGGCCAGCTCCTGCGAGGTACGCGTGACGTCCAGGGTCGTGCCGATCTCCAGACCCGCGTCGTACAGCAGCTTGAGCCGCTCCTGTGCCACGTCCGCCCGGCCGGTCAGCGTCCGCAGTTCGGTGGTGTCGCGCAGCGTCGCCACGCTGCCGGGCGGACCGCCGTCCCGGTCGGTCGCCCGCTGGCTCACGGCGAGCAGCCGGCCCCCGGCCAGGTGCACCTCGTCGGTGGCGTCCCGCCCGGAGGCGAACAGCTGGGCGAGGTCGCGCCCGATACCGAGCTCGGGGCAGCGCCGGCCCTCCGCGTCCGGCGCCAGCCCGAGCAGTCGGCGTGCCTCGTCGTTCGCCAGGGCCAGCCGCCGCTTGCCGTCCAGGATCAGCACGCCCTCCCGCACGGCGTGCAGGACGGCGTCGTGGTGCTCGTACATGCGCGTCATCTCGGCGGGGCCCAGACCGTGGGTCTGCCGCAGCAGCCGCCGGCTGACCAGCGCGGTCCCGGCGGTGGCGACGGCGAGCGCGACCGCCGCCGAGCCGAGCACCACCGGCAGATGCTGATCGACGAACCCGCCCACGCTGTCCAGCGTCACTCCGGCGGCCACCAGCCCGACGACGCGGCCGCCGTCGTCGGTCACGGGAACCACGGCCCGCACGGACGGCCCCAGCGTTCCGGTGTACGTCTCCCGTACGACGCCGCCCGCCGCGGCCGGGGCGATGGTGCCGATGAAGTGCTTGCCGATCTGATCGGGGTTGGGGTGCGTGTAGCGGATCCCGTCCCTGGTCATCACGACGATGAAGTCCACGTCGGTGGCTTCGCGCGCCGCCTCCGCCCGCGGCTGGAGCACCGCGGCCGGATTCGGATCCGCCAGGTCCTCGACGATGCCCGGCGCCTGCGCGAAGGACTGGGCCACGGCGAGGGACCGGTTGCCCGCCTCCCGTTTGCTGTCGGCGCGGACCTGCAGCACGAGGGCCACCACCGCGGCGACGACGAGGAGCACGACGATCGACGCCTGCAGCACGAAGACCTGCCGGGCGACGGTACGTGCGCTCAACAGCGAGCGCAGGCGGCCGAGGATTCCGGCCATGACTCATTTCTAGCACGGGGGCGCTCCGCTGGGAGGGCCGTGGGGAGAGTGCCGCGTTCTACCGTCTTTCGTCCGCCGCGGCGTCGTGGCTGGTCGCGCCCACGCGGCGGAGCCGCATATCGACACGGCCCCGCGCTCCTGAGGGGGGTGCGGGCACCTGGTGCGGTATGCGCAGCAGGAGCAGGGCCGCGTCGTCGTGCAGGTGGCCGCCCGCGTGGGTCAGCAGTTCGTCGTGGAGGGCGGTGACGGTGTGGGTCGGCTCGTCCGAGACGTGCCGCGCCAGCCCCTCGGCCAGCGGGTAGAACTCGCGGTCGCGGTTGCGGGCCTCCGTGACGCCGTCGGTGTACAGCAGCAGCTGGTCGCCGTCGGCGAAGGGCAGTACCTGCAGGGCAGGGGTCTCACCGGCGAGGGTGCGCAGCCCGAGGGGCGGGGCCGGGTGGTCCGGCTCGACCGGTACGACGGCCGAGTCGCGCACCAGCAGCGGTGGCGCATGGCCGCAGTTGACCAGCTCCAGCTGCCCTTCCCCGGGGTACCCGGCGACCACGGCGGTGACGAAGTCGTCGCTGCCCAGGTTGCGCGCAAGGCTCCGCTCGATCCGGGCGACGACGGCGAGGAGGTCGGGCTCGTCGTGGGCGGCCTCCCGGAAGACGCCCAGTACCAGCGCGGCGGTCCCCACGGCCGGCAGCCCCTTGCCGCGCACATCGCCGACGATCAGCCTGACCCCGTACGGCGTGGACACGAGCGCGTAGAGATCGCCGCCGATCCGGGCCTCCGCCGCGGCGGCGCTGTAGCGGACGGCCACCCGGAACGGCCCGACCGTCGCCGGTATCGGCTGGAGCAACGCGTGCTGGGCGGCCTCGGCGACGGAGCGGACCGCCGCCAGCACCCGCTCGCGCCGCCCGCGCAGCGCGCTGGTCAGGCCGCACGCCAGGGTGACCACCAGCAGGGCGGCCAAGGCGATCGCCAGTTCGCTGCCACGAGCGCCGCCGCGGATGCCGAGGGTCACGCTCAGGGCGGCGGCGAACAGCCCCACGTACAGGACACCGCGCGGCCCGCAGGTGGTGGCGGCCAGCGCCGGCCCCGTGGCGAGCAGCGGCACCCAGGTCATCCCCGATCCGCCGATGAGATCGACGAGCGCGAAGGCCGAGACGATCAGGATGGGCAGTACGGGCGCAGCCGCGACCAGTCGCCTCGGCCAGTGGTCACGACCGTGGTGGAGGGCGTCGCTCATGTCTTGTCCGCTGTCCTCACCTGTGTGCGGGGGCATGGGCCCACGAAATATCCGATTTATATAAGGAAATCGGTTCGATCCGGACGGGACAAGGAGGGCGTTTTCAGATAGTGAGCGACAGGCCCCTGGTCACGCGGCTCGCGGTCGGGATCAGACGCGTCCTGATCTCCTCCAGCCGGGAGCGCCGGTCGGCCCGCAGTGAGACGCCGAGCGAGCCGAGGGTCGTCCCGCTGTAGACGGGCACCGCGACGCAGACCGTGCCGAGAGAGTACTCCTCCATGTCCGTCACGGCCGGGGCCATCGGTGAGGCGTCGAGCCGCCGCAGCAGGTCACGCGTGTCGGTGATCGTCCTGGGCGTGAGGTCGGCGAGCGCGTGCCGCGACAGGTAGTCGTTGCGCGACTCCTCGTCCAGCTCGCGCAGGACCGACTTGCCCAGCGCCGTGGCGTGCCCCGCGTCCTCGAACCCCACCCACAGATCGACCCGGGGAGCCCGCGGGCCGTCGACGATCTCGGCGACCCGGATCTCCCCCTCCTCGTAGAAGGTGAGGTAGGCGGCGGTGTGCAGTTCGTCCCGCAGCGCGGCGAGCGTGGGGCGGACCCGGCTGAGCAGCGCCTGCGCCCGGCCCGCCGTGTGCAGCGTCTGGAGCCGCTCGCCCAGGATGAACCCGCCGTCGTCGAGCTTGCGCACGTATCCGTCGTGGACCAGCGTGCGCAGCAGGTGATACGTCGTGGCCAGGGGCAGGCCGGTCTCCCGTGCGAGCTGTTTCGCCGGTGCGCCGTTCTCGTGCGCGCTCACCACCTCCAGCAGGCGGAACGCCCGCTGGACCGAGTTGATGAGCGTGGGGCCGCTCTGCGTACCCATACGAACAGCGTGCGCCGGGCGCTCGGCGCGGGCAAGGCGGGCCCGGCTACAGGACCCGCGCGACGAGCAGGGCGACGTCGTCGTGGTCGTCGGGGTGGCGCAGGCCGTACAGCAGGAGGTCGCAGATCTCCTCCAGGGGCCTGCGGGGTTCGTCGAGGAAGCCGAGGAGGACGTTCAGGCGGTCGTCGATGGGGTGGTGCCGGGTCTCGACGAGGCCGTCGGTGTACAGGACCAGCAGATCGCCGGGACCGAGGTCCACCGAGGTGGTCTCGAACGGGATGCCGCCCACGCCGAGCGGGGCCCCGGCGGGCAGGTCGAGCAGTTCGGGCGGCCGTCCCGGGCGGGCCAGCGCGGGGGGCATGTGTCCGGCGTTGGCGATGTGGCACCGCCGCGTGCGGGAGTCGTACACGGCGTACAGGCAGGTCACGATGTAGTGCTCCAGATCGCAGGTGATCTTGTCCAGGTGCTGGAGCACGGCGCCCGGATCGAGGTCGAGGTCCGCGTAGGCGACGGTGGCGGTGCGCAGCCGGCCCATGGTGGCGGCGGCGTCGATGCCGTTGCCCATGACGTCGCCGACGACCAGGGCGGTCCTGTCCTCGGCCAGCGGCAGGACGTCGTACCAGTCCCCGCCGACCTCGCTGGTGGCCTGGGCGGGCTGGTAGCGGGAGGCGAGCTCCAGGCCGGGGTGGTGCGGCGGATGGTCGGGCAGCAGGCTGCGCTGGAGGGTGAGGGCGGTGTTGCGCACGCTCTGGAACCAGCGGGCGTTGTCGATGGCCACGGCGGCACGGCTGGCCAGCTCACTGGCCAGGACGACATCGTCGTCGTCGAACGGCACCGGGTTGCGGGTGCGCTTGAGGTCCAGGGCGCCCAGCACCTCGCCGTGGGCGATCAGCGGCACGGCGAGATACGAGTGGACACCGGCGCGGGCCAGCAGCGAGGTGGCCTCCTCGTCCCGGGCGATGCGCGGCAGATCGTGCGGTCCGACATGGCGCACCAGCACCGGACGGGCGGTATGGACGCACAGGGTGACCAGGCGGTCGCCCTCGTAGGCGGCGAGGTCACCGGGCGGGTCGGCGGCGCGCAGGGCCACGCTGGGATACGCCGACTTCAGGGCGACGGCGCGGAACAGCTCGGGGCCGTTGTCCGGTTTGCGCTTGCGGCGGCAGGCCAGCGCGGAGTCCAGGATGTCCACGGCGACCACGTCGGCCAGCTCGGGCGTGGCGACCTCGGCGAGTTCGCGGGCGGTCTGCTCCACCTCCAGCGTGGTCCCGACGTGAGTGGAGGCGTCGGCGATGAGGGCCAGGCGCCGTCGCGCCCGGTCGGCCTCGGCGGACGCCCGGTGCCGCTCGGTGACGTCGACGAACGAGATCGCCGCGCCCAGGACCCGCCCGCCGGGATCCTCCAGCCGGTAGAACGACAGCGACCACGCGTGCTCGTGCTCGGGGTCGGCGGGCGGGCGGCCCACGTGGTACTGGTCGAGCAGTGGGGTGCCCGTGGTGAGCACCTGGCGCAGCGCGGACTCGATGGTGTCGATGTCGGGCAGCGGCAGGGTCTCCCGCAGCCGGCGGCCGATGTGGTCCTCGGCCGGGGTGGCGTCGATGCGCTCCAGCGCCGGGTTGACCAGCAGAAAGTGCAGATCGGGGTCGAGCAGGGCCAGACCGATCGGGGACTGGTTGATCAGCCGCTCGCACAGCGCCAGGTCGGTCTCGACGCGCTGGAGCAGCGAGTGGTCGGCCGCGATGCCCAGGGCGTAGACGTCCCCGAGATCGTCCAGCAGCCGCATGTTGCGGAACTCCGTGAGCCGGGTGCTGCCGTCCTTGTGCCGGATGGGGAAGGCACCGGCCCAGCTCCGGCCGGTCTCCAGCACCTCGGCGAACAGCTTCGCCACCGCCGGCAGGTGCTCGGGGTGGATGAACAGCCGCGCCGCGTGGGTGCCGAGGGCCTCCTCGGAGGTGTAGCCGAAGAGCTCCTCGGCCTGCGGGGTCCAGAACACGATGCGCCCGTCGGCGTCCACGACCACCGCGGCCACGCTCAGCACGTCCAGCAGGCCGATCGGGCGGGCCGCATCGGGGCCGTACTCGTCACGGTTGGACTCGAAAGGTTCGGCTCTCATCCCAGCTCCTCCGCCACCGGCCGGCAGGGCCCGCCGACCTCGGCCATACACCCCCGGGTACCACGGCTGGGACGACCGGCACTTCCATGCTCCCTCCGCTCCCGCACCGTGCCCACCGCTCCGGTCACAAGGGCCCCTCGGCCCGTGCACATCCGGCGGACAAGCAGGAACATGGTCGTGTACGGGATGGGACCCATGGACGTTGCGTGAGGACCCATGGATGCTCCGCGAGAAGAACCGGACGCGCCCACGTCCGCAGGACACCGCGCGCCCTTCGACGCGTCCTCCGACGCGGCGGCCGTGGTGTCCGCACACGGCGTGGTCCTCGCCTGGACCCGGGCCGCGGAGGAACTCCTCGGCCACCCGGCGGCGGAGATCGTCGGCGGCCCGGCCGCGCCTCTGCTGGCGATGCCGGGCGATCCGAAGCGGGTGGCGGGCATCGCGGAGCGCTGCCGCGTCGGCATGGGGTGGAGCGGGCTCATCCCGCTACGGCACCGCGAAGGCCGCCGCATCGACGCCGACCTGCGGGTCTCCGCGTCCTTCCGCCTCGGGACCGACGAGTGCTTTCTGATCTCGGCGCGGGAGCGGCGTCCGCAGTGGTCGGTGGGCCAGTCCATCCTCGACGGTTTCCTGACCCGCGCGCCGGTCGGCATGGCCGTGATGGACACACAGCTGCGCTACGTCTGGCTGAACGACACCCTGGAACGCTTCGGCGGCGTACCCCGTGAGCAGCGGCTGGGGCGGCGGCTGAGCGAACTGCTGCCGGGCCTTCAGACGGAGACCATCGAGGGCCTGATGCGCAAGGTCATGGACACCGGCGTCCCGGTCACCGACTACGAGTACTCCGGCTGGAGCTGGGCCGATCCGCACCGCCGGCACGCCTACTCCACCTCGTTCTTCCCCCTCGTGGACCAGGACGACTCGATCACCGGGGTCTGCTACATGGTCCTGGACGTCACCGAGCGGTGGAACGCGCGGCAGCTGCTGGCGCTGGTCAACGAGGCCGGCACGCGGATCGGCACGACCCTGGACGTGCTGCGGACGGCTCAGGAACTGGCCGACTTCGCCGTCCCCCGCTTCGCGGACTTCGTCGTCGTGGACCTGCTGGAGCCGGTGCTCAGCACCGAGGGGCACGGAGCGTGGCTCACCGACGCGGGACCGGCGCCCGCCCGGCCGGTGATGCGCCGGGCCGGCCTGAGCTCGGTGCGCGAGGGCGCCCCGGAGGCCGTGGCGCGGATCGGGGACCGGGTGGACTTCGTGCCTCCGCCGCACGACGTGCATCTGATCGTCGACGGCGAGCCGATCCTCATCCCGGTCCTCGATCCGTCGGACGAGCAGTGGGTCACCGAACAGCCCGCGCGCGTGGCCAGCATGCGCGAGTTCGGCCTGCACTCCCTGATCTCCGTGCCGATGCGGGCCCGCAACACCGCCCTCGGCCTCACCACGTTCCTGCGGTCGCTCAATCCCGTGCCGTTCCAGCCCGACGACGTCCCGGTCGCCAGGGAGCTGGTGGCCCGGGCCGCGCTGTGCGTCGACAACGCACGCCGCTACACCCGGGAACACACGGCCGCGGTCACCCTGCAGCGCAGTCTGCTGCCCCAGGCCCTCACGGGCGGTACGGCGCTGGAGGTGGCCTCCTCCTATCTGCCGGCGGACCCGACGGGCGGTGTCGGCGGCGACTGGTTCGACGTGATCCCGCTGTCCGGCGCCCGGGTCGGCCTGGTCGTCGGCGACGTCGTCGGCCACGGCATCACCGCGGCGGCGACCATGGGCCGGCTGCGCACCGCCGTACAGACCCTCGCCGACATGGAGATGCCACCCGACGAACTGCTGGCCCACCTCGACGACCTGGTGCTCCGGCTCAGCGAGGAGCACCCGTACGGGGAGGGGGCCCAGATGCCCGAGGGCGCCGACGGGGCCGGTTCGGCCCACCACAGCACGACCGCCTTCCTCGGCGCGACCTGTCTGTACGCCGTCTACGACCCGGTCACCCGGCGGTGCACGATGGCCCGCGCCGGACACCCGCCACCGGTCGTCGTCGCGCCCGACGGGCAGGTCTCCTTCCCGGAGCCCCCTGCCGGGCCGCCGCTCGGGCTGGGCGGGATGGCGTTCGAGGCCTGCGAGATCGAACTCGCGGAGAACAGTCTGTTCGGCCTCTACACGGACGGCCTCATCGAGGCGGCCGAGGGCGACATGGAGCGGGGCATGGCCCGGCTCGGCGACCTGCTGTCCCGGCGCGCCCCCGACCTCGGCGCCCTGTGCTCGTCCGCGGTGCGGCAGCTCGTGCCCGTGCCGCAGCCCGACGACATCGCGCTGCTCCTGACGCGCACCCACGCCCTCGGTGCCGAACATGTCGTCTCGTGGGACGTGCCCGTCGACCCGGCCGCCGTCGCCGACGTCCGGGCCCGGGCGACCCGCCAGGTGGCGGACTGGGGCCTCGGGGAGCTGGCCATGACGACGGAGCTGATCGTCAGCGAGCTGGTCACCAACGCGATCCGCTACGCCGAACCCCCCATCCGCCTACGCCTGCTCCGCGACTCCCGCCTGACCTGCGAGGTCGCCGACGCCAGCAGTACCGCACCGCGGCTGCGGCACGCCCGGAGCATGGACGAGGGCGGCCGTGGGCTGTTTCTGGTGGCGCAGCTGTCGCACCGCTGGGGTGCGCGGTACACGGCCGACGGCAAGATCATCTGGGCGGAACAGGAGACCGGGTGACGGCTCACGGACGCAGCGCGTCCGAAAGGGACTTGACGCCGCCGTGCGCGGTGAGGCCGCCGTCCACGGGGATCTCGGCGCCCGTGATGAAGGACGCCTCCGCGGAGAGCAGGAACACCACGAGCGGGGTGACCTCGTCGACGGTGCCGGTACGGCCGAGCGGCGTCTCGCGGATGTTCGCCTCCCGGAAGGCGGGGGCCGCGGAGGCGGTCATCTCGGTCTCGACGTAGCCGGGGTGGATGGTGTTGACGCGGATGCCGCGGGGGCCGAGTTCCGTCGCGGCCGTCTTCGACAGGCCCCGCAGCGCCCACTTGCTCGCCGTGTAGGCGACCGGGTAGTGCCCGGTGAGCGCGGCCGTCGAGCCGACGTTCACGATGGCCGAGCCCGGCGGCATCAGCGGGGCGAGGTGCTGGATGCCGAGCAGCGGGCCCGTCACGTTGACGGCATGCACGCGGTCGAAGTCGCCGGGACGTACGTCGCCGAGACGGGCACGCCAGGTGACGCCCGCGTTGTTGACCAGGCCGTCGACACGGCCGTACGACTCCTCGATCCCGGCGGCGAGTTCGGCCCACTCCCGGTCGCTGGTGACGTCGAGGCGGCGGCAGCCGGGCGCGTCCGTGACGTCCGTGGCGATCACGCGGGCGCCCTCCCGGGTCAGCGCTTCGGCCTCGGCGGCGCCCTGGCCGCGGGCCGCGCCGGTGACGACCACGACCTTGCCGAGCAGCCTCTGGGGACGCGGGCCGGTCACGGGCGCTCCCGGCTGCGGCGGCGGCCCGTCGGCAGCGGCACCGGTGCCACGCCCGGGACCACGGTGTTGGACACGGAACCGATGCCCTCCACGGTGAGCGTCACCGTGTCGCCGGGCTTCAGCGGCGGCGGGTCCTGCCGGCCGCGCACGCCCCACAGCTCGGCCAGGCAGCCGCCGTTGCCGCAGGTCCCGGAGCCGAGCACGTCGCCGGGACGTACCCACGTCCCGCGCGAGGCGTAGGCGACCATCTCCTCGAAGGTCCAGCTCATGTTGGACAGCAGGTCCTCGCCGACGACCTCGCCGTTCACGGAGGCGGTGAGCGCCAGCCGCAGAAAGCCGTCGGCATCGCGGTACGGCTCCAGTTCGTCGGCGGTGACGAGATACGGGCCGAGGGTGGTGGCGGTGTCCTTGCCCTTGCAGGGGCCCAGCCCCACCCTCATCTCCGCCGACTGAAGGTCGCGGGCGGACCAGTCGTTGAGGACCGTGTAGCCGAGGATGTGGTCGCGGGCCCGCTCGGGGGTCAGATCGCGGCCCTCGCGGCCGATCACGGCGGCGACCTCGAGTTCGAAGTCGAGTACGGCCGACCCGGGCGGCATCGGGATGTCATCGTGCGGGCCGTACACCGCGTAGGGGTTGGTGAAGTAGAACGTCGGCGCCGCGTACCACCGCTCCGGCACCCCGGCGGCCTTGTCCACGGAGCGCCGTACGCCTTCGACGTGCTCCTCGAAGGTGACGAAGTCCCGGACGGTCGGCGGCTGAAGCGGCGGCAGCAGGCGTACGTCCGACAGCGGGACGGCGTCGCCCACGGGACGGGCGCCGGGGGCGTCGAGGACCGAGGTGCCGTCGGGCAGGGCCCGCACGACGGTGTCCTCCACGACCCCGCAGTGACGGCGTCCCTCGTACAGGTAAGTGGCGATGCGCAAGGGTCGGCGCCCCTTACACCGGCGGGGCGACGAAGCAGCCGCGGTCGACGTCGTTGAACGACTCCTTGGCGACCAGTTCGTTCATCGGGTTGGCCGTGCCCCACTGGTCGGTGACCTCGGGCCGGGAGAAGTCGTAGACGTGGGGGTGCCAGGTGTCCTCGTCCAGTTCCTCCAGCTCGGTGGTGTACTCGACGGTGTTGCCGTGCGGGTCGAGGAAGTACGTGAAGGTGTTGTCACCCGCCATGTGCCGGCCCGGCCCCCAGATCTTGCGGAACCCGGCCCGCATCACCCGGCCGGAGCCGCGCATGTACTCGTCCAGGCCGCGCATCTCGAAGGAGACGTGGTGCAGGGAGGTGTGCGGGCCCTGCGCGATGGCCATCGAGTGGTGCTGATTGCTGATCCGCATGAAGTGCATGACCTCGCCCATGTGCGGCGAGCTGAGCGTGTCGGAGAGCCGGAAGCCGAGGTGGGCCTCGTACCACGCACGGGTCCTGTTCAGATCCGGGGAGTTGAGCACGACGTGCGACAGCCGGACCGGGATCGACTCCTTCTCCTCGATACGGCGGTGCTGCCGGGCCCCGACGTCGGCGGAGACCTCGATGGTGCGGCCGTCGACGTCGAAGAAGCGGAAGCCGTAACCGCCGCCGGGGGTGTCGACCTGCCCCGGCCGGGAGATCAACCGCACGCCCTGGGACAGGAGTTGCTCGGCGAGCGTGTCCACGTCGGCCGGGCTGTCCGCGCCGTAGGAGACGAGGTCGAGGCGCTTCTCGTCGGACTTGCGCAGCCGTACGACGTACTGCTCGGGGCTGCCCTCGGCGGCGAGGAAGGAGATCCCGGAGTCCTCGGCGACCTTGGTCAGGCCCCAGACGCCGGCGTAGAAGTCGAGTTGTCTGTCGTAGTCGGGTACGGCGAGGTCGACATGCCGCAGGTGAGTGAGCAGACGGTTGCTCAGTGGGGCCATGGGGGTTCCTCCTCAGGCGAGGTCGAGCAGGGCGGCGGCGTTGCCGCCCCGCACCGCGTGGAAGTCGGGGTCGGCCAGGCCGGCCGCGCGCAGGGCGCGCAGCGGGTCGTCGGTGCCCATGTCGAAGGGGAAGTCGGAGCCGAGCAGGACGCGGTCGGCGCCGGCGACGCGGACCAGCTCCCGCAGGACGTGCGGGTCGTGGACGAGGGAGTCGAAGTACAGCTGCCGCAGATAGCCGCTCGGCTCCCGTGAGCAGCTCCGGGCGTCGGGGCGGACCCGCCAGGCGTGGTCGGAGCGGCCGAGGTGGGTGGGGAGATAGCCGCCCCCGTGCGCGGCCACCAGCTTCAGGCCCGGATGGCGGTCCAGGACGCCGGAGAAGATCAGGTGGGACAGGGCGACGGCGTTCTCGGTGGGCTGGCCGACCGTGTTGGACAGGTACCACTGGTCCAGGCGCTCGTCGAGCGTGCAGCCGAACGGATGCAGGAAGACCAGCGCGCCGCTCTCCTCCGCGCGGGCCCAGAAGGGCGCGAGCCGCGGGTCGGAGAGCTCCACCTCCCGGGCCCCGCCCGGCCCCGGGGCGTGCGAGGAGATCTCCACGCCCCGCAGCCCCTGCTCCAGGGCGTGGTCGAGCAGGTCCGGCGCGAGGCCGGGGTGCTGGAGAGGGACCAGGCCGAGGCCGTGCAGGCGGTCGGGGGCCTTGGCGCAATGTGCGGCGGTGCCCTCGTTGGCCAACCGGCAGATCCTGTCCCCCAGTTCTCGCCCGGCCCAGTAGTGGTAGTGGCCCGGTGAAGGGCTCACCAGCTGCACGTCGACGCCGGCCTCGTCCATGGCCGCCAGGCGCGCGGCGACGTCCGTCAGCCTCGGCATCCGGGCGCCCACCATGGGGCCGTTCACGGCGCGGGCCGCGGGGCCGTTGCGGCGGGCGTCGAGCTCCTGGGCCTCGGCCAGTCCGGGGTGACCGGCGACGGCCTCCTCGATCTCCGGGAGGAGGAGGTGGGCGTGGATGTCCACGGTGGGCACCGTCACGGCAGCTCCTTGAGGACGTTCATCGTGCGGCCGATCAGCCCGGGGACGTCGGCGTCACGCACGCCGTCCAGCTGCCACCGGCAGATCTGCACGGACGCCTCGACGACGGTCCGCACGCGGGGGATGCGGCGGTCGTAGTAGCTCTGGAACAGCTCGTCGTCCCAGGCCCGTCCGCTCGTGAGCAGCTCGGCGAGGACGAGGGCGTCCTCCAGGGACATGGCCGCGCCCTGCGCCATCGTGGGCGGACAGCAGTGCGCGGCGTCGCCGACGAGGACGACCCGGCCGCGGTGCCAGGAGCCCTCGACCAGCATCCGGGTGAACCACGTGTAGTTGACCTGAGCGGAGTCGGTGATGTGCCGGGTGATCTCCGGCCAGGCCCCGCCGTACGCCTGCGCCAGCCGGCGCATCTCGTCGGCGCGGTCGGCCGCGTCGACGGACGCGCGGTCACGGCACCCCTCGACGAGGTACGCGTAGAGGGTGTCCTCGCCGGTGGGGGTGTAGCCCGCGATGTAGGCCGGTCCGCCGTAGGCGAGGTCGGTGCGGTCCACGCACTCAGGACGCGGGGCGGCGATGCGCCAGATGCCCATGCCGGTCGGTTCCGGCTTGTCGGCGATGCCGATCGCGGCGCGGGTGGCGGAGCCCAGGCCGTCGGCGCCGACGACCAGGTCGTAGCGGTCCTCGCTGCCGTCGCTGAAGCGGACCGAGACGCCGTCGGCGGCCTGCTCCAGGGACTCGGCGGTGGTGCCCAGGCGCACGGTGGCGCCGCAGGCGCGGACCGCGTCGATGAGGATCTGCTGGAGCCGGGGCCGCTGCATGCCGAGGGTGGCGGGCAGGTCCTCGCCACCGGTCCTGATGTCCTCCGCGACGTGCAGCACCGTGCCGTCGGGGGCGGTGATGCCCAGCGTGCCGAAGGGGAATCCGCAGGCCTCCACCTCCGCCCACAGGCCCAGGTCGCGCAGGACCCGCAGGGCGTTGCCCTGGAGGGTGATGCCGGAGCCGGTGGTGGCGTTCCAGTCGGGTCTGGCCTCGATCAGGTCGACGGTGATGCCGGCGCGGCGCAGCAGGACGGTGACGGCGTTGCCGGCGGTGCCTCCGCCGATGACGAGGACGGTGGGCGAGGGGGTGTCGGTCATGTCGGGGTCCCTCCCGAGGTCGGGCCGCACGGCATGGGGCGGCTGGGGGTGCGGGGATGTGAGGGATGCGAGGGTGTGAGGGATGCGGCTGGTCCGCTCCGAGTGCGGGCCGGACGATCTCGGCGGATACTCGAAGTCGGTGGTGTGAGCGGCCACCCGCCAGTGAGCGGACTGGCGGGTGGCCAGGGGGCGGATACGCCGCCGCGGTCGCGGGGAAGGACGCACCCGGCAGGCTGCCGGGGCCTATTTGACGGCGATCGGATTGACGGGGGAGCCGACGGCCCCGGTGATGGGCAGGGGAGCGGCGGTGAGCCAGAACTCGTACACGCCGTCCGCCGCACAGTCCTCGGCGAGCGCCTCCAGGTCCCACATCTCGCCGATCAGCAGCCCCATGTTGGGGATGACGACCTGGTGCAGCGGCTGGAAGGCGCCCTCGAACTCGTTCGGCCGAACCTCGAAGCCCCAGGTGTCGGTGGCGATCGCGGCGATCTCGGTGCGGTGCAGCCAGCCCGCCGTGGTGAACGACAGCCCCGGCGCGGGCCCGCCCGCGTAGTCGCCCCAGTCGTCCCGGCGCACCCGGGCCGGCTGCCCGGTCCGTACGGCCACCAGGTCACCGCGGCCCACACTCACGCCGTGCGCCTCGGCGGTCGCGGTCAGATGCTCCTCGGTCACGGCGAAGCCGTCCGGCAGCTCGCCCTCCCCGCCGACCACGCGGCCCACGTCCAGCAGGACGCCGCGCCCGGCGACGTACGGCGCCATGTGCTCGATGCCGGTGACGAGGTCGCCGTCGGAGGTGACGACCTTCTCGGCCTTGCGCCCGTTCCAGGCGTTGCCGTGGTCGAAGATGTGCCCGAGCCCGTCCCACTGGGTGGAGCACTGCAGCGGCATCGTGATCACGTCGTCCGCGCCGCCGATGCCGTGCGGGAAGCCCTGGTTGCCGAGCGCCGCGTCGGTGCCGGTGTCGAGCATCGTGTGCACGGGGTTGGTGCGCCGCCGCCAGCCCTTCTGCGGCCCGTTCATGTCGAACCGCTGCGACAGGGAGAAGCTCACGCCCCGCCGCACGAGGGCGGCACCCTCCCGGCGTTTGGCCTCGTCGAGGAAGTTGAGCGTGCCGAGCACGTCGTCCTCGCCCCAGCGCCCCCAGTTGGAGTACGCCTCGGCGGCCTCGGCGATCGCCCCCTCGGGGTCGTACCGGTCCGGGATCATGCCGCGCCCTCCGCCACACAGCGGGTGCGCTGCACACCCAGCCCGGTGATCGACCCCTCCATGACGTCGCCGTCCCGCAGCAGCCGCCCCCAGTGGATGCCGTTGCCGGCCGGGCTGCCGGTCAGCACCAGGTCGCCGGGCAGCAGCCGCGCGGTCTGCGATATGTACGACACCAGCCGCGCGATGCCGAACAGCATGTCCTTGGTGGACTCGTCCTGCATGGTGTCGCCGTTCAGCTTGAGGGTGACCCGCAGGTCGCCCGGGTCCGCGAGGGACTCGGCGGGGACGATCCAGGGACCGAGCGGGGTGAATCCGGGGGCGTTCTTGCAGCGCAGCCAGTCGGTGCCGATGGCCTTCATGTCCCGCCGGAAGACGGTGGCGCGGTCGGTGAGGTCGTTGGCGATGGTGTACCCGGCGACGTACGCCGGCGCCTCCTCGACGGACACCCGGTGGGCGGGCCTGCCGATCACGGCCGCCAACTCCAGCTCCCAGTCGGGCTGTTCGGCCCAGGAGGGGAGGACGACGTCGTCGTACGGGCCGGTGATGGTGGTGGGCAGGCCGATGAAGACGTACGGCAGGTCCTCGGCCGCCCTCCGGTCCATGACCGCGGCGATCTCGGCCCGCGCCTCCTCGACCGTGCGGGGGTCCTCGGGGGAGCGGTGCGCGACCTCAAGGTCGATCACGTGCTGCCGGTAGTTGGCACCGGACTGGAAGATCTGCCGGGGTTCGACGGGGGCGTGCACCCGCAGGCCCTCCAGCGGCCGCCAGTCCAGGGCGTCCTCGTGCGCGAGGGTGTGCAGGACGGGGCGGGCCTCCTCCCAGCGCTCCAGCACGGCACGCACATCGGACGGTTCCCAGGCCAGGACCTGGCGCAGGTCCAGCACCCGCTCGCGGGCCACGAGACCGGGGAACGCGGCCCCGCCCGGAGCGGAGAACGTGCCGAGCGCGAACGGGCCGGCCGGTTGCACGAGTCTTGCCATGAGATGTCCTCCCGCTGGGTTGCGGTCTACTCTGACCTCGATCGACTGATCACGGAAATCAATCTTGTGGATGCACACCATCCACACAGTGGATGCCTCTCGCTCCCAGGCGGTGCCGGTGAACCTGTCCCGACTCGACCTCAACCTGGTCGTCGCCCTGCGCGCTCTGCTGGAGGAACGCAACGTCACCCGGGCCGGCGAACGCATCGGACTGAGCCAGCCGGCGATGAGCGCGGCACTGTCCCGGCTGCGCCGCCACTTCGACGACGAGCTGCTCGCCCGGACCGGCAACTCCTACGAACTGACGCCGCTCGGCGTCGCCTTGCGGGACCGCAGCGCCACCGCGTGCGACCTGCTGGAGCGCGTCTTCTCCAGCCAGGCCGACTTCGACCCGGCCGCCGAGTCCCGCGAGTTCACGCTGCTCGCCTCCGACTACGGCGCGGCCGTGTTCGGCGCAGCCCTGGCCCGCGCCGTCCACCACGAGGCGCCCGGCATCCGGCTCGCCTTCCAGCACCCGGCGCCCTCCGTCACCGAGAACACGGCCGCCCTGCTGAGCACGGTCGACGGACTGCTGATGCCGCACGGCGTCATCGACGGCTTCCCCGCCATCGACCTCTACCAGGACCGCTGGCTGTGCCTGATCGCCGACGACCACCCCGAGGTCGGCGACACCCTCACCCTCGACCACCTGGCCCGTCTGCCCTGGGCCGTCTACCAGCGCCCCTACGACGCCCCGGCCGCCCGCCAGCTGAGCATGCTCGGCATCAGCCCCCACGTGGAGGTCTCGGTCCAGACGTTCCAGCTGCTGCCGCACATGATCGAGGGCACCCGCCGGGTCGCGATGATCCAGGAGCGGCTGGCCCGCAGGGCGGTGGGCTCGGCGGGGGTCCGTGTTCTGCCGTGCCCTTTCGAGGCCGTGCCGGTGCAGGTGGCGTTGTGGTGGCATCCGGTGCATGCGCAGGATGCGGCGCACATCTGGCTGCGGCGGAAGGCGGCGGAGGTGGGGGAGACGCTCAGGGGGACGCCGACGGAGGGGGCTGAAGACCTACTGTGAGTGCCGCGACGGGCTGTCGTTCGGCTGCGGGCCCGTGGTGGCGGGTCGCGCAGTTCCCCGCGCCCCTTGGGGCGTTGCCAGCCGGCAGCCCACAGACTCGCCGCGACCAGCGCCGCAGCCAGCCCCAGTACCCCCACCGCCCCCACGAGGCTGCCGACCGCCGACTCCCCGGCGATCATCCTCGGCAGCACCGGGGCGATGAGTACGGCCCCCAGGATCGGCAGACAGCTGCCTGCCATCAGCAGCGTCACACGCAGCCGATGGGCGGGGCCCGTCACGGTGAGGGACGACGGAGCGGCGTCGTCGGCCGCGGTGGCGGCCGGCGTCGGGGACACGGAACCGGGCATGGCGACTCCAGGGACGGACGGCGTACGGGAGTGGGCATGCCGTTCCCGGGCGCCGACGGCGCACGGCATGCGAGGGTCCACCGCGGCCGATGCGGCGTGGCCGGGGCCCGGGGCTGACATGGGCGTGGCCGGACCCGGATGCCCGGGCCCGGCCACGCCTGCCGACCTCTGCTGTCCCTGGGGACTGTGGTCAGCCTCTTCCTGCCGCCGTCACCACTCCTGCTTCTCGGAGTGCCCGGGGTCCTCGGACTTCTTCTCGTGCTCGGGCTTCTTCGGGTGGTCGGGCTTGGGGTGCTCCGGCTTGGGGTGGTCGGGCTTCTTCGGGACGGTGGGGTGGTCAGGCTTGGACGGGAGGGCGGGCTTGGCGGGCTTGGAGGGGAGCTCTGGCTTGGTCGGGAGTTCCGGCTTGGTGGGCTTGGTGGGGAGTTCTGGTTTGGCCGGGAGTGCGGGCTTGGTGGGGAGTTCCGGCTTGGTGGGCTTGGCCGGGAGTGCGGGCTTGGTGGGGAGTTCCGGCTTCGTGGGCTTGGCCGGGAGTGCGGGCTTGGTGGGGAGTTCCGGCTTGGCTGGGAGTGCGGGCTTCGCCGGGAGTTCCGGCTTTGTGGGGAGTGCGGGCTTGGTGGGGAGTTCCGGCTTGGTCGGGAGCTCGGGTTTGGTGGGGAGAGCGGGCTTTGAAGGCTTGGTGGGGAGTTCTGGCTTTGTGGGGAGGGCGGGCTTGGCTGGGAGTTCCGGCTTGGTCGGCAGCGCGGGCTTGGTCGGGAGTTCTGGCTTGGTGGGTTTGGCCGGCAATGCGGGCTTTGTGGGGAGTTCCGGCTTGGTCGGGAGCTCGGGCTTTGCGGGAAGGGCGGGCTTGGCTGGGAGTTCCGGCTTGGTCGGCAGCGCGGGCTTGGTCGGGAGTTCTGGCTTGGTGGGTTTGGCCGGCAGTGCGGGCTTTGTGGGGAGTTCCGGCTTGGTCGGGAGCTCGGGCTTTGCGGGAAGAGCGGGCTTTGTGGGGAGCTCTGGCTTGGTCGGCAGTGCGGGCTTGGTGGGGAGTTCCGGCTTGGTCGGCAGTGCGGGCTTGGTCGGGAGTTCCGGCTTGGTCGGCAGCGCGGGCTTCACGGGGAGCTCGGGCTTGGTCGGCTTGGTCGGCAGCTCGGGCTTCGTCGGCAGCTCGGGCTTGACCGGCTTCGCAGGGTAGGCGGGCTTCGTCGGCAGGTCGGGCTTGGAGGGCTTGGCCGGGTAGTCAGGCTTGGCAGGGACGTCGGGCTTGGAGGGCTTGGCCGGGTAGGCGGGCTTCGTCGGCAGGTCGGGCTTGGCCGGCTTCCCTGGATGCATCGGGTAGTCGGGCTTGGCCGGCTTGACGGGGTAAGCGGGCTTCGCCGGCTTCACCGGATGCCCCGGGTAGGCCGGCTTCCCCGGATGCGCCGGGTGGGCGGGCTTCGGCGCGTGTGCCGGGTAGGCGGGCTTCGGCGCGTGCGCCGGGTATGCGGGCTTTGCCGGGTACGGAGGGTGCGGGGTGGTGTGGTCCTGTGCGTGGGCGGTGCTCGCGCTCGTCAGCGCGGCGGTGGCGAGCGCGGCGGCCATGGCGGCCGGCGCAAGAACAGATCGCCATCTCGGCGATGTTGTCATTTTCTCCACTCTCCTCGACTTGGTTCAGGGCCTCGTGACGGCTGGTCAGCACCAGGAGCCGGACAGAGGAATGGATAGGAAATAGGGTGATATGAATAACGCTGCGAGGGCGATAAGCCACCGGATGGGGTAGCGCGCGGGGTTGCCGATTGGCCCGGGTGGTGGCAGCACACAAGCGCCGTGACACAAGAGCCGCGACACAAGGAGCGAACCGCGCCCCGCCCCGCCGCGGTCGCCGGGGCCCGCTCGAACGGCTCCCGTCAGCTGGACCGCGGGCTCACGCCCAGGCGCGCCGTGCGACCGCCTTGCTGGACAAACTCGCCCGGAGGCTCCTGTGATCCGGAGACCCGCCGCTCACTCCCCGGCCACCCCGAGAGCGGTGGACGCACCGGACGCCGAGCAGTTCGGCGCCGGCCTCAAGCCGGCGGGCGGTCTCCTCGTCGCCGTCGACCCCTCGGCGGCGGTGGCCGCGGATTCCAGCCCCACACGGACCATCCGCACTGCATCTTCACCCGGCACCGGCTTGTGCAGCCCGGCCGCGTACCGGACGCCCCCGCTGTACGACCTCGGCGAGGAAGGCCACCGCCCGCGGCTGGATGCCGAGCCGGTCCAGCAGGACGGCGGCGCCCACCACGCCGTCGCCGAGGACCATGCCCTCGGACGGTCCCGCGGCGGGCTGACCACCAAAATCCACCGCGCCACCGACGGCCGCTGCCACCCCTCGCATTCGTCTTACGGGTACCGAGGCGATCCGCGCCCATCTCCGTCGGCGCGGGATCCGGACGGCGATCCCCCAGCCCTCCGACCAGATCGCCAAGCGCAAGAAGCAAGGCCGATCCGAAAGAAGAGGCTCCAGTGCTGTCAGTGGCCGTTGATAACGTGCTTCGTCCAGTCGGGGAGTTCAGGAAGGGGCGGGGCACGTGCGGGATGTGACATGCCATAAGGTCGGCGAGCAGCGGTTGGCCGAGGCGCTCGACGACATCGAGGGGCGGGCCTACACACGGTGGCACTCGCTGCGCTACGGCAGCATCTCGCCGACGCTGATCCGGGCCATGGCGGACGAACTGCTCGACCATGTCGCCGCGCGAACGGTGACGGAGCCGGGGCTCGACGCCGCGGCCGGCACCGTCGCCGTCACCGCCGCGGAGTGTGTCCACGGAGTGCTGAGCATCATGTGCTTCCCGGACGGGGACCAGGAACTCCGGTTCCCCCTCATCGGGGAGCGGATCAGCACGGACCCGGACGACGACGAGTTCGGGGACGGGCCGATCACCTTCCGGGACGTCGTCAAGGAGGCGCCCACCGCGCGGACCTGGCTCGACATGTTCGAGATGTGTGTCGTCAGTGGGTATGTGTGGGACTGGGAGCGGGTCACCGGGCTGCTGCTGCGCGGCGACTACGCGCCCGCCATCCGTGACGGCGTGCCCTACAACCGGTACACCTCCGTCTCCGACCCCGCCGACCTCGCCGCCATGGACGCCCTGTGCCCCTATCTCACCGAGGCGGCCGGGCATCTGCCCCGCGACTGGCCGACGGTTCCGCTGCGCAAGCCCGACGCCGGGGAGCGCGCGGAGGCCGCCCGGCGGCTCGACGAGGTCGGCGACGCGCTGAGCGCGGACCAGCGGCTGCTCCGTGTACTCCTCGACGACGACCAGCACGCCTTCGAGGACGCCCTCGTCGCCCGGCTGGTCGCGTACCGGGAGAGCGTCGAGGCCGATGCCGGTGATCCCACGCCCCGGTCCCTCCTTCCCCTCGGCACCCTCGCCCTGGCCTGCCTCGCCGTCCAGGTCCATGGGTGGGAACTCGGTGTCCGGTCCGGGTATCTGCCGTACGGTCTACTGGGATCGCCGGACGCGCCGCGCCGGGCGGCGGAGGGGAACCGGAACAACTTGGGCTACTGGGCCGCCAAGTAGGCCGGCGGGGGGTGCGGGGCATGGCCGCGACTGGCGTGACGGGTGTGACGGGTGTGATCTTGCGGGAGTACCGCGCCGACAGACGCGCGCGGCTGAAGGTGCTCGCGCTCATTGCGCTGATGCTGGCGTGCGGGGTGCTCGAGGTGGTCATCAACGACCTGCCGGGCTGGGTCGCGGCGATCCTGATAGGAGTTCTGACCATCGTCGACGGCGTGTGGGCCCTCTCCCTGTGGCGCGCCCGCACGGTCGTGCGGGCGGGCGGGATCGCCGTGGTCGGGGTGGTGCGGGTGCGGAAGTGGGCCTGGCCCGACATCCAGGACATCGTCGTGGAGACGGACTCGTCCCCACCGAGGCAGCGCGTACGTCTGTGCGACACCCAAGGACGGAAGACCACCCTGCCCCACGTCGGCGAACGCCATCTGCCGGATCTCCACGCCCTGCGACCCCGGTAGTCCCGCCGGCGCGGGTCCGGCCGGCCCGACCGTTACGGCGTGGAGAACAGACCCGGCCCCGAAGGGGAGGAGCCGTCGGCGCGGACGCCGTTCGTGACCCGCAGGAACTCCAGCTTTTCCGCATCGGCGGAACCCGCGGCCACCGTGTAGACGACGAGTCGGATGTCGCAGCCTGGGACGGTGAGGACGTCGCAGTCGCACATCACCTCGCCGACCTGGGGGTGCACGATGGTCTTTCGGGCCGACACGTGCGGACCGACCCCACCCTCCTCCCACAGCCGGGTGAACTCCGCACTACTGGAGCGCAATTCCTCGACAAGGTCGTTCAGTCCACGGTCGCGGGGGTAGTCGACGAGAGCCGTGCGCAGATCGGCGACGAGGGCGAGCTTCAGGGCGTCGCCGTCCTGGAGCACGGGCCAGGCCGCGAGCCTTCTGGGCCCGGGGACGAAGACCGCCCGCACCAGGTTCCGCTCGACGTGGGTCCGTGCGCTGGGGTCGCCCATCAGTACTGACCATGAGGGAGTCCAGGACAGCAAGGTCCAGTCGGCACTGAACACGCCCACCGGGAACTCCCCGAGGCGAGCCAGCATCCGCTGGACCCCGGCTGGAACATGCGTGGAGATCGTCCCCTCCTGTGGCGGGAGGAGGCCGGCCAGCCGGTAGGCGTGATCGCGTTCCATGGGTTGCAGCTGCAGGGCCCTGGCCAGGCTCGCGACAACCTGCGCCGAGGGGCTCGTGGCGCGCCCCTGCTCCAGCCGCACCACATAGTCGACCGACAGCCCCGCGAGCTCGGCCAGCTCCTCGCGGCGCAGACCCACCGCACGGCGTCCGTGCCGCGAGGTCCGCCCGATGTCGAGGGGAGAAAGCCGGTCGCGCCACCGGCGCAGTGCCGTGCCCAGGGTCTCGTCCACCCGACCATTGTGTGCGCCGGACAGCCGTTGTGCCTGGTACTGGCAGTCCTACCGTCGCGGAGGGCACTGGTTGTCCTCTCGGCACGGGCCGAGAGTGAACGCATGACAACAACCTTCATCACCGGAGCCAACAAGTCCCTCGGGTACGAGACCGCCCGCCGATTGATCGAGGCCGGCCACACCGTCATCATCGGTGCTCGCGATGCGCAGCGCGGCCAGGCCGCCGCCGACGCACTCGGTGCCCGGTTCGTCCAGATCGACGTGACGGACGACGCGTCGGTGGCCGCTGCCGCCGACGACATCGGGGCCCGCGAGGGCGGCATCGACGTCCTGATCAACAACGCGGGTGTCTTCGGGTCGCACAGCCCCGCCGACCAGCTCACGGCCGCTGACGCCGGCGCTGTGTTCGAGGTCAATGTCATGGGGGTCGTACGGGTGACGCACGCGTTCCTGCCTCTGCTGCGCAAGTCCGCGAACCCGGTCATCGTCAATGTGTCCAGCGGCATGGGGTCGTTCGCGCTGACCCACGACGCCGAGCGCGTCGAGGGCCGGGCCATCGCGCCGCTCTACACAGCGTCGAAGGCTGCTGTGACCATGCTGACCACGCAGTACGCGAAGTCCTGGCCGGACATGAAGGTGAACGCCGTCGACCCCGGCTACACCGCGACCGACTTCAACGGGCACAGCGGACCGCAGACAGTGACCGAGGGGACCGACGCGATCGTCGAACTCGCCACCATCGGGGCCGACGGACCGACCGGGACCTTCAGTGACCGCAACGGTCAGCTGGCCTGGTGACCCACCACTGAATTCGGGCCGTGCCCGGCACGGACGAGGACGGCCGGAGCGCGGCTGCAAGGCAACGGGTTGCGGCCGGTGCACAGGTAGAGCACGTTCCGTTCCGTGGATCAAGGCCATGTGCTGCGCTTGGCGCGGCACATGGCCACGGTCCTTTTCGACCGCCACGACGATGAGCGTCGCGAGCTGGGCTGCCGGCCGCGGCTCGGGGCCGTGCTCACAGGTGAGACGTCGGAGATCCCAGGTCGCCGAGCGCGTGCTCGCCTGCCCTCGCACGCCAACGCCCCCGATCGCAGGAAACCGCCCCGAACGGAGCGCGGCTCATTCTCGGAGCTGCACGCGTTCAGGACAGCAGCCCTCCACGGTGATGACTCAGAGCCAATCCCGCCGCTTGAAGATGACGTACAAACTGGTACATACAATCCCCATCAGGGCGATCGCGAAGGGATATCCCAGCACCCAGCCCAACTCCGGCATGTGTGTGAAGTTCATCCCGTAGATCGTCCCGACCAGCGTCGGAGCGAACAGAATCGCCGCCCAGGACGAGATCTTCTTGATCTCCTCGTTCTGCTCGAACCCGGCCTCCGCCAACGCCCGCATCTCCGCGTTCTGCTGCTGCGTCACCAGCGTCGCGTTGACGGTGAGGATCTCGGTGAGGGCCTGGCGGAAGCCGTCGACGCGTTCGCTGGTGTGGGTGACGTGGTCGGCCACGTCGCGGAGGTAACGCTGTAGTTCCTCGTCGGTGCCGTACTTGGAGAACCCCGCCATCAAGCCGTGCAGCATGCCGACCAGCGGGCGGGTGGCGCGCTGGAACTCCACCATTTCGCGGGAGAGCTCGTAGATACGGCGGGAGACCTCGGGATCGCCGCGGAAGACCTCGGTCTCGATCTCGTCGATGTCGTTCTGGACGCCCGCCACCACCGGCTCATAGCCGTCGACCACCGCGTCCAGTATCGCGTAGAGCACGGCCTCGGGGCCGAGTTTGAGCAGCTCGGGCGTCTCCTCCATCCGCCGGCGCACCGCCGACAGGTCGGGAGCCGCGCCGTGCCGTACCGTGATCACGAAGTCGGGGCCGACGAAGACATGCAGTTCGCCGAAGTCGACCTCCTCGGGCGCGTCGAGATAGCGGGCCGCGCGCAGGACCACGAAGAGCGTGTCGCCGTAGCGCTCCAGCTTGGGCCGCTGGTGTGCCTCCATCGCGTCCTCGACCGCGAGGGGGTGCAGGTCGAACTCGGCCGCCAGGGAGAGGAGTTCGGCCTCGGTGGGGCGGGCCAGGCCGATCCATGCCATGCCGGACGTCTGGTCGCGCAGCTCGCGGTAGGTGTCGGCGAGGGTGGCGGGGGAGGACACGCGGACGCCGTCCTGGTACAGCGCCGCCTCCACGACGCTCGCCACCTCGGAGGACTCGGGAACAGCGGGGAGCGTCGGCGGATCGGGATCCGGCGGCTGCGATGGCTGCGGCGGCGTGAGGGCCCGGCGCCAGACCGACTTCATGGGGTTCTTCGAGAGGGAGTTCTTCGAGGCGGGGCGTGCGCGTCGCTCGGACATCGCGGCTGCCTCCCGGTCGGGGCGTCTGGTGCGTGATCTCGGAGCAGGATATACGGGGCGAATGGTATGGGTGGGGCGGGCCCGACGCGGAACCCGGGAGAGTTGCGGACCGAAGGTGTCCGCAAGCCTCGCTAGCGTGGCCAACATGACGAAGCGGACCACGCCCCAGCGCGGCACGGACCCGACCTCGGCCACGCGCAGCACCAAGCAGACGTCGGCCACGCGCAGCACCAAGCAGACCCCGGCCGGCCCCGTGCTGGGCACCCGGGCCCTCAACCGCGCCACCCTCGACCGGCAACTGCTGCTGCGCCGCTCGCCGATGTCCGCCCTGGCGGCCGTGGAGCATCTGGTCGGCCTGCAGGCGCAGGAGGTCAAGCCGCCGTACTACGCGCTCGCCGCCCGGCTCGACGGCTTTACCCCCGAGGCGCTCTCGACGCTGCTGGCCGACCGAGCGGCGGTGCGCATCGTCACCATGCGCTCGACGATCCATCTGCACACCGCCGACGACAGCCTCACCCTGCGTCCACTGGTCCAGCCCGCCCGGGACCGCGAGATCAACTACTTCCGCAAGGGCCTGGTCGGCGTCGACCTGGACCGGCTCGCCGCCCTCGCCCGCGACCTCGTCGAGAGCGAGCCCCGCACCATGAAGCAGCTCCGCGAGGTCCTCAGTGCCGAGTGGCCGGAGGCCGACCCGCAGTCCCTGGCCGTCGCCGCCCGCTGCAAGCTCCCGCTCGTCCAGGTCACTCCGCGGGGGATGTGGGGCCGCAGCGCCCAGGTCGCCCTCACCACGGCCGAGCACTGGCTGGGCCGCCCCGCCGAGCCGGCCGCCTCCCCGGAGGCCACGGTCCTGCGCTATCTGGCCGCTTTCGGGCCGGCCTCCGTGAAGGACATGCAGACCTGGTCCGGACTGACCCGGATGCGCGACGCCTTCGAGCGGCTCCGCCCCGAGCTCGTCACCTTCCAGGACGAGAACGGCGTCGAACTCTTCGACCTCCCCGACGCCCCGCGCCCGGATCCGGACACCCCGGCCCCGCCCCGTTTCCTGCCCGAGTTCGACAACCTCCTGCTCTCCCACGCCGACCGCACCCGGGTGATTCCGCCGGTCCACCACGGCCGCACCTGGCAGGTGAACACCGTCTACTGCCCCCTCCTCGTCGACGGCTTCCTCGCGGGCGTGTGGCGGATCCTCGATGACGCCCTCGTCATCGAGCCGTTCACCGAGCTCACCGAGGCCCAGTGCGGGGAGGTGACCGAAGAAGGGGAGCGGATGCTGAAGGTGATGCACCCGCAGACGTCGTACGACATCCGCTTCGGGACCGTCATCCCGTAGCCGTCGTCATGTCCCGGTGGGTGTCAGTCCGCCCGTCCGGTCACCGCGACCGTCACCCCGAGCCCGATCATCGTGCATCCGCCCGCTCCGCCTATCAGCGACAGTCTCCGGTCGGAGCGGGCGAACCAGGTGCGGGCCGCCGACGCGGTCAGGCCCCACAGGGTGTCCGTGACCAGGCCGATGGTGATCGGGACCAGGCCCAACAGCAGCATCTGCAGCGGGACACGGCCCGCCGAGTGGTCCACGAACTGGGGGAGCACGGCGGCGAAGAACACCACGCCCTTCGGGTTGGTGACACCGACGAGGGCGCCGTCGAGGACCGTACGGAGATCGCCGCGCGCGGGTCCTTCCGGCTGCGCCCGTATCGCCGACGCCTTCAGCTCCGCCCGGTGCCGGAACGCCTGCACTCCCAAGTAGACCAGATAGGCCGCGCCGGCCAGCTTCACCGTCAGATAGATCGCCACGGACCGCTCCACCAGCGAGCCGATCCCCACCGCGACGGCGACCACCAGCAGATACGAGCCGAAGACATTGCCGAGCGCGGTCGCGACGGCGGTGCGGCGGCCGTGCGCCAGGGCGCGGCCGATGACGAACAGGACACTCGGCCCCGGGATCACGATCACCAGCACTGACATCGCGGCGAAGGCGGCCAAACGGTCTGCGGACACCATGCCCATCACCCCCATCCGTCAGCCATTGAAACAGGCCCCACTGACAAGGGACATGGATAGGGGGCGCTGCGGGCCGCTCGTGGAGGCCCGCAACGCCCCCTGGTCTTTCACCTGAGGGGTGCTCAGGAGACCTTCTGGGTGCCGATCCCGGTTACGACTCGACCTGTTCGGTCACCTCGTCCGAGAAGGTGGTCAGCCGGGTGTAGATACCCGGGTAACCGGCCTGGGCGCAGCCCTCGCCCCAGGAAGTGATCCCTGCCAGGACGCCCCCGATGAGCAGGGGACCGCCGCTGTCGCCCTGGCAGGTGTCAACGCCGCCGGAGGTGTATCCGGCGCAGATCATGTCGGACGCGATGAAGTCCGAACCGTAGGAGCTCGCGCAGCCGGCGTTGGAGACGGTCGGCACGGTCGCCGTCCGCAGCTGGTTGGAGGAGCTGCCGTTCGAGGAGGTGGTGCCCCAGCCGACGATGCGGGCGGTGGTGCCGGCCGCGTACACACCGGTGTCCGATGAGTCGACGTACGAGGCCGTCGTGTACGGCATCGAGGTCGAAAGCGTCAGCACGGCCACGTCGTTGCCCTTGGTGGCGTCCGTGTAGTCGGGGTGGACCCAGATCTTGCTGACCCGGCTGACCGTGCCGTTCGTGCCGTTGCGGTAGGTGCGGCCGCCGACGACCCGGACGCTGCTGGTGGTCTCGCCGGCCATGCAGTGGGCCGCGGTGACGACCTTGGTCGCGGAGACGAGCGTGCCGCCGCAGAACTGGTTCTGCGAGGCGTCCGTTATCTGCATCATGAACGGGTACGCGGTCGTCGTGGTCGTCGTGCCGCCGACGATGGGCTGAGGTGCGGCCTCAGCGGTGGGGGCGCTGAGCAGCGCGGCCGCGGCGGCGGCTGCGGTCACCGCGACGGCGGTGGTCGTTCTGGCACGGGTGAGCCCGAACATGAGACTCCTCATCGGGGGTTGCCGGTGGGGGACGCGCGGGTGGGGGGTTGAGCACGGGGGTCGCGGGACCGACCCCCGTGTGCCCGGCGATCGGCACATCCACAAGGTAGATGCCGGTGGTTTCCCTGCCCAATGAGGGAACCCCCTAAGGGAGTTGCACAGGGAAAACCCTCGGTCGTGGTCGTCAAACCCGCGCGGCCGACAAAGACGGGTGAACTTGCGTCGTACGGCGTCCCGGACTCAGGACCTGCGGCGTCCCGGACTCAGGACGTGCGGCGCCCCGCCGCGAGTCTGACGATGTCGACCCGCGATCGGATCCCCAGCTTGCGATAGACGCGGGTAAGGGTGGCTTCGACCGTTTTGACGCTGATGAACAGGCGCCCGGCGATCTCCCGGTTGGTCGCGCCCTCCATGACGAGCGCGGCGACCTGGCGTTCCATCGCGGCGAGCCCGTCCAGTCCGGCCAGGCCGTCCGGCGCGGAGGCGGGGGTGGGGACAGCCTCCGCGGGGCGTGCCTCGGCGGCCGCCTCGACCTGCCGCAGCCACGGCAGCGCACGGCAGCGGCGAAACAGCCGGGCCGCTTCGTCGTACGACGTGGGGCCGGGAGCGCCGGTGCGCAGCTGGGCCAGGGCGAAGGCGGCCCGCGCCTCCTCCAGGCCGTACCCCAGTTTGCCGAGCCGGTCCTGAGCCGAGGTCAACTGGGCGACGGCGGTGTCGCGTTCGCCCCGTGCCGCGCGGACCAGCGCCTCGGCCCGGTCAAGGACGGCCAGGACGCTCTCGCGGTTCAGCCGCAGCGCCTGCTCCCGCGTGACGTCGACGACGTCCTGCGCCTCGGTGAGTTCGCCGCTGCGCACCAGGGCCTCGGCGAGGTCGCCGTGCCAGCGGCCGCGCGCCGGGTCGGTGATGCCGAGGCCCTGCTCCACCTCGCGCACCCGGCGCAGCGAACGGACTGCCCCCTGCGCGTCCCCCGCCACCAGCTGGGCGTGGCCGAGGGCGGCCAGGGCGCGGGAGACGTACATCTGGTCGCCGTCCTCCTCGGCGTGCTCCACCGCTTCCCGCGCCAGCGCCAGCGCCCGGTCCACCTCCCCGCCGGCGGCCTCCGCCAGCGAGGTCAGTACCGCTGAGGCCACCTCGCCGATCCCGGTGTCACGGGCGAGCCGCAGGCTCTCGCGGGCCAGGTCGAGGGCGCGCCCGCACTGGCCGGAGTGCAGCTCGGTCTCGGCGACTCCGCGCAGGAAGTGCACCTCGCTCTCGACCCACCCGTGCCGGCGCACCTCGCGCAGCAGCGCGGTCACCGCCGCGCGGGCCTCGGGCAGCTGGTCGCTCATGATCAGCCAGCGGAAGCGGGAGTAGCCGGCCCCGTTGTGATGGGAGGCCACCCTCGGGTCCTGGGGCTCCTCCAGCGCCCGCCGGATGGTCGCGGGGGCGTCCGGGTGGCCCATGAGGGTCTCGATCTGGGCCTGGAAGGCGAGCGCCATCAGCTCGGTGTACCGGTCGCCGGCCCGCGCGGCCAGCTCCGCCGCGTACGCGGCCTCCTCCCGGGCCTCGTCGAAGTCGCCCTTCACGAGCAGCGCGCGCCACGTCAGCTGGTAGTGGACCAGGGCGAGCAGCTGGGGGTCCTCGCCCGCGTCGGCCAGCGCCTGCGGGAAGATCGCGTCGACCTCCGTCATCGCGTGGCCCGCCGTGTCGATCACCGCGATCCAGGCCCGCACCCGTTCCGCGGGCACGCTCGTGCGGGCGAGCACCTCACGGGCGATGTCCCGGGCGAGGTCCAGCTCGCCGGCGGTGATCGCGTCGTCCACGGCCTGAAGGCGCAGGGCCTCCGGGCTGAGGCCCGCCGTTCGGACCGGCCCGGCGTCGCGGGCCGCGGCGGGCACGTCCGCCGCGTTGTCGTCGGTCGCCGACGTCCCGGCACCGGCCGTACCGTCCGCCGGGGTGTGCCGGGCGGCGAGCAGGCAGAGCTGTGCGGCCACCGACGGCGCTCCCCGGTCCCGGGCCAGAGTGGCGGCCTCGGCGAGACGGGCGGCGACCTCCGGGTCGGTACCGGTGGTCGCGAGCGCCAGGTGCCGGGCGCGCTCGATGGGGTCGGAGGCAGCCGTCGACAGCGCGGTGTGCGCGGCGCGGCGCTCCTGCGCGGGCGCCTCCGCGTAGAGCGCGGCGGAGACCATCGGGTGCGCGAACCGTACGGCGGGACCCTCGGGCTCGGTCGCCAGCAGCCCGAGCTCGGCGGCCTGGGCGGTCTCGGCCTCGGCGTTGGCACGGCCGGCCGCGTGCAGCAGCGCCAGGGTGGGGCGGGCGCCGGCACTGGCGACCAGGAGGGTGCGGCGGGCCTCCTCCGACAGCATCTCCAGGCGGTTGAGCACCAGGGCGCGCAGCGAGGTGGGCACCGGCAGGGGTTCGCCGGGGCGGGGCGGAGTGGGGTTCTCGGCGAGGGCGCGGCCCAGTTCCAGGGCGAACAGGGCGTTGCCGCCGCTGGTGCGGTGGATGTCCCGGACCGTGGAGCGGGGCAGGCCGGTGAAGCCGCGGTGGTCGAGCAGGGCGGACATCTGGGCGCGGGAGAGGGGGCCCAGCCGTACGGCGAGGGTGTCCGGCGGGGCCGCGCGCAGGTGGCGGTCGTACTCCTGGCCGTCGGTCCGCACCGCGAAGAGCATCCGCACCGGGGTGTCGCCGAGCCGGCGGGCGGCGAAGCCGAGGAGCTCGGCGCTGGCCGGGTCGAGCCACTGCAGGTCGTCGGCGACGACGAGGACCGGCCCGGTCTCGGCGAGCGCGCGCAGGGCGGACAGGACGGCCAGGCGCAGGGCGAGGCCGTCGCGCTGCAGGGTGGACTCGCCGCGGCCGGTGAGCGCCGCCTCCAGGGCGGTGAGCTGGGCGGCGGGGAGCCGGTCGGACACCTCGTCCAGGACCAGGCCGAGGAGGTCGGCCAGGGCCAGGAAGGGGAGGTGGGATTCGGACTCGGTGGGCGAGCAGCGCAACACGGTGCGGGCCGCCCCGCCGTATTCCGCGGCCAATGCCCGCAGGACGGTGGACTTCCCAATTCCGGCCGGGCCGTGAAGCAGCACGCTGCCGCCCCGCCCGAGCTGCTCACGCGCCGCGGTGAACAGCTCCTCCCTGCCGATGACCTGGTCGGGGCGGCATCTCGCAGGCTCCTTGAAGTCCCGTCGCACGGTCACCGCTCCCCTCCGTGTGTCGTGTTCGGGCCAATATTAGGCAACAGATCTTTGAAATTCGGAGTGAAGACGTGGTGAGGCAAATTACAGCGGTTGCGGCATGGAGAAATTCAAGGCTCTGGCGAATGAATGACGGTCGTCCGAGCCGGCGCCCCTACGGCAGCAACCCCGCCCGCCGTGCCGCCACCACCGTCTCACCGCGGGTGTGCGTGCCCAGCTTGCGCATGGCCGACCGCAGATAGCCCTTGACCGTCTCCGTCCCCAGTCCGAGCCGCTCGGCGGTGACCGCGTTCGTCGCGCCGGCCGCGACGCACGCCAGCACATCCAGCTCACGGGGGGCCAGCTGCACGCCGTTGCGGGGTGATCCTTCCGTCAGCAGGCCGCAGGCGGCCAGGAGCTCCGCGCGCAGGGCGGGGTCCCCGATGCGCGGGGCCAGAGCGCGCAGCGCCGCGTGGGCCTCGCGGACCTGCTCCCACGCCGCGCCCCGGTCGGCCGGCGCGGCCTGCGGCCCGGCCGCCTCCTGCAACTCCTGCACCTCGTCCCGCACCACCAGCGCCTGCTCCACGTCCCGCGCCGCCGCCACGGCCGCCGTCAGCGTGCGGTCGCCCAGCGGCTGGGCCGTGCGCAGCGCGCCGTACAGGACACCGCGCACCCGGCGCCGTACGACGACCGGGACCGCCAGCACCGAACGCAGCCCCTCCGCGGCGACGGCGGCGTCGTACTCATGGCTGATCTGCCGTGAGGCCGAGTAGTCCGTGACCGCGCAGGGGCGGGCGAGGGCGACGGCCTTGCCGCCCAGGCCGTTGCCGGCGGTCACCGCGAGCCTGCTCAGGGACGCGGTCGCCGTGCCGTTCAGTTCACTGATGCGCATCCGCGGGCGCCCGGCCTCCACCAGGCCGCCGAAGGCGACCGGCAGGCCGGTCGAGCGGCGCAGGCGCACCAGCGCGCTCCTTATGTCCACGGATGCGGCCGCGTCCACTGCCACGTACTCGCCCTTTCGCCGCGCCTTCCGGAGCGCACACCCCCGTTCGGGGGTAGTGAGACCCACGTCACGGATTACACGATGACAGAGAGCCGCCCGGCAAGGTCCGGTCAACCAGGAGGACAGATGACGACGGGGACGGAGCTGTTCCGCAGTGCGCGGGACTTCCTGCTCGAGCACCGCGAGGACTACGCCACCGCCTACGAGGGCTTCGCGTGGCCCCGGCCCGAGCGGTTCAACTGGGCGCTCGACTGGTTCGACGTCATCGCGGACGGGAACGACCGCACCGCGCTGCACATCGTCGAGGAGGACGGCCGTGAGGTCCGTGTGTCCTTCGCCGAGATGGCCGAGCGCTCCGCTCGGGTCGCGGGCTGGTTGCGGGCGCGCGGCGTCCGCGCCGAGGACCGGATCCTCGTCATGCTCGGCAACCAGGTCGAGCTGTGGGAGACCGCCCTCGCCGCGATGAAGCTGCGTGCCGTCGTCATCCCGGCCACGCCGCTGCTCGGCCCGGCCGACCTGCGCGACCGGGTGGAGCGCGGACGGGTCCGGCATGTGCTGGTGCGGGCCGAGGACACCGGCAAGTTCGCCGAGGTGCCCGGCGGCTACACGCGCATCGGCGTCGGCGGGGTGCGCGAGGGCTGGCAGGCGTACGAGGACGCGTACGGCGCCTCCGCCGACTTCACCCCCGACGGGCCGACCGCCTCCGACGACCCGCTGATGCTCTACTTCACCTCCGGCACCACCGCTCGCCCCAAGCTGGTCGAGCACACCCACACCTCGTACCCGATCGGGCACCTGGCCACCATGTACTGGATCGGTCTCAAGCCCGGCGACGTGCACCTGAACATCTCCTCGCCCGGCTGGGCCAAGCACGCGTGGTCCAACCTCTTCGCGCCGTGGAACGCCGAGGCGACCGTCTTCATCCACAACTACACGCGCTTCGACGCGGCCCGCCTCATGGCCGAGATGGACCGCGCCGGCGTCACCACCTTCTGCGCGCCGCCGACCGTGTGGCGCATGCTCATCCAGGCCGACCTCAGCGCCTTGCGCACCCCGCCCCGCGAGGCCGTCGCCGCCGGTGAGCCGCTCAACCCCGAGGTCATCGAGCGGGTGCGCGAGGCGTGGGGCGTGACCATCCGGGACGGCTTCGGGCAGACCGAGACCGCCGTCCAGGTCTCCAACAGCCCCGGCCAGCCCCTGAAGACCGGCTCCATGGGCCGCCCCAGCCCCGGCTTCCGCGTCGCACTCCTCGACCCGGTCACCGGCGCGCCCGGCGCCGAGGAGGGCGAGATCGCCCTCGACCTCTCGGCGAAGCCGGTCGGCGTGATGACCGGCTACCACGGCGACGCCGACCGTACGGCGGAGGCGATGGCGGGCGGCTACTACCGGACGGGGGACATCGGCTCGCGGGACGCCGACGGATACATCACCTACGTCGGGCGCGCCGACGACGTCTTCAAGGCGTCGGACTACAAGATCAGCCCCTTCGAACTGGAAAGCGCCCTGCTGGAGCACGAGGCGGTGGCCGAGGCCGCCGTCGTGCCCGCGCCGGACGAGCTGCGGCTCGCGGTGCCGAAGGCGTACGTCGTGCTGGCGGAGGGCTGGGAGCCGGGCCCCGACACGGCCAAGGTGCTCTTCGAGCACTCGCGGGAGGTGCTGGCGCCGTACAAGCGCGTGCGCCGCCTGGAGTTCGCGCCGCTGCCCAAGACGGTCTCCGGCAAGATCCGCCGCATCGAGCTGCGCGAGGCCACGGCCGCGGGATCGGACGCCGAGTACCGCGAGGAGGACTTCCGGTGAGCGACCTCTCCTACACGCACGGCACGAGCGGGACCGCCTTGCTCGGCGACACCATCGGGGCCGACCTCGACCGCGCGGTCGCCGCGTGGCCGGACCGCGAGGCGCTCGTCGACGTACCGTCCGGGCGGCGCTGGACGTACGCGGAATTCGCGGCGGACGTCGACCGGCTGGCGTACGCGCTGCTCGCGAGCGGGGTCGCCAAGGGCGACCGGGTGGGCATCTGGGCGGTCAACTGCCCCGAGTGGGTGCTCGTCCAGTACGCCACCGCCCGCATCGGCGCGATCATGGTGAACATCAACCCGGCGTACCGCACCCACGAGGTCGAGTACGTCCTGAACCAGGCCGGCATCTCGCTCCTGTTCGCCTCCCTGAGCCACAAGACGAGCGACTACCGGGCGATGGTCGAGCAGGTGCGCGGCAAGTGCCCGCAGCTGAGGGAGACCGTGTTCATCGGTGACCCGAGCTGGGAGGCGCTGATCGCGCGGGGGACGCCGGTGCCGTTCGAGGACCTGTCCTGCGACGACCCGATCAACATCCAGTACACGTCGGGCACGACGGGCTTCCCCAAGGGGGCCACCCTCTCCCACCACAACATCCTCAACAACGGCTACTTCGTGGGCGAGATGATCGCCTACACCGAGCAGGACCGGGTGTGCATTCCGGTGCCCTTCTACCACTGCTTCGGCATGGTCATGGGCAATCTGGCCGCCACGTCCCACGGCGCCTGCATGGTGATCCCGGCCCCGTCCTTCGACCCGAAGGCCACGCTGGAGGCCGTCCAGCAGGAGCGCTGCACCTCCCTGTACGGCGTCCCGACCATGTTCATCGCGGAGCTGAACCACCCCGATTTCGCCTCGTACGACCTCTCCTCCCTGCGCACCGGCATCATGGCGGGTTCGCCCTGCCCGGTGGAGGTGATGAAGCGGGTGGTCACCGAGATGCATATGGCCGAGGTGTCGATCTGCTACGGCATGACGGAGACCTCGCCCGTCTCCACGCAGACCCGCCGCGACGACGACCTGGAACACCGCACCGGCACGGTCGGCCGCGTGCTGCCGCACATCGAGGTCAAGGTCGTCGACCCGGCGACCGGTGTCACGCAACCCCGGGGCGTCGCAGGCGAGTTGTGCACCCGCGGCTACAGCGTGATGCTCGGCTACTGGAACGAGCCCGAGAAGACCGCCGAGGCCGTCGACGCCGGCCGCTGGATGCACACCGGCGATCTCGCCGTCATGCGCGAGGACGGCTACGTCGAGATCGTCGGCCGCATCAAGGACATGATCATCCGGGGCGGCGAGAACATCTACCCGCGCGAGATCGAGGAGTTCCTGTACGGCCACCCGAAGATCGCGGACGTCCAGGTCGTCGGAGTGCCGCACGAGCGGTACGGCGAGGAGGTGCTGGCGTGCGTCATCCCGCGCGATCCCGCCCACCCGCCGACGCTGGAGGAGCTGCGGGCCTTCTGCGACGGGCGGCTGGCGCACTACAAGGTGCCGAGCCGGTTGCAGATCCTCGACTCCTTCCCGATGACGGTGTCCGGGAAGGTGCGCAAGGTGGAGCTGCGGGACAAGTACGCCGGTCGGTGAGACGGTCAGGCGGCCGGCTGCAGCACGACGCAGCACCGGCCGTCACGAGGGGCGAGGCAGGCTTCGAAGCCGGCCTCGCCCAGGCCGTGCAGCACACCGCGCAGTAGATGGAGGTTCATCCCGCACACCGTCTGTGTGTGCTCGCGGGCCAGCGCGTGGAAGGGACAGTTGGCCAGGACGATCGTGTCGTCCTCGCGGCGCGGTTCGAACCCGTGCCGCTCCAGCAGGTCGAGGAGAGCCGCGTCGGCCGTCCCTCCCAGCTGTGAGCCGAGTTCCTCCGCCTTGCGGTGCAGTACGTCCCGCACCGGCTCACCCGTCGCCTCGGACTCCTCCACCGCCTGCGCCAGGAGCCGCCCGGCCAGTTCGTAACGCCGGTCCGGCAGGCTGACGGCGAACTGGCGCGTGGAGCGCCGGTAGAGCTTGGCCGGTCTGCCCGCGCCCGGGCCGGTCCGCCCGCTGCGCCGCTCGTAGACCACGTCGAGCAGGGACTCCGCGGCGAGCCGGTCCAGGTGGAAGGCCGCGGTCTGCCGCGCCAGGCCGAGCGCTTCGGCCGCCTCGTCCCGGCTGACCGGGTCCGGCCGGCGCACCACATGCTCGTACAGCCTCCTGCGCGTCGGCTCGTCGAGCGCGGCGACGGCCGAGACGTCGGCCTCCGGTACTTCCTTCGAGGCATCCACGAACACCAGTGTAAAACCTACGGCCATTGACTAAAGACGAGTCGCGCGCTTCTATAGTTAATGAAAGTCATCTATAGAAGGAGCTGATCGACATGGCCTCCGCAGCCACCAGCGCCCCGACCGCCGTGCCTCGGCGTGCCGCACTCGCCGACCCCGGCTACCAGGCCTTCCTGGTCCTGCGCATCGGTTTCACGGTGGCGCCGATCCTGTTCGGGCTGGACAAGTTCGCCAACCTGCTCGTGGACTGGCCGGGCTATCTCGCACCCTGGATCGACGACGTCGTTCCGGGCAGCGCCCAGGCGGCCATGTACGCGGTAGGAGTGATCGAGATCCTGGCCGGTGTCGTCGTGGCCCTGGCCCCGCGCTTCGGCGGGTGGCTGGTGGCCGGCTGGCTGGCCGGCATCATCGTCAACCTGCTGACGATCCCGGACTACTACGACATCGCGCTGCGGGACTTCGGACTGCTCCTCGGGGCTGTGGCGCTCGCGCGGCTCGCCGAGCGGTACCGCGGCGGGCGGGAGTCGTGAACGCGTAGTCGTACGAACGCCGTTCGAGCGGGGGCGCCCCATGGCGCCTCCGCCTTTTTCTGTCGTACCCCTTGTAGACAGCGGTTGCCGAGCAATAGGAAGGAAAGGTTCCTAACAGTCTCCGACTCCACCCCCACAAGCGGAGAATCACATGCGCCTTCCCTCACTGCGACGGCAACCACGACCCGACTCCCGACGCCGGCCCCGGCGAAGCGCAAGGCTGCGCATCGCCCTGGCCGCCGCCCTCGCCGCCCTCCCGGCCATGCTGCTCCTGAGCGTGAGCCAAGCCGCCGTCGAACCGGCGGGGCTCGACGATCCGGCGAAGAAGGAGATCGCCATGCGGCTCGTCTCCAGTGCCGAGAACTCGTCGCTGGACTGGCGGGCCCAGTTCGGCTACATCGAGGACATCGGCGACGGCCGCGGCTACACGGCCGGGATCATCGGCTTCTGCTCCGGCACCCACGACATGCTGGAACTCGTCGAGTACTACACCGCACAGGAACCGGACAACCCGCTCGCCCCGTATCTGCCCGCCCTGCGTGAGGTCGACGGCAGCGACTCGCACGAAGGGCTCGACCCCGGCTTCACCGACGCCTGGGCGAGGGCCGCGCAGACCCCTGAGTTCCAGGCGGCCCAGGAACACGAGCGGGACCGGGTGTACTTCGACCCGTCCGTCTCCCGGGCCAAGCGCGACGGCCTGCGGGAGCTGGGGCAGTTCGCCTACTACGACGCCATCGTCATGCACGGCGCGGAGGGCTTCGCCTCGATCCGGGCCGACGCCCGCAGCCACGCCAGGACTCCGGCGGACGGCGGCAACGAGACCACGTACCTGCATGCGTTCCTGGACGCGCGCGTGAAGGAGATGAAGAAGGAGGCCGCACACGAGGACACCAGCCGCGTCGACACCGCCCAGCGCGTCTTCCTCGACGAGGGCAACCTGAGCCTGAACACGCCGCTCACCTGGCATGTGTATGGCGACCGGTACCGGATCGAGAGGGATCCGACCTCGTAGAGCCGATGGCCGACCGGCACCTCTCGGTGCCGGTCGCGAGTCACCGGGCGGCGCCCTCGGCGTCCAGCTCGTCGGCCAAGCCGTTGACCGGCTGGGGCGTCCCCGTGAGGTCGAGGACGAACAGGGGGACGCCCAGGGCGTCGGCGCGGGTGCGCGCGTCGGGGGCGTACCCGGCGAGGGAGAAGTAGACGCAGGCCGCGGACTCCGTCATGGCCGTCAGCCACAGGCACTCCACGTCCCGCAGTGACGCCGGCCGTACGGTCGGGTCGACCTGGGCGAGCAGGCCGTGCGCGGCGATGCCGATGCCGGTCGGCGGCCGCTGGTCGGCGCGGCGGATGTCCCGGTACCCGAGCCAGCGCAGATAGACGGCGGCGGCCGTGACCGCGTCGCGCGCGGTGCGGATCGTGACGGGCTGGAAGGGGCGGCGTGCGGCGGGCGGCGCCTTCGGCCGCGTCTCGCCCGCGTCCGCCCGCGCCACCGGAACCAGCAGCACCGTCCCGCAGGGGCAGCCCACCTCCGGCCGGGGCCACTGGCTCTCGCGGTCGCACGCCCCGCACCGCACCCCGGCCCATTCGTCGTCCCAGGCGCGATGGGTGACGGCCGTCGCGGTCCCCTGCGGGTCGAGCGCCGGCGCGACGGGTGCCCCGCACGCGCACGGGTAGACGGGCGCCGCGTAGAGGTGCTCGCGCCGGCAGGCCGGGCAGCGCACCGACACGCTCTCGGACATGGCCACTCCAGGACGACCTCGCATCGGGACAGCGTTCCCATCGTCCTCCCGTGCGTGCCCGGTTGTCCGGCCCTTGACGGTCTTCACCCGCCCACCTACATTGCTTCCAGATAGTAGAAAATAATTTCCGCAATGTGGAAGCGGCGCGGAAAGAGACAACGTCACGGAATTGCTCACCGCGGGGCGCGACGGGAGTGCGAATCCGACAGCCGAAGCAGGAGTACTCAATGGCTCGTATGACCGCTGCCCGAGCGGCAGTCGAGATCCTCAAGCGCGAGGGCGTCAGCAATGCGTTCGGCGTGCCGGGCGCGGCGATCAACCCCTTCTATGCGGCGCTCAAGGCCTCCGGAGGGATCCAGCACACCCTCGCCCGCCATGTGGAGGGCGCCTCGCACATGGCCGAGGGCTACACCCGCACCCACCCGGGCAACATCGGCGTCTGCATCGGCACGTCCGGACCCGCCGGCACCGACATGATCACCGGTCTGTACTCGGCGATCGGCGACTCGATCCCGATCCTGTGCATCACCGGCCAGGCACCGACCGCCGTGATCCACAAAGAGGACTTCCAGGCCGTCGACATCGCCTCGATCGCCAAGCCGGTCACGAAAATGGCGGTGACCGTCCTGGAGGCCGCGCAGGTCCCCGGCGTCTTCCAGCAGGCGTTCCACCTGATGCGCTCCGGCCGTCCCGGCCCCGTCCTCATCGACCTGCCGATCGACGTCCAGCTGACGGAGATCGAGTTCGACCCGGAGACGTACGAGCCCCTCCCGGCCTACAAGCCGGCCGCGACCCGCGCCCAGATCGAGAAGGCGATCGGGATGCTGAACGCGTCCGAGCGCCCGCTGATCGTCGCGGGCGGCGGTGTCATCAACGCCGACGCCGCCGAACTGCTGGTGGATTTCGCCGAGCTGACCGGCACCCCGGTCGTCCCGACCCTGATGGGCTGGGGTGTCCTGCCCGACGACCACGAGCTGAACGCCGGCATGGTCGGCCTGCAGACCTCGCACCGCTACGGCAACGCGACCTTCCTGGAGTCCGACTTCGTCCTCGGCATCGGCAACCGCTGGGCCAACCGCCACACGGGCAAGCTGGACGTCTACACGGCCGGGCGGACGTTCGTCCACGTCGACATCGAGCCCACCCAGATCGGCAAGATCTTCGCCCCGGACTACGGCATCGCGTCGGACGCGAAGGCCGCACTGGAGCTCTTCGTCGAGGTGGCAAGGGAGTTGAAGGCCGCCGGCAAGCTGCCCGACCGCTCCGACTGGGCGGCCTCGGCACAGGAGCGGAAGGCGACCCTCCAGCGCCGTACGCACTTCGACGACATCCCGATCAAGCCGCAGCGCGTCTACGAGGAGATGAACAAGGCCTTCGGCCCGGAGACCCGGTACGTCTCCACCATCGGCCTCTCGCAGATCGCCGGCGCCCAGATGCTGCACGTCTTCAAGCCGCGGCACTGGATCAACTGCGGTCAGGCGGGCCCGCTCGGCTGGACCATCCCGGCCGCGCTGGGTGTGGCGAAGGCCGACCCGGAGGCGCCCGTCGTCGCCCTGTCCGGGGACTACGACTTCCAGTTCATGATCGAGGAGCTGGCGGTCGGGGCGCAGCACAAGATCCCGTACGTCCATGTGCTGGTCAACAACTCCTACCTGGGCCTGATCCGCCAGGCACAGCGGGCCTTCGACATCGACTTCCAGGTCAAGCTGGAGTTCGAGAACATCAACTCGCCCGAGCTGGGCGTCTACGGCGTCGACCACGTCAAGGTCGCCGAGGGCCTCGGCTGCAAGGCGATCCGGGTGACCGACCCGAACGAGCTGGGCGCGGCCTTCGAGCAGGCCAAGAAGCTCGCGCAGGAGTACCAGGTCCCGGTGGTCGTCGAGGCGATCCTGGAGCGCGTCACCAACATCTCCATGTCGGGGACGAACGACATCAGCAACGTGGTGGAGTTCGAGGAACTGGCGACCGAGCCCGGCCATGCGCCGACCTCGATCAGAACGCTGAAGGTCTGACGCCCGAGCAACGAAGGGCGGTCCAGCCGAAAGGCCGGACCGCCCTTGTGTGTTTCCCCCGTAGGAGGGCCCGCCGCCCCCGTGCCGGCGGGCCCTCGCGTCGATGAACTCAATGTGCCCGCCTCGGAGGGCGGTTGAAGCCTCTCGGCCACTCTTCAGAGGTTGATTTGAGGTTTCGTGGTCATGGACGAGCGCGGCGAGCCGGGACGCCGGACCTTCCTACGTCAGATCGGCCAGGAGGTTGTCCAGGACTTGCTTGAGGGCTGCGGTGTTGGCCGGACCGAACCAGGTGGTGCGGATGCGCTCGTTGTTCCCCCCGGGTGTCTCGTGGTCGGCGGCGAGTCGGTGCAGGGGGCGGGACTCGTCGCTCAGGGAGCGTCCGACGTTCTGGAAGAGGCCGCGCACATACCGGTCGGCGGCGTCGGGGGCGATGCCGTGGCCGGTGGCCCATGAAGTGAGGGTGGCGAGGTAGGCGTAGTGGACGGTGAGCGTTCCCGTCAGTGCGGAGAAGACGTTGAAGGCGCTCTCGTCCGCGACGGGCACCGCTCCGCCCAGCTGTTCGAAGAGAGAGTCCACCACCGGGTGCGAGGGGCAGGTCACGGTGACGGAACGGCGCTCGCGCACGGCGGGCAGCGGGATGGCGCGGACGATCGGGGCGCCGGTGGCCAGGGTCCGGCGCAGGTCGTCGGTGGCGACGCCGGCCATCAGATTGACGACGGTCCTGTCGTCGGCGATCGTCAGCCCGGAGAGTGCCTCGTGGTGGTCCTGGCGGCGTACGGCGATGATCACCACGTCGGAGCGGTCGAGTACCTCCTGGTTGTCGGCACACACATGGACGCCCCCGTAGCGCTCGGACAGTTCGGCGGCGGTTCGGGCCCCCCGGGGAGAGAGGAAGACCTCCGGCGACGCACCGCCCCCGTTGCGCAGGCCCTCGACGATGGCCCGGCCGATCTCGCCCACTCCGATGATGCCGATGCGCTGCACTGTGTCTTCCTCCATGGTGTGCGGTGGTCGTGAGGCGTGGTGGTGCGGGCCTGTGCGGCCGAGGGCCTCCGGCGGAGTGGGCATGGCTCCTGCGTCACTTCGCCAGGGCCGTGCGGAGGAACTGGACGATCTCCGCCTGGGCGGCCTCGGCCTGTGGTTCCACGCCGGGCATGGCGAGGAACGCGTGCTTCGCGCCCGGGTACTCGGAAAGCCGCACGGGCGTCCCTGCCTCGCGCAGCCGCTCGGCGTAGCGGCGGCCGTGGTCGGCGACCGCGTCCTGGGTGGGCACCACCACGAGCGCCGGGGCGAGCCCGCTCAGGTCGTCCACGTACAGCGGTGAGACGGCGCGGGCGTCGGCTCCCGGTGGGACGGCGAGCCGCTGGAAGAGTCGCAGTTGCGGCAGGACAGGGGTCGGGCTGTATGCGTACTCGGTGATCGAGACGTAGTCGAACATCGTCGCGGTCACGTCGACCGCGGGGTTGACCAGCACCTGCGCCTTGAGCTCCAGGCCGGCCTCCCGGGCCCGGACGGCCGTCAGAGCGCTGATCAGCGCGCCGCAGCTCTCGCCGAAGACAGCCGTGCGCGCCGGGTCGACCCCCCACCGCTCGGCATGCCGCAGCACGTGGTCGAGCACGGCCCAGCCGTCCTCGGCGGCGTTCGCGAGCGGGCTGTCCGGGGCGAGGAGACGGTGCTCGACCGAGACGACGAGCGCGGGTAGCCGGACGGCGAGGTGGCTGTTGGTCCAGTCGCACTGGACCGCCGTGCCCACGAAGCCGCCTCCGTGGACATGGACCACGAGTGGCAGGTCGGTCCGGGCCCCGGTCGCGGCGTCTCCCGCCGAGGCCGGCCGGTACACCCGGACCGGCAGGTCGCGGCCGGGCAGCGCGATCTCCTGCCAATCGATCGCGGTGCCGGGGGCAGGCTCGCCGAGGATCGTGCGCGCCGCGCCGGAGGCCCGGAAGTGGTTCTCCGCGTCGCGGTAGGCGATCAGTTCCTCGGTCGTGATCGCCGAGAAGTCGGGCTCCGGCGGACGCGCCGCGGCAGTGGCCTCGCTCATGTCTCCTGCTTTCGTCCCGGCCGGAAGCCGGGCATGTCGTTGCGGTCGGACAGTGCGTTGCCCCCATTATGCACGCGGTGCGTGCATCAGTAAGTGCATACGTTAGGCTGAGTTCGTACGAGAGGGGCGAGATGACTGGCCGAAGGCGATGGTCGACCGAGGAGATCCTCGACACGGCGGCGGAACTGCTGCGCACGAGCGACGCCGAGTCGTTCAGCGTGCGCAAACTCGCCGCAGCACTCGGGACCGACTCCTCCAGCCTCTACCGGCACTTCCGCAACAAGACCGAACTGCTGCGCGCGGTCGCCGACCGAGTCCTGCTGGCCGCCATGGACGGCTACCGCCCCGAGGGCGACTGGAAGCAGCGCATCACCGCCCTGGCCCTGCGCCTGCGCGAGGCCTTCGGCGAGCAACCCCAACTCGCCGTGGTGTGGGGACGCCATGCATCCGGCGGCACCGGATCCCGATTGGTCATGGAGGAACTGCTGCAGGCCCTGCGGGCGTCCGGCCTGCCCGACGAGGAGGTCCCGGTGCGATACCACCGCATCGTGATCCTCCTTGCCGCGCTGATCGCCTCCGAGGCCGGGATCGGCACCCTCACCCCCGAGGAGTACGAACAGGGCATGGAGCTGTTCCGCGTCGCGGTGCTCGGCGCCGACCCCGAACGCTTCCCCGCCCTGGCCCACTTCGCCCGCGATGTCCGCCCCCTCGGAGCGGACCGCCGCGCCGCGTTCGAGGAGATCCTGGCCGTCCAGCTCGCCCACATCGACGCCCGGGTCCGCTGACGTGGCGGGTAGTCGGCGCGAAGGAGTCGTACGCCCGGCGGACGGGGCGTACGCAAGGGGCTGCAGTGGACGATCCCGCAGATGCCGCCCGCAGGGTCGTCACCTCGCCGCAGGCAAGGCCCTGCTCGCCGTGCCAAGGAGAGGCGTGTGCGGCGGGCCCTGGAGGGACAGCCCGCGGTGACACCGGAAGGCGCCGGATGCGGGACCGTCCGCATCCGGCGCCTTCGGCCGGTGAGGTGTTCGGTTGTGGCCGTCCGACAGCGCGAGGCTGGGCGCGACAGGACGTTCGCGCCGCCGGACGGAGTGGTGGGGCCCTCCGGGGAGGTGTGGCTGGGACCGCGGCGGATGCGACGGAGTCCGGACGCTCCTTCCCTCAGGTCGAAGAAGGAGGATCGGTTCCTTCACCACCGCACTGGCTCGCACGCCGCCGCGGTCCCCGGCCTGCCCGCGCACCTGCCGTCCGGCCACCCCTCATCCGGGCCGTCCGGCGGTCGCGGGCCGCCTGTGGTTCAGTCCTCGCGCAGGGCGCGGACCGCCTCCTCCACGCGCTTGCCGTACTCCGGGTCGGCGGCGTGGAAGTGGGCCAGGTTCTTCTCGATCACGTCGTCGCGGGAGACCTGGGACAGGCCGCCGGCGATGTTGGCGACCAGGCGGGACTTCTCCTCGGCGGACATCAGGCGGTACAGCTCGCCGGCCTGGAAGAAGTCGTCGTCCTTGGTGTGGAGCGGGGCCTCGTGGGTGCCCGTGTAACCGGTCACCGCGAGCGGGGCGGACAGCGGGCGGCCGTTCTCCACGGGGCCGTCGTAGGAGTTCGGCTCGTAGTTCTTGGCGTACCGCCCCTGTGAGTTGGTGGCCATGAAGCCGTCGCGGCCGTAGTTCTGCGCGGTCGTCGCCTTCGGGGCGTTGACCGCCAGCTGGGTGTGGTTGACGCCCAGGCGGTAGCGGTGCGCGTCGGCGTAGGCGAACAGGCGGCCCTGGAGCATCTTGTCGGGGGAGGGGCCGATGCCCGGCACGAAGTTGTTCGGGGAGAACGCGGCCTGCTCGACCTCGGCGAAGACGTTGTCCGGGTTGCGGTCCAGGACCAGTCGGCCCACGCGCTGCAGCGGGTAGTCCTTGTGCGGCCAGACCTTGGTCAGGTCGAAGGGGTTGAAGCGGTAGTCGGCCGCCTCGGCCGCCGCCATGATCTGGACGTAGAGGGTCCAGGACGGGTGCACACCGCGCTCGATGGCCTGGAGCAGGTCCGTCTGGTGGGAGTTCGGGTCCTTGCCCGCGAGCTCGGCGGCCTGCTCGCTGCTCAGGCAGCGGATGCCCTGGTTGGTCTTGAAGTGGTACTTGACGAAGAAGGCCTCGCCCTCGGCGTTCGTCCACTGGTAGGTGTGCGAGCCGTAGCCGTTCATGTGGCGGTACGACGCCGGGATGCCGCGGTCGCCCATCAGCCAGGTCACCTGGTGCGTGGCCTCGGGGGCGTGGGCCCAGAAGTCCCAGACGTTGTCCGGCTCCTGGCGGCCGGTGAACGGGTCGCGCTTCTGCGAGTGGATGAAGTCGGGGAACTTGATCGGGTCCTTGATGAAGAAGACCGGGGTGTTGTTCCCGACGAGGTCGTAATTGCCCTCGGCCGTATAGAACTTGACCGCGAAACCGCGCGGGTCACGGACCGCGTCCGCGCCGCCGAGGCTGTCGGCGACCGTCGAGAAGCGCAGGAAGACCTCGGTCCGCTTGCCCACCGCGCTCAGGAAGTCGGCGTGGGTGAAGCCGGTGACGTCGTCGGTCACCTCGAAGTGGCCGTACGCGCCGGAGCCTCGGGCGTGCACCACGCGCTCCGGGATGCGCTCGCGGTTGAAGCGCGCCAGCTTCTCCAGGAGGTGCTGGTCCTGGAGCAGGAGCGGGCCGCCGACGCCGGCGGAGGCGGAGTTCTGGTTGTCGGCGACCGGGGCGCCGGCCTCGGTCGTGAGCACGCGCTTCGACATCGTGGACCTTCCGTGCGGTGGCACTTCCGTGCTGGTGGCAGCGGAAAACTCTTTCCGCTTGATGGAGCCTAGAAGTGAGGGAATCTGAGCGTCAACAGTTTGTTGAAGTGGATTCCGGGCGGCGCCCCGCCTGGGCGCGACAGGACAGGTGTCAGCGAAGGCGCCGCCCGGAAGTCTTGGGGTGGGTCAGACCTGGGCGCCCGAGAGGCGCTCCACGGCCCGCAGCAGGGCCGAGTGGTCCAGGCCCCCGTCGCCCTGCGCGCGCAGGGACGCGACCAGCTGGGCGACCACGGCACCGACCGGGAGGGCGGCGCCGACGTTGCGGGCGGCGTCCGTGACGATGCCCATGTCCTTGTGGTGCAGGTCGATCCGGAAGCCGGGCTTGAAGTCGCGGTTCAGGAAGTTGTCCTTCTTCCGCGTCAGCACGGTCGAGCCGGCCAGGCCGCCGTTGAGGACGTCCAGCGCGGCGTTCAGGTCCACGCCCGACTTCTCCAGGAAGACCACGGCCTCGGCGCACGCCTGGATGTTCACGGCGACGATCAGCTGGTTGGCGGCCTTCACCGTCTGGCCCGAGCCGTGCGGACCGCACAGCACGATGGTCTTGCCGAGGGCGTCGAAGATCGGCTTCGCCTGGTCGAAGTCGGCCTTCTCACCGCCGACCATGATCGACAGTACGGCCTCGATGGCACCGGCCTCACCGCCGGACACGGGGGCGTCCAGGACACGGATGCCCTTGTCCTTGGCCGCCTTCGCCAGGTCGACGGAGGTCTGCGGGGTGATCGAGGACATGTCGATCAGCAGGGCGCCGGACTTCGCGTTCTCGAGGATGCCGTCGGGGCCGTAGGAGATGGCCTCGACCTGCGGAGACGCCGGGACCATCGTGATGACCACGTCCGCCTCGCGCACGGCCTCCGCGATGGAGGGGGCGGCGGTGCCGCCGGCTGCGGCCAGGCGGTCCAGCTTGTCCTGCTCAAGGGTGAAGCCGGTGACGTCGTAGCCCGCCTTGATCAGGTTCTCGGACATGGGGGAGCCCATGATGCCGAGGCCTATCCAGGCGATCTTGGGGAGGTTGCTCATGATGGGGGTGCCTCTCTGAACTGCTCTGATACGTCTGTGAAGGGGCGCCGGTCGGCAGCCCCAGGGGGCGGTGCCGTCAGCGGGCGGCGCGCTGCTCCACCGGCAGCCAGTCGAAGGCCTCCGCGCTCGGGCGGTCGCCCGGCTTGTACTCGAGGCCGACCCAGCCCTCGTAACCCGCCTTCGTCAGCCGGCCGAGCAGCTCCTCCAGGGGGAGCGTGCCCGTGCCGGGCGCGCCGCGGCCCGGGTTGTCGGCGATCTGCACGTGGCCGGTCTTCGCGGCGTACTGCTCGATCACCCGCGGCAGGTCCTCGCCGTTCATGGACAGGTGGTAGAGGTCCATGAGGAAGCGGGCGTTGCCCAGTCCCGTCGCCTCGTTGACCTTGTCCACGATGCCGACGGCGGCCGGCGCCGAGACCAGCGGGTACAACGGCGACTCGGGCTTGTTCAGGGCCTCGATCAGCAGGATCGCGCCGATCCGGTCGGCGGCCCGGGCCGCGAGGGTCAGGTTCTCCAGCGCGAGCGCGTCCTGCTCGGCCGGGTCCACGCCCTCGACGCGGTTGCCGTACAGGGCGTTGAGCGCCTTGCAGCCCAGCGACTGCGCGAAGTCGGCGGCCACGTCGATGTTGGCGCGGAACTTCTCCGACTCCTCGCCCGGGACCGACAGGGTGCCGCGGTCGGGGCCGGGCAGTCGGCCCGCGTAGAAGTTCAGGCCGGTGAGCTGGACGCCCGCGTCCTCGATCGCCTTCTTCAGGGCGTCGAGCTCGGACTGCTCGGGGGTGGGGGAGTCGATCCAGGGCCACCACAGCTCGACCGCGGTGAAGCCGGCCGCGGCGGCGGCCGCGGGGCGCTCCAGGAGCGGGAGTTCCGTGAAGAGGATCGACAGGTTGACGTTGAAGCGCTGCTCTGCGAATCCCATGTCGCCGGCGCTCCCTTCCGTGTCGAGATTCCATATTGCGGAAGTTAGTTTCTGCGTACTGGAAGATTGCCGTTGTGTGTCCGAGCTTGTCAAGAGGGCTCGGCGGAAGGCGGCCCCGCGCGTTAGGTTGACCGCGTGCGATTGAGAGTGGAGTTCACGACCGAGCCCTTCGACCTCGACGAGGCACCCGCGCACGCGCTGGTGGCCCGCGAGGTCATCGAGGCGGCCGAGCTCGACGCGGTGGACGTCGGCCCGTTCGGCAACACGGCGGAGGGCGGTGCCGACGTCGTGCTCACCGCGGTGGACGCCCTGCTCCGCAAGAGCCTGGAGGCCGGTGCCACCCGGGTCTCGCTCCAGGTCAATGTGATCGGGGAGGGCGAGCAGTGACCGGCGCCGGGGACGAGCCCTTCATCGCGGCCGTGAAGCCGCTGGTCGACGCCATGGGCGGCGAGATCCTCCCGCCCGACGAGGCCGGCCCCGAGGATGTCGTGCTCTCCTGGGAGGGTGCCGACGTCGTCGCCGTGCGCCTGCCCCAGCTGGCCGACTCCCTGGACCACATCCTGGCCGTCATGGAGCGCCGGAAGGGCAAGCCGCTGGCCGACCTGGACCGCAAGGCCAAGCAGGAGGTCGTACGGATACTCGAGGCGCGCGGCGCCTTCTCCGTGCGGCACGGCGTGGAGACCGTGGCGAGCGCGCTCGGGGTGAGCCGCTTCACGGTCTACAACTACCTGAACCGGGACAAGAACCCCTGACCCGGTCCGCCGGGTTTCGTTACCGCGAATTTTCAACAAAGTGTTGACGTCTCGTCGTCGTAGGGCGTTAGCTATCGGCACGCCCGTTCAGCACGAAGGCCCTTCGCGGCCACGGAGGCTCCCGTGACGTCGAATTCCACGCCCCCGGGCCTGGCCCGGTTCAACGCCCTGGAGGAGCCCGCGGCCCACGCCGCTCTCCACGAGGCGTGCGCCTCCACGGCGTGGGCGCAGCGGCTGCTCGCCGCCCGCCCCTATGCCACCGCCGACGACCTCTACGCCGCCAGCGACGCCGCCATGGCCGGGCTGACGACCGAGGACCTCGAAGAGGCGATGGCCGGGCACCCGCCGATCGGCCGCCCCAAGCCGGGCGATCCGACCTCCGCCCGGGAGCAGCGCGGCATGGCCGGCGCCTCCGAGGAGCTCAAGGCGGAGATGCTCGAACTCAACCTGGCCTACCAGGACAAGTTCGGCCACGTCTTCCTGATCTGCGCCACCGGCCGGACCGGCGAGCAGATGCGCGACGCGGTCAAGGAACGGATCGGCAACTCGCCGGAGCAGGAGCGGGAGATCGTCCGCACCGAGCTGGGCAAGATCAACCGTATCCGGCTCGCCCGCATCGTCGAAGAAGACTGAAGAGGACGCCTGACCATGAGCACCAGCACCACCGCCTCGGTGTCCACGCACATCCTGGACACCAGCATCGGCCGCCCCGCCGAGGCCGTCGCCGTCCAGCTCTCCGCCCGCTCCGGGCGCGAGGCGGACTGGCAGGCACTCGGCGGCTCCGCGACCGACGCGGACGGGCGGTGCAAGGACCTCCCGGCCCTGCCGGAGGGGACCACACACGTACGGCTCGACTTCGCCGTAGAGCCGTATTTCGAGAAGAAGCAAGCCGATGCGCAGCAGGACGCCCCCGCGAATCGGGACAGCGGTGCAGGGGGAGTGTTCTTCCCGGAGGTGGCGATCACGTTCGCCGTCGAGCCGGGCGAGCACTACCACGTACCGCTGCTGCTCAACCCGTTCGGCTACTCCGTTTACCGAGGGAGCTAGCAGACATGCCCACGATCCTGGGACAGAACCAGTACGGCAAGGCCGAGAACCGAGTCGTAAAGATCACGCGGGACGGCGCCACCCACCACATCAAGGACCTGAACGTCTCGGTCGCCCTCTCCGGTGACATGGACGAGGTCCACTACTCCGGCTCCAACGCCAACGTCCTGCCGACCGACACCACCAAGAACACGGTGTACGCGTTCGCCAAGGAGTACGGCATCGAGTCCGCCGAGCAGTTCGGCATCCATCTCGCCCGCCACTTCGTCACCTCGCAGGAACCGATCCACCAGGCCCGGATCCGCATCGAGGAGTACGCCTGGGAGCGGATCGAGGCCTCCGACGCCAACTCCCAGTTCATCGGCTCCGACGAGGTCAAGCACTCCTTCGTCCGCAAGGGCCAGGAGACGCGGCTCACGCAGATCACCTACGACGGTGAGAAGTGGGAGGTCATCTCCGGTCTGAAGGACCTGGTCGTGATGAACTCGACCAACTCCGAGTTCTGGGGCTACGTCAAGGACAAGTACACGACGCTCCAGGAGGCCTACGACCGCATCCTGGCCACCCAGGTCTCCAGCCGCTGGCGGTTCAACTGGACCGACGACGAGCAGCGGATGCCCAACTGGGAGAAGTCCTACGAGCAGACCAGGAAGCACATGCTCCAGGCCTTCGCCGAGACGTACTCGCTCTCGCTGCAGCAGACGCTGTACCAGATGGGCGCGCGCATCATCAACAACCGCAGCGAGATCGACGAGGTGCGCTTCTCCCTCCCGAACAAGCACCACTTCCTGGTGGACCTGGAGCCGTTCGGGCTGAAGAACGACAACGAGGTGTACTTCGCCGCCGACCGCCCCTACGGCCTGATCGAGGCCACCATCCTGCGGGACGGCTGTGAGGCGAGGATCCCGACGGACCTCACCAACCTGTAAGCCACAACTCCATTTCGGCACCCGCGGCCGGAAGGCCCGCTCCGAGGCCTTCGAAGGCCACCGGCCGCGGTACTCAAATCCCCCAGGGTCCTGCCGTGCCCTCTCCACATCAGCACATCACCCGTTCAAAGGGACGAATCATGGCAGCAGCCCAGCGCATCGTCATCGAGAACTGTTCGATCGCGACGGTGGACGCGAACGACACCGAGTACGCCACGGGCCACATCGTCATCGCGGACAACCGCATCGAGTCGCTCGGCGCGGGCAAGGCCCCCGAGGGCCTGGAGAACGTCGTACGCCGCATCGACGCCACCGGGCACCTGGTCACCCCCGGCCTGATCAACACCCATCACCACTTCTACCAGTGGATCACCCGGGGCCTGGCGACGGACCACAACCTCTTCAACTGGCTCGTCGCGCTCTACCCGACCTGGGCGCGCATCGACGAGCGGATGGCGCACTCGGCCGCGCAGGGCTCGCTGGCGATGATGGCCCGCGGCGGCGTGACCACCGCCATGGACCACCACTACGTCTACCCGCAGGGCTCCGGCGACCTGTCCGGCGCCATCATCGGCGCCGCGCGTGACATGGGCGTCCGCTTCACCCTCGCCCGCGGCTCCATGGACCGCAGCGAGAAGGACGGCGGGCTGCCGCCGGACTTCGCCGTCGAGACGCTCGAGGGCGCGCTGGCCGCGACCGAGGAGACCGTCAAGCAGTACCACGACGCCTCCTTCGACGCGATGACCCAGGTCGCCGTCGCCCCCTGCTCCCCGTTCTCGGTCTCCACGGAACTCATGCGCGACGGCGCCGAGCTGGCCCGTCGGCTGGGGGTGCGGCTGCACACCCACGGCTCGGAGACCGTGGAGGAGGAGAAGTTCTGCCACGAGCTGTTCGGGATGGGTCCGACCGACTACTTCGAGTCCACCGGCTGGCTCGGTGAGGACGTGTGGATGGCGCACTGCGTCCACATGAACGACTCCGACATCGCCGCCTTCGCCCGCACCAGGACGGGTGTCGCCCACTGCCCGTCGTCGAACGCCCGCCTCGCGGCCGGCATCGCCCGCGTCCCCGACATGCTCAGGGCCGGCGTCCCGGTCGGCCTCGGCGTCGACGGCACCGCGTCCAACGAGTCCGGCGAACTCCACACCGAACTGCGCAACGCCCTCCTGATCAACCGCCTCGGCGCGCACAAGGAGGCCGCGCTGAACGCCCGGCAGGCCCTGCGGCTGGGGACGTACGGCGGTGCCCAGGTCCTGGGCCGGGCCGCCGAGATCGGCTCGCTGGAGCCGGGCAAGCTGGCCGACCTGGTGCTGTGGAAGCTGGACACCCTCGCCCACGCCTCCATCGCCGACCCGGTGACCGCGCTGGTCTTCGGCGCGGCGGCCCCGGTCACGGCGTCGTTCGTCAACGGCCGGCAGATCGTGGCGGACGGACGGCTGCTCACGGCCGACGAGGACGCGATCGCCCGCTCGACGCGGGACGAGGCGCAGCGGCTGGCGAGGATCGCCGCGCAGGCCTGACGCGGGCCTGACCAGTTGAAGATCTCCGGTCGAGAGGGACGGCTCCCGACCGGTGGCCGTGGACCCGAGCGGGGTCCATGGCGGCCGTCTCCGGGGCGTGCGTGGATGCGTGCGCCCCGGAACGGTCTCCGTTGCCCCTGATGAGGGGATCCGTCCCCCGGTCCCGCACGACCGCGCACCACCTCCAAGAAACCCACGTCAGAGCCGACGTGTTAGCTGACCCGGAGGAACCGCCGTGACCGCCCACCCCGTTGACGAAAAACTCCCCGCACTCAAAATGGCCACCACGGGCCTGCAGCACGTGGCCGCCATGTACGCGGGAGTCGTCGCCCCGCCCCTGATAGTCGGGGCGGCCATCGGCCTCTCCGGCACCGAGCTGACCTTCCTGACTGGCGCCTGCCTGTTCACCGCGGGTCTCGCCACCTTCCTGCAGACCCTGGGCATCTGGAAAATCGGCGCCCGGCTCCCCTTCGTCAACGGCGTCACCTTCGCCGGTGTCGCCCCGATGACCGCGATTGTCGCCTCCACCGACGACAAGTCCGACGCGCTGCCGGTCATCTTCGGCGCGGTCATCGTGGCGGGCCTCCTCGGTTTCCTGGCCGCGCCCTTCTTCAGCAAGGCCGTCCGCTTCTTCCCGCCGGTCGTCACCGGCACCGTGATCACGCTGATAGGTGTGTCCTTGCTGCCGGTGGCCTTCGGCTGGGCGCAGGGGCCGAATCCCGCGGCGGACGACTACGGATCGACGACGTATCTGGGCCTGGCGGGCGCGACGCTGGTGATCGTGCTGCTGCTGCGCCGCTTCACCCGGGGCTTCGTGAAGCAGATCGCGGTCCTGCTCGGCCTGGTGATCGGCACACTCGTCGCGATCCCGTTCGGCGTCACGGACTTCGGCCCCGTGGCGGACGCCGACGTCATCGGCTTCCCGACGCCGTTCCACTTCGGCGCCCCGCAGTTCCAGCTCGCCGCGATCATCTCGCTGTGTGTGGTGATGGTGGTGTCGATGACCGAATCGACCGCCGACATGCTGGCGTTGGGCGAGATCGTCGAGCGCCCGGCCGACGAGAAGACCATCGCGGCGGGTCTGCGCGCCGACACCCTCGGCTCCGCGATCAGCCCTCTCTTCAACGGCTTCATGTGCAGCGCCTTCGCGCAGAACATCGGTCTGGTGGCGATGACGAGGATCCGCAGCCGGTACGTCGTCGCCGTGGGCGGCGGCTTCCTGGTGCTGATGGGCCTGTGCCCCATGGCCGCCTCGCTCATCGCGGTCGTACCGCGCCCGGTGCTGGGCGGCGCGGGCGTGGTCCTCTTCGGCTCGGTCGCCGCGAGCGGCATCCAGACCCTCGTCCGGGCCGGCCTCGACAGGGACAACAACGTCCTGATCGTCGCCGTGTCGCTGGCCGTCGGCATCGTCCCGATCACGGCGCCGGAGTTCTACCACGCCTTCCCGGAGACGGCGAAGATCGTGCTCGACTCGGGCATCTCGACGGGCTGTGTGGCGGCGGTGGCGCTGAACCTGGTCTTCAACCACCTCGGCAGGGGACGCGACGCCCAGGACGTGACCCATCCGATGGAGGCGGGGGAGGAGATCACCGGGACGGCGAGCCGGGCCCCTGTCACACCATGAGATGAGCGTGGGCACGGCCCGGCGATCGGGCCGTGCCCGGGTAACCGGAGATGCGTTGTTTGCATCCCAGGCGTCCGGGACTTCCCGCACCCGAATTCCGCTTAGGCTTCTGCCTCGGTCAACTCACAGTTGACCAGGGATTCAGGGGATGAGGGGGAAGCGGGCCGATGAACCACGCCACCGAGGTGTTCCAGCCACTGCAGGCGGACGACCCTCCCGTCGTGGCCGGATATCGCCTCGCCGCCCGGCTCGGCGCCGGTGGCATGGGCAGGGTCTACCTGTCGCACACACAGGGCGGCCGACCGGTGGCGATCAAGGTGGTACGGCCGGAGCTGGTCGACGCCCCGGACTTCCGGCGCCGGTTCCGCCGCGAGGTGGAGGCCGCCCGGCGGGTCCGCGGCGCCTACACCGCGGAGCTGATCGACGCCGACCCGGACGGCGTACCGCCCTGGCTGGCCACGCTCTACGTGCCCGGCCCCTCCCTGGCGGAGGCCGTGGCCCGCCGCGGTGCGCTGCCGGTGTCCGCCGTGCTGTGGCTGGTGGCGGGGGTGGCCGAGGCGTTGCAGGCCATCCACGGTGCGGGCATCGTGCACCGGGACCTGAAGCCGTCGAACGTGCTGCTGGCCGCCGACGGGCCGCGCGTGATCGACTTCGGTATCTCGCTGGCCGCGGACGCCACTTCGTACACGGCCACGGGTTCCGCCGTCGGTACGCCCCAGTTCATGGCTCCCGAGCAGGCGACCGCGGGTGAGGTCACGGCGGCGACGGACATCTTCGCGCTGGGCCAGACAGCGGCGTTCGCGGCGCTGGGCGAGCCGTTGTACGGGGACGGCCCCGCCGCCACCGTGCTCTACCGGATCGTGCACTCCGATCCCGACCTGTCCCGTCTGCCCGAGCAGCTCCGTCCGCTGATCGCCCGCTGCCTGGCCGCCGATCCCGAGGAGCGGGCCACCTTGGCGGAGGTCGTCGAGTGGTGCCGGGAGCGGCTGGGCCGGGACGCCGACGCGGGTGCGGGGCCGACCGTGTGGCGGGAGCTCATGGGGCCGGAGGTGACGGTTCCGTCCCCGGTTGTGGCCCCGGTTCCAGTCCCCACACGAGTGCAGGCGCGGCCCTTGGCCGTCACGCAGCCGCAGCCGCGGTCGACGGTGCCGGACGAGCGGCGGGCGCGCGGTCGGCGCAACGCGCTGATCACGATCGCGGCCACTACCGCCGGGGCCCTGGTACTGACGGGCTTTGCGTGGATGGTCGCGGACGCGGGGGACAGGTTCCGCGACTGGGTCGCGGGCGCACCGTCGACGTCCGGTCCGCAGGAGTCCGTACGGCAGTCGGCGTCGCCTTCGTCTTCGGTATCCGCGCCGACGGGCGGAGCCGGTGGCGGAGCACCGGAGTCGCGGCCGTCCCCGGCCGTGTCCAGATCGCCGCAAGCCACCCCGTACCCCCTCGTCTGGCTGGACGGGAAGAGCTCGGTGAGCTTCGAGGACCCGGAGGACTTGCGCAAGGACCGCAAGGGCGACATCCGCATGGTGTGTGAGCAGACTTGCGCGCTGGAGAGCGACACCAGCGAGTTCGCCTTGCTGTACACGAAGCCCGGGGCCACCCTCGACTCGTGTCGCATCGCCCTCTCCGACCCCGAAGGCCATCGGCTCCCGCTGGCCGCGACGGCGAACGGCAGCGAGATCTGTGTCAAGCACTCCTCCGGGGACATCGCCTTGCTCGTGATCCAGACGAAATCGACTGCCTACCTCAAAGCCGCCTTCGTGACCGCGAACATGACGATCTGGCGGGACGCGGCTTAGGCGCAAACACGGCAACACCCGCGCGCCCTGGCAGAACTCCGTGAGTCCTGCCAGGGCGCGCCCTCCTACTGAGCCCGGATCAGCGGGTGAAGGTGACCCGCTGCTCCTTCAGGGCGCCGCAGTTGGAGCCCGTCACCTGCACGTACACGTTGCTGATGTGACCGCCCCAGTCGACGCAGTGGGCCTTGCCGTAGACGTAGGTCGGTCCGGCGTACGACGTGTAGACCCCCCAGTCGTCGTCCCCCTGCTCGGTGTCGGGGACGAAGACCCACGCGGACATCTCCAGTGCGGTCCCCGGGTTGTTGCGGATGGTCGCCACGCAGTTCTTGCCGTTGGAGGCGTTGTACGTCAGGTAGACGGTGCCCAGCGAGCCGATGGCCGCCGAGTTCACGGTCTTGTAGGCGCTGCCGCAGACCTTCTGCGGTGTGGTGTTGGGCGCGGCGGAGGCGGGTGCCGTCAGGGCGGCCGTGCTCCCCACCGTCAGGGCCGCTAATGCGGCGGCGGACAGGACAGAGCGTGCGTATCGCATATTTCCCCCAGGTAACCATTGCGGGTGGTTGCTCCTGCATGGTGTGACCCGTGGAACATGCGAATGGTTGTGCTCGGTCCTGTCGCTCTACAAGCCGAACAGGGAAGGCTCAGAGGCGAGTTCCTTGAAGTACTCCTGTGGATTGGCGACCAGCTTGCGCTCCTTGAGGTTCAGCAGGCCGCCGACTCCCGTGACCTCGGCCGCCACCGTGCCGTCCGTCTTGCGGATCGTCTGCTCGATGCGGAACGTCTTCCCGCTGCCCCAGTCGAAGGCGCACGTCACCTCCACCTCGTCGCCCGCGAGCAGCTCCCGCTTGTAGCGGATCGTCGTCTCCAGCGCCACCGGGCCCACGCCTGTGCTGATCAGGGCGGCCTGGCTGATACCGGCGGCCTGGAGCAGGGACCAGCGGGCGTGCTCCGCGTAGTTGAGGTACACGGCCTGGTTGAGGTGCCCCTGCACATCCGTCTCGTATCCACGGACGGTCACCGGAACGGAAAACGGCTCGGTCACGACTTCCCCTTCGCGTGCCACGCTTCTTGGTTGTTCCGATCCTGACATGTGGCCACTACATACGTCGCGGTGACGCCAGGAGATACCGCGCTCTTGTTCGAGGCTCGGTGTGCTCGCCGACCTGCCAGCCGGCCTTCTCCAAGGTCACCGCGCAGGCATGCAGCGCATCGGTGCGGGGCTCGTGCACGGCGACCGCCTCAGGCTGTGGTGTCGCCCGCACCCGGTACCCGTCCGCCTCCGCCTCCGGCCCGGCCGGCCGGTGTCCGGCCGCTTCCAGGGCGAGCGCGGCCGCCTGCACCAGATGCGTACGCTCCCAGGCGCACGGCCGGTCCGTCGCGCCGTCCGGGTTGGTCATCCGGCGCAGCTCCAGCAGACCCTGCCAGGCGCTGTGCACCTCGCGGACCCGGGCCGGCCCCGTCCTCGGCGTCTCCTCCTCGCCGCCGATCCGCGCGGCGAACACACCGCCGCCCGCGGAGCTCACGGGCTCCGGAGGTGCCGCCGGCTCGGCCTCCCGTATCCGGTGCCCGGCCGGCGTCAGAAAGTGATCGTGCGGCGGCCGCGGATGCCGGAAGGCCAACCCCCGCTTCACCAGCGCCGCGAGCTGCGCCTCCGTACCCCTGAGCCGCCCGGTGACGGGATCGGCGGCGTCGATGACACGCCGCTGGGCCGCGGTCGGTGGTCTTGTCACGGCGTGCTCCTTCCCGGACGCGGGAAACCGGCCCCACCTCCCAGGAGGCGTGGGTCCATCTGCCGGAAAGGCTACGACCCGGGTCTGACATTCCACCCCGCGATCACCGGCCGCCCGTGCTCCGTGCCCAGCCGGCCCACCGCCCCCGTCGCCAGCTGGAACAGCGCTCCGTCCGCCGCCGGCAGCCCGAGCCGCCGGGCCGTGAGCACCCGCAGGAAGTGCCCGTGCGCCACGAGCACCGCGCACCCCTCCGTGCGGTCGAGCGCCGCGTCCACCTTCCCCAGTATCCGGTCGGCGCGCTCCCCGACCTGTTCCGCGCTCTCCCCGGGGTGGTCGGGCGGCCCGGGCGCGACCCCGTCCGTGAACAGGAACCATCCCGGCCGCTCGCGCTGGATCTCGACGGTGGTGACGCCCTCGTAGCCGCCGTAGTCCCACTCGCGCAGATCCGCGTCGACCCGTGCGCCGTGCAGCCCGATGAGCCCGGCGGTCTCCCGTGCCCGCTGCGACGGGCTGACGAACGCGGCACCGATCCGATGCGACCGGATCAGCGGCGCCAGCCGCCGCGCCTCCTCCCGCCCGCGCTCGGTCAGCGGAACGTCCGTCCATCCGGTGTGCCGCCCGGACCGCGACCACTCGGTCTCCCCGTGCCGGACCAGAAGGAGATCACCCACGTGCGCGCCCTTCCCGCTCGCCTCCCGGCACCGTCCCACACGGTGCCCGGGGCCCGCAGGGCGGACTGGGCCGGACGGCTGTTCATGGCTGTCCTGCGGGCCGGCTGCTCCCTGGGCGGCGTCAGACCCCCGGGAGGCCCTGGACCGACTGCGCGAGTTGTCCGACCGCGACGACGAGCGGGGCCACGGGCTGGACGAACTCGTTGAGGCGGTCCAGAGCGCGCCGCAGGACGCCGGGCTCCGGTTGCGGCTCGGCCAGTTCCTCGCGCAGGCGGCGCAGTTCCCGGGTGGTGCCGTCGGGATCGGCGAGTTCCGTGCGGTACTCCTCCAGCAACCGCTCGACACGCGTGAGGAGTTCGGCCGTTCGTTCGCTGTCCTGCTGCTGGAAGGAGACCGAGCCGGAGAACGCCTGGGCGCCACGCCCCACGGCCTGGTTGCCGACGTAGTGGGTGCCGCCGCTGATCATGACCCCCTCGTTGACGGGAGGGTCGGGTCGTGCGTCGTCGTCGCGCATGAGGAGGGCCCCCTACTTGTCGGAACCGCCGGCGGCGCTCATCGCGGCCGGGCCGGGCTGCTGCGGGACGTTCTGCGTGGCGGTCGCGCCCGTGCCGATCGCCTGGTTGCCGATGATGCTCATCCCGCCCTGCTGGATGAGGCCCTGGTTGAGGATGGTCTGCTGCTGGTTGCGGAAGTCGTTGATGTCGTAGCCCCTCGCGTCGAGGAACTCGCGGATCGCGGCGAGGGTGTGGCGTTCCACCAGGGCTGTGATCCGCAAGGCGTCCACGACCTGGAAGTAGTTGTGGTAGTTGGGGCTCAGCGCCATCTCCCGGATACTCACCCGGGCGCCGTAGTCGAAGACCGGGTCCTGCTCCATGGCCGTCAGCTCGTCCACCATGCGCCGGTTGTGCCGTGTCTCGAAGCGGGCGTGGCGCAGGGCTCGCAGCGGAGCGGCGACGAAGGCCCCGCCGGTGCGGGTCAGGGCGGTCAGCAGCAGCCCGCGTCTGGCATCGGGGCCGAGCGGGCCGCGCAGGCGGTCCACGACGTGGTAGTCCGCGGCCACCGGGCCGAGCACGTGGTTGTCGCAGTGCAGGTGCAGGGTCCTGCCCGCGGTCGAGAAGTGCAGGAACACGCTCGGCACCACGTCACCGCCCCACATCGGCACGTGCAGCGCCAGATAGTGGCGGACGGCACCGGTGGGATGCAGCATGATCCGCTCGACCTCTTCGGGCGACAGCCGTGCGACCGGGGCGATGCTGCGGGCCTTGACGAACCGGTCGTCGTCACCGATGGTCGTGCCGCTCGCGAAGATCCGGTCCTCGAGGACGAGGGAGCTCAGAAACTCTTCGCCGGACTCCGCCGTCGGGTCGGTGCCGCTGCGCTCGGCGACCGCGCGCAGCCGTGCGCGGACGTGGTCGACGAGTTCGGCGACGGTGAAGGCCTCCGGCTCGGCGGAGCGCGGGTGCACGCCGACGGGGTTCTCGGCGGGCAGCAGCGGCACGGCGATCGACCACTTGGAGCTGGTCTCCGAGTAGCCGATGAACGGGGTGTATCCGCTGTAGACGGTGACGTTGCCGGCCTGCGCCTCCCTGATGGCCGTGAGCCGCTCGGCCATCCACTTGCGCCGGGGTACCGAGGGCCGGGGCTGCCGGGCGAACGCCTCGCGGGTCAGGGTGGTGCGCAGCAGCCGGTCGGTGTCGAGGTCGTGCCGCACGACCGTCACATAGGCGAACGCGGCCGCGCCGAGCGAGGCGAGGACGGCGGGTACGCCGCCCAGGTAGGCGCCGAGCAGCCAGCCGACGAAGCCGGGCACGGGCAGCAACGAGAAGAGGAAGCCGAAGTAGAAGGCGAGCAGCACCATGACGGCGGCCGTGACGGCGCTGCCCACCAGCATCCTGCTGCTCGGCTCGTGGTGGCCGCGGGTGGCCAGGCTCGGCTTGGAACGGGCGCGTCGGGTGGTCGACAGCAGCACCATGACGTACACCAGCCACAGCGGCGCGAGCAGTGCCACGACGGCGAACGCCCCCGCAAGCCGCAGATCGCGGTGGTAACGGGTGTCCTGTGCTGCCAGGCAGTGGCGTACCACCGTCGCCAGGTCGACATCGGGTGAGGGGGCCACGGCACTGGCCTCGTCGGCCAGGACTTCCTCCACCACCCGGTCGGCGAAGCGTTCGTCCACGTAGGCGGCGGCGCACAGATACCGGGTGACGTCACCCGGGGCGCTCCCTACCGGCATGCGTACCTGTGGGGTCGTCATGCCGAGCCCTCCTTCTTTCCTCCGGCGGAGCGACGCCTTCACGGCGCCGACGGATCTCCTGGCAGGTGTCCCGGGCAGCCCGACGGTCAGCAGCGCGAGCAGCAGGCCGACCGCCAGGCCGAAGGTGAGGGACGAGAGCGTCAGGTTCTTCAGCAGGGTGCCGGGCGGTGCCAGGTCCTCGTCCGGGACGAAGGCCTCGAGCATGCCCATCCGCAGGAGCGCCTCGATCTCGGCCGCGAGCACTCCGACGGCGAGGCAGCGGAGCAGGCCGCTGCTGCGGGCCAGGAGCCGCGACGAGAGGAAGAACAGCCCCGCGAACAGGAAGACGACACCGACGTCGGCGATGACCAGAAAGGTCATGCTGTCCCAGTAGTCGGGGGAGTACGCCCAGGCGGGGACGAACACCCCCTGGGCGAGCGTGCGCACGGTCTCGTTGCCGAGCTCCTCGACGTAGAACTTGTCGATGTAGAGCTCCCACAGCGGCCGCTGCACCCACTCGCTGCCGGCGACGAGGACCAGCAGGAGCAGCAGCGCTACACGGCCGCGTAAGGACGTTGGCACGTGGGATGCGCTTCGGCGAGACAACAACACCTGGGGTTCCCCCATCCCCCGATCCCAGCGATCAGTGGCCGCACCCTATGGCATCCCCACTCTCCGCGACCACGAATCCGCGAACATCCACAAGCCGGCGACTACTGCCGATACCCGCTCAGGAACCGCCCGATCCGCCCGATGGCCGCCTCCAGGTCCTCCGCGTACGGCAGCGTCAGGATCCGGAAGTGGTCGGGTGTCGGCCAGTTGAAGCCCGTGCCCTGGACCACCTGGATCTTCTCCCTCAGCAGCAGGTCCAGGACGAACTTCTCGTCGTCGTGGATCTTGTGCACCTTGGGGTCGAGGCGCGGGAACGCGTACAGCGCGCCCTTCGGCTTCACGCACGACACGCCGGGGATCTCGTTGAGCTTCTTCCAGGCGATGTCCCGCTGGTCGCGCAGCCGCCCGCCGGGGGCGGTGAGCTCCCGGATCGACTGGCGGCCGCCGAGCGCGGCCTGGATGGCGTACTGGGCGGGCGCGTTGGCGCACAGGCGCATGGAGGCCAGCATGGTCAGGCCCTCCAGGTAGTCCTTGGCGTGCTGCCGCGGGCCGGTGACCACCAGCCAGCCGGAGCGGAAGCCCGCCACCCGGTACGTCTTCGACAGGCCGCAGAAGGTGAGGACGACCAGATCGGGGGCGAGGGCCGCGGCCGAGTGGTGCACGGCGTCGTCGTACAGGATCTGGTCGTAGATCTCGTCGGCGAAGACCATCAGGCCGTGGCGGCGGGCGAGGTCGAGGATGCCCTCGACGATCTCCTTGGGGTAGACCGCGCCGGTGGGGTTGTTCGGGTTGATGATGACCACGGCCTTGGTGCGGTCCGTGATCTTCGACGCCATGTCGTCCAGGTCCGGGTACCAGTCGGCCTGCTCGTCGCAGAGGTAGTGGACCGCCTTGCCGCCGGCGAGGGTCGTCACCGCAGTCCACAGGGGGAAGTCCGGGGCGGGGATGAGGATTTCGTCGCCGTCCTCGACCAGTGCCTGTACGGCCATGGAGACCAGCTCGGACACGCCGTTGCCGAGGAAGACGTCGTCGACGCCGACCTCCAGGCCCAGGTTCTGGTACCGCTGGGCCACCGCACGGCGGGCGGAGAGGATGCCGCGCGAGTCGGTGTAGCCGTGCGCCTGGGGCAGCATCCGGATCATGTCCTGGAGGATCTCCTCCGGCGCCTCGAAGCCGAAGACCGCGGGGTTGCCCGTGTTCAGGCGCAGCACGCTGTGGCCCGCCTTCTCCAGCGCGTCGGCGTGCTCGATCACCGGGCCGCGGATCTCGTAGCAGACCTCGCTGAGCTTGTTCGACTGCCGGAACTCCATGCGCGCTCGCCTCTCCGGTTTCGTGTGTTGCTTGGTTTTACCAAGTTCGAGCTTGGAAAGTCCAACAACATGTCTAGACTGCGTCGCATGCCACCTCGCCGAAGCTACGACCAGTACTGTTCCGCCGCCCGTGCGCTCGACCTCGTCGGCGACCGCTGGACCCTGCTGATCGTCCGGGAGCTGCTGGCCGGACCGCGGCGCTACACCGACCTGCACGCCGATCTGCCGGGCGTCAGCACGGACGTACTCGCCTCACGGCTGAAGGACATGGAACGGGACGGGATCAGCACGCGGCGCCGGCTGCCGCCGCCCGGAGCGGCGTACGTGTACGAACTCACCCCGCGCGGACGGGAGTTGCTGCCGGTGCTCCAGGCGCTGGGCGAGTGGGGGCAGGCCGAGCTCGGCGAGCGGCGGCCCACCGACGCCGTGCGCGCGCACTGGTTCGCGCTGCCTCTGCTGCGGTTTCTGCGGAAAGAAGGGGCGGGGGAGGGGCTGGTCGAAGTCCGGCTGGAGGAGGGGTACTTCCATCTGTACGTCGGCGCCGAGGACGGGCCGGTCTACGGCGACGGGCCCGCTCCCCGGGAGCCGGATGCGCGGTTGGCGCTGGACTCCGTGACGTGCGAGGCGGTCGCGCGAGGGGAGTTGAGGGTGGCCGACGGCGTGCGGGACGGCCGTATCGAGGTCACCGGTGACGGAACCCTCGCCAAGATGCTGCGGGAGGGATGACGAAAGGGCCCGCTGTCGAGGAGACAGCGGACCCCTTGTGTCCGGGCGTCAGGTCCCTGGCGGTACCCGCGAAGGCCGCCCCGAGCCGCGCGTCAGCGCATACCCGCCGACACCCGCGAGCGCGGCCAGTGCGCCGCCGAGCGCCGTCCACACCCAGCGGTCGGACCACCAGCCGGACGACCAGCCGTCCTCGGGGTCGATGCTGGAGAGCACGGCCGACGCGGGCGAGGCGAAGGGGTCCGCCGTCGAGGAGACAGCGGACCCCCTGTGTCCGGGCGTCAGGTCCCTGGCGGTACCCGCGAAGGCCGCCCCGAGCCGCGCGTCAGCGCATACCCGCCGACACCCGCGAGCGCGGCCAGCACGCCGCCGATCGCCGTCCACACCCAGCGGTCGGACCACCAGCCGGACGACCAGCCGTCCTCGGGGTCGATGCTGGAGAGCACGGCCGACGCGGACGAATCGTCCTCGTCCCCCTGCGCCTCCATGGAAACGCCCGGCACCAGCGGCTCGGCCAGCGACCCGTCCACCGCCGCCGCCCCGCCGATGTCCTCGGAGTCGGCCCGGACCTCGGCGCCGACCGGCAGGCCGAGGTCGGAGGTGGGCAGGTCCACGACCGCCAGCCGGATGTAGTACGTCCCCGGCAGCGGGTCGTTCGCCCACGGTTCCGTCCAGGCCCGGACGGTCCGCAGGACGCAGGCCAGCTCCACGGAGGCGGCTCCCGCCGCCGCGGTGCGCGTCTGTGCCCCGTACTGGCAGGCCTGGCGGCGCCGCAGGCCGTCGAACACGTCGATCTGCCAGGTCTGGGCGGCGTGCGTGTCCGGCAGCTTCACCGTCGCCTTGACGGTCGGGCGCTGTCCGGCGTCCGCGGGGAACGACCAGTACAGGTAGTCACCGGCGGAGGCGCTCGCCGTGGCCGTCTGCCCCTGCTCCATCTCGGCCGCCGTACGGAAGGAGGTACCCGCCTCGGTCGGCGCGCCGCCGTCCTCAGACGCGCTCGGCGACGGCGAGGAGTCCGCGGCCGCCGGACCCGCCGCCAGCCCCAGCGTCAGCAGGGCGGCGCCCAGCACACGTGTGATCCGCATCAGTTGGTCCTCCAGACCGCGACCCGCCAGCGTGACAGCCAGCCCCAGACGAGACCGGCGAGGAAGCCGGTGAGGATCAGCGCGCCCAGCAGCCACCAGCCGCGCCCGAGACCGAAGGAGGCCACGTCGCTCGACGCCGACGGACCGTCCACGACGTCGACGGTCAGCTCCAGCGGCAGACCGGGCGTGGACTTCACGCCGGAGCCCGCCGAGAAGGAGTGGGTGACCTGCAGACAGACGGCCTCGGCGGTCGCGGTGTCCTCGTCGTCGCTCTCCTTCTTCGGATAGCGCAGACCGGTCGACACCACATCCGTACGGCCGTTGCCCGCAGCCTCACCGCGCACGATCTCCCGGCCGTTGGCGGTGACCGCCCGCAGCAGCACGCCGTACGACGGGTTCACGGCCCGGTCCGCCGACACGCTCACCGAGGCGCGCAGCTCCTGGCCGGGCTCGACGTCCACGCGGTACCAGCGCTGCTGCCCGAACTCCTCGCGGTCGTTGTACAGGCCGGACTTCAGGGTCGGTGCCTTCGCGCACTGCTCCGCACCCGTCGTCGCGACCGGCGTCACCACCGGGTCGGCCGCGCGGTCCACCAACTGGTTCACCTTGTCGGTGAGTTCGTCGGTGTGCTCGACCGAGGTGAACGTGCCGCCCGTCGCCTCGGCGATGCAGCTCAGCTGCTGACGCAGCTTGGTGTTCGGGACCAGGCCGAGCGTGTCGATGGTCAGCCCGATGCCCTTGGCGGCTATCTCCCGGGCCACCTCGCACGGGTCGAGCGGGGCGCAGGTGTCCTCGCCGTCGCTGATCAGCACGATGCGCTTGGAGCCCTCGCCGCCGTCGAGGTCGTCGGCCGCCTTCAGCAGCGCGGGGCCGATCGGCGTCCAGCCGGTGGGCGTGAGGGTCGCCACCGCCGTCTTGGCCTCGGTGCGGTCCAGCGGGCCGACCGGGTAGAGCTGCGCGGTGTCCTTGCAGCCCGTCCTGCGGTCGTCGCCCGGGTAGTTGGCGCCCAGCGTGCGGATACCGAGCTGGACCTCCTCGGGGGTGGCGTCCAGCACCTCGTTGAAGGCCTGCTTCGCCGCGGCCATCCGGGACTGGCCGTCGATGTCCTTCGCCCGCATCGAGCCGCTGACGTCGATCACGAGATCGACTTTAGGAGCGGTGGCGGTGGTCTCGTCGGCGACCGCCCCGGCCGGGAAGACCATCCCGGCCGCGAGCGCGGCGAGCAGGGCGCAGACCCCGGCCGCCAGCCGTTGTGTTCTGATCATCGGCGGATCCTATTGATCAGAGGTGTTCCGCTTCAAACGACGTCAGAAACGACGCCGGAAACGAGGTCAGAAGACCTCGGTGACCAGCGGATTGGGCAACTCGGCCCACTGATCCCCTGGTGTCCCCGGCGACAGCCGCATCAGTGTCAGCGCCTTCGTGGGCAGCGGCCGCGCCCGCAGGGCGGCGAGATCCGCGGTGTCCGGCAGCTCCCGTACGACCGCCTCCAGCGCCCCGCGCAACGCCGCCCCCGAACCGGCCGTACCCGCCAGTGCCCCGGCCACCAGCGAGCCGAACAGCTTGCGGCGCAGGGCCGGCACGTCGTCCGTGACGATACGGCCGGTCAGCTCCGGCACCGGGATGCCGTGCCGGGCCAGCCGGGCCGGACCGACGCGGATGTCGGCGAGGTCGCGGTAGACCAGACGCACCGGGGAGCCGTCGGCGGACAGCACCACGAGCAGGTTCTGGCCGTGCGCCTCCAGCGCCACCCCCTGCTCCAGCAGCCGCAGCCCCACGGTGAGGGCGAGACGCGTGAAGTCGGCCAGCCAGGCGGGGGAGTCGGGCAGCACGGTGGTGGCCAGCGCGGCCACCGGTATCACCCGCTCGCCCGGCCCCGCGTACGCCTGCGGCGACTCGCGCACCACGGCGGCCAGATCCGGCGAGTGGGCTGTGGCGGCCCCCAGGGTGCGGGTGACGTGCAGCAGCCCGTCCGTCCGCGCCGCGAGCGACTCCGCGAAGTCGGACAGGGTCGCGGACAGGGCGATCGAGTACTCCGAGATGTCCCGCACGGAGGACGTCAGCCGGGCGCTCAGCGCGGTCTTGACGTGCGGTCCGCCGGGCAGGGCGAGCGTGCGCAGGGACATCAGGGGGTGCGCGGCGACCGCGCCGTCACAGGGGTCGCAGGGACGCTTGAGCACATGCTCGGCCTGCCACGGATGCACCGGGATCAGCAGCCGCTCCCCGTCCCGCATCCCCTCCGGCCACGCGCCCGTCACCAGACACTCGCCCGCCCGCACCGCCACCGTCCCCAGGCGGACCACCGGCCGGTGCTCCGGCCCGTACGCCAGCTGCTCGGCGACCGAGAAGCCCGGACGGGACCGGCAGTTGGGATGGAACGGATGCCCGTCGACCACCCGCTGCTCCCACTCCCAGTCATGCCGGGGCCACTCCTTCGGCTGAGCTTCCTGCCCGGCCCGTGACAGCGCCAACGAGGCGACACTGTGGCCGAGTTCGGCCGCGAAGGGCGTGCCGTGCGGGACGGAGAGGACGGTCAGCAGCCGGGCCGGATCGTCGTACGCCGTCTCGTCGAGCCGGACGGCGGTGACGTACGCGGCGGTGGCGTACGGGTCCGCGTGCGGGCCGTGCAGCCGGCGGCCGTCGGCAAGGTACAGGGTGAGGCCCTCCCGGCCCGGCTCACGGCGGTCGATCCAGGGCAGCGGCTCGTGCGCGAGCGCGCGCCACAGCCGGGTCAGCACGGCCGCCCGGGCCCCGGGGAGCTCGGCCTGGTACCGCGACGCGAGATCGGGGCGCACTTCGGCCAGTTCGGCGGCGACCTCGGCCTCGGCGCTGGGGGAACGGTGCACGGGCGGGCTCCTCGGGTACGAGTAGGGCGTCGGGGCAGGCACCGACGACAGACATACTGATCGTCTCCCCGCAGATACGGACCGTAGAGAACGAGTGGATCGCGTGCACCTCAACCCCCCGCCCGCAGCCGACGTCGCGGCACGCGCCGACGCCCACGCGGTCACACCCCTGCTGAACTGCCTGCTGCGCGAGGTGGCCGAACCGCACCCGGGGTCCGGCGAACGGCTGGTGTACCGGCTGTCCGGCTCGGGCCGCCTGCTGCGCGTGCGCGGCGAGCGGCGGCCCGCCGAGCCCGAGGTGCGCGCGGCCGGCGCCTGGCAGCGCATCGACCACGCCGAACTGGTCAAACTCGTCGCCGACGAGCTGCGCCGGCACACCGGGACGTCCAACCACGAGCTGCCCGCCGAGATGCTCGACAGCCGGGAGGCGGTGGCCGCGCTGCTCGCGGCACGCGCGCGTGCCGTGCCTCCGGACGACCTCTACCTGCGCTCCGAGCAGTCCCTCCTCACCGGCCACCCCTACCACCCCGCCCCCAAGGCACGCGGCGGCGGCCCGGTCACGGCCTGGCTGCCGTACGCCCCCGAAGCACACGCCCGTTTCCCGCTGACGCTGCTCGGCCTGCGCGAGGACGCGGTCGCCGAGGAGGGCGACAGCCGCGCCCTGGACGCCCTCGGCGAGGCCCCGCCCGGCTACCGGCTGCTGCCCGCGCACCCCTGGCAGCTCGACCTGGTCGACCTGGCGCCGGCCTTCGCCGACGGCCGGCTGATCCGGCTGGGCACGACCGACTGCGAGGCCTGGCCGACGGCCGCGATCCGCACCCTCTACGTCCCCGAGCACGACCTGTTCCTGAAGTTCAGCCTCGACGTGCGGATCACGAACGACATCCGTCGGCTGTGGCGCCACGACCTGCTGAAACTGCGCCGCACCGACGCGGCGGCCACGGCCGCCTTCGTCACCGGCCGGGCGGCCTGGCTGAGCGACCGCGGCTACCGCACCGCCGGCTTCGCCTTCGAGGAACTCGCCGTCCTCGTCCGCGACGGCTTCCACGGCCGGCTGCTGCCCGGCACGACCCCTCTGCTCGCCGCCGCCCTCGTGGAGGGCTTCGAGGGCAGCCCGCTCGACGGTACGGCGGACCCGGCGGCCTGGTGGGAGGCGTACCTCGGCGCGGTCGTACCGCCCGCCCTCGCGGCCTTCGCCGAGCACGGCGTCGTACTCGAAGCGCATCTGCAGAACACGCTCGTCGCCGTCGACGCCGACGGCACACCGGTACAGGCCCTGTTCCGGGATGCCGAGGGCGTGAAGCTGCTGCCGGACGTGACCCGGGCGGCGGCCTGGGAGCGGCTGGTGTACTGCCTGGTCGTCAACCACCTCGTGGAGGTCGCCGGCGCCCTGGCCGAACGCCACCCGCCCCTGAACCCCTGGCCCGCCGTACGCCGCGAACTCGCCCGCCACGACCTCCCCGAGATCACCGGCCTGCTCACCGCACCCACCCTGCCCGGCAAGACGAACCTGCTCCTGCGCTGGACGAACGCCGACGGCGCCGACGCCCGCTACCGGCCCCTGCCGAACCCGCTGGCCCGTACATGATCTGAATTACCCTGGCCGGTGTGCTGCGCGACGTGACTGCTGTTCGATACGTGACCCCGCTGCGGTCCGGCGGCTCCGTGCCCGGAGTCGTCGAGGCCGACGACCTGGGCACGTACGTCGTGAAGTTCACCGGCTCCGCGCAGGGCCGCAAGGCGCTCGTCGCCGAGGTCATCGTCGGCGAACTGGCCCGTGCGCTGGGGCTGCGCTTCCCCGAGCTGGTCCTGGTCCACTTCGATCCCGCGATCGCCGACAGCGAGCCGCACCAGGAGGTCCGGGAACTGCACGCGTCCAGCGCGGGGATCAACCTCGGCATGGACTACCTGCCGGGCGCGAAGGACTTCACCCCCGAGGTCGCCCGGCACTTCCGCGTGGACCCGCTGGAGGCCGGCCGCATCGTCTGGCTGGACGCGCTGACGGCGAACGTCGACCGTACGGTCCACAGCTCCAACCTGATGGTCTGGCCCACGCTGGGGACCGTTCCGCCGCGCCTGTGGCTCATCGACCACGGCGCCGCGCTCGTCTTCCACCACCGCTGGGACGGCACGGACCCCGCCAAGGTCTACGACTTCCGTCACCACGCCCTCGGCCACTGTGCCCCCGACGTGCGCGCGGCCGACGCGCAGCTGGCGCCGAAGGTCACCGAGGCACTGCTGCGGGAGATCGTCGCCCAGGTCCCGGACGCATGGCTGAGCGCCGAGCCGGGCTTCATGAGCCCCGGGGAGGTCCGCGAGGCCTACATCGCCTACCTCCACGCGCGCGTACAGGCCTCCTCGGCCTGGCTGCCCACCGACTTCCCCTCCCGGGAGGAACTCGCCGCCGAGGAGGCCCAGCGCGCGGCGAGGAACCAGCAAGGACGCCCCGCATGGCTCAAGCAGGTCCCCGACCTGCACGGCAAGCCCGCGGCCCAACAGGATTGGTCGGTGCACCTCGGATGAGTGGCCGTGTCGAGATCGAGTACTGCACCCAGTGCCGCTGGCTGCCGCGTGCGGCATGGCTGGCCCAGGAGCTGCTCACGACCTTCGAGACCGAGCTGACGGAACTCGCCCTGAAGCCGGGCAAGGGCGGCGTCTTCGTCGTCCGCGTCGACGGCGAGGTGGTCTGGGACCGCCGTGAACAGGGCTTCCCGGAGCCGACGGCCGTGAAGCAGGCCGTACGCGACCGAGTGGCCCCGGGAAGGTCCCTGGGCCACTCGGACAGGTCCGCGCAGGAGGACGTCAGCCCTTGAGCTGCTCGTACGCCGGCAGCGTCAGGAAGTCCGCGTAGTCCTCGTCGAGGGAGACCTCCAGGAGCAGGTCGTGGGCCTGCTGCCAGTGGCCGGCCGCGAAGGCCTCCTCGCCGATCTCGGCGCGGATGTTCGCCAGTTCCTCGGCGGCGACCTTGCGGGCCAGCTCCGGGGTGGCCTTCTCGCCGTTCTCGAACTCGACGCCCGCGTTGATCCACTGCCAGATCTGCGAGCGGGAGATCTCGGCGGTGGCCGCGTCCTCCATGAGGTTGAAGATGGCGACCGCGCCCAGCCCGCGCAGCCAGGCCTCGATGTAACGGATGCCGACCTGGACGGCGTTGACCAGGCCCGGGTACGTCGGCTTGGCGTCCAGGGAGTCGACGGCGATCAGGTCGGCCGCCTCGACGCGGACGTCCTCGCGCAGCCGGTCCTTCTGGTTCGGCTTGTCGCCGAGGACCTTGTCGAAGGACTCCATGGCGATCGGGACCAGGTCGGGGTGGGCGACCCAGGAGCCGTCGAAGCCGTCGCCGGCCTCGCGGTCCTTGTCGGCGCGGACCTTCTCGAAGGCGACCTTGTTGACCTCGGCGTCGCGGCGGGACGGGATGAACGCCGCCATGCCGCCGATCGCGTGCGCACCGCGCTTGTGGCAGGTGCGGACGAGGAGTTCGGTGTACGCGCGCATGAACGGGGCCGTCATGGTGACCGCGTTGCGGTCCGGCAGGACGAACTTGGCGCCGCCGTCACGGAAGTTCTTGACGATGGAGAACAGGTAGTCCCAGCGGCCGGCGTTCAGTCCGGAGGCGTGGTCGCGCAGTTCGTGGAGGATCTCCTCCATCTCGTACGCCGCCGTGATCGTCTCGATCAGGACGGTCGCGCGGACGGTGCCCTGCGGGATGCCCACATAGTCCTGCGCGAAGACGAACACGTCGTTCCAGAGGCGGGCCTCCAGGTGCGACTCCGTCTTCGGGAGGTAGAAGTACGGGCCCTTGCCGAGGTCGAGCAGGCGCTGGGCGTTGTGGAAGAAGTACAGGCCGAAGTCGACGAAGGCGCCGGGCACCGGCTGCCCGTCGACCTGGAGGTGACGCTCGTTCAGGTGCCAGCCGCGCGGGCGCATGACGACGGTCGCGAGCTCGTCGTTCGGGCGCAGGGCGTACGACTTGCCGGACCTCGGGTCGGTGAAGTCGATGTTCCGGGTGTAGGCGTCGATCAGGTTGAGCTGGCCGAGGACGACGTTCTCCCAGGTCGGAGCGGAGGCGTCCTCGAAGTCCGCGAGCCAGATCTTCGCACCCGAGTTGAGGGCGTTGATGGTCATCTTGCGGTCGGTGGGGCCGGTGATCTCGACCCGGCGGTCCTGCAGCGCGGGCGGGCAGGGGGCCACGCGCCAGGAGTCGTCCGCGCGGATCGCGGCGGTCTCCGGGAGGAAGTCGAGGGTGGAGGTGCGGGCGATCTCGGCGCGGCGCTCCGCACGGCGGGCGAGGAGTTCGTCACGCCGGGGCGTGAACCGGCGGTGCAGCTCGGCCACGAAGGCGAGGGCCGCCTCGTTAAGGACCTCCTCCTGCCGGGGCAGGGGCTCGGCGTCGACGATGGCCAGCGGGGACGGCGCTGGTGCGGACATGAGCGTCACTTCCTTCAGCGAGCTACAAGCGACTTGCGTACGAGCGTTGGCACCGGGTGCCAGTCTTCCCGGATACAGCGGGGAGCGCCCGCGGAGCGGTCGGGCGCTTCTGAACAGTGGATACTAGTTTCCTCATGGTGGAAGTTCAATGGTTTGTTGACATCGAGATTCTCTGAGTCGAGGCAAGGTGGCGCTCAGTGCCACCACGCTCACTCAAGGTGGCCCAGATCGGCCGCCGTGTCGATGTCGTACGGCCGGGCCACGTCCCCGCACTCGACGAGCCCGATCGCCTCCTCGCGCTCCTTCAGATAGGTGCGTGCCCCCCGGTCGCCGGTCGCGGTCGCCGCGATGCCCGCCCAGTGGGCGGCGCCGAACAGCACGGGATGCCCGCGTACCCCGTCGTACGCGGCCGAGACCAGTGACTGCTCGCCCTCGTACGCGGCGAGCACCCGGGCCACCGCCTCCGGTCCGATGCCGGGCTGGTCGACGAGCGAGACGAGCGCCGCCCGCGCCCCCGTGTCCGCGAGCGACGCGAGCCCGGCACGCAGGGAGGAGCCCATCCCCTCGGCCCAGTCCGGGTTCTCCACCAGCACGCAGTCACCGAGCGCGGCCTGCTCGCGTACGGCGTCCGCCCGCGCGCCCAGCACGACGTGCACACGGGTGCAGCCGGCCGCGCGCAGCACCCCGACGGCGTGCTCGACGAGGGGGCGGCCGCGGTGCCGGAGCAGTGCCTTGGGCCGTCCGCCGAGCCGCCGTCCGCCGCCGGCGGCGAGGAGCAGACCGGCGACCGGCGGTGCTTCTTTCTCAGTCATGCGTCCTGCATACCTGACGCCCGCGCGAGCGCCCGGTCCCCCAGGGCTGAATTTCCGTCCGTACGGTGGCACATCCCGCGCCGGGTGGGTTTACTGACCCGCGTCCCCGGCGCCCGGCTGTTGTCAGGGGTGCTCGACGGGGAAGCGGGACTGCTGGCGCACAACGGCGTGCGAGGGGGAGTGCTGTGTTGCGGAGCTTGGGACAGAGGCTGGTGACGGGCAGCGACGAGGACCCGAGGGTGGCGGAACTGCGGACGGCGGTGTCCCGTCTGCGCCGCGAACTCGCCGCGCACCCGGCCGAGTTCCCGGACCGGGGGATCGCCGAGGACGAACTCGCCGCGCTGGCCGCGATGACGATCGACGGCGTGCCGGAGATGCCGCGGCTGCGCAGGTCGCTGCTGTTGATCGCGGGGGCGATCGGGTCCGTCAGCGCGCTGTCCCGCGGCCTTACGGATGTACGCGACGCGGTGGACCTGTTCGGGGAGCCGCCGCGCCGCTGAATCGCGCCCCGCGCTCAGATGTCGACGACGACCTCGTACCCGCCGCTTTGCATGTCGTCGCACAGGACGTAGGCGGCGTCGAAGTGCTCCTTGAACTCGGGGTCGCCCTGCCAGGCGCGCATCGAGTCGAGGTCCTGCCAGGTGGCGAAGGACACGAAGGAGTTCGGGTTCCGGAGGTCCCGGATCAGGCGGGCGCCGAGGAACCCCTGGTGCGCGTCCTTGGTCCAGGTGAGGAATTCCCGCCAGCGCTCGACGAACTCGTCGGCGCTCCCTTCCTTTACCTGCCACTTCCCCGAGGACCAGTGCTTGTTCTCCTGCAGCATGGTGGCCACCTCGCTCCGCTGACGGCCCCCTGTCCTCAGGGTAGGCGCGCCAGGGGGAACTACGCCGTCGGGGTCGAACTCGCCAGTGCCTCGGACAGTTCCGAGGCCACCTGCTGCAGCACCGGCACGATCTTCTCCGTCGCCGCCTCCGTGACGCGGCCGGCCGGGCCGGAGATCGAGATGGCGGCGGCGGTGGGGGAGTCGGGCACGGAGACCGCGAGGCAGCGGACGCCGACCTCCTGCTCGTTGTCGTCGATCGCGTAACCGCTGCGCCGCACCTCCGCGAGGGCGGCGAGGAAGCCGTCCGGGGTGGTGATCGTCTTCTCGGTCGCGGCCGGCATCCCGGTGCGGGACAGCAGGGCGCGCACCTCGTCGTCCGGGGTGTTCGCGAGCAGCGCCTTGCCGACGCCCGTGGAGTGCGGCAGCACGCGCCGGCCGACCTCGGTGAACATGCGCATCGAGTGCTTGGACGGCACCTGGGCGACGTACACGATCTCGTCGCCGTCGAGCAGGGCCATGTTCGCCGTCTCGCCGGTCTCCTCGACCAGCCGGGCCAGGTAGGGCCGGGCCCACGTGCCCAGCAGCCGGGAGGCGGACTCGCCGAGGCGGATCAGACGCGGGCCGAGGGCGTAGCGGCGGTTGGGCTGCTGGCGTACATAGCCGCACACGACGAGCGTGCGCATGAGGCGGTGGATGGTGGGCAGCGGCAGTCCGCTGCTCGCGGACAGCTCGCTCAGGCCGACCTCGCCGCCCGCGTCCGCCATCCGCTCGAGCAGGTCGAAGGCGCGCTCGAGGGACTGAACGCCACCACTGGCGTTGGACCTGGCGGAGTCGGTGGTGCTGGCGCTGGACGTCGGCACGGCACGTTCCTTTCGGGACCGGTGGGAGGGCAGAAGCCTACCCGTCAGTCGGTTGACTCCCCGCTTGTACGTAGCTACGTTCTGCTTGCTGGAATTCTAATTCCGCTTTGTGGAAACGTCCAGAGTGTTCGCCCAGGGTGCACTGTGGAGAAGTGTGCCCTTGACGGCACGAGAGCGGGAGTGAAGACTCCTTCAACAGAAAGTTGAATTCCGTTACGCGGAAGTAAAACGCGGAAGCAAACGGCGGCAGAGAGGGGTCCGGGTGTCCGACGCTGAACTGGTGCTGCGCTCGAGGCGCGTCATCACTCCGGAAGGGACGCGGTCCGCGTCGGTCGCGGTCTCCGCCGGCAAGATCACGGCCGTACTCCCGTACGACGCCGAAGTCCCGTCCGGCGCCCGGCTGGAGGACCTCGGCGACGACGTCCTGCTGCCCGGCCTGGTCGACACGCACGTGCACGTCAACGACCCCGGCCGCACCGAGTGGGAGGGCTTCTGGACCGCCACGCGCGCGGCGGCGGCCGGCGGCATCACCACCCTCGTCGACATGCCGCTCAACTCCCTCCCGCCGACCACCACGGTCGACCACCTCCGCACCAAGCAGGACGTGGCCGCCGACAAGGCGCACATCGACGTCGGCTTCTGGGGCGGCGCCCTGCCCGACAACGTCAAGGACCTGCGCCCGCTGCACGAGGCCGGCGTCTTCGGCTTCAAGGCCTTCCTGTCCCCGTCCGGCGTGGACGAGTTCCCGCACCTGTCCCAGGACCGGCTGGCCCAGTCCCTGGCCGAGATCGCCTCCTTCGGCGGCCTGCTGATCGTGCACGCCGAGGACCCGCACCACCTCGACGCCGCCCCGCAGCAGGGCGGCCCCAAGTACGCCGACTTCCTGGCCTCGCGACCGCGCGACGCGGAGGACACGGCGATCGCCCAGCTGATCGCCCAGGCAAAGCGCCTCCACGCGCGCGTGCACGTCCTCCACCTGTCGTCGAGCGACGCGCTGCCGCTGATCGCCGAGGCCAAGCGGGAAGGCGTACGGATCACCGTCGAGACCTGCCCGCACTACCTGACCCTGACCGCCGAGGAAGTCCCCGACGGCGCCAGCGAGTTCAAGTGCTGCCCGCCGATCCGCGAGTCCGCCAACCAGGACCTGCTCTGGCAGGCGCTGGCCGACGGCACGATCGACTGTGTGGTCACCGACCACTCCCCGTCCACGGCCGACCTGAAGACCGACGACTTCGCGACGGCCTGGGGCGGCATCTCCGGCCTCCAGCTGAGCCTGGCGGCGGTGTGGACCGAGGCCCGCAGGCGCGGGCACGGCCTGGAGGACGTGGTCCGCTGGATGTCCGCGCGGACGGCCGCGCTGGTGGGCCTCGACGACCGCAAGGGCGCCATCGAGGCGGGCCGCGACGCAGACTTCGCCGTCCTCGCGCCCGACGAGACGTTCACCGTCGACCCGGCGGCCCTCCAGCACCGCAACCGTGTGACGGCGTACGCGGGCAAGACCCTGTACGGCGTGGTGAAGTCCACCTGGCTGCGCGGCGAACGCATCGTCGCGGACGGCGAGTTCACCGAACCGAAGGGCCAACTGCTCACCCGCGCCCACTGACCGACTCCCCCGCACCCGCAGCGGCCGATCCGAAAGGCAGACCTGATCACCGTGACGGCGATACCCAGTTTCACCGGCGACGCGAACCCCTACGGAGGCGGTGACCCGTACGCGGACTACCGCACCGCCGACTTCCCCTTCACCCAGTACGCCAACCTCGCCGACCGCCGGCTCGGTGCCGGTGTCATCGCCGCCAACGACGAGTTCTTCGCCCAGCGCGAGAACCTGCTGGTGCCCGAGCGGGCCGAGTTCGACCCCGAGCACTTCGGGCACAAGGGCAAGATCATGGACGGCTGGGAGACGAGGCGCCGCCGCGGCGCGTCCGCCGACCACCCGTGGCCCACGGCCGAGGACCACGACTGGGCGCTGGTCCGTCTCGGCGCGCCGGGCGTGATCCGCGGGATCGTCGTCGACACGGCCCACTTCCGCGGCAACTACCCGCAGGCGGTGTCGGTCGAGGGCACGTCGCTACCCGGCTCGCCCTCTCCCCGGGAACTGCTCGCCGACGACGTGAAGTGGACGACGCTGGTCCCGCGCACGCCGGTCGGCGGCCATGCGGCGAATGGTTTCTCCATCGCGGTCGAGCAGCGCTTCACCCACCTCCGCGTCAACCAGCACCCCGACGGCGGCATCGCCCGCCTGCGCGTCTACGGCGAGGTCGCACCCGACCCCGAGTGGCTGGCGGTCCTGGGCACCCTCGACGTGGTCGCCCTGGAGAACGGCGGCCAGGTCGAGGACGCCTCCAACCTCTTCTACTCGCCCGCCACGAACACCATCCAGCCGGGCCGCTCCCGCAAGATGGACGACGGCTGGGAGACGCGTCGGCGCCGCGACCAGGGCAACGACTGGATCCGCTACCGGCTGGTGGCCCAGTCCCAGATCCGCGCGATCGAGATCGACACGGCGTACCTGAAGGGCAACAGCGCGGGCTGGGCGTCGGTGTCGGTGCGGGACGGTGAGGAGGGTGAGTGGACGGAGATCCTCCCGCGCACCCGCCTCCAGCCCGACACCAACCACCGCTTCCTCCTGCCGACGCCCGCCGTCGGCACGCACGCGCGCGTGGACATCTTCCCCGACGGCGGCATCTCCCGCCTCCGCCTGCACGGCTCGCTGACGGAGCAGGGGGCGGCGGGACTGGCGGCGCGCCACCAGGAACTGGGCGGCTGAACGACCGAGCACCCGCCCGCAAGGGGCTTCGCTTCTCGACGCCGGTCAGTTGCATTCAGCCCGTACGGCGTTTGAGGACGAGGCCCCTTCAGGGCCGGAGCGGGGGTCTGGGGGCGGCAGCCCCCAGCGACGGTCACCCCCACGCACCCGCACAGTGAGTCGGCTCAACCGCCGGAGGCCTACGCGGCATGTCCCCCGTCCACCGCGAACTCCGCCCCCGTCACGTACTCCGCCCCGGCCAGGTAAGCCACCATCGCGGCCACCTCGTCGGCCGTCCCGAAGCGCCCCAGCGCGGTCATCGCCGCCTGACCGGCCGCATACGGACCGTCCGCCGGGTTCAGGTCCGTGTCGACGGGACCCGGGTGGACGATGTTCGCCGTGATGCCGCGCGGCCCCAGCTCCCGCGCCAGGGCTTTCGTCAGGCCGATCAGTGCCGACTTGCTGGTGGCGTAGAGCGTGCCCCCGGGCCCCGGCACACGCTGGGTCATACACGTGCCGATCGTGATGATCCGCCCCCCGGCGGTCATGCGGGCGGCAGCCGCCCGTGACGCCAGGAAGACGCCCCGGACGTTCACGGCGAGCACCCGGTCCACGTCCGCGAGCGACAGGCCCGCCAGCGGACCCAGGACGCCCACACCGGCGTTGTTCACCAGCACGTCCAGACCCCCGAGCACCTCAGCAGCACGCTCCACCGCGCCCTCGGCCTCGTCCGCGTCACCCGCGTCCGCCCGCAGGGCCACGGCCCGCCGCCCCAGCGACTCGACGGCCCGGACGACCTCGTCGGCCGCCTCCTTGCCGTTCACATAGCTCACGGCCACATCCGCGCCCTCCCGCGCGAGCCGCAGAGCCGTCGCCGCGCCGATGCCGCGACTGCCGCCCGTGACCAGGGCCACCTTGCCGTACAGGGTTCCGTAAGTCGTTGTCATGGGTCCATCCCAGCGCTGCCCGGGCCGAAGCGCTGGCGGCGAACGGACATGGAGACCGGGCGAACCAAGACCGGCAAGGGAGGGTGAGGGCCGGAACTCGTCGGAACTCTTTGCTCCGGTTCCCTCGTTCCCCCCACGTGACTCTTCAGCAAGAAATCGTCGGCAACGCCATGCAGATGGCGGTCGTCAGCCTCCGCCCCGGCCAGACCGTGTACTGCGAGGCGGGCAAGTTCCTCTTCAAGACCACCAACGTGACGATGGAGACCCGCCTGACCGGCCCGTCCGACGGCGGCGGCCGGCCTCAGGGCAACGGCAGCGGCGGTGGTGGCGGCATGGGCGGCATGCTGCGCCAGGCCATGGGCACTGCCATGCAGGTCGGCCAGCGCGTCCTCGCGGGCGAGTCGATCGCGTTCCAGTACTTCACCTCCCAGGGCGGGGAGGGCACCGTCGGCTTCGCGGGCGTACTGCCCGGTGAGATGCGGGCCCTGGAGCTGGACGGCACGCGCGCGTGGTTCGCCGAGAAGGACGCCTTCGTCGCCGCCGAGTCCACCGTCGACTTCGGCATCGCCTTCCAGGGCGGCCGCACCGGCATGAAGGGCGGCGAGGGTTTCGTCCTGGAGAAGTTCACCGGACACGGCACGGTGATCATCGCCGGCGCCGGCAACTTCATCGACCTCAACCCGGCCGACTTCGGCGGCCGTATCGAGGTCGACACCGGCTGCGTCGTCGCCTTCGAGGAGGGCATCCAGTACGGCGTCCAGCGCGTCGGCGGCCTCAACCGTCAGGGCCTGATGAACGCCGTCTTCGGCGGCGAGGGCCTGTCCCTGGCCACCCTGGAGGGCAACGGCAGGGTCATCCTGCAGTCCCTCACCATCGAGAGCCTGGCCAACGCCCTGAAGAAGGCCCAGGGCGGCGACAAGCAGGGCCCGACCGGCGGACTGTTCTCGACGCACGCGGGGTGAGGCGGCAGTCGGCCCACCGATGAGTTGCGGGTGCCGAGGGGGTCTGAGGTGATGACAGCAGACCCCACCCCGGAAAAGAGGCACTCCTCATGGGCAAGCTCGTTTCCACCCTCTTCCTCACGCTCGACGGCGTCTACCAGGCACCCGGCGGCCGGGAGGAGGACACCCGCGGCGGCTTCGACCAGGGCGGCTGGGTCTTCGCCTACGCCGACGACGACTTCGGCCAGTTCATCAACGAGGTCTTCGCCCGCCCGGCCGCCTTCCTCCTCGGACGCCGTACGTACGACATCTTCGCCTCCTACTGGCCGAAGATGACCGATCCCGCCGACCCGGTCGCCTCCAAGCTCAACGCGCTGCCGAAATACGTCGCCTCCTCGACGCTGACCGACCCCGACTGGGCCGGCACCAGCGTGATCAGCGGCGACCTCGGCAAGGAGGTCACCGCCCTCAAGGAGCGCACCGACGGCGAGCTCCAGGTCCACGGCAGCGGCGCCCTGGTCAGGTCCCTGCTGGCCCTCGACCTCGTCGACACCCTCCATCTGCTGACCTTCCCGGTCGTGCTGGGCTCGGGTCACCGCCTGTTCACGGAGGGCGCGGTGCCCACCGCGTTCACGCACACCGGAGGTCGCACCACGAGCAGGGGCGTGACCATTCACTCGTACGACCTGGCGGGGCGCCCCGACTACAGCGCGTTCGGGCTTCCCGAGAACACGTGACGACCCGTCCGCGGCGTTCTCGCGCGGCCGCTGATGGAGATCGCGTGAGGACGCCGGGGCGCACGTTAACTTCCCGAAAACTCATCGGACTTGCCGGGAAAATCTCCGGTGTTGTCATTGACATGCCACTGTCTACGCGCGTCATCATGAAGCCATGAGATTCCCCCCACGAATCAGCCGTATCGGCGCCGCAGCCGCCGTCCTCTCCGCCCTCCTCGTCGGCGGTACCGTCACCGCCACCCCGGCGGCCGCCGCGGTCGGCAGTATCTGCTACAGCAACCTGCCCTCGCAGGCCCACGACACGCTCGACCTGATCGCGCAGGGCGGGCCGTTCCCCTACGACCAGGACGGCACCGTCTTCTCGAACCGGGAACGCATCCTGCCCAGCCAGCCGTCCGGGTACTACCACGAGTACACGGTCATCACGCCCGGCTCCCCCACGCGCGGAGCTCGCCGGATCGTCACCGGTGAGAAGAGCCAGGAGGACTACTACACGGCCGACCACTACGAGTCGTTCGACCTGATCAACTACGGCTGCTGAGCCGGAAGGTCACGACCGGCTCCGAGGAACGGCGTGACTCGCCGGAAGTCCGGTCCGCGCTCAACCGGACTTCCGGCTCTCGGCGGCGGCGAACAACGCGAACGCCAGCACGAGCAGTGCGACGCTCGCATAGATCTCGTAGCCGTCGAGGAAGCCGATCCGCTGCACGAGACCCCAGTCCCAGTCGGTGAACTCGTGCACCAGGCCGGCGATGCCCTGCACCAGGGCGATGAACCCGAGGATCTCCAGCACCTGTTTCATGCCTGCGACTCTCGCCCCGCGGACCCCCCACGCCAATCGGCCGCGGGGCGAGCCATGTCCGCCGGAAGTACACGTTCCGGGCAGGCGGCGCACGCCGAAAGTCTCCTGTCGTGCGACTTTGGTCGACGATCAGGCGCGCGACGAGGTGACGCGGTCTTTCACTGCGTAGATTTGTCGGCCGTGAGTGGTGACAAACCGGAGGCCGTGCCCCGGATGTTCGAGGGGCGGCGCTGGCTGCTGCCCTCGGCCGTGCTGCGGGAACTCGACCCCGACGCCGAGCGTTCCGGACGGCCCCGGCGCACAGCCCGCGACTGGGTGGTCGACTTCTGCTGCTTCCTGGTGGCCGTCCTGGTGGGGCTGCTGGCCGCGGACGCGCTCGCCGACAACCCCCACCTCCCGCACACCCTGGTCGTCGTCGACCAGTGGATCGGCGCGCTCTCGCTGGGCGCGGTCTGGCTGCGGCGCCGCTGGCCGCTGGGGCTGGCCGTGGCGATGACCCCGATCAGCATGGTGTCCGACACCGCGGGCGGCGTGGCCCTGATCGCCCTGTTCACCCTCGCCGTGCACCGCCCCTTCCGGTACGTGGCCTGGGTGGGGGGCGCCAATCTGGCGCTGCTCCCGCTCTACTTCTGGCTGCGCCCCGAGCCCGGCCTGCCCTTCCTCGGCGCGCTCGCCTTCTCCGTGCCTCTGCTCGGCGCGGTGGTCGGCTGGGGCATGTTCGTACGGTCCAAACGGCAGCTCATGCTGAGCCTGCGCGACCGTGCCCGGCGTGCCGAGACGGAGGCACGGCTGCGAGCCGAGCAGGCGCAGCGGCTCGCCCGCGAGGCCATCGCCCGGGAGATGCACGACGTCCTCGCCCACCGGCTCACCCTGCTCAGCGTGCACGCGGGCGCGCTGGAGTTCCGGCCCGACGCACCCCGCGAGGAGATCGCGCGGGCGGCGGGCGTCATCAGGGAGAGCGCCCATGAGGCCCTCCAGGACCTGCGGGAGATCATCGGCGTCCTGCGGGCGGGCGAGCCCGACGACGCCGGCCGCCCGCAGCCGACCCTCGCGGCGCTGGAAGCGCTGGTCACCGAGTCCCGCGAGGCAGGCATGAAGGTCACCCTCGACCAGCGCGTCACCGACCCCGCCGCCGTGCCCGCCTCCGTCGGCCGCACCGCCTACCGCATCGCCCAGGAGGGCCTGACCAACGCCCGCAAGCACGCACCCGGCACTGAGGTCACGGTGACGGTGACCGGCGCACCGGGCGAGGGCCTGTCCGTCTCGGTGCGCAATCCGGCGCCGGAGGGGGACGTCCCGCACGTGCCGGGTTCCGGACAGGGACTGATCGGGCTGACGGAACGGGCCACGCTGACGGGCGGCCGGCTGGAGCACGGGCCCGCGGCGGACGGGGGGTTCGAGGTGCGGGCCTGGTTGCCGTGGGGGTGACCGCGCCGATCCGGCCGCATGCTGCTCAATTGCGGAACCGGCGAGCGCTGTTGCGGGCCGTCCGGCACATCCACGCCGTACAACCGTGATTACGTGGGGCACATGACTGCGATCAGACTCCTCCTCGTCGACGACGACCCGTTGGTCAGGGCCGGCCTGTCCTTCATGCTGGGCGGCGCCGAGGACATCGAGATCGTCGGCGAGGCGGCCGACGGCGCGGAGGTCGAGACGCTGGTCGACCGCGTCCGCCCGGACGTGGTCCTGATGGACATCCGGATGCCGGCGGTCGACGGCCTCACGGCCACCGAGCGGCTGCGCGGCAGGAAGGACGCCCCGCAGGTGGTGCTGCTGACCACCTTCCACGCCGACGAGCAGGTGCTGCGCGCCCTGCGCGCCGGCGCCGCCGGGTTCGTGCTCAAGGACACCCCGCCCGCCGAGATCGTCGACGCGGTGCGCCGCGTCGCGGCCGGTGACCCGGTCCTCTCACCCACGGTGACCCGCCAGTTGATGGACCACGCGGCCGGCGCCGCCTCCGACACCCGCCGCACACGCGCGCGTGACCGGCTCGCCGCCCTCAACGACCGTGAGCGTGAGGTCGCCGTCGCGGTGGGCCGGGGCCTGTCCAACGCCGAGATCGCCGCGGAGCTCTTCATGAGCGTCGCCACCGTCAAGACCCATGTCTCCCGGATCCTGGCCAAGCTCGCCCTCAACAACCGTGTGCAGATCGCCCTGTTGGCGTACGACGCGGGGCTGTTGGAGGAAGTGGAGGGCGACGGGCACTAGTCGGGGGGCCCGGGCGTTGTCGGTGTGTCGGAGGGGGAGTGACATGGCCGAAGTGCTCGACCTGGGGGAGTTCGGAGAGGGATTCCGCGAGAACCCGCATCCGGTGTACGCGCGCTTGCGTGAGCGGGGCCCGGTGCACCGCGTCCGGCTGCCCGGCTGGCAGTCCGAGGTCTGGCTCGTCGTCGGGCACGAGGAGGCACGCGCGGCGCTCGCCGACCCTCGGCTGTCCAAGGACGGCACCAAGATCGGCCTGAAGTCGCTCGACGAGGAGCTGATCGGGAAGAGCCTGCTGGCCACCGACCCGCCGCAGCACGCCCGGCTGCGCGGGCTCGTCTCGCGCGCCTTCACGATGCGCCGCGTGGAGGCGCTGCGGCCGAGGATCCAGCAGCTCACCGACGACCTGCTCGACGCCATGCTGCCGAAGGGCCGCGCCGACCTCGTGGAGTCCCTCGCCCACCCGCTGCCGCTCACCGTCATCTGCGAACTGCTCGGCGTGCCCGAGATGGACCGCGTGGAGTTCCGCAAGATGTCGACGGAGGCGATCGCCCCCACCAGCCCGGGCAACGAGATAGAGGCCTTCACCCGCCTCGGCACCTACTTCACCGACCTCATCGAGGACAAGAGGTGCGCCGGTCCCGGCGATGACCTGCTGAGCGACCTGATCCGCACCACGGCCGAGGACGGCGACCGGCTCTCCCCGGACGAACTGCGGGGCATGGCCTTCATCCTGCTGATCGCCGGGCACGAGACGACGGTCAACCTCATCACCAGCGGTGTGCACGCCCTGCTGATCCACCCGGACCAACTCGCCGCGCTGCGCGCCGACATGACCCTCCTCGACGGTGCGGTGGAGGAGATGCTGCGCCACGAGGGCCCGGTGGAGACGGCGTCGTTTCGGTACGCGGCCGAGCCCTTGGAGATCGCAGGCGTCCCCGTCGAGAAGGGCGAACCGGTGATGGTCGGCCTCACTGCGGCCAACCGGGACGCGAGCCGCTATCCCGCTCCGGACACCTTCGACATCCGCCGCGACACCCGAGGGCACGTCGCCTTCGGCCATGGCATCCACTTCTGCCTGGGCGCCCCCCTGGCCCGTCTGGAGGCCCGCACGGCGATACGGTCCCTGCTGGAGCGCGCCCCCGGCCTCGCGCCGGACGGCCCGCCGGGGGAGTGGCTGCCGGGGATGCTGGTCCGGGGGATGAGGAGTCTGCCGGTGCGCTGGTAGCGGACCGGGCACGCGGTTGTCGAGTACGGCCGGTGGTGTCGAGCCCGGTCGGGGAGCGAGTCCGGCACCAGAGGGCGAGTCCGGCCGAGGCGTCGAGTCCGGCCGGGGCGCCGAGTCGGGCACGGGCGTCGGGTCCGGCGGAGGCGTCAGGTCCGGCGGATCCGGCACGGGGGGCGAGTCCGGCCGGGGCGTCGAGTCCGGCACGGGCGTCGAATTCGGCAGGGGCGTCGGGTCCGGCGGAGGCGTCGGGTCCGGCCGGGGCGTCGAGTCGGGCACGGGCGTCGAATTCGGCAGGGGCGTCGGGTCCGGCCGGGGCGTCGAGTCGGGTCCGGCCGGGGCGTAGCGTCCGGTTCTCACAGAGTCGTAGCCGCGCCCCCGCCCGCGATCTCCGCGAGCGCGACCGGTCTGTGCTCGTGCCGCGACCGCTCGCACGCCTCCGCGATCCGCAAGGCCTGCAGGGCCTCCCGCCCGTCGCAGGGATTGGCCCGCTCCCCGCGCACCACCTCCACGAACGCGTTCAACTCCGCCTCGTACGCGGGCCCGAACCGCTCCAGGAACCCCGACCACGGCTTGTCCGCCGCGGGCGGCCCGGTCGGCTCGGTGGACGCGATCGGCGTACGGTCGTCGAGGCCCACCACGATCTGGTCCAGTTCCCCGGCGAGTTCCATGCGGACGTCGTACCCGGCGCCGTTCAGCCGCGTCGCCGTCGCCGTGGCGAGCGTGCCGCCGTCCAGCGTGAGCACCACCGCCGCCGTGTCGACGTCGCCCGCCTCACGGAACATCGCGGGCCCGGCGTCCGCCCCGGCCGCGTACACGTCGACGACCTCGCGCCCCGTCACCCAGCGCAGCACGTCGAAGTCGTGGATCAGCGTGTCCCGGTACAGCCCGCCGGACAGCGGCAGCCACTCGGCCGGCGGCGGCTCCTGATCGCTGGTCAGTGCGCGTACGGTGTGCAACCGCCCGAGCCGCCCGGACCGCACCGCCTCGCGCGCGCCCACGTACCCCGCGTCGAAGCGGCGCTGGAAGCCCATCTGCAGGATCGTCCCGGCGGTCTCCACCTCGCCGATCGCGTGCAGTGTGCCCGGCAGGTCGAGCGCTATGGGCTTCTCGCAGAACACCGGAAGACCGGACCGTGCTGCCCGACCGATCAGTTCGGCGTGAGCCGACGTCGCTGTGGTGATCACCACAGCGTCCACGCCCCACCGGAAGATCTCGTCCACTCCGGGCGCCGCCGTCTCGCCCAGCCGGTGTGCCAGAGCCTGGGCGCGCGCGGCGTCCGCGTCCGTGAGGATCAGCGAGCCGACGTCGCGGTGGCGGCTGAGCGTGTGGGCGTGAATCGTGCCGATGCGGCCCGTACCGATGACCCCGATGCGCATGGAAACAAAGTGGGGGTTCAGTGCGTAAGCTGTCAATGCGTATGTCCGGACAATCAAACTACACGACTTCCCGTCAACAACGCGTAGAGCTACGCTCGGCCCGTGCCGAAACCAGAAGTGGACCCGACCGTGGAACTCGAGCTCAGTGTGGACCGGAGCAGTCCGGTGCCGTTGTACTTCCAGCTGTCCCAGCAGCTCGAGGCCGCGATCGAGCACGGAGCGCTCACCCCCGGCAGCCTGCTGGGCAACGAGATCGAACTCGCCGCACGCCTCGGCCTGTCCCGGCCGACCGTTCGCCAGGCCATCCAGTCGCTGGTCGACAAGGGCCTGCTGGTGCGCCGCCGAGGCGTGGGGACGCAGGTCGTGCACAGCCAGGTCAAGCGGCCGCTGGAGCTCAGCAGCCTCTATGACGACCTCGAGTCGGCCGGCCAGCGCCCGGCGACCAGGGTGCTCGTCAACACCGTCGTCCCGGCGTCCGCCGAGGTCGCGGCGGCTCTCGGGGTGGCCGAGGACAGCGACGTGCACCGCATCGAGCGGCTGCGCCTCGCGCACGGCGAGCCGATGGCGTACCTGTGCAACTTCCTGCCGCCCGCCCTGATCGACCTGGACACCGCACAGCTGGAGGCCACCGGCCTGTACCGCCTGATGCGCGCCGCAGGAATCACCCTGCACAGCGCCCGCCAGACCATCGGCGCCCGCGCGGCCACCGCCGCGGAAGCCGAGCGCCTCGCGGAGGAGGAGGGCGCCCCCCTGCTCACGATGCAGCGGGTGACGTTCGACGACACGGGCAGGGCGGTCGAGTACGGCACGCACACGTACCGGCCGAGCCGCTATTCGTTCGAGTTCCAGCTGCTCGTACGGTCGTGAACTGACCGTACGGTACGTTGCAATGTCAGGACAATTAGGCGTCCGTGGACTGCAACGCCGCTCACGCGGCGCGGGGCTGTATCGACGTGCGGCTCCGCCGCGTGGGCGCGAACAACGACAAACGGCCCGCAGGCGGCGTATGACATGAACCACCCCATTGTTTCCCGGTACGGCACCCGTCTCGGCCGTGAGGCAGAATCGGGCCTGATGAGCACCTACCGCGACTTCACCGCCCCCATCGGCTCAAGGCGAGCCCCCGTGCTCCGCACCGTGGGCCCCAGAGAGCGCCGCTCACACCTGTCGGCCCCCCGTGTGCCAACGGTCGGCATCGACATCGGCGGCACCAAGGTGATGGCGGGCGTCGTGGACGCCGACGGCAACATCCTGGAGAAGCTCCGCACGGAGACCCCGGACAAGTCCAAGAGCCCGAAGGTCGTCGAGGACACGATCGTCGAGCTGGTCCTGGACCTGTCCGACCGCCACGACGTCCACGCCGTCGGCATCGGCGCGGCCGGCTGGGTCGACGCCGACCGCAACCGCGTCCTGTTCGCGCCCCACCTGTCCTGGCGCAACGAGCCCCTCAGGGACCGTCTGGCCGGCCGGCTCGCCGTACCCGTCCTGGTCGACAACGACGCCAACTCGGCCGCCTGGGCCGAGTGGCGCTTCGGTGCCGGCCGTGGCGAGGACCACCTCGTCATGATCACGCTGGGCACCGGCATCGGTGGCGCGATCCTGGAGGACGGGCAGGTCAAGCGAGGCAAGTACGGCGTCGCGGGGGAGTTCGGGCACATGCAGGTGGTCCCCGGCGGCCACCGCTGCCCGTGCGGCAACCGCGGCTGCTGGGAGCAGTACAGCTCCGGCAACGCGCTGGTGCGGGAGGCCAAGGAGCTGGCCGCCGCCGACTCGCCGGTGGCGTACGGGATCATCGAGCACGTCAAGGGCCAGATCGGCGACATCACCGGCCCGATGATCACGGAGCTGGCCCGCGAGGGCGACGCGATGTGCATCGAGCTGCTGCAGGACATCGGCCAGTGGCTCGGCGTCGGCATCGCCAACCTCGCGGCCGCCCTGGACCCGTCCTGCTTCGTCATCGGAGGCGGTGTGTCGGCCGCGGACGACCTGCTGATCGGTCCCGCGCGGGACGCCTTCAAGCGCCACCTCACCGGCCGCGGCTACCGCCCCGAGGCCCGCATCACCCGGGCCCAGCTCGGCCCCGAGGCCGGCATGGTCGGCGCCGCCGACCTGGCCCGACTGGTCGCCCGCCGCTTCCGCCGCGCCAACCGGCGCCGGGTCGAGCGCTACGAGCGCTATGCGCGGTTCGCGGAGGCCCGCAGGTCGTCCCAGGGGTCGGCGTGACCGTGACCGTACCCCGCCAGGCGGACTCCCCGGACGAGCCCCAGGAGCCGACCGAGGACCGTCGCCACATGATCCGCCGCAGGGCGCTCACCCTGCTCATCATCGTGCTGCTCATCGGCGTGCCCGCCGGTTATCTGGTGATCTCCGCCAACCAGAGCCGCGAAAGCGGCAAGGACAAGGAGGAGAAGTACTCCGCGACCGGCCTCACCCCCCACTGGCCGTCGAGAGTCCAGCGCCGCGTCTACCAGGTGACGATCCCGGTTCCGGCGTACAACGTCGGGTACTACGAGACGAACAACTGGCGGACCAGCCGTCTCTACGTCCAGTTCCAGACCACCGCCGAGAACCTGGACGCCTACCTGGGGACCATGGGCCTCGGCCGGAACGACCTGAAGCCGGACGACATCACCATCGGCGCCCGGGACCAGAAGATCACCGGCTGGGACTTCAAGGGCCCCGGCCCCTGGTACGGCGTCGTCCACGAGCAGAAGAACCCGGCTCCCACGCACGACATCGTGGTGAGCATGGCCGACCCGGAGAATCCGTTCGTGTACGTCGTCTCGCGCACGGTCCCCTGACGACCCTCCCGGCGCACCCGGCCCGGACCGGCCGCCGGGGCCGATTGTCAGACCCCGCCCGTAGAGTCGAAGACGGTTGATCCGACTCACGGGCGGGAGGTGACAGGACGTATGAGCGACAGGGCCGCGCACAGCGCCGGCACCGCGGTGGACGAGCGCGCGGGGGAGGCCGTCCCCGCCCGGCTCGCGGCGGTCTTCCTGCCCGCGTCCCTCCCCCGCGAGGGGCGGATGGCCTTCTGGGATCCGGAGGGCGGCCCGCTGCCCGACGGAGACACGGAGCTCACTGTCGTACGCCGCCATGGCGCCGGAGTCCGCCGCCGGACCACCCCCGCGCTGTCGTTGCCGCTCGGCGAGGCGCTGCCGCTGCTCGTGCGCGCCCGGCGCGACCCGGCCGCCCACCCCGCGACCGCCTGCTGGGGCGCCGCCGCCCTGCACGCGCTGCGGCTCACCGCCCGCGGCCGACTGCTGCCCGGCCTCACCCCCACCGGCCACGACGCCTGGCGGGCCGGCCCGCTCGACCCGGACGACATCGCGCATCTGCGAGCGGTCGCCGCAGCCCTGCCGTACGAAGGACATGCGGTCCCGCTGACCGGCTCGGGCCCCCTGCGGCTGCCCGAGCCGGAGGCGCTGATGCGTTCCTTCCTGGACGCCGTCGCCGACACCCTGCCCCGCACGCCCGCCGCTGCGCACGCCTCGGGCAAGCCCTTCGCCGCCCGCGAGGCCCAGCGCCTGCCCGACGCCCACGACTGGGCGGCCGAGGTCGCCGCCGGCATGGACGCGGGCGTGCGCATCTCGCTCCGCCTGGACCTGTCGGCGTACGACCTCTTCGACGACGGCGGCGACGGTGTGCGCAGCGCCGGGGCGGCGATCGTCCAGGTGCACAGCCTCGCCGACCCCACCCTCGTGGCCGACGCGGCCGCCCTGTGGTCCGGCGAGGCGGACGCGGCGTTCGGACCCCGTGCGCAGGTGGACGCGGCGCTCGCCGTGCGGCGTGCGGCACGGGTGTGGGCCCCGCTTGACCGGCTGTCCGAGCAGGACGTGCCCGACGTGCTGGCCCTGTCCGACGAGGAGTTGGGCGACCTGCTGGGCGTGGCGGCGACCCGGCTCGCGGCGGCCGGGGTGGCGGTGCACTGGCCCCGGGACCTCGCGCAGGACCTCAGCGCGGCGGCCGTCGTGCGACCCGCTCCCGGCTCGGCGACCGACGGCACCGGTTTCTTCGAGAGCGAGGAACTGCTCCAGTTCCGCTGGCAGTTGGCGATCGGCGGCGACCCGCTCACCGAGGGCGAGATGGACGCGCTCGCGGAGGCGCACCGCCCGGTGGTCCGGCTGCGGGACCGCTGGGTGCTCGTCGACCCGGCCCTCGTCCGCAAGGCCCGCAAGCGCGAACTGGGCCTGCTCGACCCGGTGGACGCGCTGTCCGTCGCCCTGACCGGCAGTGCCGAGGTCGACGGCGAGACGGTCGAGGCCGTGCCGGTCGGTGCCCTGGCCGCCCTGCGTGACCGGCTGACGGCGGGGGTGCGCCCGGCCGAACCGCCGCCGGGACTGCGGGCGACGCTGAGGGACTACCAACTCCGGGGTCTGGCCTGGCTGGACCTCATGACCTCCCTGGGCCTCGGCGGCTGCCTCGCGGACGACATGGGGCTCGGCAAGACGATCACGGTCATCGCCCTGCACCTCAAGCGCGCCCGGACGGCCCCGACCCTGGTGGTCTGCCCGGCCTCGCTCCTCGGCAACTGGCAGCGGGAGATCACCCGTTTCGCGCCCGGCGTCCCCGTCCGCCGCTTCCACGGCCCGGACCGCACCCTGGAGGACATGGACGCCGGCTTCGTCCTCACGACGTACGGCACGATGCGCTCGGCGGCGCCGACGCTGGCCCAGCACTCCTGGGGCATGGTCGTCGCCGACGAGGCGCAGCACGTCAAGAACCCGTACTCGGCGACGGCGAAGGCCCTGCGCACCATCCCGACGCCCGCGCGCGTGGCGCTGACCGGCACACCGGTCGAGAACAACCTGTCCGAGCTCTGGGCCCTGCTCGACTGGACGACACCGGGCCTGCTCGGCCCCCTGAAGTCGTTCCGCGCCCGGCACGCGCGCGTGGTGGAGAACGGCGAGGACGACGAGGCGGTGGACCGGCTGGCCCGCCTGGTCCGCCCGTTCCTCCTGCGCCGCAAGAAGTCGGACCCCGGGATCGTCCCGGAACTGCCGCCCAAGACGGAGACGGACCACCCGGTCCCGCTCACCCGTGAACAGGCGGCGCTCTACGAGGCGGTGGTGCGTGAGTCGATGCTCGCCATCGAGACGGCGGAGGGCATGGCCCGCAGGGGCATGGTCCTCAAGCTCCTCACCTCCCTCAAGCAGATCTGCGACCACCCCGCGCTGTACCTGAAGGAGGACGCGGCGGCGGCCACCGAGCGACTGGCCGCCCGCTCCGGCAAGCTGACGCTGCTGGACGAACTCCTGGACACGCTGCTGGCCGAGGACGGCTCGGCGCTGGTCTTCACGCAGTACGTGGGGATGGCCCGCCTGATCGCCTCCCACCTCGCCGCCCGTGCGGTCCCGGTGGACCTGCTGCACGGCGGCACGCCGGTCCCGGACCGCGAGCGCATGGTGGACCGCTTCCAGAGCGGCACGACGCCCGTCCTGGTCCTCTCCCTGAAGGCGGCGGGCACCGGCCTCAACCTGACCCGCGCGGGCCATGTCGTCCACTTCGACCGCTGGTGGAACCCGGCCGTGGAGGAACAGGCCACCGACCGTGCCTACCGCATCGGCCAGACCCAGCCCGTGCAGGTCCACCGCCTCATCACCGAGGGCACGGTCGAGGACCGCATCGCGGAGATGCTCGAGTCCAAGCGGGCCCTGGCCGACGCGATCCTCGGCTCCGGCGAGTCGGCCCTCACGGAACTGACGGACCGTGAGCTGTCGGACCTCGTGTCGTTGCGGAGGGAATCATGACCGTGCCGGTGGAGCGGGGGAGTGCGGCCGGTGGCGAGGCTGCGGGGTTCGGTGAACCTCGACCGGCCGACGCGGCCCGCCGGGCCCTTCGGGCTGCGCGGGACCGGCGGGAAGGCGTGCCGGGGAGCGGCGTGAGTCATGGGCGGGGGCCGGGCGATCCGGCGAGCCCGGTGTCCGAGCCCGAGACGCCCGGGCAGGAGGAGCCACAGCAGGAGGAGCCACAGCCGGAGGAGACGCGACCGGACGGGCCCACGCGCCCGGAACCTCGACCGGGCGACGCGGCCCGGGCGGCGCTGCGGCGCGCGGTGACCGCCAGGCGGGGCGATCCGGCGGAGGCCGGGGACGGACGCAAGGAGGCTGCGGGCTCCGAGGCCGGGGCGTCCGCATCGACCGGCGGCACGTCGACGGGTGGGGGCGGCGGGGAGCGAGAGGCGTCGGCCGGTGCTTACCGTGCCTCCGGTGCTTCCCGTGCAGATGGTGCCTCCGGTGCGGACCCCTCGGAAGGGGCCGAGACGGCCGCACCGGCCGTCCATGATCCCGCGGTGGGTCGACTCGGCGCCCGCCCCGCCGATGCCGCGCGCCAGGCGCTGCGGGCCGCCCGTGAGGAGGCGCGGCAGTCACGGACGCACCAGACGAGTGGGGGAGTTGAAGGTACGCCAGGGGCCGGGCGGCCGGCGTCGGCCGGTTCCGGTGCCGGCAGCGGCGTACGGCGACGCGCTGCCGATCTTCGGGTGCGTTCCGTGCGGGAGCTGATCGCGGGCGCGTTCCGGATGCCGGAGGACGACGCGCCGGACCGAGACGACCCGTCGACGCCTGCTCCAGCTCGGCCGCGCCGGAACCCACCGTCGTCCTCGGCACCCAAGGGCGCCGGTTCCTCGCCACGGGCGTCGCGCGCCTCCGACATCTCGGGCTCGTCCTCCGCACCGTCCTCGGCGTCTTCGGCGGCCCGGGAGTTCTCGGCGCACCCGGCGCCCGCAGCGTCCGCGGACACCCACTCCTCGCCCCCCGAGCCCACACGCCCCGACCCCTCACCCGCGCCCCTCACCGACACAGGACCCACGACCACACCCACGACCACACCCGCGGCCGCGACTCCGCGCGTGCCCCGCTCCATGGCGGCTCCGGGGCGTGACGGTGAACTCCGCCGCACTTTCCCGGCCTTCCCCGTCGTATCGCCCCAGTCGTCGGACGACGCCCCCTTCGCCCAGACCTGGTGGGGGAACGCCTGGGTGACGGCCCTGGAAGAGGGTGCCCTCGATCCCAAGCGGCTCGCCCGTGGACGCGGTTACGCGGAGCAGGGGCACGTCGAGGCCATCACGGTGACGCCGGGGCTCGTCCTGGCGTATGTGCGGGGCAGCCGGCCGCGGCCGTACCGCGTGCAGGTGCGGTTGCGGACGCTCGACGACGCCGACTGGGCGCGGTTCCTGGACGCCGCTGCCGACAGGCCGGGCCACATCGCCGCGTTGCTCGACAAGGAGATGCCCCAGTCGCTCGCCGACTGCGGCGTCCCTCTCCTGCCCGGCCCCGGCGACCTCGACCCCCACTGCAGCTGCCCCGACCGCGGCCACCCCTGCAAGCACGCCGCCGCCCTGTGCTACCAGACCGCACGCCTGCTGGACGCCGACCCCTTCGTGCTGCTCCTGCTGCGCGGCCGGGGTGAACGCGAGCTGCTCGACGCTCTCTCCCGCCGTAACGCCGCCCGCGCCGCGCGTGCCGCCCAGGAGCAGGGACCGGCTCCGCTGCCGGGGGTACGGGCCACCGAGGCCCTCGCGCTGGAGCGCCGACTCCCGCCCCTCCCAGCCCCGTTGCCGGTACCCGCCCATCCCGAACAGCCCCCGGTCTACCCGGCGGCGCCGGGCGGTCCCGACCCCTTCGCACTGGACCAGTTGGCGACCGACGCCGCCGCCCGCGCCCACGCCCTGCTCAGCACGGGGCGCGACCCGGTCGCCGAACTGACCCTGTGGCAGGACGCGGTACGGATCGCCGCCGCCCGCCCCGGTTCCGGCCTCACCGCCGCCACCCGCGCGCTGTACTCCTCCCTCGCCTCCGCCGCCGACCGCACTCCCGCCGAGCTGGCGCGAGCGGTCGCCGCCTGGCGCCAGGGCGGCCCGGAGGGTCTCGCCGTCCTCGAAGACCCCTGGGACCCGCCCGCCGGCCGCTTCGACCGCGCCCGCCCCCTGCTTCTCGCGGCCGACCTCCCCGCGTTCCGCCCCTGGCGCAACCGCCTCACCCACCCCCGCGGCCATGTCCAGCTCCGCCTGGGCCGCGACGGCCTCTGGTATCCGTACGAGTCGGAACCGGGCCACGACGACTGGTGGCCCCGCGGCACCCCCGACCTCGACCCGGTGGGCGCCCTGACAGGCCTCGGTGCCTCGCCGGAGGGGGGTGAGGGCGCCCCATGAGCAACTACACTGCCGCGAAGTCGCCACGCGACGCAGCAACTGGCTTGAAACCAACGGCGGGAGAGGCATGGCAACGGGGGGATGGGGTCCAGGAACCGGCCCGGGACAACCCGGCGGCAACGGACCCGGAGGCCAGGGCTGGGGCGCTCCGTACGGTCAGCCGCAAGGCGGCCCCTACGGTCCGCCCGCACCGGCTCCGAGCCCGTATCCGAATCAGAATCCATACCCGAACCCGAATCCGAATCAGTACCCGAATCCATACCCCTACGGCCCCCCGCCCGCGGCCCCCGCTCGGCGCCGCCGCAGCCGCCTGTGGTTCTTCTCGGCGCCCTACCTCGTCGCCGCCGTCATCCGCTCCGCACACCGCGTCGCCACCCGGCTCTTCGTGCAGGAGGGCGACGGCCGGATCGAGGACCGCACCGTGGACCGGGTCCAAGCCGCCCGCACGGTGCTCGGCATCGTCGCCACCCTCGCACTGGTCCTGGTCTACGGCGTGGAGGCGGACCGCTGGCAGGACGCGGGGGAGAACAGCGTCGCCAACCTCGTCATCACCCCGGTCCTGCTGATCCTCGCCGGACCGCTGGTCATCCTCGGGTTCATCCTCTACGCGCCCCCGCACCTGCGGCCGCAGCTGCGCTCCCGGCTCCACGCCCCGCTCAAGGCGGTCGGCTGGTACGTGCTGACGGTGGTCGTCATCGCGGGGGTCCTCTACGTGGCGGCCCAGAGCGCACTCGACAACCGGAGGGACTGGTTCGGCTACGCCATCGCCCTCGTGGCGCTGGCCGTGATCGTGTGGGGGTTTCCCTTCTTCTTCATGGCGTCGCTGTACTCGGCCCGCAGCGCCTTCAACACCGCCCACGTCCACCCGATGCTGCCGCCGGTGATCACCGGAGTCCTGGTGTGGGTGCTCGCGATCTTCAACCTGATCGACAGCGGCATGCCGAAGGGCCCGCCGGTGTTCCAGTTCTGCTCCCTGCTGGGCGGCCCGCTGTCGGTGACGGCCGTCTCGCTGTGGGAGATGCGGCGGATGCGCACCCGCTTCGGGGTCACCGTCCGGGGCTGAGCCCGACCGGCACCCCGTGAAGGCCGTGCTCGCTGCCGGCGTCGTGTATCGCCCATGTATGGCCGCTCCCTAGCGTGGCGCCGATGGAGGCGCCATGTGGGGAATGATCACCGGTCAGCTGCGCAGGCAGTCCGTGCGGACGCTGACGTTGCTGGTCGGTGTGCTGGTGGCCACGGCCGGGTTCACCCTGCTGACCGGGTCCGTGGAGACCTCACGGCTGACGGTGAAGGCGTCCGCCGACGCCAACTTCCGTGCCGCGTACGACATTCTCGTGCGGCCCGCCGGTGCGCGGACCGGGCGCGAGGAGTCCGTCGGGCAGGTGCGGCCCAATTTCCTGTCCGGGCAGTTCGGTGGGATAACTCCCGGTCAGTGGCGGGAGATCGCCGGCCTGCGCGGGGTGGAGATCGCCGCTCCTGTGGCGATGCTCGGCTATGTGCAGGCCGGGACGCACGCCCAGGTCGATGTGACCGGGCAGCTCGACCCCGCGGCCGACCGGCAGCTGTTGCGGCTGCGCAATACCTGGACCACGGACCGGTCGCTGAGCAAGGCCCAGGACCCGGGTTCGGTGTACGTCTATGTCACCAGCAACCCGGTCGTGCTGCCGGATGCCGCATCGACGGCCAAGGACTCGAGCTGGAGGAGTCTGTACACGTACCGCGGACGGCACCTGACCGAGGCCGGTGACGCGCTGAGCCAGGGAGACAGCCCCTGCGACGAGGGTGAGATGCCTCCGCTGGAGGTGCTGCCCGGGGGGAAGTTCGAGCCGCTGTGTGCCCTTCGTACGGTCTCCTCGTCCGACGGTGGCGCGGTCAATGACCAGCTCGACCCCGCCCAGCGCAGCGAACTCGTCGTCGTGCGGCGGCATGCGGACGGCACCTTCACCAGCGGGACGGACGTGCACAACCGCACCACCTCCCGCCGTGCGGTGGTCGACATCGACTGGTCGATGACGCTGCTGCTCGCCGCCGTCGATCCCGAGCAGGAGGCCCGGCTGGTCGGGGTGGACCGGGCGATGGCCTCCGGCCGGTATCTGAAGGACGGTGAGAAGCCCGCCATGGACGCGCAGGGCGGGTCGCGGTCCGAGGACATCCCGCTGATCAGTACCGACCGGCCCTATCTGGACGAGCAGTTGAGCACGTCGGTCTCACGCGTCACGGGAGCGCTTCCGAAGCTCTCCGGGCGTGGCGGGAAGGAACTGCGCGGTCTGCTGGCCGGGCTGCCCGTCAGCCCCGGGGCGACCACGCGCGCCGACGCCGACACCGTGTTCCGGCGGTCGGTCGCGGACGGCACGATCGACGTCAACCCCTTCGTCGTCCTCCAGTCCGGAGCCCCCCGCTATGCGTCCGGCGGGGGAGTGCTGCGGCCCGCGCCCGTCGCGTCGGACAGCGCCGAGCTGTGGCGGCAATCGACGTACGGCGGTGATCTGCCGGCGTGGTTCGTTCAGGACACCGCGTTCCGGCCGGTGACCAGGCTGCCCGGAACCGACGCGAGCCAGGACCACTTCCCGCAGTTCAAGGTGGTCGGCACCTACGCCGTCGAGCGCCTGAAGGGCTTCTCGAAACTGTCCGAAGTGCCCCTGGAGACCTATCGGCCGCCCGCCGCCCGTGCCGCCGACGAGGCCGCCCGCGCCGCACTCGGCGGCCAGGCGCTCGCCCCCAACAGCAACCCGGGCGGCTACCTCGCCACCCCGCCGCAACTGCTCACCACCCTCCAGTCGGTTCAGGCCGTCACCGGCCCCGACTCCCCGCATGCGAAGGACCCGATCTCCGCGGTGCGGGTCAGGGTCGCCGGTGTGCACGGAACGGACAAGGCGTCCCGGGAGCGTATTCGCGCGGTCGCCGAGGCGATCACCACCCGCACCGGGCTCGACGTGGACATCACGGCAGGTTCCTCGCCGGCGCCGCAGCAAGTGGCACTGGGAAAGGGCAAGTTCGGGCGGCCCGCGCTCGCGCTGACGGAGAACTGGACCGCCAAGGGCACGGCCGTCGCACTCGTCGAGGCCGCCGACCGCAAGAGTGTGCTGCTCTTCGGCCTGGTACTCGGCGTGTGCGCGCTGTTCCTCGGCAACGCCGTGGCCGCCTCCGTACGCACCCGGCAGCGCGAACTGGCCGTCCTCGCCTGCACCGGCTGGACGGGCGCCCGCCTCGCGGGACTCGTCCTCGGTGAGGTCGCCCTGGTGGCAGCCGTGGCGGGGGCCGCCGGGGCCGGGGCCTCGTTTCCGCTGGGCTGGGCCTTCGGCCTCGACGTCACCGTGGGGCGCGCGCTGTTGGCGGTACCGCTGGTGGTGGCCACGGCTCTGCTGGCCGGGGCGCTTCCGGCGATGCGTGCGGGTCGGCCGTATCCCGCACAGGCGCTGCGGGGCGGGGTTGCCGGGCCGCGGCGGGCCCGGCGCGCCGGGCGCGGACGTACGGTGCTCGGGCTCGCGGTGAGCGGGGCGCTGCGTACGCCGTCCCGTTCGGTGCTCGGCGCGCTGGCGCTCGCGGTGGGGGTGGCCGCGGTCTCCCTGGTCACGGCGGTCATGTGGACGTTCCAGGGCGAGGTCCAGGGCACGCTCCTCGGCGAGGCGGTCTCCCTCGAGGTGCGCGGGGTCGATGTGGCCGCGGCCGTACTCACCGCGGCCCTGGGGGTGTTCGCCCTGGCCGATGTCCTCTATCTCGACAGCTGTGAACGGGACGGGGAGTTCGCCATGCTGCGGGCCTGTGGCTGGGCCGACACCGAGGTCATGCGACTGGTCGTCGCGCAGGGTGCGGTGATCGCCGTCGCGGGCGCGGTGCCCGGCGCCGCGTCGGGGCTCGCACTGACCGTGGCCTTCACCGGCTCGATTCCGGCGGGGCTGCCGGTGGCGGTGAGCGTGGTCGCGGCGGCGGGAGTGGTGGCGGCCGTGGCGGGCAGCGTCGTCGCGGCCGGCCTCGCGGTACGGCGGTCGCCGGCGGGGCCGCTGGCCGAAGAGGGATGAACCAAGAAGGACGGACAGGGACACGGAGAGGGAGAGGACACGATGGGGGACGGTGCGTCGGTCCTGGTGGAGGACCTGCACAAGAGCTTCGGCACCGGTGACGGGCTGATCAAGGCCGTCGACGGCATCAGCCTGGACATCCCGGCCGGACACCGCGTCGCCCTCGTCGGCGCCTCCGGATCCGGCAAATCCACACTGCTGCACCTCATCGGGGCCATCGAACGGGCCGATGCGGGACGGGTGTGGGTGGACGGCCAGGACGTCACCGCGCTGGGGCGGCGGGCCGCCGCCGCGTACCGGCGCACGGTGGGGTTCGTGTTCCAGCGGTTCCATCTGCTGCCGGGCCTGAGCGCGCTGGACAACGTGCTGGCTCCCGTGCTGCCCCGCAGGGCCGGCTTCGACCGGGACGCACGCGCCCGCGAACTGCTCGCGGCGGTGGGCCTTCAGGGACGGGAGTCGGCGCTGCCCTCGCAGCTGTCCGGCGGCCAGCAGCAGCGGGTCGCGGTGGCGCGGGCGCTGATCGCCCGGCCTCGGCTGCTGCTCGCCGACGAACCCACCGGGAGCCTGGACTCGGCGACCGGAGAGCAACTCATGGACCTGGTAGCGGAGTTGGCCGCCGAGTACGGCTGCACGCTGGTGGTGGCCACGCATGACATGGCGGTGGCGGAACGCTGCACGGACGTGCTGCGGGTGCGGGACGGGCGCCTCGGTGAGGTGGCGGGCAGCGGGGTCTGAGATCGGGGCGCGGCCGACGGAGGGGCGTACGCGGTCCGCGTATCGGCGATGTATGGCAGGCGTATGCCGTCCCCGTAGCGTCATGGACGAACGCCGTCGTGACGGGCGACGGCCACGATTGGGGGTTTGGTCATGCGCACTCTGAACCGACTCGCGGACTCGGTCCTCGGCCGGCTCGTACCGCGCGCCGAGGCCGAGGCGAGCACCACCGAGTACTGGTGCCGCCGCGACACGAGCTGCGGTCCCCAGTACCCCTCCGCCAAGGGGAACTGGCGCCGCACCTGCCAGTCGCCGGGCACGAACTGCACCGCGTGGACGCTCTACTCCTGCTGTTACTGACGCGGTTCCCGCTGTCCCAGGTGCCTCGCCGCGGCATCCGTCGCGCCCGGCCCCTCGTCGCACCCCGCGGCGGGGGGCCGGGCCTTTGTGCCGAGCACCACCGCGACCACCACGTCCACGGGTACGAGGCCGACGGTCCGCGAGTCGGTGCTCAACGCCGCGTTGTCGCCGAGCACCGCCATCCGCCCGGGCGGCACCCGGCCCGGACACCCGGGGACCCCGGCCGGAACCGGGTCGCCCGGCAACGCCGCGACCCGTTTCACCCACAGCCCGTCCCCGTCCGCGACCGGCCCCACCACACGGGCGCCGTCCGGCAGCTGCACCGGCAGGACGACCACCTGGCCCACGCGCAACCGTCGGCCCGCCGAGCCACCGCGCCGCCCCGGAAGCCGCCCGCCTGCGTCCGTACGGCCTCCGATCCGACGGGCCAGGACCACCGCCCCGTCCCGCAGGCCGGGCTCCATGCTGTGCCCCCGGACGGTCACGAGCATCAGCCACCTGCCGAGCACCCGCCTCACCCCGCGACCTCCTGCTCCCGGCCGGGTCCGCCCCCCGCAGCCCCCGCCACCTCCTGCTCCGTCCCCGGCGAGTCCTCCCAGAACCCCGCCGCCTGCCCCCGGAACAGCTCGGCGTACCGTCCCGACGGCAACCTCATCAGCTCCTCATGCGATCCCTCCTCCCGCACCGCACCCCCGTCGAGGAGCACGATCCGGTCCGCGGAACGAACCTCGCTGAGCCGGTGCGAGATCAGCAGCCGGGCCCGTCCCCGCCCCAACCCCCGGATCACACCGGCCACCTCGGCCTGAGCATCCGGATCGAGCCCTGACGTCGGTTCATCAAGCACGAACAGGTCCCGGTCCGCCCGCAGCAACGCCCGGGCCAGTGCGACCCGTTGCCACTGTCCGCCGGAGAGCACGACACCGCTGTCCCGGTCGTTGGCCCCGAAGAACCCCCGGGTCAGCATCGTGTCGTACCCGGCCGGGAGACCCGCGAGGACCTGGTGCACACCCGCCTCGCGCGCGGCCTCGACGACCTCCGGGCCGGGTGCGCCGTCGGGAGCGCGAACGGCCACCGCCGGATCGCCGAGCGCGATGTTCTCCGCCGCCGTCATCTCGTACGCGACGAAGTCCTGGAAGACGACACTGAGCCGGTCCCGCAGCGACTCGGGCGTGAACTCCCGCAGATCCGTCCCGTCCCACAGGATCCGCCCCCGTTCGGGGTCGTAGAACCGGCAGAGCAGTTTGACCAGCGTGCTCTTGCCGGCCCCGTTCACGCCGACGAGACCCACGCTCTCCCCGGCGCGTACCGTCAGCGTCACGCCCCGCAGCACCCACGGCAGATCCGGGGCATAACGGAACCACACGTCGTCGAGGACGATCCGGTCGCGCAGGGGGCCCGCGACCCGCCGCGCCGGGCCGGGCCGTGCGCCGCCCTCGGCCACGGCCACGTACTCGGCGAACACCAGCAGATGCTGATGGCCGTTGGCCACCGCCGTGACCGCCGAGCCGAGTCCGCCCTGGACCGAGGCCAACGCCGCGAGGAACACGGACAGGTCCCCGACGGTCAGGGTCCCGGCCGACACCCGTCCCACGGCCCACAGCAGTCCCCCGCCCGCGATGCCCGAAGCGAGAAGAGTGGGCAGGGAATTGACGCTCAGACGGCGCACGTCGAGCCGGTGCCGGATCCGGTTGACGGCCCGCCGCTCGACGAGCATGCGCTCCCGCAGCACATCCCCGATGCCGAACAGCCGTATCTCCTTGGCCGCCGTCGTACCGCCGAGCAGCGTCGAGAAGAACGCCTCGCGGCGCTCGCCGGCCGTGACGCCCGCGAACGCCGCGGCCGTCGCCCGGGCCAGCCGCAGCTCCGCGACCAGCTTCGGTACGGCACCGAGCAGCACCAGTCCCGCGAGGACCGGACTGACGGCGGCCAGCACCCCGGCGAACCCCACCAGCGTCCACCCCGCCCGCAGCACGATCAGCGCGCACTGCACCAGCTGTACGGGGGTGTCCTGGCCGGACTGCTGGGCGAGCCGGAGCCGGTCGAGCCGTACCGGATCCTCGTAGAGGTCCAGGCCCGGGTGGGCGTTGACCGCACGGAACAGCCGGTCCTGCGCGGTCAGCGCCACGGCCCGGGTGAGCACGCCCTGGCAGAGATCGTCGACGTACGGCAGGAGCGCGAGCAGCACGCCGATCGCGGCCAGAGCCGCGGCGGTCGCGGTGACCTCGCGCGCCCCGTGCCCGGTGAGCGAGTCGATCAGCCGCTTGGTCAGCCAGGCCACCACGACCGGGCCGGTGGCCTCGACGACGGCGAGCAGCAGGGTCGCCGCGAGGGCACGGCGGTGCGCGCCGAGCGCGAGTCGCAGCGCCGTGGCCGCGACCCGGGGCCGGGACACGGGGGGCTGTGCCTGGTCCTGTGCCGGGTGCGTCATACGACCGGCCGGCCCACGATCCCCGCTTTGGCGATGAGCTCCGGCGCGCTCACCGCCGACCAGCGGATCGCCACACCGTCGCCGGTGTCGTCGAGACCGCAGACCAGGGGCAGCCCGTCCACCCGGAACGTGGTGATCCACGGCTCGACCCAGGGATCCTTCGGGGCGCCGACGATGACCCGGGCCACCGGTTCCAGGGCCTTCCTGAAGCGCGCGTTGTCGTCGTCGGTGCCCTCGGAGAGGACGGCGACGACACGGTCGCTGCCCCCGGGCTCGTCCATGGCGCTCGTGACGACCAGCGGCAGCAACTGCTCGCAGGGCTCGCAGCCCGGTGCGAAGAAGGCGACGAGCGTGGGCCGGGTGCCGTCCGGTACGTCCACCATGGCGCCGGCGGTCATCCGGTGGGCGTCGGTGATGCCGGTGACCGGGGCGGGCGCCGCGTCGGCCGGGCGGGCCTCGATCTCTTTGAGCCGGCGGATGACGCCGTACAGGAGAAGGAGATTGAACAGGCCGAGGAGCAGGCCGAGTACGGAGAGACCGAGGGACACAGGGACTCCTACGGGCGGTCGGCGGCGCGGGTGGTGGAGGCGGTGGGCGCGGTGAACAGATCGGCGATGTCGTCCAGGCCGATCACGACGACGGCCAGCACCGCACCCGCGGCCACGGACACGACCAGCTCGCCGCCCGCCGCTCGCACCGGGCCGGAGCCGGTGACGACCAGGGCGCCGACGGCGGCCAGCAGCAGTCCGGTGTTCCTGACCAGATGGAGTACGCCGAGGGGGCGCCCGGTCCGCCCGAAACAGGCGCAGGTCACGGGCGGACCCCCGCCCCGTACCGCCCGCGCCACGCCAAGGGTGAGCGCGGCAAGGACCAGCGAGGAGAGGAGGAGCCCGATCACACCGGCCCGCGTGCCGGGCAGCAACAGCAGGCCCGCGGCCACGCCTTCGGCCGTGACGGTCGCGTAGGCCAGCGGGCGGCGCAGGCCCGGGGTACCGAGGCCCATGTCGGCGAGCGTGGTGAGGAAGGCACGGAATCCGGCGGGCCGTGCCTTGCCCACGGCGGATGCGGCGAGGACGACGGCGAGCAGAATGTGGCAGACCGTCGAGAAGGCGGCGGCCATGGCGTTCACCCCGCGAGCAGCTGCTGATGCAGCCGCCCCAGACAGGCATCGGGTTCGGTGCCGAGCTCGCGGCGGAAGACGGTCCGCGCCGACTCGAACGCGTCGGTCACACGTCCTGGTTCGCCGAGGTGGTGGTGGGCGTTCAGGACGAGCAGCCAGCTGCGGATGCGCAGCGGCTCCGCGGCGAGCACCTGCCCCGCCGTACGCAGTGCGGAGTGCGGCTGGCCGACGCCGAGCCAGGCATCGGCCAGATCCTCGGTGGCGCGGATGCGCTCGGCGTCCAGCGTGCGCAGCGGGCCGTCGAGCATGCCGTACCGCTCGACGCCGGGGGCCGCGTGGTCCGAACTCCACAGTGCCAGGGCGGCGTTGAGCAGCTCGACGGCCCGGGGCGGGTCGTCGGTGACCGCGCTGCGGCCCCGGTCGGCGAGCCGCTCGAACACCAGGTGGTCGACGGCGTCCGGCGCGACCCGGAGTTCATAACCGCCCTGGTGGCTGATCAGCGGAGTGGACACCGGGAGCCGTCGGCGCAGGAGATGCGCGTACGAGCGCAGGTTCGCGACGGCGGAACGCGGCGGCTCGCCCGCCCACAGGGCCTCCATCAGGTTCTCCAGGGACACCACGCTCCCCGGCCTGAGCAGCAGCGCGGTGAGCAGTGCGCACGGCTTGACGCCGCGAAGCGGCCCGGAGTGTGCGCCGCCGCTGATCTCGATCGGCCCCAGGATGCGTAACAGCGGTGCCTGCACCTGCGCTCCCTTCCGTGACACACGTTCGACTTGGGGCACACACCGTATTATCGAAGCGCTTCGAATGTAACCCTGCCGCAACAACCAGTAGATTGAGCGCGCTCTGGCTGCCGACGAGCTGGAGGGCCGCTCGGTCATCGAAGCGCTTGACCCCGCCTTGCGGGAAGAACCGGACCCCGCCCGGCGGGAAGAATCACCGCGTCGCGCCGTCGCGTCACAGCGCGTCGAGCTGCCACTGCTGGTTGGTTCCGGTATCGGCGGGCCACTGGATGACGCGGGCGCCGTCGGCCGCCGATCCGCCTTCGACGTCCGCGCACCAGCCGTTGCGGACGTTGACGAGCCGGTAGGAGCCGCTGCCCGCGTCGACGAGCTTCCACCGCTGGTTGTCGGCACCCGTGTCCTGCCATTGGACGAGCTGGGCGCCCTGGCCGGAGCCGCCGGGGCTGTCGAGGACTTTGCCGCTGTGGCGGGCGGCGAGGCGGAAGGAACCGTCGGCGTTGGGCAGGAACCGCCACTGCTGGTTGGCGGCGCCCGACGATGTGTACTGGATGATCTTCCCGCCGTCGGCAGTGCCGCCGCCGGAGACGTCCAGGACCTTGCCGCTACGCCGGTTGACCAGCCGGAACCAGCCGCTGAGCAGGGAGACGGTGATGTCCGTGCGCTGCCCGGCGACCAGCGAGACCTTACGCGCGTGGGTGCCCAGTGAGGAGGAGACGACGGCCGCCGATGTGGTCACCGCCGTCATGCCCCGGCGGCTGACGAGGGTGACGTCCTGGTTGACGGCGGAGGTGACGGACAGGGTGGCGGTGCGGGCCGACAGGTCCCAGCTGAAGGTGTGGATACGGATGCGGCCACGTGCCCGTACGCCCGTGATGGAGCCCTTGGCCAGTTGGTCGGGCAGGGCCGGGAGGATTTCCAGGACGCCGGGGCGGGAGTAGATCAGGGCCTCGGCGAGTACGCCGGGGAGGGCGTGGGCGGCGTCGGCGTTGTAGATGTCCAGGTTCGGGTTGTGGGAGGTCATCAGCGACTTGAAGACCATGTTGTTGCCGATGATCTTCTTCAGGTTGTCGTAGACCTTGCCGCCGTCCTTCAGCCGGGCTCCGGCCAGGGCGCGGTGCAGGCTGCCATGGGCGGAGATGTTCTGGTCGCCGCGGTTCTCCAGGGCCTTGAGCGCCGGGCGGACGAGGGAGGGTTCCTCCTCGGGGTTGATCTCGTGCAGCGGCCAGGCGCCGTACAGATGCTGGATGTGCCGGTGGTTGTAGCGGTCGGTCAAGGTGGGCCAGGACCATTCGGCGAGCGCGCCGTCGCCGTTGACGCGGTAGGCGGGGAGCTTGCGCAGCAGGGCGGTCCAGCGGGCGACTCCCTGGCCGCTGCCCTGTTCCACACCGAGGGTGTTGGCTGCGTCGATGGCGGCCTGCAGGGCGTGCTTGCCGGCCATGATGTCGCCGGTGGCGTTGATCGACAGGCACACGCCTGTGTTGCCGGGGGAGTTCTCCATGGAGAAGGACGGCACGAAGACCGCCTTGCCGGCCGAGTCGGTGCGGGTGAGGAAGTCCTCGTAGAACAGGGCCAGTTCCATCAGGGCGGGACCGAGCTTGTCGCGCAGGAAGGCCTGATCGCCGGTGACCTCGTAGTACTCGAGCAACGGGTGGAGGAGCCAGTCCGCACCGCCGGTCCAGCAGTGGCCCGGGAACGAGCTGTTGTTGAAGTGGAGCATGTGGCCGTACTCCCCGTCGGTGCGGGACGGGGCCAGGAAGCCGCGGGCGCCGTAGAGATTGGTGGCGTTGGTGCGCCAGTCGTCGAGCTGGCCCAGGATCAGGCTGAAGTAGCCCTTCATGACGTCGGTGGTGTCGAGGATGTTGCCGCCCGCGACCTGGAGGTTGACGTTGGCGTCGGTGGTGAAGTCGTCGGCCCAGGCGCCGTTCCAGGACCCCGTCCAGATGCCGGTGAGCCGGGGCGGCAGGATGCCGCTGGAGCTGATGAAGAGGTAGCGGCCGGAGTCGTAGAGCCGCTCCAGCAGGGCGAGGTCGATGACGCTCCGGTCCGCGTTCTGGCGGGCTATCAGCTCGCTGACGGAGAGCTTGCGGTCGGCGTCGGACACCCCCAGGTCGAGGCGGGAGCGGTCGTACAGTGCGGTGTGGAGGGCGGTGTGCGCGGAGCGCAGCGTCGCGTAGTCGGTGCCGAGCGCGGCCAGCTCGGCGTGCAGCGGCTCGGAATCCCACGCGGTGGAGGACTCGTAGCGGTCCAGCTTGGTCAGCAGGATCACTCTGGTCGCCCTGGCCACCACGAGGGTGGAGCCGCTGACGCTGACGGAGGCGCCTGAGCCGGAGGCGACGACCCGGGTGACGCCCTCGTAGCCGAAGGCGCCTCGCCCGGAGGGGTAGGTGCCGCGCAGGTTCAGGTAGCCGTTGCCGTTGCTGACGGTGGCGCGGGTGGCGAAGCTGAGGCTCGTGGGCACTCCGTCGAGCGCGGTGTTGACGCTCAGCGTGGTGTCGACCGTACGGCCGGGGGCGGGGGTCAGCTCGTGGACGATCACGTTGTCGGCGCGGGAGACGAAGGCCCTGCGGGTCCAGGTGCCGTACTGGTCGGTCCAGCTGGAGCTGACCTCGCCGGTGCGGAAGTCGTTGACCCGGCCGTAGTCGTTGACCGTGGTCATGCCCGGGGTGTCGATGCGCAGTTCGTACGCGGGGTGGTAGGTCTGCGTCCAGCGCAGTGACCATCCGGAGGCGAAGTCTCTGTTGGCGCCGGAGTAGTCGCCGGCGAGTGCCTTGTCGCGCACGCCCTCCAGGCGGCCGGAGATCACGGGGGGTTCCACGGTGCGGGTTCCGTTCGGCAACACCAGCCGGTGGTGGTTGAAGACCACCTTCTCCAGCGTGGCCGCCCCGTGGAGGATGGCTCCGTATGCGCCGTTGCCGGTGAGGAAGCCGTCGGTCCAGGAGGAGGCGGGGGAGGTGTCGTAGATGCCGCGGTCGGGGACCGTGATCTGCGGTGGGACGGCGGCCGCGGCCTGCTCCGGGAGGAGACCGCCGGGGAGGGCGGCCGCTCCGGCGGTCAGTGCGGCGGCGGTCAGGAAGCGCCTGCGGTCCATGGAGTGGTCCATTACGCAATCTCCTTGGTCTGCTGAGGGGGTGTTCGGCCGCCGGAGAGCGGCGGATCGTGCCCGCGTCGTGGCACTCGTCTGCTCGACAAAGCACAGGACGGGGGACGGGGTGGCCCATGCGGGGTTCGTTGTCGGTGTCTTCGCCTGCGGGCCGGGGCACGCTTTCACCTCGCCGCCGCACTGGACGCGAGGACAGCCGACGTGTCGTCCATGACCACGTGGCAGACGAGCGGACGACGTCGCGGTCCGCACCCGCCCCTTGAGGTGTCCCCCGTAGGGGTGTGTGCCCCGGCGGCCCGCTCGATGGGGTGGCCGCCGGGCGCGCGGTCAGGAGAGGGGGCGGGTCTCGCTGTTCACGCTCGCGCTTCCGCCGAACTCCTGGCCGACCGCCGCTCCCTGGGCGGTGGAGCCCGCGACCTCGATGTGCAGGCCGCTGCCGATGTTCACCACCATGGAGCTGCCCAACCGACCCGGACACAGCCCCAGTCGCTGAAGTCGCCCGGAGGGATCGGGTTTACGTAGGTGCCGTCGCCCCGATCCCCCCATGTGCCGGCCGGAGGTACGGCCGTCGCCGCCCCGGCTCGCCGGCAGCGGGCCCGGCAACACGATCGCCCCGCTGCCCAGGACGGCGAGGCGATCGGGCTGTCTTCTGGTGATGTCCACGATCCCGTTCCTTGACTAGGAAGCCCGCCAGTCATCACATGTATCGGCGGCTTTTCGGACGGGAACATAGTGCAACTGCCCCATGATGGGTAGACATCGTGTCGAAACATGGGATGGAAAGCGCCTCCGCGTCGCGCGCCAGTTCGCCGGCGCTGGTTCTGCGCTCCGGTGCCGTTCCACTGGATGAGGTTCGCCCCGGCGCGGGTCGATCGAAGAGTCAACTCAGGTCGCCGTCGGACCTCGCGCCGGTTCACCACGGCGGCGACCGTCAGGCCAACGTGGCCCTGCACCGCATCGTGTTCCCCCGGTCGCGCTGCGACCCGCGCACCCGGGCGTACTGCGCACGCCGCACCCAGGAGGGCAAGGCCCGGCGTGAGATGCTCCGACGCCTCAAGCGACAGGCCGCCCGAGAGGTCTCCAAAATCTGGTCAAGACGGTAGCCAGCGTCCCCCCGCTATAGGGGCGTCCGTGATACGTGAGAGGGTCTGAGGCGTGAGTGAGACACCGTCGAACACCCTGCAATACCGCTTTGACGGGCCAGAAGAGGCGCCCGTCCTGATCCTGGGGCCTTCTCTGGGGACCACCTGGCACATGTGGGACCGGCAGGTCCCCGAGCTGGCCCAGCAGTGGCGTGTCTTCCGGTTCGACCTGCCGGGACACGGCGGGGCGCCCGCGTACCCGGCGGGCTCCGTCGCCGATCTCGCCGATCGGCTGCTCGCCACCCTCGACGGCCTCGGCGTGCAGCGCTTCGGCTATGCGGGCTGCGCGCTCGGCGGCGCCCTCGGTATCGAACTGGCCCTGCGTCACCCCGAGCGCCTCGCCTCGCTCGCCCTGATCGCCGCCTCGCCCCGCTTCGGCACGGCCGACGAGTTCCGGCAGCGGGGTGTGATCGTGCGCACGAACGGCCTCGACCCGATCGCCCGCACCTCGCCCGACCGCTGGTTCACCTCCGGCTTCGCCGCCGCCCAGCCCGCCATCACCGAGTGGGCCGTGCAGATGGTCCGCACCACCGACCCCGGCTGCTACATCGCCGCCTGCGAGGCACTCGCCGCCTTCGACGTACGGCCCCGACTGGGCGGCGTCACCGTGCCCACCCTCGTCCTCGTCGGCTCGGACGACCAGGTCACCGGCCCCGCCGAGGCCCGCACCCTGGTCGCCGGCATACCGGACGCCCGCCTCGCCGTCGTCCCCGGCGCCTCCCACCTCGTGCCGGTCGAGCAGCCCGCCGCCGTCACCGACCTGCTGGTCCGGCACTTCTCCACCGCCTGGCAGCAGCCCGCCTACGACGCGACCACCGGCCAGATGGCCGCCATCCAGGCCGCCCCCGTCAAGCCGGTCCTGGCCGCGCCCCCGCAGCCCGCGCCCGTCGCCGAGATAGCCCCGGCCGCCGTGCCGCCGCAGCCGACGGGACGACGGGACCCGTACGACGCCGGGATCAAGGTCCGTCGCGAGGTGCTCGGCGACGCACACGTCGACCGCGCGCTGGAGCAGGCGGACGAGTTCTCGGGGGACTTCCAGGACTTCATCACCCGGTACGCCTGGGGCGAGATCTGGGACAGACCCGGCCTCGACCGGCGCTCCCGCAGCTGTGTCACCCTCACCGCCCTGGTCGCGGGCGGCCACACGGACGAACTCGCCTTCCACACCCGCGCGGCCCTGCGCAACGGCCTCACCCCGAACGAGATCAAGGAAGTGCTGCTGCAGGCGGCCGTCTACTGCGGCGTCCCGGCGGCGAACAGCGCGTTCAAGGTCGCCCAGAAGGTCATAAGGGAAGAGACCACGCCCGAGGAGTGAGCATCCGCAAGCCGCCGGAGTGAGCATCCGCAACGGGCGCTTGCCAGGATGGACCCATGAAGCTCACGAAGAAGTCGCACGCCTGCATCCGCCTGGAAAAGGACGGGCAGACGCTCGTCCTGGACCCCGGAGGATTCAGCGAGGAGGACGCCGCGCTCGGCGCGGATGCGATCCTCGTCACGCACGAGCACCCCGACCACTTCGACGAACTGCGCCTGCGCGCCGCCATGGAGAACAACCCGGCCGCCGAGATCTGGACCCTCGAGTCGGTCGCGGAGAAGATCTCCTCCGCCTTCCCGGGCCGTGTGCACACCGTCGGCCACGGCGACACCTTCACGGCCGCCGGCTTCGACGTCCAGGTCCACGGCGAACTCCACGCGGTCATCCACCCGGACATCCCACGCATCACCAACGTCGGTTACCTCATCGACGGCGGCAAGGTCTTCCACCCCGGCGACGCCCTCACCGTCCCCGACCGCCCGGTCGAGACACTGATGCTCCCGGTCATGGCCCCCTGGAACAAGATCGCGGAAGTCATCGACTACGTCCGCGAGGTCCAGCCGCAGCGCGCCTACGACATCCACGACGCCCTGCTCACCGACCTGGCCCGGCCGATCTACGACCGCCAGATCGGCGGCCTGGGCGGCGCGGAGCACCTGCGCCTGACCCCGGGAGACTCGGCCGAGGTGTGAGCGGCCCCACCCCGGACGGGACCGCATTGTCGTACCCGCCCGGTAGGTTGTTGGACATGCGCATCGCGACCTGGAACGTGAACTCGATCACCGCCCGCCTGCCGAGGCTCCTGGCCTGGCTGGAGAGCAGCGGCACCGACGTGCTGTGCCTCCAGGAGGCCAAGGTCGCCGAGGACCAGTTCCCGTTCGACCCGCTGCGCGACCTCGGCTACGAGGCGGCGGTCCACGCCACCGGCCGGTGGAACGGCGTGGCGGTGCTCTCCCGCGTCGGCCTCAAGGAGGTCGTCAAGGGCCTGCCCGGCGATCCCGGTTACGACGGCGCCGTGGAGCCCCGCGCCATCTCCGCGACCTGCGGCCCGATCCGCGTCTGGTCGGTGTACGTGCCGAACGGCCGTGAGGTGGACCACCCCCACTACGCCTACAAGCTCCAGTGGTTCGAGGCCCTCAGGGCCGCCGTCGCCGGCGACGCGGGCGGCAGCCGCCCCTTCGCGGTGCTGGGCGACTACAACGTGGCCCCGACGGACGACGACGTCTACGACGTGGCCGCCTTCGAGGGCCTCACCCACGTCACCCCCGCCGAGCGCGCCGCCCTCACCGCCCTGCGCGAGTCCGGCCTGTCCGACGTGGTCCCGCGTCCCCTCAAGTACGACCACCCGTACACCTACTGGGACTACCGCCAGCTCTGTTTCCCCAAGAACCGCGGCATGCGCATCGACCTGGTGTACGGCAACGAGCCGTTCACCAAGGCCGTCACCGACGCCTACGTGGACCGCGAGGAGCGCAAGGGCAAGGGCGCGTCGGATCATGCGCCGGTGGTCGTGGATCTCGACGTGTAGAGAAGCGGCCCCCAGCCCGTCCGGCGTTTGAGGGCAAGGCCCCTTCAGGGCCGAAGCGGGGGTCTGGGGGCGGCAGCCCCCAGTCGCCCGCCGCCACGCCGAGGACTACCGCACCAGCCCCCGCAGATCCACCGACCCAGCCAGCGCAGCGAGCCCCGCATCGCCGGGATGCAGATGGTCCCCGCTGTCGTACGCGGGAAGCATCCGCGAAGGCCGCGCCGGATCCCGCACCACCGCGTCGAAGTCGAGCACGCCGTCGAACCCGGCGGCGCCGGAGCGGATCCACTGGTTCACCTTGACCCGCTCCGCATCGACGGCCGCCGTGCACCGCGCCTCCCCCTCGCAGGGCAGGATGGTCGCAGCCAGCATCCGCAGCCCGCGCGCATGCCCCCGGTCCGCGATCCAGCGCAGCCCGGCGATCACCTGCTCCGCGGTCGTGCCCCACCGCACGTCGTTGACGCCCTCGAACACCACGACTGTCCGCACCGACGTCTGGGCCAGAACATCCCGGTCGAACCGGTACAAGGCGCTCACGCCGGCCGTGTCCGTCGACACCCCGTCACCGGCATAGCGGTCGCTGACCACACGGTTGCCCGAAATCCCCTGGTTGAGCACCCCATAGCGCGGGACCACACTCTGGTTCAGCAGCCGTGTGGCCAGCACATTGGGCCACCGCCGGTTGGCATCCACCGTGGACTTGTCCCCGTCGGTGATCGAGTCCCCGAGCAGCACCACCGACCCCGGCCCACCGCCCACGTCGACCCCGGTCAGCAGCGGCCAGCTGGTCAGGACGGTGCCGTACGGCGCCGCGGAGGCGTCCGCCGTATGGTCGCCCGGCTCGCTCACATACGAGCGCTGCTGCGCGAGCCGGTGCACCGGGGCCGCCGGCACCGTCCCGGGCAGATGGAAGCTGACCAGCAGATTGGCGTCCGCGGGCACCGCGAAGCCGAGCGGATCGCTGTAGGCCTGCGCTCCCGCCGGGATCCCGACGCCCGCCGCGCCTCGGAAGGACACCGCGACCGGCTTCCCCCGCGCCGCCGCGCCCGCCTTCTGCACCGCCACCGTGGCGCTTGCGATCCGCACCGGCACCGCCGCGAACGTGTTGTCGAACCGCAGCCGCACCCGTGGCCCGCCCGCCGAGGTGTGCACCACCAGCCGCACCGTCCGGTCGCTCCACGGCCCCACGGCCGGATAGCCGCCCGTCGCGGCCGACCAGCTCCCCGTCCAGCCCGGGGACGCGGCCCGCACCGCCACCGCGAACACATGCAGCCCCGCCGCGCGCGGCAGCCGTACCGAGACGACCGCGCGACCCGGGGCGAGCGGCACCGTCACGACGTACAGCCGCGCGCGCTCGGCGAGTTGGCCGCCCGACGTGTTGACGTGCGGCAGCGCCACGGCCTTGGTGGCGAGCGGGCCGGTGCGCCAGTCGGGCGCGGTCAGGCTGTAGGACGTCCGCGTCCCGTCGGCGTACGACACCGTCCCCGGGCCGCCGACGCCGATGCCGCCCGTGCCGGCCACCAGGAACGCGAGCGCGTCGCCGTGGCCGCGCACCCGCACATTCTGTCCGTCGGCGAGGACGTTGTCCGGCTCGCCCGGCCGCCGCTTCGGCCAGGTCAGCCGGGCGCCCTGGACGGTGAGTGTGCGGCCCGGCGTCCAGCCCGCGGCCGACAGGTCCTGGGCCGACAGGGAGCCGCCCGAGCCGTCGAAGTCGGCCTCGCCCGGCCGGGCGTCCCGGCTCACCGCGGTGTTGTCGAAGAGCCGCTCCAGCGGGAGCGGCTCGGCTCTCGCGGGGGCGGCTTGTGCCGAGCCGGTCGGCACCAGGGTGGCGAACAGGGCGAGGACGACGGTGGAACCCCACACACATCGGCGCACGGCCGACTCCTCTCGTACACGCAGCGCACGACCGTTCACAACGAGACGAAAGACGCATCGCGAAGGTAGAGAGGCGCCTGGGGTCCGTCAACGAGCCATGCCCGAAGTCGGCGTGAACTCGACCCGAATCGGCCTTCCGCGCGCCTGTGGTGCGTACGCCGGTACGAATGACACGCTTGGGTGTATGAAGATCCCTTTTCTGGGCCACCGGCCCGAGAAGCGCGGGGCCCCCGACCCCGAGGGCCTCGCCGAACTCCTTTCCGAGTGCGAACTCCTGCGCTCCCATGCGTCCCGGGCGGGGATCCAACTCGATGACACGGCGGCCTCGTTGGAGGCGCTCGACCAGTTGCTGCCGCGCTGGCGGGACGACGAGGAGATCCTGCCGTGGCTGGGCAACGACGCCGGTCTGTATCTCGGCACCGTCATCGTGCGCACCGTGCCGGGAGCCGCCTGGGAGATCTGGCCGGACGGCCAGCCGGTGGTCCGGCTCGCCTCCGGCCGTGAGTTCGATGTCGTGACCTCGGGGCAGGACTGGGCCGCGAACGGGGTGCCGGAGCTTTCGCAGCTGTACGCGGAGGTCGCGGAGGCGTGAGACCCGGGCCCGCACCTCGACATAAGAGCGGTGTAAATACGGCTTATGCCCGAAAAGTGCGTGTCGTGTATTAAGTCCACTCTTGCCCGGATAGTTTGCGGCCACCGCTACACAGCTGAACATGACTGGGGCTGGGCATGGCTGGCGATCCACTGATCGAGCTGCGTGACGTCAACAAGTACTTCGGGGACCTGCATGTACTGCAGGACATCAACCTCACCGTCGCCAAGGGCGAGGTGGTCGTGGTCATCGGCCCGTCGGGTTCGGGGAAGTCGACGCTGTGCCGGGCCATCAACCGGCTGGAGACCATCCAGTCCGGGACGATCCTGCTCGACGGACAGCCACTGCCCGACGAGGGCAAGGCGCTCGCCCGGCTGCGCGCCGAAGTCGGCATGGTCTTCCAGTCCTTCAACCTCTTCGCCCACAAGACGGTCCTGCAGAACGTCTCGCTCGGCCAGGTCAAGGTCAGGCGGCGCGGGAAGGAGGAGGCCGACAAGCACTCCCGCGAACTCCTCGACCGCGTCGGCGTGGCCGACCAGGCCGACAAATACCCGGCACAGCTCTCCGGCGGTCAGCAGCAGCGCGTCGCCATCGCCCGCGCCCTCGCCATGGGTCCCAAGGCGATGCTGTTCGACGAGCCCACCTCCGCGCTCGACCCAGAGATGATCAACGAGGTTCTGGAGGTGATGCGTCAACTCGCCCGCGACGGAATGACGATGATCGTGGTCACCCATGAGATGGGCTTCGCCCGCTCGGCCGCCAACCGCGTCGTGTTCATGGCCGACGGCCGCATCGTCGAGGACCGCAGCCCCGACGAGTTCTTCACCAACCCCAGCAGCGAGCGCGCCCGGGACTTCCTGTCGAAGATCCTCCATCACTGAGCGGGAAACACGACCATGCCGAGACCAACGGCGTTTTCCCCACCGGAATCCTCGCCGTGTCCGACCTCGACTACGATGGTCCGTCCGTCCCCAAGGCCGTGGCGGTGGCCCCGGCCACGACCAGGGACGCTGCTGCCGGGTGGGGATCCCCCCACCGCCCCTGGACCCAGGGGCAGCAGGGGGCAGCAGTCATAGAGCCATACCCGGCCGGCGCCGGCCGGAGATCACTGCTCGCGCAGGGGAACCGACACGTACGACGGGTCGTTCGCCGGTGAGGAGAAGGTCAGCCGCGCGCCGGACGGGTTGTGCTCGATGTAGAGCGGGTCGACCGTGTCGACGACCAGGGCGAGCCGGTGCCCTGCCGGTACGTCGTAGGCCGTGGAGTACAGCTCCAGGTCGACGGTGAACGGCTGTCCGGGCGTACGTCCGTGGAAGGTGTACGGCGCGTTGCTGACCAGCTTGCCGAGGCCGAGCGGGCCCACGTCGTAGAGGTAGGCGACGAGGGTGCCGCTCTCCTTGGTCGGGGTGAGGGTGGTGTGCAACTTCGCGGTGCCGCGCACGCGTTGCGCCGTGGCGTACTTCTCCGACTGCCATACGCCCGCCCAGTACCGGGGGATCAGCGGGATCGAGGCCATCGGGGGCAGCTGGGCCACCTGGTCGAGGATGCTGGAGAGGAAGACGACTCCGCCGTCCGCGCCCGAGTTGACGTTGGTGTGGATGGTGGTCGTGCCCGCGAGGGCGAGCTTCCTGTTCGTCGCGCCGACCGACTTCCAGTCCGGGTAGCCCTCGTAGCCGCCCGTGGAGCGGGACTTGAGCCGGACCGGCAGCTCGCGGTCGATGCCGTTGTCCTCGCCCTTGAGGTGGTGGTCGAACCAGCGCTCGGTGTCCGTCCAGACGTCGTTGGGCAGGCCGAACAGCCCGGTCAGCTCGGCGGTGGCGTGGTCGCCGGGCCGGAACTCCAGCCGCTTGGGGCCGGTCAGCTTCTCGTAGAAGTCCGCGTACTGGTTGGGCGGGAAGACCGTGTCGCCCCAGGCGTTGGCCATCATGACCGCGGCGCCGCTCTTGTTGAGTTGATCCACGTATGTAGCGACAGAACGTTTCTTCCCCCAGTTGATCATGTCCTGTTCCTTGGACAGGTTGGAGGCGTAGAAGGCGTCGAAGATCTGCCGGATCTCGGCGCTCTGGCGGCCGGTGACGAGGCTCGCGCCGTCCAGCACCGCGGCGGCCTGCACGTGCTGGGTGCGGCCGGAGTAGATCGAGTCGATGAGGTCGGCCCAGCCGCTGAGGGCGGCGACCGCCCTGACCCGCTTGTCGTGGGCGGCGGTCAGCAGGCTGATGCCGGCGCCGTACGACACGCCCGCCATGCCGATGTGGCCCGCGTCGGCCGGGGTGTTGGCGAGCGCCCAGTCGATGACCTTGGACGCGTCGGCTATGTCCGGCGGTCCTGCCACTTCTATCTCGCCGCCCGACTGCCAGAAGCCGCGCACGTTGTAACTGACCACGACATAGCCCGAGTTCGCGAGTTTCTGGGCCTGCGCGAAGTACTCGACCTGGGGCAGGCCCCAGCTCGTGGGCAGCACGAGCAGGGGGTAGTGGTGGGTGCCGTCGGCCCCGGCCGGCGTGACGACGTTCGCCTTGAGGGTGGTGCCGCCGTCGCCGGTGATGTCGACGAAGCGGACGTCGTTGCCGGTGGCTTGGGCGGCGGGGGCGAGCCCGAGGGCGCTACCGGCGACCAGAGTCGCGGAGACGGCGCCCACGGCGGTCGTACGCAGGGCCTTGCGATGGTGGTGTCCCACGGGTCACTCCTCACTCGTGTCAGTGCAAAGTGACCGAACGGTAACCGCGGCCCCTTACCGCAAGTAACCCGTCGGTAAGTTACGTGGCAGTAACGATTACCGGAATGTAACGGACCTCAGGAGGCGCGGTGGCTGTTGCGGGGAGCCGCCGGCGTCGGCAGGGGTGCCTGCGCGGCCCGAGTGACGTCCGCGACCAGTTCGGCGACATCGGGGCCGTACGCCTGCGAGTTGACCACCTTCAGCAGGAGGACGAACGCGTTGTTGCCGTACTTGCGGGCCAGCCGTTCGTGATTGCGGGCCAGGTAGCGGGTCGCGGCCTGGTTGGTGATCGCGGTCTGGCCGCAGAACAGGAAGACGGGCCGGTTCAGGCCGGGTTGTCCGGCGGTGAGACGGGCCAGCAGGACGTGTTCGGACAGGCCCTTCTCCATGCGGTAGCGCTCGCTGCCGATCTGGAACGCCAGCCGGTCCGGGCCGGGTTCCGGGTCGGTGTTCACCCGCACCCCGGGCAGCATGGCGTGCATGTGGGCCGCCATCCGCCGGTTGGACCCCGGGCCGCCGACGCAGAACTCCGTGCGCTCCCCGAAGCCCTGCCGCGCCATGTCCTGGGTGATCACCTCGGCGTGCGCACCGCAGTCCTTGATGAGGGCGGAGAGTTCGAGCAACGCGAACACGTCGTAACGGTGCACCGCGAGATCGGAGCTGCCCGCGTCCCGGTTGACGACGAGCAGCGACTCGGAGTGGTCGGGCAGCCCGAAGAACGCCTGCTTGCGGCGGAGCTTGCGCCGCCACAGATAAGTGCGGGCGATCCAGCCGAGGGCGGCGCTGATGCCGGCCGCGACCACGCCGAGGACGATGTTGCGTACGTCGTCATTCATGGGCGCGCATGCTAGCGGGCCAACGCAAACCCGTGTTCGAGCGGAGCCCGGTGTGGGCGGGCTGACGGGGGCATGGCGATCGAATAGGCTGCGCGAACGGTCCCTGACTGGAGGTGCGGATGCGTCGCCCTGTCGCACGAAAACTGTCGGTCCTGGCGGTCTCGGCCGCGGTGGTCTCGGTGGGGGCGGCAGCGCCACCCGGTGCCGGGGCCACGGCAGTTGAGAAGGTCCCGGTCGCCGTCGGCTACGGCGGCGCGGTGTCGAGCGTCGACGCGGACGCCTCCGCGGCCGGCATCGAGGTCCTGCGCAAGGGCGGCAACGCCGTCGACGCCGCCGTGGCCACGGCCGCCGCGCTCGGCGTGACCGAGCCCTACTCCGCCGGCATCGGCGGAGGCGGCTACTTCGTCTACTACGACGCCAAGTCCCGTACGGTGCAGACCCTCGACGGCCGCGAGACGGCGCCGCTGACCGCCGACTCCGGCCTGTTCACGGAGAACGGCACGGCGATCCCGTTCGCCGAGGCCGTCAGCAGCGGCCTGAGCGTCGGAACCCCGGGCACGCCCGCCACCTGGCAGAAGGCGCTGGACAAGTGGGGGAGCAGGGGGCTCGGCACCCTGTTGAAGCCCGCCGAGCGGCTCGCCCGGGACGGCTTCACCGTCGACGACACCTTCCGCGCGCAGACCGCCGCCAACGAGACCCGGTTCCGCTACTTCCCGGACACCGCGAAGCTGTTCCTTCCGGGCGGCCGACTTCCGGTCGTCGGCTCCACCTTCAAGAACCCCGACCTCGCCCGCACCTACGCCCAGCTGGCGCGGAAGGGCGTCGGCGCGCTCTACCGCGGCGACCTCGCCGAGGACATCGTCGACACGGTCAACCACCCGCCCGTGGACCCCGGTTCCGGCTGGAGGGCCCGCCCCGGCGACCTGACCGCCGAGGACCTGGCCGCCTACCGCGTCAAGTCCCAGGCGCCCACCAGGACTTCGTACCGCGGACTCGGCGTCTACTCCATGGCGCCCTCCTCCTCCGGCGGCACGACCGTCGGCGAGGCGCTGAACATCCTGGAGAACACCGACCTGTCGAAGGCGAGCGAGGCCCAGTACCTGCACCGGTACATCGAGGCCAGCCGTATCGCCTTCGCCGACCGCGGGCGCTGGGTCGGCGACCCCGCCTTCGAGGACGTACCGACGACTGAGCTGCTCTCGCAGCGGTACGCCGACTCGCGGGAGTGCCTGATCAAGGACGACGCGGTGCTGACGAGCCCGGTCGCGCCGGGCGACCCGCGCAACCCGGCCGCCTGCGACGCGAGCGGCACGGCGGCCCCGACCACGTACGAGGGCGACAGCACGACGCACCTGACGGTGGCCGACAAGTGGGGCAACGTCGTGTCGTACACGCTCACCATCGAGCAGACCGGCGGCAGCGGCATCACGGTCCCGGGCCGTGGCTTCATCCTCAACAACGAGCTGACCGACTTCTCCTTCACCCCGGCCAGCCCGTCCGTCCACGACCCGAACCTGCCGGGGCCCGGCAAGCGGCCGCGCTCCTCGATGTCCCCGACGATCGTGCTCGACGGGCACAACAAGCCCGTCGTGGCGCTCGGTTCGCCCGGTGGCGCGACCATCATCACCACCGTGCTGCAGACCCTGACCGGCTTCCTCGACCGCGGTCTGCCGCTGGTCGACGCGATCGCCGCGCCGCGCGCCAGCCAGCGCAACCAGACCACCACCGAACTCGAACCGGGCCTGTGGAACAGCCCGCTGAAGGCCCAGCTCGAAGCGATCGGGCACGGCTTCCGACAGAACCCCGAGATCGGTGCGGCTACCGGTGTGCAGCGGCTGCCGAACGGGAAGTGGCTGGCGGCAGCCGAGACGGTACGCCGGGGCGGCGGCTCGGCGATGGTCGTACGGCCTGCCTCGTAACCGTCACAACTCGGGGGCGGGCGGCAGCTCCTCCGTACGGAAGGCGAGCCGTCCGTCCTCCACGTCCACCGTCACTCGTCCGCCCTCGCCGATCCGGCCGTCCAGGAGGAGCCGGGAGAGCTGGTTGTCGACCTCCTTCTGGATGGTGCGGCGCAGCGGGCGGGCGCCGTACTCGGGCTGGTAGCCGCGCTCGGAGAGCCAGCCGACGGCCGTGTCGGTGAAGTCGACCGAGACGCCCTGGGCGTGCAGCAGGCGGCGGGTCTTGTCCAGCAGCAGGTTGGTGATCCGCTCCAGCTGCTCGTGGGTCAGCTGGCGGAAGACGACGACCTCGTCGATGCGGTTGAGGAACTCGGGCCGGAAGTGCTCGCGCAGCGGCCGCAGGATCCGTTCGCGCCGCGCCTCCTCGTCGGCCTCCGTGTCGCCCGCGCCGAACCCGATTCCGGTACCGCCCCGGGTGATCGCCTCCGAGCCCAGGTTGCTGGTCATCACGATGACCGTGTTGGTGAAGTCGACGGTCCGGCCCTGCGCGTCGGTCAGCCGTCCGTCGTCCAGCACCTGGAGCAGGATGTTGAAGACGTCCGGGTGCGCCTTCTCCACCTCGTCGAGCAGGAGCAGCGAGTACGGGTGCCGGCGCACGACCTCGGTGAGCTGACCGGCCTCCTCGTGGCCGACATAGCCGGGCGGGGCGCCGATCAGGCGGCTGACGGTGTGCCGCTCCTGGTACTCGCTCATGTCCAGGCGGACCATGCGCTCCTCGCTGCCGAACAGGGCCTCCGCCAGGGCCCGGGCCAGCTCGGTCTTGCCGACCCCGGTCGGGCCGAGGAAGAGGAAGCTGCCGATCGGGCGGTCGGGGCTGGCGAGCCCGGCCCGGGAGCGCAGCACCGCGTCGGAGACCACGCGCACCGCCTCGTCCTGGCCGACGACCCGCTCGTGCAGATGCTCCTCCAGGCCGAGCAGCTTGTCCTTCTCCTCCTCGGTGAGGCTGCTCACCGGGATGCCGGTCTGCCGGGAGACGACCTCCGCGATCGCCTCGGCGGTGACCTCCAGGTTCATGCCCTCGTCGACCTCGTCGTCGCCGCCCACGTCCGCGATGCGCTGCTTCAACTCGACGATACGGTCGCGCAGTTGTGTCGCCTGCTCGTACTGCTCGTCGGCGACCGCCTGGTCCTTGTCCCGGTACAGCTGCTCGACCTCGCGCTCCATGGCCCGTACGTCCGTGCCCTTGGTCCGCGCGCGCAGCCGTACCCGGGCGCCCGCCTGGTCGATCAGGTCGATGGCCTTGTCCGGCAGGCGGCGGTCGGTGAGATAGCGGTCGGACAGCTCCACGGCGGCGACGAGCGCCTCGTCGGTGTAGCGGACCTGGTGGTGGGCCTCGTAGCGGTCGCGCAGGCCGCGCAGGATCTCGATCGCGTCCGCTGTGGTCGGCTCGGGGACGAGGATCGGCTGGAAGCGGCGGGAGAGCGCGGCGTCCTTCTCGATCCTGCGGTACTCCTCCAGGGTCGTCGCGCCCACGATGTGCAGCTCGCCGCGCGCCAGGGCCGGCTTGAGGATGTTCCCGGCGTCCATGGAACCGCCCTCGCCGCCGCCTCCGGCGCCCACGACGGTGTGCAACTCGTCGATGAACACGATCAGTTGGTCGGAGTGCGAGCGGATCTCGCCCACGATGTTGTTGAGCCGCTCCTCGAAGTCACCGCGGTAGCGGGTGCCCGCGACCACGCCCGTCAGGTCGAGGGCGATCACCCGGCGGCCGCTGAGCACGTCCGGCACGTCACCGTCGGCGATCCGCTGGGCCAGGCCCTCCACGATCGCGGTCTTGCCTACGCCCGCGTCACCGATGAGCACCGGGTTGTTCTTGCCGCGCCGGGACAGCACCTCGACCGTCTGCTCGATCTCCTCCTCCCGGCCGATCACCGGGTCGATACGGCCCTGGCGGGCGAGGTCGGTGAGATCGCGGCCGTACTTGTCGAGGGTCGGGGTGCCGGTGTCGACGCGCGGCCGCTGATCGACGCGAGGGCGGGCCTGGGGGGCCTCGGGGACCTCGGGCGGCATGCCGGACGGTGCGAAACGAGCCGCGTTGAGGATGTGACCGGCGGCCGAGTCGGGGTTCGCGGCGAGGGCGCTGAGCACATGCTCGGGGCCGATGTAACCGGCGCCGCGCGCCCGGGCCAGGTCGTGCGCGTCCAGCAGGGCGCGCTTGGCGGCCGGAGTGAGGGAGAGCGACGTCGGCGGCGGGGCCTCGCCCGGCGGGTGCTGGACCGGGCCCGACCGCTCGTCGATCTCCGTCGCCAGTGAGTCGGGATCCGCGCCGGCCCGGCTGAGCAGCGACCGCGTCGGCTCGGCGGACAGGGCGGCGCGCAGCAGATGCTGGGTGTCCAGGTCGCGGCTGCCGTGCTCGGCGGCGTACTGGGCGGCGCCGCGCACCAGCTCCCGGGCCGGCTGACTGAGCAGTCGGCCGATGTCGATCTGCCGGGGACCGGGGCGCGGTCCGCCGAAGAAGCGGGCGAGGAATTCTCCGAAGGGGTCGTAGTCCTCCGGACCACTGAAGCCGCTGGTCATGGCGTTCCCATCCGGCGTCCCTGCGCGGGCAGGGACGCCCTCGCTGATCGACGTGCCGAGGCCGGGTAACCGGGTTCGGGCACGCTCATGCCACGATGGCACGTTCTGGCTCAGCGGGCATGTGCAGGAACGCGGGTCCCGGGCGCCGCCCGCCGCCCGCGGCGGTCCGGTGCGCGGGCAGGGCCCGCTCGGCGGTGTCCGCCTCAGCCGTGGGCCCGGCCTCCGTCGTGGTCCGCCGGCGTCCCGCCGGGGCGCAGCATCTGGCTCGTGGCCAGGTCACGGTAGAGGGGGTCGCGCGCCAGCAGCTCCTCGTGGCGTCCGAGGGCGGTGGTGCGGCCCTGGTGGAGCACGATGATGTGGTCGGCGTGCTGCACGGTGGACAGGCGGTGGGCGATGACCAGCAGGGCGCATTCCTGGGCGACGTCCTTCATCACCGTGGTCAGCGCCGCCTCGTTGATCGCGTCGAGGTGGGAGGTGGGCTCGTCCAGCAGGAGCAGCGCGGGGCGGGCGAGCAGGGCCCGGGCCAGGGCGACGCGTTGGCGTTCGCCGCCCGAGAGCGTGCTGCCGCGTTCCCCGACGACGGCGTCCAGACCGCCGGGCAGCCGGTCGACGAGCTCCTCCAGGCGGGTCAGTGCGAGGACCCGCCGGATCTCGGCGTCCGGCGCGTCGGGCACGGCGTAGGTGATGTTCTCCCGCAGGGTGCCGTGGACGACATGGGTGTTCTGGTCCACCACGGCGATGCGTCGTCGGCAGGCGTCGCGGCCCAGCTCGGCGGCGGGGCGCCCGTCGAACAGCACGGTCCCCGCGTCCGGTTCGTAGAACCCGGCGACCAGTGCGAAGACGGTGCTCTTGCCCGCCCCCGAGGGCCCCACCAGGGCCACGTGCCGGTGGTGCGGGACGGTGAAGGACACGCCCGACAGCACGGGCCGGCCCGGGGCGTAAGCGAAGCGGACGTCGTGCAGGGCGAGCGCCGGCCGGCCGACGGGGACGGACGGCGGCGGCCGGTGGCGGGTTCGCCCGGCCGACGGGCCCGTGTGCTCCACGGGGAGGCGCAGCGCCTGGTCGACGCGCCGGTAGGCGCCCATGCCGCGCTGGACCAGACCCACCGCGTGGAAGACACAGGACAGCGGCAGGACGAGGTACGAGGCGTACAGCAGGAACGCGACGAGGTCCCCGAGGGAGCCGGCGTGACCGCTGACCCGCAGGCCACCGACGACGAGCACGAGGAGGAAGGAGCCCTGGACGGCGAGTTCGACGGCGGGACTCATGACGGAGGCGAGCTTCGCGGTGCGGACCCCCGCGTCGTAGGCCTCCTGGACCCGGTTCCCGATGCGGGCGGCCTCGCGGTCCTCGGCGCGGTGCACCCGGACCATGGGCAGGGCGCCCAGGGCGCGTTCCAGGTCCGCGGCGACGGCACCGACCGAGTCCTGCATACGCTCGGACGCTTTCCGCAGGCCCTGGAGCAGCGAGGTGACCACGGCCGCGGCGACGGCCACGGTGAGCGCGACCAGAAGCAGCAGCAGCGGGTCGAGCCACGCCATCAGGATCACCGCTCCGGCGGCGACGAGGCTTCCGGTCACCAGGTCGACCAGGGCCTGCGAGACGACCTCGCGCAGCAGGGTGGTGTCGGCGGTGACCCGGGAGATGAGGTCGCCGTTGCGGTGGCGGTCGTACTCCCGCATCTCCAGCCGGAGCAGCCGCCCCACCAGGCCGAGCCGGAGCTCCCGTACGACGCCCTCGCCCATCCGCTCCAGCAGGAAGCGCCCCGCCGACCCGATCGCCGCCTCCACGAGGAACAGTGCGCCGAGGAGCGCCAGCAGCGGCCAGACGACCTGGCCGCGGCCGCTCGCGTCCACGGCGTGCCGGGCCACCAGCGGCTGGGCCAGCCCCAGCGCGGAACCGGCCAGCGTCAGCGCGGTGGCCACGGCGACGGCGGTCCGGTGACCGGCGGTGAGCCCGTACAGCGTGGCCACGGCCGCGCGGGTCGACCGGTCCTCGTCGGCGGGCTCGTGGGGGCTGTGGTCCGCGACCGTGCCGTCCGCCGCCGGGCCGGCGTCCGCAGCCGCCCCGGCGCTCATCGGTCGGCCGGCTCGACGGCCACCAGCCGGGCGAAATAGCCGTCGGGTACGCCCTCGCCCACGGGGCGTCCCTCCGCCTCGATCCAGGCGTGCGCGGTGAAGGGCGGGACCACGCGGACTCCGGTGCACCAGGTCGGCCACGTCCCCCTCAGCCGGCACAGCAGCGCGGCCCCCAGGGTGCGCGGCAGGCACCCCTTCGGGCCGGCGCAGCGCAGGCTGGCGGCGCACATGGCGTCGCGCGCGTCCTGGGCCTGCGCGGCGGTGGCGGGTGCGGCACCGCGCCGCAGCACGCCCAGCACGGTGCGGATACGGCGGGGTGGCAGGAGGGCGAGGGCGACGGCGGGGAGCAGGACGAGGAGGGCGGCCAGGCGGTGGCCGAGGGGCACACCGGTGGGGCGTTCCAGCGCGCTGGGTGTCGTCATGAGGCCAGTCCCGCCTCGCGCAGATGACCGACGAGCGCCTCGACGTCCCGCTGGGCCTGTGCCCGGTCGATGTCGAACTCGCGGATCAGAGCGGCCGTCGCGTCCGCCTCCTCGCCGCCGTCGAGCAGGGTCCGGACCACAAGGGTGGCGGTCGGGTTCAACTCCCAGTATGTGCCGGCTCGTTCGTCCAGCAGTACGGTGCCGTAGTCGGTCTCGGCGGTCGAGATGTGTGCGTCGAACCGCAAGGGCATGCGCTCGCCTTTCTGACGGGGTTCTCAGGGAGTGCGGGCATGGCTGTGGGACAGCCCCCGCAGCCACACCTCGGCGGCGATGGTGGAGTAGAGGATGGCGTCGGACAGGCCCGGTGAGGTGGGGCGCTGGGCGAGGCGGCGCAGCTCGGCGCCGTCCACCAGGCCCAGTGCCTCCAGCCGTGAGCCCTCCCACAGGGTCAGCAGGTCGCCGCGGTGTTGGCGCAGTCCGTTGGCGGCGTCCATGGCGGCCGTCGCCTTGTTGGCCCGCCGCAGGCAGTCATCGGGCACGACTGAGCGCATCGCGGCGCTCAGGACGGGCTTGTACTGCCAGGGAGTGACGCGCTCGCTCGGGCGGACGGCGAGAAACGCCTCGATGACGCGGTCGTCGAAGAAGGGGGAGGCCATCGGCAGGCCCGCGCGCGCCGCCATCCGGTCCCACTGCCGGATGACGCGGGTGCACGAGCGGATCTGCTCCAGGTCGGCGTGCAGTCCACGGTCCGGATGCAGTGGCGAGGCCGTGGCCGCCGCGTCGAGCAGTGCCCGGCGGGCCATCCGCTCGGCCTCGGGGGTCACCCAGTCGAACAGGCGCGGGGCCATGCCCCAGCCGAGACTCGTCGCGACGGACGGGGGCAACGGGCCACGCAGCCGGCCGGCTCCGTCGGCGAGCCACTTCCCGTACGGCCGGGAGTCGGCGAGGGCGCGGGCCGTGTCGCCCAGGGGCCACTGCCACAGCGCCCGGTACCCGCGCAACTGGCGCAGGGCGAACAGCGGACGGGTGCGCAGCAGCCGGTGGTAGTACGCGTCGGAGCACCATGCCACGTGGTCGCCGCCGATTCCGGTCAGGTGCACCCGGCTGCCGCGTGCGGCCAGGCCCGGCAGGTGGTGCAGGACCCGGGAGCGGTCCATGACGCCGATGGTGGGCTCGTCGAGGAGGTCGTCGATGCCGAGCAGATCCTCGTAGACCAGCGGCGAGGCGTCGGCGTCCCACACGACGTGCTCGACGTCCGGGAGGTGCGCCATGGCCCGCTGGGCCCACTCCAGGTCGGTGTCCGCCGGATCGCGGCCCGGCCAGGTACTGGCCACCACGTGGGCGGGGGAACGGTCGGCCAGGAAGCAGATGGAGGTCGAGTCCAGGCCGCCGGACAGATCGCAGCTCACCACGCCGCCCTGCCGGGTCCGCGCGCCCACGGCCTCCTCCAGCGCCGTCCGGATCAGGGGCGCCGCCTCGGCGAGCGGCCGCACCGGCTCCGGTGGCGTCCACCACCGGGTGTGCCGTACGGTGCGCCCGTCCGCGGCGACGATCACGGCGTCCTGCGGGGGCACGGCGGTGACCGGGCGCCACAGGGAGGTCTCGAACAGGGGGTAGGGGGCGGGCCACAGCAGCCGGACGGCCAGCTCCTGCGGATCGGGGTCGAGGCCGAGCGCGGCGGCGAGCGTGTCGGCGCGGCTGGCGGCCACCCGGACGCCGTCGATCTCCGTGTGGAAGACCAGCCGCAGGCCGGAGGCGGTGCCCTGCACCCGGACCTGCCCGTCGAGGGCGGCGACGAGGTGGAAGCTGCCGGGGAGGGTACGGGCGAGCGCGTCGAGTTCCGCCAGATCCCTCAGCCGTGCGGCCGTACGCCGCAGTTGGTCCGCCTCGACGGGGCAGCAGCCGATGACGGCGAGGGTGGCACTGCCGGCGCTCGCGGTGACGATCTCGTCGTCGTGCCAGTGGCCGGCCAGCCAGGGCCGGCCCGACGCATGGGCGAGGGTCCGGCTACCGGGGCGGGAGAAGGAGCGGGCCACGGCGGCCGCGTCCGCACGGTCTGGGAAGACCGCGAAGTGCGCGTCGCCGGGGCCCGTCCCCGCACTTTCGTGCAGTTCAGTCATGACGTCGGGTCAGTGCCGTCGCCCGTCAGTTCTTGCTGAAGATCAGCCGGTCGTTGCCGGAGCGCTGAAGGAGCCCCGTCTCCTTGCGGAACGTACCGAGCTTGACGAGCGTCGGCGCTTCGTATGCCTTCTTCATGACTTCTCCTCACTGCGGTTGTGGTCCCCGTCCCCGGATGGGGCGGGGGCGCGGCACCAGCTAGCTGCGAAATGTGAGGGTGCGGCAAGGAGCGACGCGAAAGTATGACGGTATGAAAAGGCGGATGCCTCTGGTCTGTCGCCGGCGCACGCGTACCTGGCAAGAGGTGCCGCACCGGTCGTGATTTGCCGTGCACGCGTGCGAAGAATCGTTCCCACGTGTGGCCGCATCGTGGTCGCGCGCGCCGTGCAGGAGAACCGGGAGGGGAGGCGCCGGGGCGCACTGTGCAGCTGTCGGCGCGCACCATGTCCGGTGGGTGCGGGGCCCGGCGGGCGGTGTGGTCACCGGGCTTACCGGGCGGTGAGAATGCGCGGTCCCGCCTCGGTGATCGCCACCGTGTGCTCCACGTGCGCCGCCCGGGACCCGTCGTTCGTACGGAGCGTCCAGCCGTCCGGCGCCGCGTGGTAGCCGTCCTTGCCGCTTGCGATGAGCATCGGCTCGATGGCGAGGACCATGCCGTGCCGCAGTGGAAGGCCCCGGCCGGGACGGCCCTCGTTCGGCACCCCCGGGTCCTCGTGCATCTTGCGGCCGATGCCGTGCCCGCCGAAACCGTCCGGGATGCCGTACCCGGCCCCCCGGCACACCGTGCCGATCGCGTGCGCGATGTCGCCGATGCGGTTGCCGACCACCGCCGCCCCGATGCCCGCCGCCAGTGCCCGTTCCGCCGTCTCGATCAGGCGGACGTCGGCCGGGTGCGGCGTGCCGACCGTGAAGCTGATCGCCGAGTCGCCCGCCCAGCCGTCCAGTTCGGCACCGCAGTCGATGGAGACGAGGTCGCCGTCGCGCAGACGGTAGCCGGTCGGGATGCCGTGCACGATCGCGTCGTTCACCGAGGCGCAGATGACGGCGGGGAAGGGAACGGGCGCGAAGGAGGGCCGGTAGCCGAGGAAGGGGGAGGTCGCGCCCGCCGCGCGCAGCACCTCGCGCGCCACCTCGTCCAGCTCCAACAGGGAGACCCCTGCGTCAGCGGCCTTCTGTGCGGCCGTGAGGGCCTGGGCCACGACCTGCCCGGCCGCGTACATCTCATCGATCGACGTGTCCGTCTTCAGCTCCACCATGCCAATTACTATACCGGTATTTGAATGGGGGGGCCGGGGTGGGGGCGGTATTAGAATGGGCGCCATGGTGCGCACCCCCCTCACCCCCGAAGAGCGCGAACGCGGCGAGCGGCTCGGCCGGTTCCTCCGCGAGGCTCGCGGCGGCCGCAGCATGACGGAGGTCGCCGCGAGCGCCGGCATCTCCGCCGAGACCCTGCGCAAGATCGAGACGGGGCGCGCCCCGACTCCGGCCTTCTTCACGGTGGCCGCGCTCGCGCAGGCCCTCGGGCTGTCGATGGACGAGCTGGCCGGGCGCTGCACGCCGATCGTCGAGGCCGTCGCCTGACGGGTTCGCACGTCACGTTCCGGCAGCTGCGGCGTACTCTGCGTTCAGTCCGAAAACTTCCCGTAGCGCGTTCGTAACATGGCTGGTGTTGCCTAACGGACCGGAGTACTCCGGTCTGGCGGGAGTTGGGCGATGTCAGTGGAACAACTCCCGGCTCGGATACGGGAGTTCGTGGACTACCTGGACGGCCTCGTGGCGCGCCTGGATCAGGGCGGCGGCTGGTGCGGGGTGTTCTGGCAGCGTGACCCCGAGGGCATGCAGGCCTGCCTCGACGGACGTGAAGTGCCGCCCTGGGACGTGGTGGAGTCGCTCCTGCACGACCTCGCCGCCCAGTACGGTCCCGGCGGCGCCGGCCCGGAGACGGAGCGTGCCCGAGCCCTGCACTCCGCCGCCCTCGCCGCGTACGACGCCCGTCCCGGCGGGCGCGACGCCCTCGGGGACCGGCTCGACGTCATGCTCCGCGAACAGCGGTACGCCGCCGAACGCCAAGCCGAACTGGGCCACGCCCTCGCCTCCGCCACCACCCAGGAGCAGGCCGACACCATCCGCCTCGACCTCGCCTGGGCCCGCGACGACCACGACCGCGCGACCGCCCGGTGCGCCGAACTCCGGGCCCGGATGACCGACCTGGACCGACGGATGGCACGGGAACACGGCCAGGCGATACGGCGGGACCGGGTGGGGGAGGGAGCTTCGTTCCGCCTGGATGGGCGGGGCGGGAGTGACGGGTTCCGGGGCGAGCGGGGCGGCGGGGACGGGTTCCGGCGCGATCGGGGCGCGGGCCAGGGGTTTCGGCGCGACGAGGTCGGGGTCGAGGAGTTCCGGAGCGAGCCGGTCGCGGAGCGCGGGGTCCGGCAGGGGCGGCTCGGGGGTGCCGGGGCCGAAGCCGTCGGCTCCGAGGATGTCGGGTTCGGGGTCGAGGGGGTCCGGCGCGACGAGGTCGGGGATGAGGGGTTCCGGGGCGAGCAGGTCGGTGGCGACCGGCTCAGGCACGGTCGGCTCGGAGGAACCGGGGCCGAGGTCGTCGGCCCCCAGGGCGTCGGCTTCGAGGGCCCCCGACCCGGAGCGGACCGTATGCAGCCGCGTGAGGCCGGCTCCCACGGCGGCGGATTCCCGGGCGTGCCGCATCAGCGCGACGAGCAGTCGGAAGCCGAGGCAACCCAGTGGCGCGCGGCGGGACGTCGCGACGCTCGCCCGGAGGGGGCTGCGGGTTCCTACGGCGGGGGAGGCGCCGCTGAAACAGCCGAGTGGGCGGGAGCGCACGGTGCCGACGCCGGTGCGGGTCGACCCAGCGGGTTTCACAGGGACCGGCCCGCCCCGGCCGGAGCCGCCGCGGCCTTCGACTGGCCGCAAGCGGAGCACGCCGCCGTGGGACACCCCGACGACCGGCCGACCCCGGCCGGAGCTCCCGCCGACACGCACCCCGGCGGCCACCCGCAGGCTCAACCGGCCGACCCCGCCCCCACCGCCAAGCAGCGCAAGCGCCGCCGAGGCAGCGCACGCTTCGCCGGGATGGTCGAGGAGGAGGCCGCCCCCGTCGTCGTACCGCCGACCGCCGCACCCACCCTCCCCGCCCAGCCCGCCACCGGGCGCCGCACTCCGCGCGGGGCACGGTTCGCCGGGGCCACCGACGAGGCGCCCATGAGCCCGGCGGAGCCGCAGGCCGAGCCGATGGACACGGCGGACCGGGGGGAGGTCGCCCGGACCGTGGAGACGATTGTGCGACTGCGCGCCGAGGGCCGCAGCGGCGAGGCGCACGTACTGCTCGTGGAGGCCGCGTACTGGCCCGCCCTCCGCTTCCCGGCGCTCGCGGCCGAGATGGAGCGTGCCGGGCTCGGTGCCGACTGGGCGACCCTGCTGTGGGAGGCCGCCTCGTTGCCGGCCGAGCGGCTCGTCGCCGCCGCCGACGCCCTGACCGCGGCGGGCCGGGCCGGCGACGGGGAGCAGATCCTGCGCCAGGGCGTGGCCCGGCCCGCGAACGAGATCGGGCAGGCCGTGGTCGGCCTGGCCGGCGAGGGACGGCACCGCGAGGTCCGCGCACTGCTCGACGCCTACGTCCGCGTCCGCACCCCGGAGGAGGCCGCCCGCAGCGCCGCGCCAGACCCGAAGACGCTCGTACCGCTTCTGCTGGAGGCCGCCCGGGGTGTCTCGGACGAGCGCCACTGGGATCTCGTCCACGCCCTGCGCGTGGCGGGGTTCACGGCGTGATCACCGCAGTGGTGCGACACCTCCCCACAGAGCGCTGCACACGTCCCAGCGGCCCCACCCGTCACCCACTGGAGTGTGAAACGTGATCGACTCAGCGGGTTAACGACGATGGTCTTGGCAAGGCTGTTCCGGGGGCTTACTTTCAAGCCTCTACGGCCCCCCTCTACGGGCGTAGAGGCTCTGACGTCCCGTCGAAGGAGCAGCTCATGGCCAACGTCGTACGTGCCGCCCTGGTCCAGGCCACCTGGACCGGCGACACCGAGTCCATGGTGGCGAAACACGAGGAGCACGCCCGGGAGGCGGCCCGGCAGGGCGCGAAGATCATCGGGTTCCAGGAGGTCTTCAACGCTCCCTACTTCTGCCAGGTCCAGGAGCCGGAGCACTACCAGTGGGCCGAGCCGGTCCCCGACGGGCCGACCGTGCGCCGTATGCAGGAGCTCGCCCGCGACACCGGCATGGTGATCGTCGTACCGGTCTTCGAGGTCGAGCAGTCGGGCTTCTACTACAACACCGCGGCCGTGATCGACGCCGACGGCACCTTCCTCGGCAAGTACCGCAAGCACCACATTCCGCAGGTCAAGGGCTTCTGGGAGAAGTACTACTTCAAGCCCGGCAACATCGGCTGGCCCGTCTTCGACACCGCCGTCGGCAAGGTCGGCGTCTACATCTGCTACGACCGCCACTTCCCGGAGGGCTGGCGCCAACTCGGCCTCAACGGCGCCCAGTTGGTGTACAACCCGTCGGCCACCTCACGCGGTCTGTCGGCCTACCTCTGGCAGCTGGAGCAGCCCGCGGCGGCCGTCGCCAACGAGTACTTCGTCGCGGCGATCAACCGGGTCGGGCAGGAGCCGTACGGCGACAACGACTTCTACGGGACGAGCTACTTCGTCGACCCCCGCGGGCAGTTCGTCGGGGAGGTGGCGAGCGACAAGACCGAGGAGCTGATCGTCCGCGACCTCGACTTCGACCTCATCGAAGAAGTGCGGCAGCAGTGGGCCTTCTACCGCGACCGCCGACCCGACGCCTACGAAGGACTGGTACAGCCGTGACCAAGGACCTGCTGGGACGCCACCGCTCCGTCATGCCGGACTGGCTCGCCCTGTACTACGAGGACCCGCTGGAGATCACCCACGGCGAGGGCCGCCACGTCTGGGACGCCGAGGGCAACCGCTACCTCGACTTCTTCGGCGGCATCCTCACGACGATGACCGCGCACGCGCTGCCCGAGGTGACGAAGGCGGTGAGCGAGCAGGCCGGGCGGATCATCCACTCGTCGACCCTGTACCTCAACCGGCCCATGGTCGAACTCGCCGAGCGCATCGCCCAGCTGAGCGGCATCCCGGACGCCCGCGTCTTCTTCACCACCTCCGGCACCGAGGCCAACGACACCGCCCTGCTCCTCGCGACGACGTACCGGCAGAGCAACACGATCCTCGCGATGCGCAACAGCTACCACGGCCGCTCGTTCAGCGCGATCGGCATCACCGGCAACCGCGGCTGGTCGCCGACCTCGCTGTCGCCGCTGCAGACGCTGTACGTCCATGGAGGCGTCCGCACCCGTGGGCCGTACGCCCGGCTCAGCGACGAGGACTTCATCGCCGCCTGCGTCGACGACCTGAAGGACCTCCTCGGCCACACCCGTCCGCCCGCGGCCCTCATCGCCGAGCCCATCCAGGGCGTCGGCGGCTTCACCTCGGGCCCCGACGGCCTGTACGCCGCCTTCCGTGAGGTGCTCGCCGAGCGCGGCATCCTGTGGATCGCCGACGAGGTGCAGACCGGCTGGGGCCGCACCGGCGACCACTTCTGGGGCTGGCAGGCGCACGGGCGGTCCGGGCCGCCGGACATCCTGACCTTCGCCAAGGGCATCGGCAACGGCATGTCCATCGGCGGGGTCGTCGCCCGCGCCGAGATCATGAACTGCCTGGACGCCAACAGCATCTCGACCTTCGGCGGCACGCAGATCACCATGGCGGCCGGCCTCGCCAACCTCAACTACCTGCTGGAACACGACCTCCAGGGCAACGCCCGGCGCGTCGGCGGGCTGCTCCTCGAACGGTTGCGGGCCGTCGCGGCGCACGTGCCGCACGTACGGGAGGTGCGCGGCCGGGGCCTGATGCTGGGCATCGAGATCACCCGTCCCGGCACGGACGAGGCCGACCTCGCCGCCGCGTCCGCCGTGCTGGAAGCGGCCCGCGACGGCGGCCTCCTCATCGGCAAGGGCGGCGGCCACAGCACCAGTTCGCTGCGCATCGCCCCGCCCCTGTCCCTCACCGTCGCGGAGGCCGAGGAGGGCGCCGCGATCCTCGAGAGCGCTCTGAGGAGCATCTAGCAGGACCGGACCCACCGTGGGCACTTGAGCAAGGGAACGCCGCCATGACCACCACCCTGGAGCCCCTGGAACCCGTCGAACCCCTGGAACCCGCCCTGTCGGTCCGGCAGGTCCTCACCCTGGAGCGGGTGCTCGCCGGGGAGCCCGAGGTGGTGGCCGGTGCCGGTCAGCTGGACCGGCCCGTGCGCTGGGTGCATGTCGCCGAGGCGCCGGACGTCGGGGTGATGCTCAGCGGCGGCGAGATGGTGCTCACCACCGGGGTGCTGCTCGCCGGGGACGAGGACAAGCAGGCCGAGTACATCCGCTCCCTGCACCGGGCCGAGGCGGCTGCCGTCGTCCTGGGCCTCGGCCGGGCGTTTCCCGCCCCGCCGGAGGTGATGCGCCGGGCGGCCGAGCGGTGCGGCCTGCCCATGGTCGTCCTGCACCGGCCCTTCCCCTTCGCCGAGCTGACCGAAGAGGTCCAGTCCCGGCTGGTGCGCCGGAAGTTCGCCGCCGTCAGCCTCTCGGAGGCCGTACGGACCGCGCTCACCGGACTGATCACCGCGGACGCCCCCCTCCAGCGCCTCCTCGACGAGGTCGCCGCGCACAGCGCCTGCCCCGTCGTCGTCACCAACCTCGCCCACCGCGTCCTCGCCACGGCGGGGGAACGGCCGGCGGTGGACGACGTGCTGCGCGACTGGGAGCGCATCGCCCGCCAGGCCGGCGGCACCGAGGGCGACGGCTGGATCCGCGCCGAACTCGGCGGCCGGGGGGAGCGGTGGGGGCAGATCGTGCTGTGCGGGTACCGCGGCGACACCGCCACCGGGCGGCTGCTCGCCGACCGCGCGGCCGAGGCGCTCGTCCTGCACCGGATGCTCGGCGGCAACTCCGCGCACACCTGGGAGGAACAGTCCGCGCAGAGCCTGCTGACCGACCTCGTCAGCGGGGTCGTACCGGCGCGGCAACTGCTGCCCCGCGCGCGTGCGGCCGGGCTGCCGGTCAACCGGCGCACCTTCGTGCCGCTGGTCGTGCGGGACGCCGAACCGGCCCAACTGGAGCGCGTCCTGCGGATGCTGGGGCTGTCCGGGATCGTCGCCGAGCTCGCCGACGGGGCCACCGCCGTGCTGCTCAGCCTCGCCCGGGACCAGGACGCCGCCGTGCTCACCGGGAACTTCGCCGCCCGGGTGCGCTCGGAGTCGGGGGCCGCCCGGACCGTCGTGGCGGCCGCCGACGCCCGGACCGCCTGGGACGACGTACCCGCCGGGGTGCGCGAGGCGCAGCACGTCGCCGATGCCGTCACCGACTCCTCGGCCGCCCTCGACCTCCCGGCCGTCGTACGCCTGAGGGACGTTCATCTGCGCGGCCTGATCCGGCTGCTGAGGGACGATCCGCAGGTGCAGTCGTTCGCGGAGCGGGAGCTGGACGGGCTGCTGTGCGGGCGGGACGACGAGGCGGGGGCCCTGCTGGCCGTGCTGCGCACCTACCTCGCCACAGGCCGCAACAAGTCCCGTACCGCCCAGCTCCACCACGTGTCCCGGCCCGCGCTCTACCGTCGCCTGGAGGCGATACAGACCCGGCTCGGTGTGGACCTCGACGACTTCGAGCAGGCCGCCTCGGTGCACATCGCGCTCCTCGCGCACGACGCGCAACAGGGCTGAAACACGCAACGACCTGGGAAAACGGCGGTGAAACATGGGTCCACGACAGGGTGACACCGTGGCACGCCGCACGTCCGCAGACGTGACACGGTGCAACTCAAACCGGATCTTCGACGCTCCTACTCTCGCTGCACACCGAGCGACCGGAGGTCCCGATGAGCAGAGTGATCCGTGCCGCCCTCTTCCAGACCGCCTGGACCGGCGACAAGGAATCGATGATCCAGGTGCACGAGCAGGCGGCCCGCGACGCGGCCGCGCAGGGTGCCCAGGTCCTGTGCTTCCAGGAGCTGTTCTACGGGCCGTACTTCTGCCAGGTCCAGGACAAGGCGTTCTACGAGTACGCCGAACAGATCCCCGAGGGCCCGATCGTCAAGCGATTCCAGGCGCTGGCCAAGGAGTTGGGCATCGTCCTGATCCTCCCGATGTACGAGGAGGAGCAGCCCGGCGTCCTCTACAACACCGCGGCCATGATCGACGCGGACGGCTCGTACCTCGGCAAGTACCGCAAGCACCACATCCCTCAAGTCCCGGGATTCTGGGAGAAGTTCTACTTCCGCCCCGGCAACCTCGGCTGGCCCGTCTTCGACACCAAGGTCGGGAGGATCGGCGTCTACATCTGCTACGACCGCCACTTCCCGGAGGGCTGGCGGGCGCTGGGACTCGCGGGTGCCGAGATCGTCTTCAACCCGTCGGCCACCTCGCGCGGCCTGTCCGCCTACCTGTGGCAGCTGGAGCAGCCGGCGGCGGCCGTCGCCAACGAGTACTTCGTCGGCGCGATCAACCGGGTCGGTGTCGAGGAGCTGGGCGACAACGACTTCTACGGCACGACCTACTTCGTCGACCCGGAGGCCCAGTTCGTGGGCGAGGTGGCGAGCGACAAGGAGACCGAACTGGTCGTCCGCGACCTGGACATGGCCAAGCTGCGGGAGGTCCGCGACCGCTGGCAGTTCTACCGCGACCGCCGTCCCGACGCATACCCCCCGCTGACCGCACCCTGACCGAACCGTTCACTCCGGGAGGAGAGGGACCATGAGCAGCCGTACCGTCATCCGCGGTGGTCTCGTCATCACCGCGTCCGACGAGATCCACGCCGACGTGCTGATCGAGGACGGCCGCATCGCCGCCCTCGCCGCCTCCGGCACCCCGGCCGCCGAGGCCTGGACCGCCGAGCGGGTCGTCGACGCCACCGGGAAGTACGTCATCCCCGGTGGCGTCGACGTCCACACCCACATGGAGCTGCCGTTCGGCGGCACGCACGCCTCCGACACCTTCGAGACCGGCACCCGGGCCGCCGCCTGGGGCGGCACCACCACGATCGTCGACTTCGCCGTGCAGGGCGTGGGCCACTCGCTGCGCGAGGGCCTGGACGCCTGGCACGCCAAGGCCGAGGGCAACTGCGCCATCGACTACGGCTTCCACATGATCGTCTCCGATGTGAACCAGGAGACGCTCAAGGAGATGGACCTGCTGGTGGAGGAAGGTGTCACCTCCTTCAAGCAGTTCATGGCCTATCCGGGCGTCTTCTACTCCGACGACGGCCAGATCCTGCGCGCCATGCAGCGCTCCGCCGAGAACGGCGGCCTGATCATGATGCACGCCGAGAACGGCATCGCGATCGACGTGCTGGTCGAGCAGGCGCTGGCGCGCGGCGAGACCGACCCCCGCTTCCACGGGGAGGTGCGCAAGGCGCTGCTGGAGGCCGAGGCCACCCACCGCGCCATCAGGCTCGCCCAGGTCGCGGGCGCCCCCCTGTATGTCGTGCACGTCTCGGCGATGGAGGCAGTCGCCGAGCTGGCCAAGGCGCGCGACGAGGGGCTGAACGTCTTCGGCGAGACCTGCCCGCAGTACCTGTTCCTGTCCACCGACAACCTCGCCGAGCCGGACTTCGAGGGCGCGAAGTACGTGTGCTCGACGCCGCTGCGGCCCAAGGAGCACCAGGCCCAGCTCTGGAAGGGCCTGCGCACCAACGACCTCCAGGTCGTCTCCACCGACCACTGCCCCTTCTGCTTCGTCGGCCAGAAGGAGCTGGGGCGCGGGGACTTCTCGAAGATCCCCAACGGTCTTCCCGGCGTCGAGAACCGGATGGACCTGCTCCACCAGGCCGTCGTCGACGGCCACATCTCGCGCCGCCGCTGGATCGAGATCGCCTGCGCGACCCCGGCCCGGATGTTCGGCCTGTACCCGAAGAAGGGCACGATCGCGCCGGGCGCGGACGCCGACATCGTCGTCTACGACCCGCAGGCCGAGCAGGTCATGTCCGCGGTCACGCACCACATGAACGTCGACTACTCGGCGTACGAGGGCAAGCGCACCACCGGCCGGGTCGAGACGGTCCTCTCGCGCGGCGAACCCGTCATCACCGAGCGGGAGTACACCGGTCACGCCGGGCACGGCGTCTACACACCCCGCTCCACCTGTCAGTACCTCAACTAGGAGCGGAGTACATGGACTTCGGACTCGTCCTGCAGACCGACCCGCCGGCCTCGAAGGTCGTCAGCCTGATGAAGCGCGCCGAGCGCAACGGCTTCACCTACGGCTGGACCTTCGACTCCGCCGTGCTCTGGCAGGAACCGTTCGTGATCTACAGCCAGATCCTGGCCAACACCCAGAAGCTGAAGGTCGGCACGATGGTGACCAACCCGGGCACCCGCACCTGGGAGGTCACCGCCTCCACGTTCGCCACCCTCAACGACATGTTCGGCAACCGCACGGTGTGCGGCATCGGCCGCGGCGACTCGGCGATGCGCGTCGCGGGCCGCAAGCCCAACACGCTCGCCCGCATCAGCGACGCGATGAAGGTCATCCGGGCGCTGGGCCGGGGTGACGAGGCCGACCTCGGTGGCGGTACGGTCGTCAGGTTCCCGTGGATCAAGCCGGACGCGGAACTCCCCGTATGGATGGCGGCGTACGGGCCCAAGGCGCTGAAGATGACCGGCGAGGAGGCCGACGGGTTCATCCTGCAGCTCTCCGACCTGTACCTGACCGAGTACATGGTCAAGGCCGTCAAGGACGCCGCGGTCGCCGTCGGCCGCGACCCGTCCGAGGTGAAGATCTGCGTCGCCGCCCCCGCGTACGTCACCGAGGACGACTCGCCCGAGGCGCTCGCCCACGCGCGCGAGCAGTGCCGGTGGTTCGGCGGGATGGTAGGCAACCACGTCGCCGACCTGGTCGCCAAGTACGGCGAGCACTCCGCGGCCGTACCGGACGAACTCACCGACTACATCAAGGCGCGCGAAGGCTACGACTACTCCCACCACGGCCGCGCCGACAACCCGGACACCCAGTTCGTGCCCGACGAGATCGTCGACCGGTTCTGCGTCATCGGACCCGTCGAGAAGCACATCGAGAAGCTGCACGCACTGCGTGAGCTGGGCGTCGACCAGTTCGCCGTCTACGACATGCACGACGCGCAGGAAGCCGTCATCGACGCGTACGGCTCGGAGGTCATCCCCGCGGTCAACTCCTGACCGTCGTCGTCGAGTCCGGACCCGCAACACCACCGCTCCACCCGACCCCCCACCCCTTGTCTCCCTCCCCGCGGTCCAGGCCTCCCCGCCACCCGCCCCCGGGGAGGGGCCCAAGGCCCGCACGGCCTATCCATCCCGTCCCGCTTGTCGATTGGCCTGCTCATGACCGAAACAGTCCCCACGGGGTCACCGATATCGCAGACCGCCCACGCCGGCGGCCGCATAGAACTCGCCCCCGAGGCATTCCCCGCCCACAGCCCCTTCGCCAACGAGGACCTGCGGCCCGTCCCGGTCGCCGAGCGCAAGTGGACGACGTACAACTTCGCGGCCCTGTGGATCTCCATGGCCCACTGCATCCCCAGCTGGACCCTGGCCTCCGGCCTGGTCGCCCTCGGCATGGACTGGAAGCAGGCCGTCTTCACCATCGCCCTGGCCAACGTCATCGTGCTGCTGCCGATGCTGGCCACCGGGCACGCCGGACCCAAGTACGGCATTCCGTTCCCGGTGCTGGCGCGAGCCTCCTTCGGGCTGCGCGGCGCCAACATCCCGGCGCTGATCCGGGCGGCCGTGGCCTGCGGCTGGTTCGGCATCCAGACGTGGATCGGCGGCAGCGGCATCTTCGCGCTGGGCTCCAAGCTCACCGGAGGGCACTGGGAGAACGCCGGGAAGATCGCCGGCAACCCCTGGCCCCTGTGGCTCTGCTTCCTGCTCTTCTGGGCCGTGCAGATCGCCATCATCTACCGCGGCATGGACTTCCTGCGGCACTTCGAGAACTGGGCCGCACCCTTCGTGATCGTCGGCGCCCTGGTGCTGCTGATCTGGATCGCGGTCAAGGCGGACGGCTTCGGCGCACTGCTCGACCAGCCCTCGAAGCTGGGCTGGGGTGCCGACTTCTGGCCGGTCTTCTTCCCGTCCCTCATGGGAATGATCGGCTTTTGGGCGACTTTGTCCCTCAATATCCCTGACTTCACGCGCTTCGGCGCCAGCCAGAAGGCCCAGACCTGGGGCCAGTCCCTCGGCCTGCCCACCACGATGACCCTCTTCGCGGTCCTCGCCGTGCTGGTCACCTCCGGTTCCGAGGTCGTCTACGGCGAGGCGATCTGGGACCCGGTCGCCCTCGCCGCCAAGACCGACAACGCCTTCGGCCTGCTCTTCGCGCTCGTCATCGTGCTGGTCGCCACCGTCTCCGTGAACATCGCGGCGAACGTGGTCTCCCCGGCGTACGACCTGGCGAACCTGGCCCCGAAGCTCATCAACTTCCGTACGGGCGCGCTGATCACCGGTGTCGTCGGCATCCTGATCTTCCCGTGGAAGCTGATCTCCACGCCGGAGTTCTACATCTTCACCTGGCTCGGCGTGGTCGGCGGCCTGCTCGGCACGGTCGCGGGCATCCTGATCGCCGACTACTGGATCGTGCGGCGTACGGTCCTGCACCTCGCGGACCTGTACACGCCCGGCGGCCGGTACTGGTACTCGTCCGGCTGGAACTGGCGGGCCATCGTCGCCTTCCTGGTCGGCGGCGTGCTCGCGGTCGGCGGTTCGTACTCGGGCGTCGGCGCCGACGGTTCGAAGACCGGACCGTTCCCCGCCGACGGGCTGATCCCGTTCCTCAAGCCGCTCGCCGACTACGGCTGGGCGGTGGGCCTGGGCGCCTCGCTGGTGCTGTACGTGGTGCTCATGGGCGGCCGCAGGGAACGCGTCGAGGCCTGACGCCCGCCGCGGAGGACGGTCAGCCCTTCTGGCCGTCCTCCAGCGCGGCCGCGGCCTCCTTCGCCGCCTTGATCGCGCCCTTGTTGATCTCGTCCGTGCCGGGCGCCTTCTTCGACTCGAAGTCGCTTCCGCTGTACGTGACGGATATCAGCGCGTTGGACGCGCGGATCATCACCACGCCCTCGCGGGTCTGCTGCTTGTCCTCGGTGGTGAGGTTCACGACCGAGTAGCCCGCGTCCCCGACCCCGGGGACATCGCCTCCGCCGCTCCGGGCCGCGATGCGCTCCTTGTAGGACTTCTCCGCGGCCTCGTCCGACTGCGTGATCTCGAAGGACACGTCCAGCCAGCGGTAGTCGTACCCCTTGAGCGCGTTCCACGAGCAGGTGCGGCGCAGCTTCGAGTCGGTCGACGGGATCTCCTTGCCGGCCGTCTTCGCACCGGGTACGAGGTCCTTTATCGTCTTCGAGCCCAGGCTGTCGCACGGTGAGGGAGCGCTGGCGTACGTCTTCGACGCCGCCGCCGTGGCGGGAGCCGTGGGCGACTCGTCCTCGGTCTTCTGCGTCGCCGTCCGGTCGTCGGCGGCCGGCGTCGCGGCGGGTCCGGACGACAGCGCCCAGCCCGCCGCGGCAAGCACGACGACGGGCGACAGACGCGCGGTGAGGGCGAGCGGCAGAGGCAGAGAACGCACGGCGCACTTTTCGTGGGGGACGGTGCGGAGGGAGTCCGCACTGCGGACGGGACGACAGTGTCACATGACTGACTGTGAGGCGGAAGTGCCAACTCGCTCCGTGCTGACGCCATTACGGACGGGCCGCAATGACGGGGCGACCTGGGGGAGTTACAGGGCTTCCTGGATGATTTGGGCGGAGATAGTGCTTTCGATTCGGTCCACGGCGAGAAAGGCGCCGTATGCGACGAGGCGCACCAAACAGTGGTCGGTGTGCTCCGGCCTGCGCCACGCCGCCACGTCCTCGTCGGTGATGCGGTACGGCGCGAGTGCGGCCAGCAGCGTGAGGCGCGCCCCCGGACGCTCCCGTCGGTCCGGGAAGCCGTCCAGCGCGAGCGGCGGATGGGTGCCGTCCCAGTCCTGCAGGGCCGCCTCCAGGACGTCGTGGTCGTCGGCACCGAGGAGGCCCGCGCCCCTCATGGCGGTCCTGAGCAACGCCGCGTACGCGAGACCGACGGGTGTGCCGGCCGCCCACGCGGGCGCCTCGCCGGGGTCGATGGTCTCCAGCAGGGCGAGTGACCGGCCGGGCCGGGCGGGGCGGCGTACGGTCCGGGCGAGCGAGCGGCCCGCGAGGCTGCGTACCGCCCGGAACCGCTGGGCGCCCGCCGGGAGCAGGTTCTCGGTCAGCAGGGCCGACGCGATCCGGTTGATGAAATGGAAGGTGAGCGCGGTGCCGAGGTAGGCGGGGGCGTGCGCACGGGGGAAGGGGTACGGCACCAGGGTGGCGCCGGGCACGCGCGTGTGCTGTCCCCAGGCGAGCACGCGCGCGTGGTCCTCGTTGTGCGGGGCCTCTCCGCGCGCCAGCCGCTCCGCCAGCGCATGGTCGCCGGTGGCGTGCAGCAGCACGGTGTGCGCGTCCACGCAGAACGGGCACTTGTTGGCGAGCGACACCCCGAGGGCCACCAGCTCCTTCCCGGTGCGGCCGCCCGGTCCGGCGATGAGCGACTCGCGCATCAACGCCCAGGTGGGGGCGAGGAGTTCGGGCGCCGAGGACAGGACGACGAAGGTCGAGGGTGCGGCGATGCCGAAGTCGAGGGCGATCTGCGCGTACACCTCGGCGACGGTGCCGGCGGCAGACCTGGGCGGGAGGGGTTCGGTGTAACGGAAGGGTGTGGTCATGGGCAGCAGCGTGCGCCTACGGGGCGGTCCGGGTCGTCGTACCGCCGAAGGCAGTTGGGGCTGCGACGCCCGGGCGGGGCGGTGCCCGGCACTACTGCGTGGGGAGTAGTCCGGGAGCCGTCCACAGGGGTGACGCCGCTGTCGGTGGGGCGGTCTACTGTGCGGGCATGAGCGGGAGCCGGATCACACGCGAGCGGCTCGTCGACGCGGCCGTGGCGGTCGTGGTCGGCGCGATCGTCGTGCTCGTCGCCCTGGGCAACGGCCGTGACGGGCCCGTCGACCTCGCGCTGATCGCGATCGGGTCGCTGGCCCTGGCGGCGCACCGCACGGCTCCGCGCGTCGTGCTCGCGGTCACCACGGTCGGCCTGCTCGCCGAAGTCGGCGTCGCGGGGCCGTCGACCATCATGGCCCTCCCCGTCGTGGGCGCGGTGCACACGGCGGGGCGGAGCGGACACCGGGGCACGGCCGCGGCGGCCGCCGCCGTCTTCCTCGGGGGATATGTCGCGGCGGGCTCGGCGAGCGCGGAGGTCGCGCGTGAGGCGCTGCTGCTCGCCGGCTGGTTCCTGTGCGCGGTCGTCACGGGGCTGGCCGACAGCAACTGGCAGGCGTATCTGCGCCAGACCGAACAGCGCGCCCTGGAGGCCGAACGCACCCGGGAGGAAGCGGCGTTGCGCCGGGCGGGCGAGGAACGCCTGCGTATCGCCCGCGAGTTGCACGACTCCCTCACCCACAGCATCTCGATCGTCAAGCTCCAGGCGGGCGTCGCCGTGCACCTGGCCCGCAAGCGGGGCGATGAGGTACCGCCCGCACTGCTCGCCATCCAGGAGGCGAGCGGCGAGGCGATGCGCGAGCTGCGCGCCACGCTGGAGGTGCTGCGCACGGACGAGCCGACCGGCACCCCGGCGCTGCTCGTGGAGCGGGCGAGGGCGGCCGGGCTCGCGGTCGAGCTGACGGTGACGGGGGAGGAGCGGCCGCTGCCGGCGACGGTCGAGCGGGCGGCGTACCGGATCGTCCAGGAGGCCTTGACGAACGCGGCGCGGCATGCGGGACCGGCGAAGGTGGTCGTTCAACTGACCTATGCTGAGGGCGAGTTGCTGATATCGGTCGAGGACGACGGCACCGCCGACCCGTCCAGCCCGCCCACCCCCGGCATCGGTCTGACCGGCATGCGCGAACGCGTCACGGCCCTCGGCGGCACCCTGGACGCCGCCCCGCGCGCGGAGGGCGGGTTCGCAGTGCGGGCGCGGCTGCCGCTGGGGGAGGCGGGGTGACGGACGGGATGCCGGACGGCGTGATCAGGGTGGCGCTCGTCGACGACCAGGCGCTGATGCGGGCGGGCTTCCGGGCGCTGCTGGACGCCGAGGACGGCATCGAGGTGGTCGGCGAGGCGGCGGACGGTGAGCGGGGTCTGGAGCTGATCCGCGCCCGGGTTCCCGACATCGCGCTGATCGACGTACAGATGCCCGTGATGACAGGCATCGAGGCGACCCGGCGCATCGCCGCGGACCCGGCGCTGGCAGCCGTCCGCGTGGTGATCCTGACGAACTACGGCCACGACGAGTACGTCTTCGAGGCCCTGCGCGCCGGGGCGAGCGGCTTCCTCCTGAAGGACACCGAACCGGCCGACCTGCTCCAGGCGATCGAGGTGGTGGCACGCGGGGAGGCACTGCTGTCCCCGTCGGTCACCCGCACCCTGATCGGCGAGTTCGTTTCCCGGCCACCCGACCGCGCCACCCCACCCGGCCTGGAGTGCCTGACGCGCCGCGAACGCGAGGTGACGGCGCTGGCGGCGCGGGGCCTGACCAACGAGGAGATCGCCGAGCACATGGTGATCAGCCCGTTCACGGCGAAGACGCACATCAGCAGGGCGATGACGAAGCTGGGGGCGCGGGATCGGGCGCAGCTGGTGGTGTTCGCCTACGAGTCGGGGCTGGTGACGGCCCGCGGGGCATAACCCGTTGCGCCCGGCGGACGGCGATCAGCACCCTGAGGCGATGACCGAGACGACGGACGAGACGCGGCCCGCCGTGCGTGGGGAGATCCTCGCCTACTACGCGCAGGGCAAGGAGGACGCCCGGCTCAGAGAGGGCGGGGCCCCGGCCGGGCGGCTGGAGTTCTGGCGTACGCAGGACGTGCTGCGGCGGTTGCTGCCCGCGGCGCCCGGCCGCGTGCTGGACGTCGGAGGAGGTAGCGGCGTGCATGCGGAGTGGCTCGCGGAGGACGGGTACGAGGTGGAGCTCGTCGATCCGGTGCCGCTCCACGTCGAGCAGGCCGCCCGGATTCCCGGCGTCACCGCCCGTGCCGGGGACGCGCGCGAGCTGCCCGCCTCCGATGCCGCGTACGACGTGGTGATGATGCTGGGCCCGCTGTACCACCTCCCCGAACGGGCCGACCGGGTGCGGGCGTTGGCCGAGGCGCACCGGGCGGTCCGGCCGGGCGGGCTGGTGGTCGCGGCCACCATCAACCGCTTCGCGCAGCTGCACGACCTGCTCCGCGAGGAGCGCTACTTCATCCCGCGGCACCGCGAGCGGACCGACGCCGTCCTGGCGGGCGACGGCAGCCATCCCTACCAGGAGGACGGCTTCTTCACCGTCGCCCACTTCGCCCAACCCGACGAAGTCCCGACGGAGTTCACCGACGCCGGACTCACCGTCGAGGGCCAGTACGGCGTGGAGGGTGTCGCCTGGCTCATGGGCGGTGTCGAGGACTGGCTGGACGACCCTGAGCGCCGCGAAGCCGTGCTGGCGGCGTGCCGGCACATCGAGTCCGAGCCGAGTCTCCTCGGTACCAGTGGGCATCTGCTGACCGCGGGCAGACGGTTGCCGTAAGTGCGTACGATCGCAAGATCGGCTGCCGTCGAGTGAGGAGTCCGCCCGTGTTCACCACCCGACCCACCCTCCAGGGCACCTTCGGCATGGTGTCCTCCACGCACTGGCTGGCCTCCCAGTCGGCGATGGCCGTGCTGGAGGACGGCGGCAACGCCTACGACGCGGCCGTGGCGGGGGCCTTCGTGCTGCACGTCGTCGAGCCGCACCTCAACGGTCCCGCCGGGGAGGTGCCGATCCTGCTCGCGCCCGCGGGCGGCGAGGTGCGGGTGCTGTGCGGGCAGGGCGTCGCACCGGCCGGGGCGACGGTCGCGCACTACAGGGAGCTCGGCCTGGAGCTCGTCCCCGGGACCGGGCCGCTCGCCGCCGCCGTCCCCGGCGCCTTCGACGCCTGGATGCTGCTCCTGCGCGACCACGGCACCAAGCCCCTCGCCGACGTCCTGAAGTACGCCATCGGGTACGCCGAACACGGGCACGCGCCCGTGGAGCGCGTCGGCGAGACCGTCGAGACCGTGCGGGAGCTGTTCGAGACGGAGTGGACGTCGTCGGCGGAGGTGTACCTGCCGGGCGGCAAGGCGCCGCAGCCCGGGGAGCTGCTGCGCAATCCCGCTCTCGCCGCCACCTGGAAGCGGCTGCTCGACGAGGTCGCCGGAACCGGCGACCGGGTCGCGCAGATCGAGGCGGCGCGGGAGGTGTGGCGCAGCGGCTTCATCGCCGAGGCGCTGGTACGGCAGGCCGGGCGGCCCACCATGGACACCAGCGGTGAGCGGCACTCCGGCACGCTCACGGCCGCCGACCTCGCCGGCTGGTCAGCGACCTACGAGGCACCGGCGACGTACGACTGGAACGGCTGGACCGTGTGCAAGGCCGGTCCCTGGAGCCAGGGCCCGGTCCTCCTCCAGCAGCTCGCGCTGCTCCCGCCCGAGCTGCCCCGGTACGGGTCCGCCGAGTACGTCCATCTGCTGATCGAGGGCTGCAAGCTGGCCATGGCCGACCGGGAGGCCTGGTACGGGGATGCGGCCGAGGTGCCGCTCACCGAGCTGCTGTCGGAGCGGTACAACGCGGCCCGGCGCGAGCTGGTCGGCGAGAAGGCCTCCCACGAACTGCGACCCGGCAGCCCGGGCGGACGCGCCCCGCGGTTGTGCAGGCACGCGCGCGTGGTGGCCTCCGACGAGCCCGGCTTCGACGTACTGGGCGTCGGCGAACCGACGGTGGCCAAGCGGCCGACCTCCCCGGTGCCGGGCGAGCCCGACGTCGCCGCCGACGGGGGCACCCGTGGCGACACCTGCCACCTGGACGTCGTCGACCGCTGGGGCAACATGATCGCGGCCACCCCCAGCGGCGGCTGGCTGCAGTCCAACCCCGTCGTGCCCGAACTGGGCTTCCCGCTCGGCACCCGGCTGCAGATGACCTGGCTGGAGGAGGGCCTGCCGAACTCGCTGACGCCGGGCCGCCGCCCCCGCACCACCCTCACGCCCTCCATCGCCCTGCGCGACGGAGTGCCCGTCATGGCCTTCGGCACGCCCGGCGGGGACCAGCAGGACCAGTGGCAGCTGCACTTCTTCCTGGCCGTGGCGCTGCGCGACCGGGTCCGCGGCGGCCTCGACCTCCAGGGCGCGATCGACGCCCCGAACTGGCACAACGACAGCTTCCCCGGTTCCTTCTACCCGCGCGGGATGCGACCGGGAAGCGTCACCGTGGAGTCCCGGACGGACGCCGGCGTCGTCGAGGAGCTGCGGCGGCGCGGTCATGAGGTGACGGTCGGTGACGCCTGGTCGGAGGGCCGGCTGTGCGCGGTCGCGAGGGACCCGCAGACCGGTGTGCTGTCCGCGGCGGCGAACCCGCGGGGAATGCAGGGGTACGCGGTCGGGCGCTGAGAGCGGCGAGGACGGCGGCGGCCGGCCGGGTGCGCCCCTGACCGGCCGGATGCCCCTCTGACCTGCCGGTTCGCCGCCGATGCAGGCCCCTGGTGTTCACGCCGATGCCATCCCCCGTCCACCGTGCGGGCCGGGTTTGTCAGTGCGGCGTGCTCTCATTGAGGGGTGATCGGATACAACGAAACCATCGAAGAGTTTCTCGCACAGCGCTCGGTCGACGTGGAGGAAGCGGTCCGCAAGGCCGCCGCGGCCGAGATCATGCCGCGCTTCCGGCAGCTCGCCGCGCACGAGATCGTCCAGAAGAGCGGACCGCACGACCTGGTGACGGACGCCGACCGGCTCGCCGAGCAGTACCTCACCGAGGTACTCGGCGAGCTCCTGCCCGGCTCGGTCGTGGTCGGCGAGGAGGCGGTGCACGCCAACCCGGTGACGTACGACGCGCTACAGGGCGACGCGCCCGTCTGGATCATCGACCCCGTCGACGGCACCCGCCAGTTCGTGCACGGAGACGACGGCTTCTGCACGCTGGTCGCCCTCGCCCGGCGCGGCGTCCTGCTCGCCTCCTGGACGTACGCCCCGGCCCGCGACCAACTGGCCACGGCGATACGGGGCCAGGGCGCTTTCCTCGACGGCGAGCGGCTGCACTCCGGATCCCCGGAACCCGGCCGGGACCTCGAAGTCGCCACCTCCCACCCGGACTACACGACCGACGAGCAGAAGCGGGCCCTGACGGGGCTGTGGACCGACGGCGTTGCGCCGCGCGCGTGCGGCTCGGCCGGGCTGGAGTATCTCGCCGTGGCTCGGGGCGAGTTGGACGCCACAGCGTTCAGCTGGGAGGCCGCGTGGGACCATGCGGCGGGCATCCTTCTGGTCGAGGAGGCGGGCGGCGCCCACCTGACCCGCACGGGGGAGCCGTTCCGCATCACGGGCGGCAACGCGCTGCCGTTCACGACGGCGCGGGATGCGGCGACGGCTCGGCGGGTGGCGGGGTTGTTGTCCGGCGGAGCGTGACGACCCACCTACGCTGTGCCTGCCCAGGGGCGTGGGGAGCTGCGCGACAAGCCCCCACGCACCCGCAGCCGCGATCCAACCGACCGACCCGAGCTCTTGGGCGATGCTCCAGCACCCGGGCATATCCTGACCTTCAATGGCCGTCGGCTGACAAAGGAGTCCGAAGGTGCCGTCGATGCTCGATGCGGTCGTGGTGGGTGCGGGACCGAACGGACTGACCGCTGCCGTGGAGCTGGCCCGCCGCGGCTTCTCCGTGGCCGTGTTCGAGGCGCGTGACACCGTCGGCGGCGGTGCCCGCACGGAGGAGCTCACCCTGCCGGGCTTCCGGCACGACCCGTGCTCCGCCGCGCACCCGCTCGGCATCAACTCGCCCGTGTTCCGGACCATGCCGCTCGACCGCTACGGCCTTCAGTGGCTGCACGCGGACCTGCCCATGGCGCACCCCTTCACCGACGGCACGGCCGCCGTGCTGTCCCGGTCCGTCGCCGAGACCGCCGCCTCCTTCGGCCCGCGCGACGCGGGGACGTACCGCCGACTGGTCGAGCCGTTCCTGGCGAAATGGGACACGCTGGCCCGTGACTTCATGTCCCTGCCCCTCACCGCGCTCCCGCGCGACCCGGTCACCCTCGCCCGCTTCGGGCTCGTCGGGCTGCCCCCGTCGACCTGGCTGATGCGCCTCTTCCGGGACGAGCGGGCGAGGACTTTGTTCTCCGGCCTCGTCGCGCACGTGATGGCGCCGCTCGGCGGCTTCGCCACCGGCGCCATCGGCCTGGTCTTCGCGCTCTCCGCCCACGCGCGCGGCTGGCCCGTGGCCCGGGGCGGCTCCCAGTCGATCTCCGACGCGCTCACCGCGTATCTGGAAGACCTCGGCGGCACCGTCCACACCGACTACGAGGTCAAGCGGCTCGACGACCTGCCGCCCGCGCGCGCGTACGTCTTCGACACCTCACCCACCGCCCTGGCCCGCATCGCGGGCTTCGGCCGGTACTACGAGGGTTACCGTTACGGCCCCGCCGCGTTCAAGATCGACTACGCACTGGACGGCCCGGTGCCGTGGACCGCTCCTCAGGCCCGGCGGGCCGGCACCGTGCAGATCGGCGCGGACAGCGCGGAGATCGGCACGGCACTGCGGGCCGCGTCCCGAGAGGGCCGGGCGCCCGACAAACCGTTCATGATCACGGTGCAGCCGAGCGTCGTCGACCCCACCCGGGCCCCCGAGGGCAAGCAGGTCTTCTGGGCGTACGGTCATGTGCCGAACGGCTGGACCGGAGACCTCACGGACGCCATCGAGCGCCAACTGGAGCGCTTCGCCCCGGGGTTCCGCGACCGCGTCCTCGCCCGCGCCACGGCCGGCCCCGCCGAACTCGCCGCCCGCAACGCCAACTACGTCGGCGGGGACATCGCCTCCGGCGCGGCCTCCGGCCTCCAACTCCTGCTGCGGCCAAGGCTGTCGCTCTTCCCCTACCGCACCCCGCACCCGGCGGTCTTCATCTGCTCGTCGGCGACTCCGCCCGGACCGGGCGTGCACGGCATGTCGGGGCACAACGCGGCCAAGGCGGTGTGGCGGAGGCTCCGGCAGGCGCCGTGAGTTTGCTCAAATGACCCACGTTTACCGGTAGTTGGTGGCTCACGGTAAGGGAAAGCCGTGTCTTCTTTGTCACTTCTCTTACCGGGGGGTAGGTACCTGAACGTTTAACGGCCGCGAGTAAGGTGCGGCCATGAAAGATCGGAAAGCGGTTGCCCGCTTCGGATCCCGGTCTGCCGTGCGCCTCACCGACCTCGCCCTGCTCGTCAGGGCACCGGCCGCGCTGAGTGTTCCCGGTGACGTGATCGCGGGAGCGGCCGCCGCCGGACGCCCGCTGGGCGCCCGCACCATCGGAGTGATCGGTTCCTCCGTGTGCCTCTACTGGGCCGGTATGGCCCTCAACGACTACGCCGACGCCGCGGTGGACTCCGTCGAGCGGCCGGAACGACCTGTGCCGTCGGGGCGCGTTCCCCGGCGTACCGCGCTCGCCGTGGCCGGGGGGCTCACTGCGGCGGGGCTCGGTCTGGCCGCGGCTGCGGGTGGGCGCCGGAGTCTTCTCGGAGCGGTTCCGCTGGCGGGACTGATCTGGGCGTACGACCTCAAGCTCAAGGACACGCCTGCGGGTGCGGTCGCGATGGCGGGGGCTCGCACGCTGGACGTTCTGGCCGGAGCGGTGGCCTCCGGCGGGGGCGCCGGGTCGGTCGGCGGTGCGGTGCGGCGTGCCGTTGTGCCTGCTGCGCTGGTCGGTGTGCATACCGGGACGTTGATGGCTCTCAGTCGGCACGAGGTCGGTGGGGCGCCGGTGCGGGTGCCTGCGGCGACTTTGGCCGTGTCTACGGCGACGGCGATTGCGACGGCCGCCGTTCCGGTTGCCCGAGACGCCTCAGGAAGTGCCGCGCCGCCTCGTCGGGCGGCCGCTGCGCCGTCGTGGCTGGTCGCGCAGTTCCCCGCGCCCCTTAGGGGCGTTGCCGGCGCCGCCCCCCTCAGGAAGCCCCGCATCACGCCCTCCGGAAACCTCGGCACCACCCCCTCCGCAATGCTCCGCACCATCCCCTCCGCAATGCTCCGCACCATCCCCTCCGCAATGCTCCGCACCATCCCCTCCGCAATGCTCCGCACCGCTCCCTCCGCAATGCTCCGCACCGCTCCCTCCGCAATGCTCCGCATCACCCCCTCCGGAAAGTTCCGTACCGCCGTCACCGTCGCCGGTGCTGTCGCCTACCTCGGCACCTACGGCACCGCCCAGGTCCGTGCCCTCCGCGAGCCCTCGGGGGAGAACGTACGACGTGCCGTCGGCGCCGGAATTCTCGGGCTGATGCCCCTTCAGGCGGCGTTGACCGCGCGCGGTGGGGCGCCCGTCGTTGCCGCGGCGCTCGGTGTCGTCCATCCCCTCGCGCGGCGGCTGGCCCGGCGCATATCGCCCACCTGAGACCTACCCACCTCCGTGTGAGGAACTGGCACCATGAGACCTCCCCCCACCCCCCTCAAGTTCGGCTACGGCACCAACGGCTTCACGAACCACCGGCTGACGGACGTCCTCGCCGTCCTCGCCGACCTCGGGTACGACGGCGTCGCCCTCACCCTCGACCACAACCACCTCGACCCGTACGCCGACGACCTGCCACGGCGCGTCGGCGCCCTCGCCCGGCAGCTCGCGCGGCACGGCCTGGACGTCACGGTGGAGACGGGCGCGCCCTACCTCCTCGATCCCTGGGGCAAGCACCTGCCGACGCTGATGTCGGACGGCTCCGAGGTCAGGATCGACCTGCTGCGCCGCGCGCTGCGGATCGCGGCCGACCTCGGCTCGCCCACCGTCCACCTGTGCAGCGGCCCCGCGCCGGACGGGCTGCCGGAGCAGGACGCGTGGAAGCGGCTCGGGGCCGGAGTCGAGGCCGCGCTGGAGACGGCGCAGGAGTACGGGGTGGCGCTGGCCTTCGAGCCGGAGCCGTACATGTTCGTCGACACGGTGGAGCGCTGCCTGCGCCTCGCCGAACTGGTCGACGGACATCCCCTGTTCGGGATCACCCTGGACGTCGGCCACGCGCACTGCGTGGAGGAACGTCCGCTGCTCGACTGCGTGGGTCGAGCCGCCCCGCTGCTGCGCAACGTGCAGATCGAGGACATGCGGCGCGGCATCCACCAGCACCTCGAATTCGGGGCCGGCGAGATCGACTTCCCGCCCGTGCTCGCCGCCCTGCGCGGGCTCGGACACCGCGGCCTGGTCTCCGTGGAGATCCAGGGCGGCTCGCTCGACGCGCCTGATGTCGCCCGCCGCTCGATCGAGTTCCTGCGCGCTGCCGCGGCGGCATAGGCCCGGCCCGCGTCCCCCCAACTGCTCAACTCCGCCCACCATCCAAGAGGTTGTCCTCATGGCTGCCATGATCGCGTCCCCCACGGCCCCGGCAGATCCCCTCCACCCGTACCCCGCCCTGATCGCCGCCCTGGACGACACGGCCCGCACCTGGCTGGACGAGAGCGCCGCCGAGGTGGCGGCCGAACCCGTCGCCGTACGACGGCTCTTCCCCGCCGCCCGCAGGCGCTGCGGGCACGCCCGCCTCGACGCGTACTGGACCGTCGACGAGGCGGCCCGCGCCGTCCTGCTCACCGCGCTGCCCCTGCGTGGCCCGTCCCTCGCCGACGAGGTCGTCCGCCTCCACCGCCACGGCGACCCGGCGGAACAGCGCGCCGTCCTGCGCACCCTGCCGCTGCTTGACCTGGGCGACCTCGCGCTGCCCCTCGTACGGGAAACCCTGCGCGGCAACGACACCACCCTGATCGAGGCCGCCCTCGGTCCGTACGCCGCCGCGCACCTCCCGGACGCCGAGTACCGCCAGGCCGTACTGAAGTGCGTCTTCTGCGAGATCCCGCTCGACCGCGTCACCGGCCTCGACACCCGCGCCGACCACGAACTGGCCCGTATGCTCGCCGACTTCGCCCACGAGCGGATCGCCGCGGGACGGGACGTACCCCACGACATCCTGCCGGTCGTCCGCGCCTTCCCGGACGTCATCGGCCCGGAACTCCAGCACGCACTCACGGACCGACTCACGGACGTACTCAAGGAAGAGGGCTGACCGTGCGCATCTTCGACCCCCACATCCACATGACCTCCCGCACGACCGACGACTACGAGGCGATGTACGCCGCCGGAGTGCGCGCCGTCGTCGAGCCCGCCTTCTGGCTGGGCCAGCCCCGCACCTCGCCGGAGAGCTTCTACGACTACTTCGACGGGCTGCTGGGCTGGGAGCCGCACCGCGCCGCCCAGTTCGGCATCCAGCACTTCTGCACCATCGCGCTCAACCCGAAGGAGGCGAACGACCCGCGCTGCGTCCCGGTCCTGGACGAACTGGACCGCTACCTCGCCAAGGACCGGGTCGTCGCCGTCGGCGAGATCGGCTACGACTCGATGACCCCTCAGGAGGACGAGGCGCTCGCCCGCCAGCTCCAGCTCGCCGTCGAGCACGAGCTGCCCGCCCTGGTGCACACCCCGCACCGCGACAAGGCGGCCGGCACCCGGCGCACCCTGGACGTCGTACGGGAGTCCGGCATCGCCCCCGAGCTCGTCGTCCTCGACCACCTCAACGAGCTCACCGTCGGCATGGTGCTCGACAGCGGCTGCTGGGCCGGGTTCTCGGTCTACCCGAAGACCAAGATGAGCGAGGACCGGATGGTCGAGATCCTCAAGGAGCACGGGACGGCCCGGATGCTCGTCAACTCCGCCGCCGACTGGGGGCGTTCGGACCCGCTCAAGACCCGGAAGACGGCTGACGCGATGCTCGCCGCCGGGTTCGGCGACGACGCCGTCGACGAGGTGCTGTGGCGCAACCCGGTCGCCTTCTACGGCCAGAGCGGGCGGCTGGACCTGGAGGAACCCAAGCCGGACGAGGAAGCCACCTTCCAGGGCAACTCCATACGTCGCGGGGGAGCGTGAGCGTCCCGTGCGGTTCCTGCATCCGGACGGAACGACCGTCCACCTCGGCTACTGCAGCAACGTTCACCAGGCGGAGGACCTGGAGGGTGTCATCGCCCAGCTCGCCGAGTACGCCGAGCCCGTGCGCGAGCGGCTCGGGGCCGGCCGGCTCGGCATCGGGTTGTGGCTGGCCCGGGGCGTCGTCACCGAACTCGCCGAGGACGAAGGCGCGTTGGGGCGGCTGAAGAGCGAGCTGCGGGCACGCGGGCTGGAGACCGTCACCCTCAACGCCTTCCCGTACGCCGGGTTCCACCGCGAGATCGTCAAGAAGGACGTGTACGTACCCGACTGGGCCGACGAGGCCCGGCTGAAGTACACCCTGGACTGCGCCCGCGTCCTCGCCGCGCTCCTCCCGGACGACGTCGACCACGGCAGTGTCTCCACCCTGCCGCTCGCGTGGCGCACCCCGTGGACGCCCGCCTGTGCCGAAGAGGCCCGGCACGCCCTGGAGCGGCTGACCACCGGGCTCGCCGCGCTGGAGGCGTGGACGGGCCGCCGTATCCGCGTCGGCTTCGAACCGGAACCGGGGTGCGTCGTCGAGACCACCACCCAGGCGGTACGGGAACTGGGCGGACTGGACCCCGACCGGCTCGGCATCTGCCTCGACGCCTGCCATCTCGCCGTCCAGTTCGAGCGGCCGGCCGAGGCGCTGCGGCGGCTCGCGGAGGCCGGGCTGCCGGTCGTCAAACTCCAGGCGTCCTGCGCCGTGGAGGCCGAGCACCCGGCCGACCCCGCCGCCCGCGCGGCGCTGCACCGGCTCGCCGAACCCCGGTTCCTGCACCAGACCCGTACGACGGCCGACGGCGACGTCCTCGGCGTCGACGACCTCCCCGACGCCCTCGACGGCGGCCTTCCCGCCGACGGCGGCCCCTGGCGCGTCCACTTCCACGCCCCGCTGCACACCGCGCCCGAACCCCCGCTGCGTACGACCGCCGGACAGCTCGACCAGGTCCTGGCCGGACTGCTGGGCGGGACCTCGGCCGCCTGCGGCCACATCGAGGTCGAGACCTACACCTGGTCCGTCCTCCCCGAACCGCCCGCCGACCTGCCCGGCGGCATCGCCGCCGAACTCGCCTGGGCCCGCGGCCGGTTGACCGGCCTCGGCCTCAAGGAGGACCCCTCATGACCGCTCCAGCCGGCCGCGTGGTCGTACTCGACATCGTCGGCCTGACCCCGAAGCTCCTCAAGCACATGCCCGCCGTCGCCGCCCTCGGCGAACGCGGCTTCCAGGCCCGGCTCGACACCGTGCTCCCCGCCGTCACCTGCACCGTCCAGTCCACCCTCCTCACCGGCGAACCCCCCTCCACGCACGGCGCGGTGGCGAACGGCTGGTACTTCCGCGACCTCGGCGAGGTGCTGCTCTGGCGCCAGCACAACGCGCTCGTCGGCGGCGAGAAGATCTGGGAGACGGCCCGCAGGACCCACCCCGACTACAAGGTCGCCAACATCTGCTGGTGGTACGCGATGGGCGCCGACGTCGACTGGACGGTCACCCCGCGCCCCGTCTACTACTCCGACGGCCGCAAGGAACCCGACTGCTACACCTGGCCGCCGTCCCTGCACGACGAACTCACCGACCGTATCGGCCCGTTCCCCCTGTTCACCTACTGGGGCCCGAACGCGGGCATGCCCTCCACCCGGTGGATCCTTGCCGCCGCCCGCCAGGTCTTCGACGAGCACCGCCCCGACCTCACGCTCGTCTACATCCCGCAGATGGACTACGAGCCCCAGCGCTCCGGCCCCGACTCACCGGAGACCCTCCGCGCCGCCCGCCGGCTGGACGACGCGCTGCGCCCGTTGATCGACCACTTCCTGCGCGAGGGCGCCACCGTCGTCGCGCTCAGCGAGTACGGCATCACGCCCGCCTCCCGCCCCGTCGACATCAACCGGGCCCTGCGCCGGGCCGGACTGCTGGAGGTGTACACCCAGGACGGCATGGAGTACCTCGACCCGTGGACCTCACGCGCCTTCGCGGTCGCCGACCACCAGATCGCCCACGTCTACGTCCGCGACCCGGCCGACACGGCGACGGTCGCGAAGATCATCGGTGAACTCGATGGCGTGCAGCAGGTGCTGGACGCCGAAGGCAAGGCGGCCCACGGCCTGGACCACGAGCGCTCCGGCGAACTCGTCGCCCTCGCCGACCCCGACGCCTGGTTCACCTACTACTACTGGCTGGACGACGACCGCGCCCCCGACTTCGCCCGCCAGGTGGAGATCCACCGCAAGCCCGGCTACGACCCCGCCGAGCTCCTCTACGACGAGACCGTCCCGGCGGTGAAGCTGCGCGCCGTCGGCCAGGTCGCCCGCAAGAAGCTCGGCTTCCGCTACCGCCTCAAGACCGTCCCCCTCGACCCGTCCGGCGTCCGCGGCAGCCACGGCCGCCTGCCCACCGACCCCGACCACGGCCCCGTACTGCTGTGCTCGGAGCCGGACCGGGCGCGCGAGGCCTACGCCGCCACCGAGGTCAAGTCCCTGCTGCTCGGCCTAGCGGGCCTGTCCACCGAAGGAACTGCGCCATGACGACCCACCCGCCCCTCCCCACGGTCCGCCCCCTCCTCGACCCCGCCCCCGAGTACGCCAAGTGGCAGGCCGAGCAGCCGATCAGGCGGGTGGCGATCTGGGGCGACCGCACCCCGTGGCTGATCACCCGCCACGCCGACGCCTGCGCCGTTCTCGCCGACCAGCGGTTCAGCGCCGACGCGAACCACCCCGGCTTCCCCCACACCCGCCCCGGAGCACCGCCGCAGGCGCCCGGCCTGTTCCACCAGATGGACCCGCCGGACCACACCCGGCTGCGCCGCATGCTGATCCCCGACTTCACCTTCCGCCGCATCGAGCAGCTGGAGGGCACGATCCAGCGGATCTGCGACGACCTGCTGGACGCGATGACGGACGGCGGAGCGACACAGGCGGACCTGGTCGCGTCGTACGCACTGCCCCTGCCCACGCTCGCCGTCTGCGAGCTGCTCGGCGTTCCCTACGAGGACCACGGCTTCTTCCGTGACAAGTCCAACGCCCTCACCAGCGTCGCCGGCGACCCGGCCCAGGCGATGGCCGCCCGCATGGCGCTCTACGGCTATCTGCGCGCGCTCATCGAGCGGCGGGCGCACGAGCCCGCCGACGACCTCGTCTCCCGGCTGGCGACGGAGCGCGTGGCGACCGGCGAGGCCACCCTCGACGAGGCCACCGGCATGGTCTCGCTCCTGCTCATCGCGGGCCACGAGACGACGGCGAACATGTTCCCGCTGGCCGTGGTGGCCCTGCTGGAGAACCCCGCCCAGCTCGACGCCCTGCGCGCCGACGAGTCGCGGTGGCCGGATGCCGTGGAGGAACTCCTGCGCCATCTGACCGTCATCCACTCCGGGATACGACGGATCGCCACGGAGGACGTGGAGCTGTCGGGGGTCCGCATCCGCGCGGGCGAGGGCGTGATCGTGGCACTCCAGGCCGCCAACCGCGACCCCGCCGCGTACCCCCACCCCGACGCCCTCGACGTCGGCCGCGACGCGAGCGGCCACGTCGCCTTCGGGCACGGTCTGCATCAGTGCCTCGGCCAGTCGCTGGCCCGCACCGAACTCCGCCTCGGCCTGTCCACCCTCTTCCGCAGGCTCCCCACCCTGCGCCTGACGGCCGAGCCCGACTCGCTCGCCCTCTCGACGAGCACGGTCCACGGGGTGCGGTCACTGCCCGTCGCCTGGGAATGAGGCTGTCGTCGGTGGTCATGCCTGTTATAGAGGCAGACATGACCACCATCAGACTCGTTCAGGGCGACATCACACGCGAGAGCGCGGACGCGATCGTGAACGCGGCGAACTCCTCCCTCCTCGGCGGGGGAGGAGTCGACGGCGCCATCCACCGCCGCGGCGGCCCCGCGATCCTCGACGAGTGCCGCACCCTGCGCGCCTCCCGGTACGGCAAGGGCCTGCCCACCGGCCAGGCGGTCGCCACCACGGCGGGGAAGCTGGACGCGCGGTGGGTGATCCACACGGTGGGCCCGGTCTGGTCGGCCACCGAGGACCGCTCGGAGCTGCTGGCCTCCTGCTACCGGGAGTCGCTGCGGGTGGCCGACGAGCTGGGCGCGAAGACGGTCGCCTTCCCGGCGATCTCCACCGGAATCTACGGCTGGCCCATGGACGACGGCGCCCGGATCGCGGTGGAGACGGTGCGGGCGGCGGACACGGCCGTCGAGGAGGTGCGGTTCGTGCTCTTCGACGAGCGGGCGTACGAGGCGTTCGCCGCGCGACTCCGGTAGCGGACGGGCAGCTGGTTACCGTGGACACATGACCGCACCCCTGGATGTGCTGGTGGTCGGCGCGGGGCCCACGGGGCTCGCCCTGGCCGCGCAACTGCGCGCCCACGGCAGCGAGTTCCGCATCGTCGACCGTTCCCTCGACCGCGTGCGCGAGTCCCGGGCGCTGGGCATCCAGCCCCGCACTCTGGAGGCGCTGGCGGGCCTCGGCGTGACCGACCGGCTCGTGGCCCGCGGCAATCCCGCGATGCAGCTGCGCCTGCACCTGGCCCGGCGCACGGTGTCGCTACCGCTCTTCGACATCGGGCTGCCCGACACCCCGTACCCCTTCCTGCTGTTCCTCGCGCAGGCCGAGACGGAGAGCATCCTGGGCGAGCACCTGACCGCGCGGGACGTGTCGGTCGAACGCGGCATCGAGCTGGTCGGGCTGGAGCGGCAGGGGCCGCACGTCGTCTGCCGGCTGCGGGGCCGCGACGGCGCGGAGGAATCGGTGGCGGCGCGCTACGTCGTCGGCTGCGACGGCGCCCACAGCACGGTGCGCGCCCGGGCGGGCATCGGCTTCGAGGGCTATGCCTACCCGCAGACGTACCTGCTCGCCGACCTGGAGGTGGAAGGGCTGGAGCCGGGCGCCGTGCACTCGTACATGACCGGTGCCGGCATGCTGTTCTTCTTCCCGCTGGGTTCGCCGGCGCCTTGGCGGATGCTCGCCATGCGGCCCTCCGACGCCCCCGACGGCGAGGTGACCCTGCCGCTGCTGCAGCGGATCGCCGATCGGTACGGTGCCAAGGGGCTGCTCCTGCGTGATCCCGTCTGGATGACCGACTTCCGGCTCCACAACCGCGGTGCCGCCCGATACCGGTCCGGGCCCTTCTTCCTCGCGGGCGACGCGGCCCACATCCACAGTCCGGCCGGGGCGCAGGGCATGAACACCGGCATCCAGGACGCCCTCAACCTGGGCTGGAAGCTGGCCCTGGTGTGCCGGGGCGCCGCACCGGAGGACCTGCTGGACACGTACGGCATCGAACGCGCCCCGGTCGGCCGGCACGTACGGCGGTTCACCGACCGCGCGTTCGTCATCGGCACCAGCCCGAACCCTGTCCTGCGGTTCGCCCGCGCCCGACTCGTTCCGCGTCTGGCCCCGTTGGCGGTACGTGCCACGGCACCCCGCGGGTGGGTCTTCCGCGCCGTCTCCGAACTCGGCATCCACTACCGCCGCAGTCCCGTCTCGGCGACGGGCACCCGGCCGCCCCGGCGCGGCCCCCGGGCCGGTGACCGGCTGCCCGACCGGCCGCGCGGGCTCCAGGAGCGGATCGCCGCCCCCGGCTGGCATCTGCTCCTGACCGGCCCGCCCCACCTCTGGCCGGACCAGCGGCTCGCCCCCGTCCTGGAGGGACGGGCCGAACTGATCACCGTCCACCGCCTCGACGACCGTGGTCCCTGGCCGGGCGTCGCCCAGGGACTCGTACGCCCCGACGGCCACCTCGGTTACGTCGCGCGCGGTGCCGAGCCGGCGGGGCTGCGGGCCTACGTGGATCGCTGGCTGCCGACGACGGTCCGGTGAACGGGCGCTGATGTCGATCCGTACCACTCTTCGTGCAGTCACACCGAGGAATCGCGGCAAGCACCGCGACGGCAGGCAGTCTGGTTCTCCTGCTCCTGGTCACGGCGTGCGGCGGGGGTGAGGACAAGGGATCCGCCGCGAAGAGCGGTCCGACGCATGTGTCCGCCACCCGGGCCGGTGTCGTGGCTCCGGCGAAGGTCGAGGTCATCGCCGACCTGGCGGGCTGCAAGGTCAAGATCCGGACCGAGGCGGACGAACTGCGCGAGGGCGTCTGTCACTCGGAGAAGGGCGACTGGCTCATCACCACGTTCCCGCAGGAGAAGTACAAGCTGACCTGGTTGGACGCGGCGGCCGTGTACGGCGGCAAGTACCTCGTCGGCACCCGCTGGGTGGTCAGCGCGAAACCCGAGCTGCTGGAGCAACTCCGTCCCCGACTGGGCGGAACCGTCCAGGAGTTGAAGGGAACGTCCTGACGGGGACGGTCACTCGGCCGCGTCGCTGACCCCCAGGCGCAGATGCTCGACGTGGTACACGGCCTGGTCGAGCAGCTCGGCGACATGGTGGTCGTGCAGCGCGTACACGACCGACCGGCCGCGCCGCTCACCCACCACCAGGCCGAGGTTGCGCAGCAGCCGCAGCTGGTGCGAGCACGCGGACTGCTCCATGCCCACCTCCGCCGCCAACTCGGTGGCCGGCAGTGACCCCTCGCGCAGGCGCGCCAGGATCAGCAGCCGGGACGGGGTGGAGAGGGCCTGGAGGGTGGTGGCCACCTTGGCGACATTGGCCGTGTCCAGGCGTACGCGCTCGGTGGCGTCCTGCGCGGCGGTGACGGCTCCATGACCCATGAGCCGTCACCTACCCGTCGCGCATGAACACATGAATGGTTCTTCATGTATACGCGGCCTGCGCGTCCCGCAGGGGTGCGGCACCTTCCGGTGATCGTGATCCGCCCGATCCCAGGACAGCCGAGGTTGATGTCGGATTCTCGCCAGCCCTCGCCCCGCACGTGGTCGAAGCTGGACGCATGCAGAAGGGGATGCACACCGACACCGAGCGCTGCGTGCGCGCCGTCCAGTCCAAGGACGCCCGCTTCGACGGCTGGTTCTTCACGGCGGTCGTCACGACCGGGATCTACTGCCGGCCCAGCTGTCCGGTGGTCGCGCCCAAGCCGCGGAACATGCGGTTCTATCCGAGCGCCGCCGCCTGCCAGCAGGCCGGGTTCCGGGCCTGCAAGCGCTGCCGCCCGGACACCAGCCCCGGCTCCCCGCAGTGGAACCAGCGCGCCGACCTCGTGGCCCGCGCCATGCGGCTGATCGCCGACGGCGTCGTGGATCGCGAGGGTGTGCCGGGCCTCGCCGCCCGGCTCGGCTACAGCACCCGGCAGGTCGAACGCCAGCTCCTCGCCGAACTCGGCGCGGGCCCGCTCGCCCTGGCCCGCGCCCAGCGCGCCCAGGCGGCCCGCCTCCTCATCGAGACGACACCCCTGCCGATGGCGGACATCGCCTTCGCGGCCGGTTTCGCCTCCATCCGTGCCTTCAACGACACGGTCCGCGAAGTCTTCGCCTTGTCGCCCACCGACCTGCGCGCCCGAGCACCCCGCCCGGGCACCTCGGCGAACACCGCCGGCGCCCTGACCCTGCGCCTGCCGTTCCGCGCCCCCCTCAACCCCGACAACCTCTTCGGCCACCTCGCGGCGACCGCCGTCCCCGGGGTCGAGGAGTGGCGGGACGGCGCCTACCGGCGCACGCTCCGGCTGCCGTACGGCCACGGCATCGTGGCCCTCACCCCGCGCTCCGACCACATCGCCTGCCGCCTCACCCTCAGCGACCTGCGCGATCTGACCGTCGCGATCAGCCGGTGCCGCCGGATGCTCGACCTGGACGCCGACCCGGTCGCGATCGACGACCAGCTGCGCACGGATCCCCTCCTCGCACCCCTGGTCGACAAGGCACCCGGCCGCCGGGTCCCGCGCACGGTCGACGAGGCCGAGTTCGCCGTACGGGCGGTCCTCGGCCAGCAGGTCTCCACAGCGGCGGCCCGCACGCACGCCGCCCGCCTGGTCACCGCCCACGGCGAACGGATCGACGACCCCGAGGGCGGCCTCACCCACCTCTTCCCGGCGCCCGAGGCGCTGGCCTCCGTGGACCCGGAGTCACTGGCGATGCCCCGCACCCGCCGGACGACCTTCACCACGCTGGTCGGCCAACTCGCCGACGGCGAAGTGCGCCTGGGTCCGGACAGCGACTGGCCGCAGACCCGTGCCCGGCTCCTGACCCTCCCCGGCTTCGGCCCCTGGACGGTCGACGTCATCGCGATGCGCGCCCTCGGCGACCCCGACGCCTTCCTCCCCACCGACCTCGGAATCCGCCGCGCCGCCCAGGAGCTGGGCCTCCCCTCGACACCGGCGGCCCTCACGGCCCGGGCGGCCGCCTGGCGCCCCTGGCGGGCGTACGCCGTCCAGTACCTGTGGGCGACGGACAGCCACCCGATCAACTTCCTTCCCGTATAAGGAAAAGCCAGTGAGACAGCACACCGTCATCGACAGCCCGTACGGCCCGCTCACCCTCGTCGCCGAGGACGGCGTCCTGTGCGGCCTCTACATGACCGGCCAACGCCACCGCCCGCCCGAGGACACCTTCGGGGAGCGCGACGAGACACCCTTCGGCGCGGTGATCGACCAACTGCACGCTTATTTCGCGGGCGAGTTGAAGGAATTCACCCTCGAACTGCACCTGAGCGGCACCGAGTTCCAACGCCGCGTGTGGGACCAGCTCCGCCGGATCCCCTACGGCGAGACCCGCTCCTACGGCCAACTCGCCGACGCCCTCGGCAACTCCGGCGCCTCCCGAGCCGTGGGCCTCGCCAACGGCAGGAACCCGATCGGCATCATCGTCCCCTGCCACCGCGTCGTCGGCGCGAACGGCGGCCTCACCGGATACGGCGGCGGCCTGGACCGCAAGCAGCGCCTGCTGGACCTCGAGGGCGGTACGGCGCTGTTCTGAACCTGGTCCGAAACAGTGCGCCGGGTGCCGAGCGCGTCGGCGCCTCAGCCGGCCGCCCGCTCCGCCGCACCCCGCTCCATGCAGAACTCGTTGCCCTCCGGGTCGGCCAGGACCGCCCAGCCCCTGCCGTCCGGGGCCCTGCGGTCGTCGACCAGGGTGGCGCCGAGGGCGAGGAGTCGCTCGACCTCTTCGTCCCGGGTGCGGTCCTGCGGCTGGAGATCCAGGTGCACCCGGTTCTTGACGGTCTTCGGCTCGGGGACGGTCACGAACAGCAGCCCCGCACCCTCGATCAGCACGTCCTCGTCGCCCGGCCTGTCGTCCTCGTGCACGGGCAGACCCAGGACCTGCGACCAGAAGCCGGCGAGGCGGTAGGCGTCGGCGGAGTCGATGGTCGTGTGGCGGATGGCAGAAGTCATGCCACGGATTCTGATCCGTTCACCGGGCCCGCGCAGTGGCTTTTCGGCCCGCGGCCGCGTCCTGCCTGATCAAGCATCTGTATGGCGCACTGCGGTCTCCCTCCCGAGTGACCCCGGTGGCGCGAGGTCCGCGATCGCCGGTGTCTGTACGAAGGAGCAGCAGGCAGAAAGCGAGAAACCATGGAACCGAAGGACAAGCGCCTCGCGACCCCCTGGGCCGCCGGGGTGGCCGGCGTGGTCTTCGCGGTCCTGATGGCCACGGCGATCGTCCTGGTGCGCATCGCTCTGCCCGACGGCGGGGACGACGTGAGCGTCGACGCCGGACGGCGCGGTGCCGTGCGGACGGCCCTGGAGCTGCTCCCGTTCGCCGGGATCGCGTTCCTGTGGTTCATGGGCGCCCTGCGGGAGCAGGCCGGAGAGGGCGAGGACCGGTTCGTGTCCACCGTGTTCCTGGGCAGCGGCCTGGTCTTCGTCGCCACCCTGTTCGGCGCCGCCGCGGCGGCCGGGACCGTGCTCGACGAGAGCGGGCAGCAAGGCTCTCCCTTCGGCCGCGACTTCGCGTACGCCCTGCTCACCACGTACGCCATGCGGATGGCCGCGGTCTTCGTCCTCACGACCTCGACCCTCGGCCGTCGGCTCGGCGTCCTCCCGCGCCCGCTCGTCGTCCTCGGCTACCTGGCGGGCCTGACACTGCTCGTGGTGGGATCGAACGTGGCCTGGTCCGAACTGGTCTTCCCGGCCTGGGCGCTGATCCTCAGCCTGAACATCCTGCGGGGCCGACGTCCCGCCGCGGCACGGCCCGCCGCTCGGACCTGATCGGGCCGCACCACTCACCCGAACGGTCTTCTCCTCGTCGTCGCTTCCCGTCCGGCCACCCAGAGTGGTCGAAGGGGGTTCACCGGGCCATTGGAGAGGACCGATCCCGTGGTAAGGATTGCCGTGGATCTGAACCGCTGTCAGGGGTACATGCAGTGCGCGTTCCTCGCCCCCGAGGTCTTCGCCATGCACGGTGAGGAGGCGCTGCTGTACGACCCGGACGTCGACGAGGCACAGCGTGAGCAGCTGGCCCGGGCCGCCGCGGCGTGCCCCGTCCAGGCCATCCTGGTCGATGCCGTGGACGTACCGGCCGAGGCGGTCTCCGATGCTCGGTGACGGATCCCTGGAACGGCTCAGGCGCGATGGCCGCCTCGTCGTCGTCGGCGCCTCGCTGGCGGGTCTGCGAGCCGCGGAAACCCTGCGGGAGAAGGGCTTCGCGGGCGACCTGACGGTGATCGGCGACGAGCCGCACGCGCCGTACGACCGGCCCCCGCTGTCCAAGCAGGTGCTGCTGGGCAGGGCCAGGGCCGAGCACACCGCGCTGCCCAGGCTCCGCGCCGTCGACGCGACGTGGCGTCTCGGCGTCGCGGCCACCGGCCTGGACATGGCCGCCAGACGGGTGCGGCTGGCCGACGGCGACGAGGTGCCGTACGACCGGCTGCTGATCACCACCGGCGTGCGGGCGCGCCCGTGGCCGCACGAGGCCGAGGCGGAACTCGACGGCGTCTTCGTGCTGCGGGGCCGCGACGACAGTGCCGCGCTCGCACGTCGGCTCGACGCCGGCCCCAGGCGGGTCCTCGTCATCGGTGCCGGGTTCACCGGCTCGGAGATCGCCTCCGCCTGCCGCGAACGCGGCATCCCCGTCACCGTCGCCGAACGCGGCGCGGCACCCTTGGTCGGCGCACTCGGCGGAGTGGTCGGCGCGGTCGCCGCCGAGATACAGCGCGAGCACGGGGTGGACCTGCGGTGCGGGGTCATGGTGACCGCTCTGGAGGGCGACGCCGCCGGGCGGGTGCGCGCCGCGCAGCTGTCCGACGGCTCCACCGTGGAGACCGACGTGGTGATCGTCTCGCTCGGCGCCACCCGCAACACCGAATGGCTCGCGGGTTCCGGACTTGGGGCCGGCCCCCGCGGCATCGCCTGCGACGCGGGCTGCCGTGCTTTCGACATCCGCGGCATCGTCACCGACGACATCTACGCGGCCGGCGATGTCGCCCGCTGCCCGCACCCCCTGTTCGGCTACCAGTTCCTGTCCCTGGAGCACTGGGGCAACGCCGTCACCCAGGCCCGGATCGCCGCGCACAACATGCTCAGCGAGAGCACCGACCGCGTTCCCCACATGGAGGTGCCGGCCTTCTGGTCCTCGCAGTTCGGCGTCAACATCAAGTCGGTCGGGGTGCCGTCGCTCGGCACGGAGATCCTCGTCGCGCAGGGCTCGCTCAAGGAGCACCGGTTCGTCGGCGTCTACGGATACCAGGGGCGCGTCATCGGTGCCGTCGCCTTCGACCAGGGCCGGTGGCTGCCGTTCTACCAGGAGCTGATCGAGGCCACCGCGCCGTTCCCGCCACCGTTCGCCACGGTCGACCGGCGCCCCGATGGACAGCGGCCGCTCGACGCGGACTTCCCCGACCCGTCGGTCCCCACCCACGGCCCCACCGTCACCGTCAGCGGATACTCGCCGGCCGAACGCCGGATGACCTTCACCCCGGCGCACTGACCCGCACGGCCACGAGGACCCTAGGACTCGCCATGACGCAATCCCTGCTGCACCAGATCCTGGACCACGCCAACCGAGCCAATCCCTACCCGCTCTACGAAGAGCTGCGCAAGACGCCGGTCCACCACGAGGCCGACGGGCCGTACGTCGTCAGCACCTACTACGAGATCCGCAGCCTCCTGCACGATCCCCGCATCAGCTCCGACGCCCGCAACCTGGCCTCGACCGCACACGACCCGCTCGCCGAGCCGGCCCCGGAGGAGAGTGCTCTGCCGCCCGGCTTCCTGCGGCTCGACCCTCCCGAACACGACCGGATGCGCCGCATGACGAACCGGCCCTTCGGCCCACCGCACTCGCCCCACCGGGTCGACGGGATGCGCGGGGAGCTTCACGGCATCGTCTCCGGCCTCATCGACGGCATCGCAGACCCGGGCCGGATCGACCTGGTCGAACAGTTCTCGTACCCCTTCCCGGTGACCGTGATCTGCCGGCTGCTCGGCGTGCCGCGCGAGGACGAGGCGCGCTTCCACACCTGGGCGGACACCCTCGCCGCGAGCCTGGACCCCGACCCGGACGCGGATCCCACCGAGCGGGGCAAGGGTGCGCACGACGCCCGCATGCAACTGGGCATGTACCTGGCGGGCCTGATCGAGGAGCGCCGCAAGAACCCCGGGGAGGACATGCTCTCCCAGCTGGCGACGGCCAAGGGCGGGGACGGGCCGATGACCACGATGGAACTGCTCAGCACCGCCGCGTTGCTGCTGATCGCGGGCCACGAGACCACGGTCAACCTCATCACCAACGGAATGCTGACCCTGCTGCGCCATCCCGACGTCCTCCAGCGGCTGCGCGACGATCCCCGGCTGGCCGTGCCCATCGTCGAGGAGCTGCTGCGCTTCGAGCCGCCGGTCCAGCTGGTGCCGCAGCGCACCCCCCTCGCCGACATCGAGGTCCGCGGAGTCACCATCCCCAAGGGCGCCTCCCTCTGGCTGGTCCTCGCGGCGGGCAACCGAGATCCCCAGCGCTTCGAGGACCCCGACCGCTTCGACCCCGACCGCCCCGACATCCAGCACCTCGGCCTCGGCAGCGGCATCCACAGCTGCTTCGGCGCACCGCTCGCCCGCCTGGAGACCCAGTTCGCCCTGTCGGAGCTGGCCCGGAGACTGGAGAACCCACGTCTCCTCGAGGACCCGCCCCCGTACCGGGAGAACGCCGTGCTGCGTGGCCCGAGGCACCTGCACATCGCCTGCGACGGGATTCGCCCCTAGCTCTGCCTAGCCGGCGAGCTCCCGCAGCAGCTTCGGCAGCGCGGTGCCGATGGGCTCCCGCACCACCTCGTCGGCGAGTTCGTCGTACGGTGTCGGCTCGGCGTTGACGATGATCAGCCGTGCTCCGCGATCGGCGGCCACTCCGGCGAGCCCTGCGGCGGGCTGCACCTGGAGGCTGGTGCCGACTGCGATGAAGACCTGGCACGCCTTGGTGATCGCGACTGCCTCACCGAGGACCACCGGGTCGAGCCGCTCGCCGAACATCACCGTCGCCGACTTCAGGATCCCGCCGCACTCCAGACACGGCGGATCCTCCTCACCGGCCCCGACCCGGGCGAGGGCGTCCTCCATCGGCCCGCGCGCATGGCACTTCGTGCACACCACCTGCCGTGCGGTGCCGTGCAGTTCGAGCACCTTACGGGCGGGCATCCCGGCGAGCTGGTGCAGCCCGTCCACGTTCTGCGTGATCACCCGCACCGGCACGCCGGACCGCTCCAGCTCGGCGACGGCGAGGTGCGCCGCGTTCGGCTCGGCCTTCAGCGTCCGGTTCTTCCGCCGCATCTGCCACGAGCGCCGCCGGATCTCGGGATCGCCCATGTAGTACTCGTACGTCACGAGCTTCTCGGCTTCGGGATCCTTGCGCCACAGTCCGTTGGGGCCGCGATAATCAGGGATCCCGGAATCGGTGGAGATACCTGCGCCGCTGAGGATGGCGATGAGAGGCCTGTTCATAGGCCGAGCGTAGGGTGCCGGCCTGCTCAGAGCTAACGGATATCGAGAGGTACTGCCCCTTGAGTGGGGCTCCTCCCTGATGATTCTCGTTGGGTGTTGCCGACTGTCCGGCCTGGAGAAGTCATTGCCCATTTACGGGAGGACGACCTCTATTTCGTAGTTTCAAGCAGTCGAGAACTTCAGCTGTGCATCGCAGCGGATCTGCGTTGCTCTTGGGAGTGGCTCGGCGAATTTCCCCGCCTTACGCGGTTGACGTTGGAGACTTCCGTGCCCGACATCGATGTGACTTCGCTGCGGCAAGTTTTTTTCCCTCCGCACTCTTCTGTTGCCCGCCGGAACGAGGGTCGCTGCCCGGGTGGCTGCTCTTGGTCCGCGAGGCTTCTCTTCCGTGCGGCGGCCTCTTGGACTCCGGCGTGCGCTGCGGCCCGCTGCGACGCGCGCGAGGTGCTTACGCCGCACTCGTCGGGCGATGTCCGCATTCGGCTTGTTGGCCACGGTTACCAGCAAGCGCGCGAAGACGATCAAGCCGTCCAGCCGCTCGCCGTTCGGTGCCGCCACACTCTTGAGGTCTTTCAACGCCCTTTGGGACACTGGGCGGACGACGCGATAGGCAATCGAGCCGTCAGGCATGCGAACCCGCTTGCCCTTCCATGCCGAGGTGTCGGGTTCCTCATACGTGTAGACGTGCTGGCCAAGTCACCCCCGTGCGCCCGCTGTATTAAGTCATCGGCCATGGCGCGAGGTTGCTTCCGTCCATGCTCTGCTCGGTGGAGATACCGGCGCCGCTGAGCAGGGCGACGAGGGGCTTGGTCATGCTGCCGGGGGTAGGACGGGCGTCCTGGGGGCGGCGAGTGGATATTCGAACGGACGGTGTCGTGCTAGCGTCCGCGCATGGCCAAGGTCAGCGTGTCTCTCGATGCCGAACTCGTCGTGGAGGTCATGGTTCTCGCGGGGGTGGGCAACCCGCAGGACGCCGTGGAGCTCGTCGTCCGCGACTACATCGAGCGCGGTCACCGCACCGAGGCCCGTGTCGCCGAACGCGACGAGGCGCTGCGCGTGGCCGACGTGAAGCCGCGGGACGTCGAGGGCTGAGGCCGGGCCCGGTCAGCCCACCCGGTGCCCGTTCTCCAGCTCCACCGTGCCCCCGCCGTCCGCCAGGACCTCCAGCGCGGCCAGCACACGGCGGCCGAGGGAGCCGGGCAGGTACGCCGGCACGTCCTGCGGGGCCACGACCCGCCAGGACAGCAGCTCCTCCTCCTGCAGCCGGATCGCCTTGAAGTCGTCCTCACCGAGGACCCCGCCGTCGTACAGATAGGCCACCAGCGGCGGCCGCCCCGCCCCGTGCACCCAGTCCACCGCGAGCAGCCGGCCGAGCTCCCGGTCCAGGCCGATCTCCTCGGCCGTCTCGCGGCGCGCGCCCTGCCGCGGTGTCTCACCGTCGTCGGACTCGATCGTGCCGCCCGGAAGTGCCCAGCCCTCACGGTAGTTGGGCTCCACGAGCAGCACGCGGCCCTCCTCGTCCCGGAAGAGGGCGGCGGCACCGGCGAGGACACGGGGGAGACCCGCGATGTACGTGGCGAAGTCTTGCGTGGTGGTCATTGAGGAAGGGTAACCAGCCCGCACGGCCGCGCCTCGCGCTCACGCCCCGCGCAGAGAGGCGTCCCCCCGGCGCACCGCCGCCCGACCTTCCGCCGACCGACCTTCCGCCTCCGCCTGCGTCGCTGCCTCCGCCAGCCGCACGGTCCGCTCCGCCAGCTCGCTGATCCGCATCCCGTCGAACCCGAACACCGCGCTGCGCACCGTGTCCTCCAGCGGCTCGGTCCACTGGTCCGGGATCGCCGCCGCCCCCGTCAGCACCCCCGCGACCGAACCGGCGGTCGCCCCGTTGGAGTCGGTGTCCAGGCCGCCGCGCACGGTGAGCGTGATGCTGCGGGTGAAGTCGCCGTCGCCGTACAGGAGCCCCGCGGTGAGCACGGCGGCGTTCGGGATGGTGTGGATCCAGCCGAGCCCGGCGGTCTCCTCGGCGACCGTGGTGAGCGTGTCCTCCCAGGTCATCCGGGTGTCGTGCAGCGAGACCACGCGGCGTACGGTGCGGGCGAGGCGACTGCTCGCCGGAATGACCGCCAGGGCCTCGTCGACGGCCTCGCGGATCGTGGACGCGGTGAACGCCGCCGCGATCAGCGCCGCCGCCCACATCGCGCCGTACACGCCGTTGCCGGTGTGCGACAGCACCGCGTCCCGGCGGGCTAGGGAGGCGGCGCGGCGCGGGGCGCCCGGGCAGGTCCAGCCGTAGATGTCGGCGCGGATGAGGGCGCCGATCCACTCCTGGTACGGGTTGTCGTACGTCGCGGTGAGCGGCGGTTTCAGACCGTTCGCGAGGTTGCGGTACGCCGCCCGTTCCGCCGTGAAGGTCTGCAGGTACGGCAGCCGCAGCAGCCACAGGTCCCCGACCTGCTCGGTACTGAAGCCGAAGCCGTGCGTCTCCAGCAGGTCGAGGCCGAGGATCGCGTAGTCGACGTCGTCGTCGCGGCAGCTGCCGTGGATCCGGCCGCGCACGCACTGCCGCCACTCGGGGCGCAGCTCGAAGCCGTCGTCCTCGCTGATCGGCTCGGGGAGATAGTCGGTGAGGGGCAGGGCGGCGGCCTGCCGCAGATAGCGGTCGATACGGTCCCGCGTCCACAGGTCGCCCTGCTCGACCGGTTTGCCGAGCATGTTGCCCGCAATCCGGCCCAGCCAGCCCCCGAGAATGCGGTCGGCGAGCTCTGGCTCAGTGCCCACAGGGGTCATAGGACCGGTTTACCCAATTCCGGGGGCTTCCGCGCGGGGTTCGGCCGTCTGCACAGGGGGCGCGCAGGACGTTCGTAGGGCGCGCGTACGGCGTTCTCAGGGGCCGGTCAGCGCATGACGGCAGGGGTGTCCTCCGGTTAAGGTCGCAGCGGCGCGACTGGCCCCGACCTGTGCGGGGCCCGGAAGCAAGGGGAAGACAAGGTGGCGGACGCTGCAGTGAACGGTGCCCGAAGGGTGCTCATCGCCGCGGACAAGTTCAAGGGCTCGCTCACGGCCGTGCAGGTCGCCGAGCGGGTGACGGCCGGTCTGCGCCGGGTCGTGCCGGTCCTCGACGTCGAGGCCATGCCCGTGGCCGACGGCGGCGACGGGACCGTGGACGCGGCCGTCGCGGCCGGCTTCGAGCGGCGGGAGGTACGGGTCGCCGGGCCCCTCGGGGACGAGGTGACGGCGGCGTTCGCGCTGCGCGGTGACACGGCGGTCGTGGAGATGGCGGAGGCGAGCGGCCTGCAGCGGCTGCCCGCGGGCGTCTTCGCGCCGCTCACGGCGTCCACGTACGGCTCCGGCGAGCTGCTGCGCGCCGCTCTCGACGCGGGTGCCCGCACGATCGTCTTCGGTGTCGGCGGCAGTGCGACGACGGACGGCGGCGCCGGAATGCTCACCGCGCTGGGCGCACGCTTCCTGGACGCGGACGGCGAGCCGGTGGCTCCGGGCGGCGGCGGCCTGGGCGACCTGGCCACGGCGGATCTGTCGGACCTGGACCCACGCCTGGCCTCCGCCGAACTGGTCCTGGCGAGCGACGTCGACAACCCGCTGACCGGCCCGAAGGGCGCGCCGGCGGTGTACGGCCCGCAGAAGGGCGCCTCGCCGGACGACGTGGAGACGCTGGACAAGGCCCTGGGGCACTACGCGAAGGTGCTGGAGAAGGCCGTGGGCCCCCAGGCCGCCGAGCACGCCGCCGCACCCGGCGCCGGCGCCGCGGGCGGAATCGGCTACGGCGCCCTCCTCCTCGGCGCCCGCTTCCGCCCCGGCATCGAGGTCATGCTCGACGTCCTGGGCTTCGCGCCCGCCCTGGAGCGCGCCGATCTCGTCATCACCGGCGAGGGCTCCCTGGACGAGCAGACCCTCCACGGCAAGGCTCCGGCGGGGGTGGCAGCCGCCGCCCGCGCGGCCGGCAAGGAGGTGGTCGCGGTCTGCGGCCGCCTCGCGCTTCAGCCGGAGGCGCTGGGCCGGGCCGGGATCCGCCGGGCCTACCCGCTGACGGAGGTCGAGCCGGACGTGGCGAAGTGCATCGCGGACGCCGGGCCGATTCTGGAGCGGGTGGCGGAGCGGATCGCGCGGGACTTCCTGGTCTGAGGCCGGCTTTTCTCGCCCCCGCCGCCCCTACCCGTCCCATCTCTGGGGGCTGCCGCCCCCAGACCCCCGCTTCGGCCCTGAAGGGGCCTTGTCCTCAAACGCCGGACGGGCTGGTAAGTCAGCCTCTCCGGCGTTTGAGGAGCGGGGTCCAGGGGGCGGAGCCCCCTGGCGGGGTCGAAGGGGCAGCGCCCCTGGAGGATGGGAATGGGTAGGGGCGGCGGGGCGAGAAAACGCCACGGCGCCCGTGACACCGACAACGCCGAAGGGGCCCCGAGCCAATCAGCTCGGGGCCCCTTCACCGTCGTAGAACCGCTACGGCAACTGCGCCGCCCGCGCCTCGCGCCGGTTGTCGCGGAAGTTGTTCACCCGGCGGGCCGTGGCGAACAGCGGGATCACCGCGCCCATCACCAGCTGCAGCGCGCAGCCGGTCTGGAGGAGCAGCTGGCCGCTGGGGGCGTCGAAGGCCCAGGCAGCCAGCAGGCCCATGGACACGACGATCCAGGACAGCATCGCCACGGCGAGCCGGCCCCGCGGCTTCGGGTACTCGACGCGGCTCACCATCAGCCAGGCCGTACCCAGGATCGCCAGCAGCGTCGCGACGAAGGGCAGCTCCAGGAGCACGATCGAGACCACCGTCAGCGCCCCGAACGGCGAGGGCATGCCCTGGAACATGCCGTTCGGGACCGTCACGCATGAGAATCTCGCCAGTCGCAGTACGACGGCCAGGAGCACCACGATTGCCCCCACCGCCGCCACCCGCTGATGCGCGTCGTTGGCGACCATGCCGTAGACCAGGACGAAGTACGCCGGCGCCAGGCCGAAGCTGATCAGGTCCGAGAGGTTGTCCAGCTCCGCGCCCATCGGCGAGGAGCGCAGCTTCCTCGCGACCAGGCCGTCGAACAGGTCGAAGACCGCCGCGCACAGCATCAGGATGACCGCGGTGGCCGCGCTGTGGCGGGCCATGCCGGTCTCCTCGCTGCCGGTGAGGTGCGGGATCAGGATGCCGGTGGTGGTGAAGTACACCGCCATGAAGCCGCACGTGGCGTTGCCGAGGGTGAGCGTGTCCGCTATCGAGAGGCGGAGAGACAGCGGCATCTCCTCCTCTTCGTCGACCTCGTCGGCCTCGGGCACCCAGCCGGGCTGGGTCTCAGGATCAATCACGGTCAATGCGAGTCACCCCAGCCACGGTCTTCTGTCCCACCTCGACCGCGACCTCCACGCCCTCGGGCAGGTAGATGTCGACACGCGAGCCGAAGCGAATCAGACCGATACGGTCGCCCTGCTCGACCTTCGTGCCCTGCGGGATGTAGGGGACGATGCGGCGGGCCACCGCGCCGGCGATCTGGATCATCTCGATGTCACCGAGCTCGGTGTCGAAGTGCCAGACGACGCGCTCGTTGTTCTCGCTCTCCTTGTTGAACGCCGGAACGAACCCGCCCGGGATGTGCTCCACGGAGGTGACCGTGCCGGAGAGCGGCGCACGGTTGACGTGGACGTTGAGCGGGCTCATGAAGATCGCGACGCGGGTGCGGCCGTCCTTCCACGGCATGATGCTCTGCACCACACCGTCGGCGGGCGAGATGACCCGGCCCTGGGCGATCTCGCGCTCGGGGTCGCGGAAGAACCACAGCATGCCCGCCGCGAGAGCGGTGGCGGGCACGGCGACGGCCTTGGCGACACCGGAGCGGCGTGCGCGCAGGAGGCTGACGGCTGCGGTGGCGACGGTCGGGAGAAGCCACGGCGATGCTCCGCGCGCGAGGCGTACGCCGCCGACCTGGCTGTCGCGTGGTGCAGAGGTTTGGCTGTGGGGCATGGATGACCTTCGTAGCGGATGATGCCGCGCGGTATCAGGGGACGGCGGCTTTCCCGGGATCGTACCGGTCGCGGGCCACAACTGGGCAAGCCAGGAAGCCGAGTCGGCTACCGAAGAGTGTTGACGGGGTGTGATCTTCTTCTCCAAGAAAACACCCCGTAACCGGACAATCAGCCCTGGAATCGATACTCTTCGAGCAGCCTGCGACCGATGATCATTTTTTGGATCTCGGCAGTACCTTCACCGATCAGCAGCATCGGAGCCTCACGGTAGAGGCGCTCGATCTCGTACTCCTTGGAGAAGCCGTAGCCGCCGTGGATCCGGAAGGCGTCCTCCACGACCTCCTTGCAGTACTCGGAGGCGAGGTACTTCGCCATACCGGCCTCAAGGTCGTTTCGTTCCCCGGAGTCCTTTTTGCGTGCCGCGTTCACCATCATGGCATGCGCGGCCTCGACCTTGGTAGCCATCTCGGCCAGCTTGAACTGGATGGCCTGGTGCTGGGCGATCGGCTTACCGAAGGTGTGACGCTGCTGGGCGTACTGGACACCGAGTTCGAAGGCACGCTGAGCGACACCACAGCCACGCGCCGCCACATTGACGCGCCCGACCTCGACGCCGTCCATCATCTGGTAAAAACCTCGGCCGGTGACGCCGCCGAGCACGCGATTGGCCGGAATGCGCAGGCCGTCCATGATGAGCTCGGTCGTGTCGACGCCCTTGTAGCCCATCTTGTCGATCTTCCCGGGGATGGTGAGGCCGGGGCGGACCTCGCCGAAGCCGGGCTCCTTCTCGACGAGGAAGGTCGTCATCGACTTGTGGGGCGCGGTGCCCTCGGGGTGTCCTTCGTCACTTCGGACGAGAACGGCGACCAGAGAGGACGTCCCGCCGTTCGTCAGCCACATCTTCTGACCGTTCAGGACGTACTCGTCGCCGTCCTTCACCGCCTTCGACGTGATGGCTGACACATCGGAGCCGAGGCCCGGCTCCGACATCGAGAAGGCGCCGCGGATGTCGCCGGCCGCCATGCGGGGCAGGAAGTGGTCCTTCTGCTCCTGTGTGCCGTGCTGCTTGAGCATGTACGCCACGATGAAGTGCGTGTTGATGATGCCGGAGACCGACATCCAGCCGCGGGCGATCTCCTCCACGCAGAGGGCGTACGTGAGGAGGGACTCGCCCAGACCGCCGTACTCCTCGGGGATCATCAGGCCGAAGAGGCCCAGTTCCTTGAGGCCGTCGACGATCTGCTGCGGGTACTCGTCGCGGTGCTCCAGCTCGGTCGCGACCGGGATGATCTCCTTGTCCACGAAGTCGCGGACGGTGGAGAGGATCTCCTGCTGGATGTCCGTCAGACCGGCGGTCTGGGCGAGGCGCGCCATTACTTCTCCTGCTGCTTCAACTCGGGGCGGCCGGGCTGCTCGCCGCCGCGCTCCTTGATGTAGGTCTCGGTGGGCACCATGACCTTGCGGCGGAACACGCAGACCAGCGTGCCGTCCTGCTTGTAGCCCTTGGTCTCGACGTAGACGATGCCGCGGTCGTTCTTCGACTTGGACGGCCACTTGTCGAGCACGGTCGTCTCGCCGTAGATCGTGTCGCCGTGGAAGGTCGGCGCCACGTGCTTGAGCGACTCGATCTCCAGGTTGGCGATCGCCTTGCCGGAGATGTCCGGCACGCTCATGCCGAGCAGCAGGGAGTAGATGTAGTTCCCCACGACGACGTTCTTGCCGAAGTCCGTCGTCTTCTCCGCATAGTTGGTGTCCATGTGGAGCGGGTGGTGGTTCATGGTGAGGAGACAGAACAGGTGGTCGTCGTACTCCGTGACCGTCTTGCCCGGCCAGTGCTTGTACGTCGCCCCGACCTCGAACTCCTCGTAGGTGCGTCCGAACTGCATCGCGCTCAGGCCTCCGGGATCTCGAACTTGCTGGTGCGCTGCATGCCGGCGGCGCGGCCCTTGCCGGAGATGACGAGCGCCATCTTGCGGCTGGCCTCGTCGATCATCTCGTCGCCGAGCATCGCGGAGCCCTTCTTGCCGCCCGCCTCGGACGTGTAGTAGTCGTACGCGTCCAGGATCAGCTCGGCGTGGTCGTAGTCCTCCTGCGAGGGCGAGAAGATCTCGTTGGACGCCTCGACCTGGCCCGGGTGGAGCACCCACTTGCCGTCGAAGCCGAGCGCGGCGGCGCGCTGGGCGACCTCGCGGTAGCCGTCGATGTTGCGGATCTGCAGGTAGGGGCCGTCGATCGCCTGGAGGTTGTTGGCGCGGGCGGCCATCAGGATCTTCATCAGGATGTAGTGGTAGGCGTCCGCCGGGTAGCCGGGCGGCTGCTCACCCACGACCAGCGACTTCATGTTGATCGACGCCATGAAGTCGGCCGGGCCGAAGATGATCGTCTCGACGCGCTGGGACGCCGTCGCGATCTCGTTGACGTTGTTCAGGCCCTGGGCGTTCTCGATCTGCGCCTCGATGCCGATCTTGCCGACCTCGAAGCCCATGGTCTTCTCGATCTGCGTCAGCAGGAGGTCGAGGGCGACGACCTGCTGGGCGGTCTGCACCTTCGGCAGCATGATGCAGTCGAGGTTCTGGCCGGCGCCCTCGACGACGGTCACGACATCGCGGTACGTCCACTCGGTCGTCCAGTCGTTGACGCGCACGACCCGCGTCTTGCCCGTCCAGTCGCCCTCGTTGAGGAACTTGACGATGGTGTGCCGCGCCTCGGGCTTGGCGAGCGGGGCGCAGGCGTCCTCCAGGTCGAGGAAGACCTGGTCGGCGGGGAGGCCCTGGGCCTTCTCCAGGAAGCGCGGGTTGCTTCCCGGCACGGCGAGGCAGGAGCGCCGCGGGCGAAGGCGGTTGACCTGCGGGGCGGGCGTGGTCATGCGGGGACCTCCAGGGGGTCGAGCTTGTTCGCTTTCCGGATCTCGTCGACGATGCGGCCGATGATTCCGGTGATGTCGAAGTCCTTCGGGGTGAAGACGGCGGCCACTCCGGCGGCCCTGAGCTGCTCGGCGTCACCATTCGGGATGATGCCACCGGCGATCACCGGTATATCTGTGGCACCGGCCACACGGAGCCGTTCCAGCACGTCCGGCACCAGCTGGGCGTGCGAGCCGGACAGGATGGACAGGCCCACCGCGTGCACGTCCTCGGCGAGGGCCGCGTCCACGATCTGCTCGGGCGTCAGACGGATGCCCTGGTAGACCACCTCGAAGCCGGCGTCACGCGCGCGCACGGCGATCTGCTCGGCGCCGTTGGAGTGCCCGTCCAGACCGGGCTTGCCGACCAGGAAGCGGAGCTTGCCGACGCCGAGGTCCTTCGCCGTCAGGTCGACCTTGCGGCGGACCTCGGACATGGCCGAACCCTCCTCCGCCGGGACCGCCACCGGCGCCGACGACACGCCAGTCGGCGCCCGGAACTCGCCGAACACCTCCCGCAGGGCTCCCGCCCACTCGCCGGTCGTGACACCCGCGCGGGCGCACTCCAGGGTGGCCTCCATGAGGTTGGCTGTGCCCTTGGCGGCTTCCTTCAGCTTCTCCAGCGCCTTGCACTGGTTGAAGGGCGGCTGGTAGCGGGTGTCGCGCCAGTTCTGCAGCGATGCGATGACTCGGGCCTCGACAGCTGGATCGACTGTCTGGATGGCTGTATCGAGATCGGCGGTGAGCGGATTGGGCTCGGTCGTCTCGAAGATGTTGACGCCGACGATCTTCTCCTGCCCGGACTCAATACGAGCGCGGCGCTCGGCGTGCGAGGAGACGAGCTGCGACTTGAGGTAGCCCGACTCGACGGCGGCCATCGCGCCGCCCATCTCCTGGATCCGCTCGATCTCCGCGAGGGAGTCCTCGACGAGCTTGCTCACCTTCGCCTCGATGACGTGCGAGCCCTCGAAGATGTCCTCGTACTCCAGCAGGTCGCTCTCGTGCGCCAGCACCTGCTGGATGCGCAGCGACCACTGCTGGTCCCAGGGGCGGGGCAGGCCCAGCGCCTCGTTCCAGGCGGGCAGCTGCACGGCACGCGCGCGTGCGTCCTTCGACAGCGTCACGGCCAGCATCTCCAGCACGATCCGCTGGACGTTGTTCTCCGGCTGCGCCTCGGTCAGACCGAGGGAGTTGACCTGGACGCCGTACCGGAAGCGGCGCTGCTTGGGGTTCTCGATGCCGTACCGCTCGCGCGTGATCTTGTCCCAGATCCGCCCGAACGCCCGCATCTTGCACATCTCCTCGATGAAGCGGACGCCCGCGTTCACGAAGAAGGAGATACGGGCCACGACGTCCCCGAACTTCTCGGCGGGGACCTGCCCTGAATCGCGTACGGCATCGAGAACCGCGATCGCGGTGGACATCGCGTACGCGATCTCCTGGACCGGCGTGGCGCCCGCCTCCTGCAGGTGGTAGCTGCAGATGTTGATCGGATTCCACTTCGGTATGTGGGAGACCGTGTACGCGATCATGTCCGTCGTCAGCCGGAGTGAGGGCCCCGGCGGGAAGACATGGGTCCCCCGCGACAGGTACTCCTTGACGATGTCGTTCTGGGTCGTGCCCTGGAGTTTGGTGATGTCCGCGCCCTGCTCCTCGGCGACGACCTGGTAGAGCGCCAGCAACCACATGGCGGTGGCGTTGATCGTCATCGAGGTGTTCATCTGCTCCAGGGGGATGTCCTGGAACAGCCGGCGCATGTCACCGAGGTGCGCGACCGGCACGCCGACCCGGCCGACCTCGCCCCGGGCGAGGATGTGGTCGGAGTCGTATCCGGTCTGCGTCGGAAGGTCGAACGCGACCGACAGGCCGGTCTGGCCCTTGGCGAGGTTGCGCCGGTACAGCTCGTTGGACGCCTCGGCCGTGGAGTGACCGGCATAGGTCCGCATGAGCCACGGCCGGTCCTTCTCCCGCTTGCCTTCGGCAGGCTGACGCTCAGTCATCTATGACCTCGACTGCTCTCAGATGTTGCGGAAGCGGTTGATGGCGTCGATGTGCTTGGCGCGCATCTCCTCGTCGCGCACGCCCAGGCCCTCCTCGGGCGCCATGCACAGGACGCCGACCTTGCCCTGGTGGAGGTTGCGGTGCACGTCGAACGCGGCCTGGCCGGTCTCCTCCAGGGAGTAGACCTTCGACAGGGTCGGGTGGATCTTGCCCTTCGCGATGAGCCGGTTGGCCTCCCAGGCCTCGCGGTAGTTGGCGAAGTGCGAGCCGATGATCCGCTTCAGGGACATCCACAGGTAGCGGTTGTCGTACTCGTGCATGTAGCCCGAGGTCGAGGCGCAGGTGGTGATGGTGCCGCCCTTGCGCGTGACGAAGACGCTCGCGCCGAAGGTCTCGCGGCCGGGGTGCTCGAAGACGATGTCGATGTCCTCGCCGCCGGTGAGTTCGCGGATGCGCTTGCCGAAGCGCTTCCACTCCTTCGGGTCCTGGGTGTTCTCGTCCTTCCAGAACTTGTAGCCCTCGGCGTTGCGGTCGATGATCGCCTCGGCGCCCATCGAGCGGCAGATCTCCGCCTTCTGCGGCGAGGACACGACACAGATGGGGTTGGCGCCACCGGCCAGCGCGAACTGCGTGGCGTAGCTGCCGAGTCCGCCGCTCGCGCCCCAGATCAGGACGTTGTCGCCCTGCTTCATGCCGGCGCCGTTGCGGGAGACCAGCTGGCGGTACGCGGTGGAGTTGACCAGACCGGGAGCGGCGGCCTCCTCCCAGCTGAGGTGGCCCGGCTTCGGCATCAGCTGGTTGGACTTGACGAGCGCGATCTCGGCGAGGCCGCCGAAGTTGGTCTCGAAGCCCCAGATGCGCTGCTCGGGGTCGAGCATCGTGTCGTTGTGGCCGTCGGAGGACTCCAGCTCGACGGACAGACAGTGCGCGACGACCTCGTCACCGGGCTGCCAGGCGTTGACGCCGGGGCCGGTGCGCAGGACGACGCCCGCGAGGTCGGAGCCGATGATGTGGTACGGCAGGTCGTGGCGCTTGGCCAGCTCGCTGGTGCGGCCGTAGCGCTCCAGGAACCCGAAGGTGGACAGGGGCTCGAAGATCGACGTCCACACCGAGTTGTAGTTGACCGAGGAGGCCATGACGGCCACCAGGGCTTCGCCCGGGCCGAGCTCGGGGAGCGGGACCTCGTCCAGGTGGATCGACTTGCGCGGGTCCTTCTCGCGGGTCGTCATGCCCGCGAACATCTCCGTCTCGTCCTTGTGCACGGTGATCGCGCGGTACGACTCGGGCAGCGGGATGGCGGCGAAGTCGGCGGACGTGGCGTCCTTCGACTGGATCGCGTCCAGGATGTCCTTCACGGTCACGGTGTTGCCTCCGGCGATGCGCACCCTGAGGGAGGGGTGCTGAGGGTTACGTCGGTGCTGCTGAGGGTTGATGAGGAGTGCCGTCGGTTCGGCGGGGTGGTGCTTCGGCAGCGCTTTGTGGCGCGGGAGGTTGCCTGTGACGCAGGCGCCGGGCGCGCAGGCCCCGGGAGAGGCTTGCGGGGACAGCCGGCGTACGAAAGGTCTCTGCACGCCGGCCGCCCGGACACTTTCAACGTATGGCACGGCGTGTCACCTGGCAAGGCACCGAGTGCCAGAACTTGCCCTCAGATGAAATCTTTACGTAACAAATGAGCGATGATCGATCAAAGCTACCCGTGAGTAGGGGCTAATCGGGCGCAATGGGGCGGTGGCAGGGGAGGGAGCCGGAGACCGAGACAGACGTGACATGCCCCACCAGGCTTGAAGCGGGTCGGCATGCAGTGCCAGGGGCGCGGTGTTGCCCGGCGTCGCACGTCAGTCAAGCGACGCCGGGAGTTTCGGAAAGATGTGGCCGGCTCTCAGGCCCCCAGGCCGAGCAGGGCCACCTGCAGGGGCAGGGCGGGCTCTTCGGGGAGGGCGGGAGGCTCCTCCCCGCGGCCCGTGTGCGTCGGCGGGACGGGGCGCAGGCCCTGGATGCCGTCGGTGGCCCACTTCGCGTCCGTCGCGGGGAGGGACAGGGTCATGCGCCGCCCGTCGGCCAGCGTGGCTTCCAGCTTGGTCGGGTCGTCGGTCTGCATGGCCCCCCACTTCCGTCACGCATCACGCACGGTGAAGATCCGGCTTCGTCATGGATGACGGACGGACCCGCGAAATGGTTCCCCCGCGGTGCCCCCCGACCTGCTGTCGCGTGCTACGCCCGCTCCTTCAGCGCCTGCTCGATGGTCCGCATCACCTCGTCGAGGGGGGCGTCCGTGCGGGCCACCGCCACCAGCACCTCGCCCTCCGAGGCGATGGAGGCCGGTGCCGTGCGCGGCGCGGTCTCCCGGCCCGCCCCGATCCCCGACCCGAACGTCCTGCGCACGATCGCGAAGGCATGGTCGAGCTGCGCCTCCACGTCGCCCTGCCCACCCGCGCGCAGCCAGCGCCGCAGGACGTGGTTGTGCGCGGTGACCACCGCGGACGCGGCGACCTCCGCCAGCAGCGGGTCGTCGTTGGCGTCGTCGTCGTGCGCGTGTTCGTCGAAGTGGCCGAGGAGGTAGCGGGTGAAGAGGCGCTCGTAGCGGGCCACCGACGCGATCTCCGCCTCGCGCAGGGTGGGCACCTCGCGCGTGAGCTTGTACCGGGCGACCGAGATCTCCGGCCGGGCCGCGTACATCCGCATGACTTCCTTGATGCCACGGCACACCGTGTCGAGCGGATGCTCGTGGGCCGGCGCGGCGTTGAGCACCGCCTCGGCGCGGATCAGGGTGTCGTCGTGGTCCGGGAAGATCGCCTCTTCCTTGGAGCGGAAGTGGCGGAAGAACGTGCGGCGGGCGACCCCGGCCGCGGCCGCGATCTCGTCGACGGTGGTCGCCTCGTACCCCTTGGTCGCGAACAGCTCCATCGCCGCGGCCGCCAGTTCGCGGCGCATCTTGAGCCGCTGGGCCGCCGCGCGACTGCCTGCGGCACTTTCCGGCGCATCGGGCGTAGCTGGTGTACGTGAGGACTTGGCGGGCTGGGACATGACCCGAACGTACTGCATGTGCGCAGCTTGTTGCGCATGTACGGGGTTTCCCCCGCCCCGGGCGGGCGGGGGAGTGCCGGTCCGGGAGGGCGGGGGAGGGCTGCCGGGGTCCAGCAGCCCGCCCCAGTCCCCCTCGCCTCTGAACCAGTCGCCGATGCCGTCAGCGGCGGGCATATTCGCGGAAGCCGCGGCCGGTCTTGCGGCCGAGGCAGCCCGCGGCCACCAGGTGCTCCAGCAGCGGCGCCGGAGCGAGGCCCGGGTCCCGGAACTCGCGGTGCAGGACCTTCTCGATCGCGAGGGAGACATCGAGCCCGACGACGTCCAGCAGCTCGAACGGCCCCATCGGGTAGCCGCCGCCCAGCTTCATCGCCGCGTCGATGTCGTCGAGCGACGCGTAGTGCTCCTGCACCATCTTGATCGCGTTGTTCAGGTACGGGAACAGCAGCGCGTTGACGATGAAGCCCGCACGGTCACCGCAGTCCACGGCGTGCTTCTTGATCTTCGCGCAGACCTCGCGGACCGTCGCGTGGACGTCGTCGGCCGTCAGCACCGTACGGACGACCTCGACCAGCTTCATCGCCGGCGCCGGGTTGAAGAAGTGCATGCCGATCACGTCCTGCGGACGCGAGGTGGCGCGGGCGCAGGCGACGACGGGCAGGGACGACGTGGTCGTGGCGAGCACCGCGCCCGGCTTGCAGACCTTGTCCAGCGTCGCGAAGAGCTGCCGCTTGATCTCCAGGTCCTCGGCGACGGCCTCGACGGCCAGATCGACGTCGGCGAAGGCGTCGTAGGAACCCGCCGGAGTGATCAGGTCCAGGGTCTGCGCGGCGGCCTCGGCGGTCATCCGCCCCTTGTCGACAGAGCGAGAAAGGGACTTGCCGATACGGGCCTTCGCGGTCTGTGCCTTCTCCTCGCTGCGGGCGGCCAGCACGACCTCGTACCCGGCCTTGGCGAAGACCTCGGCGATCCCGGACGCCATGGTGCCGGAGCCCGCGACGCCGACCGAGCGGACCGTACGGCCGGCGGCCGCGGTGTCCGCGGAGGCGGGCGTCAGGGAGTCCGCCACGACCGTGGCGCTGCCGGGTGCCTCGTACGTGTAGAAGCCACGGCCCGACTTGCGGCCCGTCAGGCCCGCCTCGCTGAGCTGCTTGAGGATGGGCGCGGGGGCGTGCAGCCGGTCGCGGGACTCGGCGTACATGGCCTCCAGGACCGTGCGGGCCGTGTCGATGCCGATGAGGTCGAGCAGCGCCAGCGGGCCCATCGGCAGGCCGCAGCCCAGCCGCATCGCGGCGTCGATGTCCTCGCGGGAGGCGTACTTCGCCTCGTACATCGCGGCGGCCTGGTTGAGGTAGCCGAACAGCAGCCCGTCGGCGACGAAACCGGGCCGGTCGCCGACCGCCACGGGCTCCTTGCCCAGTTCGAGGGCCAGGTCGGTGACCGCGGCGACCGCGGCGGGGGCGGTCAGCACCGAGGAGACGACCTCGACCAGCCGCATCGCCGGCGCCGGGTTGAAGAAGTGCAGGCCGAGCACGCGCTCGGGGCGGGCCGAGTCGGCGGCCAGGCGCGTGACCGAGAGGGCGTTGGTGCCGGTGGCCAGGATCGCCTCGGGGCGCACGATCCCGTCCAGCTCGCGGAAGATCTGCTGCTTGATCTCGTACGACTCCGGAGCCACCTCGATGACCAGGTCCGCGTCGGCCGCGGCCCTGAGGTCGGTGAAGGTGCGGACGCGGGCGAGGGCGTCCGCGCGGTCCTGTTCGGTCAGCTTGCCGCGCTCCACGGCACGGGCGGTCGAGGCCTCCAGCGCGGCGACGGACCTGGCGGCCGCGGCCTCGCTGATGTCGATGCCGATGACCTCGCGGCCGGCCTTGGCCAGGACCTCGGTGATACCGGTGCCCATGGTGCCGAGGCCGACGACGGCAACGGTCTTGAGCGGGGACAGAGGGGTGTCGGACAGGGGAGTGGCCATCGCGGACTCCAGGAATGAGGGTGACGACTGGAAGCGCGCCCGGGTGCGCCGAAGAGGGCCCGACCGTCAGTCGAAGCCGAACCAGGAGCGCACCGGATGCGGTGGAAAATGCGGGTGTTGCCGGGCTGCGAGCGCACACGCCCGGTGCCGTCGCTGCGGACGTGCACACGTCCGAGGAGCGGTGATGACCGACCGGCCCTGTCCCGTGGCCGAGTCGTACTGCGGTACTCGATGTACCGAACCGACTGCTTCTCGCGGCGGCTGCGTCACCAGGCCGCCGCAAGGAGTTCGCGAGTGGGTAACTCGCTCGTATGAGCTTAACCAGTGGGTAACGAGCACGCCAGTCCCCGAGTTTGTGATGTAGGTCCCGATCGCCGGTGGACCCCTCTACGCTCGCCTTCATGGACGAAGAGTTGCGATCACTCACGGAGCGCTTACGGCAGGAGTCCGGGGCGTCGGCCGCGTACGACCGCCTCGCCGCGACCGAGGACCCCGACGAACTGGCGGATGTGCTCACCGCGCCCGGGCAGCCGCTGTGGGCCCGGGAGCTGGCCGCGTTCCGGCTGGGCCTCGCCGGGGACCGCCGGGCCTTCGAGTCACTCGTCCTCCTCCTGAACCACCGCGACCCCCAGCGCTGTGCCTCCGCCGCCCACGCCCTCGCCCGCCTCGGCGACCCGCGCACGGCCCGCGCGGCCGCCGCCCTCGCCACCAACGAGCTCCGCGTCGCCTACGCCCTGCACCCGGTCCGGCTCCTGGTCGAACTGGGCGCCCCCGAGGCGGTCCCGGCACTGATCACCACCCTGGAGCGACGCCTGCGGCCCCACGACCCCTACCGCCGAGTGGCCCTCGCCTGCGTGGAGGGCCTGGGCACCCTCGGCGACCCCCGAGCCAGACGCGTCCTCAACGAGGCCCTGGCCCACCCGGCCCTCGCGGAGGCAGCGGTGCGGGCGCTGGCGGGGATTCCCGGGCCTCGTTGAGCGTGCGCACGTACCGCACTTCGGGAACCGGGACGCCGTCCACCTCGAACGGGTCCTCGGCGCCGTCGGCCTCGAAGCCCGCCCGTTCGTAGAAGCGGCGGGCGCGAGCGTTGCCTTGGAGGACCCACAGGTACATGCGCTCGTGGCCGCGGGCCGTGCGGTTCCACAGGGCCTCCAGCAACAGGGCGTGCCCGATGCCGGTGCCGTACCGCCGTGGGTCCACGTACAGGGCGTACAACTCGGCGTCGTGGGTGCGGACTTCACCGTCCCGGTACGGCCCGTGGCAAGCCCAGCCCGCGATCTCGCCGTCCCACTCCGCGACGAGGTTCACGACGCTGCCGTCTCCCTGCGCGAAGCGGGCACGATGCCGCTCGGCGTCCCTCGGCCCGCTCATCGCGTCGAGGTACGACCGCGGAACCAGACCCTGGTAGGCGCTCCGCCAGCCGCGCACACGGATCTCGGCCACGCGTTCGCAGTCGGCGGGGGCCATGGGGCGGATGAGAAGGCGATCGTCGTCCATGGCGGCACCCTAGGCACCGCCCGCCCGCACAGCCTCCCCATTATCCGCCCACCACCGCGAACGCCTCCACCTCCATCAGGAACTCCGGCCGTACCAGCCCCGCCACCTGCACCGCCGACGCGGCCGGCAGCCGGTCGTCGGGTATGTGCTCGGCGCGGGCCTCCCGGATCGCGGGCATGTGCGTCATGTCCGTGACGAAGTAGGTGAGCTTGACGACGTCGTCGAAGGTCGCCCCGGCCGCGGCCAGACAGCGTTTCAGGTTCTCGAAGACCTGGCGGGCCTGGGTCGCCGGGTCGCCCTCACCGACGAGCCTGCCGTCCCCGTCCAGGGGGAGCTGGCCGGAGACGGCGACGAAGCGGCCCGTGCCGAGCACGACGTGCGTGTACTGGGCGGCGGGGGCGACTCCGTCGGGGGCGGGGATCCTCGTCAGCTCACTCATGCGTCCATGGTGGACCATGGGTCTGACAACGCCCCCGACGGGCCGTCAGGCGGGCAGGCGTGCAAGGGATCGGGCCGTCAGGGGCTCAATGGCGGAAGCCCAGCAGCGCGTGCAGTTCCGCGCCCTGCGGCGCCGTCGGCGCGACCTTGGCGTTCCGCGGCTTCGGATCCGGCTGCGCCTCGCACACCGCGTCGACCTCGCCCGTGCCGCGCGGCACCGTGCCGTCGGCGAGGTAGGCCGTGAGGTGCCTGTCCAGGCAGGTGTTCCCGCCCAGCGTGATGCCGTGGTTGCCGCCGCCGCGCTCGACCACCAGGCTGGAGCGGGCCACCTGCCGGTGGACGGTGACGGCGCCCTGGTAGGGGGTGGCGGCGTCGTCGGTCGCCTGGAACAGCAGCATCGGCGGCAGCTTGCCGTTGCCGACGTCCACCGAGTCGAGCGACGACGTCGGCCAGAACGCGCACGGCGCGTTGTACCAGGCGTTGTTCCAGGTCATGAACGGTGCCTTCGCGTACACGGCCCAGTTGTCCGCCCGCCACTGGCGCCAGTCGCGCGGCCAGGCGGCGTCACGGCACTGCACCGAGGCGTAGACGCTGTAACCGTTGTCGGCGGCCGCGTCGGCGGCGCCGAAGTCCTCGTACGCCTCGACCAGCGGATCGGCGTCCTTGCCGGTCACGTACGCCGCGAACGCCTCGGCGAGCTGGGGCCAGTAGCCGTTGTAGTAGCCGCCGGGCAGGAAGGTGTCCTCCAGTTCGGAGGCGCCCACCTTGCCGTCGGCCGGCTTCCTGGCCAGGGCCGCCCGCATCGAGTACCACTTCGCCTCGACCCTCGCCGGATCGGTGCCGAGTCTGTACGTCGTGTGGTGCTTGGCCACCCATGCCAGGAAGGCCCGGTGGCGGTCGTTGAAGGCGACGTCCTGCGCGAGGTTGTCCTCCTGCCAGACGCCGGTCGGGTCGACGACCGAGTCCAGGACCGCCCGCCGCACCCGCTCCGGGAAGAGCTTGGCGTAGACCGCGCCGAGATAGGTGCCGTACGAGTAGCCGAAGTAATTGATCTTCTTCGCGCCCAGGGCGGCGCGGATCCGGTCCATGTCGCGCACGGCGCTGGTCGTGTTGATGTACGGCAGCACGCGCGCGTACTTGTCGGCACAGGCCCGCGCGAAGGACTGGACGCGCTGGAGGTTGGCCTTCTCGACGCGCGGTGTGCCGGGCACGGAGTCCGGGCGCACGGGGGCGAAGTAGCCGGGCTCGCAGTCGAGGGCGGGGGTGCTCTTGCCGACACCGCGCGGGTCGAATCCGATGACGTCGTACTGGGCCGCCACTGCTCTGGGGAGTGCGGAGGCGACGAAGCCGGCGAGTGTGCGCCCGCTGCCGCCGGGGCCGCCGGGGTTGACCAGCAGCGGGCCCTGGTACGTCTTGGCGGTGTGCGGGACGCGGGACAGCGCGAGTGTGATCTGCCGCCCGTTCGGGCGAGTGTGGTCGAGTGGCACCTCGAGGGACGCGCACTGGAGCGTCGGGTACTTCTCGGTGCCGCACTTCTTCCAGGTGAGGCGTGCGGCGTGAGCGACGTCCGCGGTGTGCGGGGTGCCGGCCCCCGCGGGGACGGCGGTCACGGTCCCGGCCACGACGGCGGCGGCGCCGCACAGTACGGCTGCGCGTTTTCTCATCGGGTCCTCCCAGGACGGAGGGGCGCGGACCGCGAGTGCCACGGTCCTGGCCGCATCGTCCCGGAGAGGGGGCCCGAAAGAACTCGTTCTGTTAATACTTGACCCGATTGGGTCGGATATGCGCTCTCATGCTCGTCAAATGAGCGAGAGTTGGGTGGGTTCGGTCATCGCGGGCTCGGTCGGCTCCGGCTCGGGGACCCGCCGGGGCATGGCCGCGCGCGTGGGACCGATGCCGTACTCCTGCGCCAGGTCGTGGACCTGACGGGTGATCCGGCGCTGGTACCACTTGGGCGCGTAGGCGCCGTCCGCGTAGAGCCGCTCGTAACGGCGCACCAGATGCGGGTGGTGGTGGCCCAGCCAGGCCATGAACCACTCGCGGGCCCCGGGCCGCAGATGCAGCACCAGCGGTGTCACGGAGGTGGCCCCGGACGCGGCGATCGACCGCACGGTGTCCCGCAGTTGGGCCGGATGGTCGCTCAGGAACGGAATCACCGGCGCCATCAGCACACCGCACCCGAGCCCGTGCTCGGTCAGGGTCCGTACGACGTCCAGGCGCCGCTCGGGCGCGGGTGTGCCCGGCTCCACGGTGCGCCACAGCTCGCGGTCGGTGAAGCCGACGGAGACCGAGATGCCGACGTCCGTCACCTCGGCGGACTGCTTCAGCAGGTCCAGGTCGCGCAGGATCAGTGTGCCCTTGGTCAGGATCGAGTAGGGGTTGGCGTGGTCCCGCAGTGCGGCGAGGATGCCCGGCATCAGGCGATAGCGGCCCTCCGCGCGCTGGTAGCAGTCGACGTTCGTGCCCATCGCTATGTGCTCGCCCTGCCAGCGGCGCGAGGAGAGCTGGCGGCGCAGCAGCTCCGGCGCGTTCACCTTGACCACGATCTGGGAGTCGAAGCCGAGGCCCGTGTCGAGGTCCAGGTAGCTGTGGGTCTTGCGGGCGAAGCAGTACACGCACGCGTGCGTGCAGCCCCGATAGGGGTTGACCGTCCACTCGAAGGGCATGCGCGAGGCGCCCGGCACCCGGTTGATGATCGAGCGGGCCCGGATCTCGTGGAACGTGATCCCGGCGAACTCGGGCGTGTCGAAGGTGCGGGTGACCACGGCGTCCGCGCCGAACAGCGCGGCGTCGGCCCGGCTGTGGTCGGACTCCAGGGTGAGGTTCTCCCAGCGCATGACGCCTCCTCGGTAGCACTGACCCAAGAATAGAACACATGTTCCCTTGATCGTGCGACCTCTGTCCCGGCTCTGTTTTCGATCAGTGTGCGACCGCTTCGGAAGCCGATCGGGACCCCGATTTGGGCGGTCCGGGAGCGGGGTGGTTGGCTTGCCCCAACCCCCGAGAAACCATGTCCTGGAGGAAGTCAATGGCGCAGGTCGAGGCCACTACGGAGCGGGTCGTCGCGGCGGACGCGGAGAAGGTGTTCGACGCCCTCGCCGACTACAGCGGCACCCGGCAGCAGCTGCTGCCCGAGCACTTCAGCGAGTACGAGGTGCGCGAGGGCGGCGACGGCGAGGGCACCCTCGTCCATTGGAAGCTCCAGGCCACCAGCAAGCGGGTCCGCGACTGCCTCCTGGAGGTCAGCGAGCCCACCGACGGCGAGCTCGTCGAGAAGGATCGCAACTCCTCCATGGTCACCACCTGGCGTGTCACCCCGGCCGGTGAGGGCAGGTCCCGGGTCGTCGTCACCACCACCTGGCAGGGCGCCGGTGGTATCGGCGGCTTCTTCGAGCGGACCTTCGCCCCCAAGGGGCTCGGCCGGATCTACGACGCCGTGCTCACCAAGCTCGCCGCCGAGGTCGAGAAGTAAGTCCCAGGTGTCCGGAGGGCGTTGATCTGCTCACCGGATCGAGTGGATCTGCCCGCGTCGTACCTGTCTGCCGTAACTCGTCGTGCTTGCTCGCAGTTGTCGCTTTACGCGGCAATTGCGCGGGTACGACGAGGGGAGCGGACACGTGGGCGGGACCACACTGGTGCAGGACGAACGGCTGGGCGATCCGGCCGAACCGCACCCGCCGACCCCTGAACCCGCACCCGTCCAGGCCGCCCCACTCGGCCCCCGCCGGGTGCGGCTGGTCTTCGCCGGGCTGATGCTCGCGCTGCTGCTGGCCGCGCTCGAGCAGATGATCGTCGCCACCGCCCTGCCGAAGATCGTCGGCGAGCTGCACGGCCTGGACAAGATGTCCTGGGCGATCACCGCCTACCTGCTCACCGCCACCATCGGCCTGCCGATCTACGGCAAACTCGGCGATCTCCTCGGCCGCAAGGGCGTCTTCCAGTTCGCGATCGTCGTCTTCGTCGCCGGCTCCGCACTCGCCGGGCGGGCCGGGACCATGGACCAGCTCATCGCCTACCGCGCGATTCAGGGCGTCGGCGCGGGCGGGCTCCTGATCGGCGTCCAGGCGATCATCGCCGACATCGTGCCCGTCCGGGAGCGCGGCCGTTTCATGGGCCTGATCGGCGCCGCGTTCGGCCTTGCCTCCGTCGCCGGGCCGCTGCTGGGGGGCTACTTCACGGACCACCTCTCCTGGAGGTGGTGCTTCTACATCAACGTCCCCTTCGGCCTCGTCACCCTGGCCGTGGTCGCCGTCGTCCTGAAACTGCCGAAGCCCCGGGCCAGGCCCCGGATCGACGTCCTCGGCTCCCTGCTGCTCGCGGCCGCCTCCACCTGCCTGGTCCTGCTGACCAGTTGGGGCGGCAGCGAGTACGCCTGGGACTCCCGCGTCATCCTCGGCCTCGGCGCCGGAGCGGCCGTCGCCACCGTCCTCTTCCTCGTCGCCGAGCACTTCGCCGCCGAACCCCTCATCCCCCTGCGGCTGTTCAGGGACTCCGTCTTCAACACCACCGGCCTCGTCGGCCTCGTGATCGGCGTCGCCCTCTTCGGCGCGGCCAGCTATCTGCCGACCTACCTGCAGATGGTCGACGGAGCCACGGCCACCGAGTCGGGACTGTTGATGCTGCCGATGATGGGCGGCATCGTCGGCGCCTCGATCGTCTGCGGCCAGCTCATCAGCCTCACCGGCCGCTACAAGATCTACCCCGTGCTCGGCAGCGCCCTCTCGGCCGTCGGCATGTGGCTGCTGTCCCGCCTCGAAGCAGACACGCCCCGGCTGCACTACAGCCTCTGGATGGCCGTACTCGGCGCGGGCATCGGCATGGTGATGCCGGTGCTGATCCTCGCCGTGCAGAACTCCGTGCGCCCCACCGACCTCGGCACCGCCACCAGCGCCAACAACTACTTCCGGCAGATCGGCGGCAGCGTCGGCGCCGCGGTCTTCGGCGCCCTCTTCGCCGGGCGGCTCTCGGACGCGCTCGCCGAACGGCTGCCCACGCGCGCGGGCGCCGAACTGCCCGACCCCGAGTCCCTCACCCCGCAGCTCGTCCACGCCATGCCCCAGGCCCTGCGCGACGGCTACATCCGGGCCTACGCCGACGCGATGCCGCGCATCTTCCTCTACCTGGTGCCGGTGCTGGTCCTCGGCCTGCTCATCGCCTTCTTCCTCAAGGAGAAACCGCTGGTGTCCCACAACGCCCCGGCCCCGGAAACGGAATCGGAGCCGGTGAACACCCCGATCCCGCCCGCCCGTTCGCCGTACACCGGCTCGGTCCCCGTCCGCGGCGCGGTGCAGCACCCCGACGGCACCGTCGTACCGCGCGCAGCACTCACGCTCATCGACATCGGCGGGCAGCAGATCGGGCGCGGCGCGAGCGGCGCGGACGGGCGGTACGTGCTGGCCACACCGGGCCCGGGGGCGTATGTGCTGATCGCCGCGGCGGGCGGCCACCAGCCGCAGGCCGTCTCCGTGACCGTCGGCGAACGTCCCGTCGAACTGGACATCGTCCTCGGCGGCGCCGGACGCCTCGCCGGGAAGGTGCTCACCCCGGACGGTGCGCCCGTGGACGCCACCGTCACGCTCACCAACGTGCAGGGTGAGGTCGTCGCCACCACCCGCAGCGGCCGCGAAGGCGGCTATGTCATCACCGAGCTGGTCGCCGGCGAGTACACCCTCGCCGCGAGCTCCCCGGCCTTCCGCCCGGCCGCCGTCCCCGTCACCGTGAAGGCGGCCCGCGAGACCCGCCAGGACATCGAACTCGCCGGAGGCGCCCTGCTGCGCGGCACAGTGCGGGCGGGCGGCGGGCGGCCCGTCGAGGACGCGCGCGTGACCCTCCTCGACGCGGCCGGCAACGTCCTGGACACGCTCACCACCGGGCCCGACGGCACCTTCCGGTTCGGCGACCTGGCCACCGGCGAGTACACCGTCATCGCCACGGGCTACCCGCCGGTCGCCACGGTGCTCCAGGTCGCCGGAGGAGGCCGTACGGAACGCGACCTTCAGCTCGGGCACGAGGACTGAGCCGCCGTCACATCAATTCCCGTATTGCCGCACATCACCTCCGCCAGGAGCCGTACGGTGGAGCAGGCGGCAGATCTTGCGGAGCCGTGGGGAGAGAGGGCCTGGGCCATGGACCGTGGCACCGAGAGGGACGGCGCGGGAACGGAACACGCCGCGACCGGCCGGATCCCGCTGGCCGTCGTCGTGGTGGACCGCGAGGGCCTGGTCTCCCACTGGAGCTCCGGCGCACGCCGCCTGTTCGGCGCCGCCAAGGAAGAGGCGATAGGGCGTCCCGCCGTCGATCTGCTGCCCGTCTCCGGAGCCCTGCCCGAGGACGAGGACGTCTCGCCGTACGGTGCCTACGCGGCGTACGACGGTCTCGGCCACGACCTCGAATCGTCCCTCGACGGGCGGCTGTTCTACCCGGCCGCGGGCCGCGCCCGCCTGACCGTGCCCGAGCGTGAGCGCGTCGACGTCCTGTGGTGGGCCTACCCGCTGGTGGGCCCGGGACCGGAGCGGCTGCTGGTGCTCGGCGCCGATGTCGGCGGACTCCAGCAGGACGGGCACGAGGAGGAGGCCCGCTTCGAGCGCGTCGCACCCGGCTTCGCCCTGCACACCGACTTCCCCGGCGCCGAGGAACTCGCCCGCGAACTCCCCGAGATCCTGCCCAGCATGAGCGTCGAGGAGAGCGCCCGCATCGTCGGGCAGGTCCTCGAACTGGGCTATCCCGTCCTGGAGTTCAGCCAGAACGACCGGGTGCCCGTCACGCCCGACTGGGGTGTGCCCCGGCGCGTCGAGCGCAGGGCCCGCCGTGAGCGGGCCGCCCGGGCCGCCGCTCAGGGCCTGCCGTTACCGCACGAGTACGCCGACGACGGCGACGACCTCGAGTACGCCGCCGTCCGCGAACGCCTGGAGTTCCTCAACGAGGTCAGCGGCCGCATCGGCACCTCCCTCGACCTGGCGCAGACCATCATCGAGGTCAGCAAGGCCGTCGTCCCGCGCTTCACCGATGTCGCCGGCACCTATCTGCGCGAACAGGTCGTCGCGGGCGAGGGATTCCCCGACGGTGTGCCGGACACGACCACCATGTGGCACCGGGTCGCCGTCGAGCACACCGACGAACCCGGCCGCTGGGACGACGTCGTACCGGTCGGCGAGGCCATGCCCTTCCCGGCGCACACGCCCTTCTTCCAGTGCATGACCACCGGCGAACCGGTCCTCGTGCCGCGCATCAGCGAGGACATGGGCCACGCCATCGCCTCCCAGTTCGAAAAGCGCGACATCCGGCCCCTCATCACGGGCCGCTCCATGCTGGTCGTACCGCTCAAGGCGCGCACCGTGGTGCTCGGCTTCATGATCCTGCTGCGCCACCCCGAGCGGCCCGTCTTCAACGACATGGACCGCGTCACCGGCGCCGAACTCGCCGCCCGCGCGGGCCTCGTCCTCGACAACGCGCGCATGTACACCTACCAGGAGTCGGTCGCCGAGACCCTCCAGGACAGCATGCTGCCGCACATCCCGCCGCGCAGGGCGGGCTGCGACATCGCCACCCGGTACCTCCCCGGCACCCTCCTCGGACGCGTCGGCGGCGACTGGTTCGATTCCGTCAAACTGCCGGGCGCCCGCACCGCCCTCGTCGTCGGCGACGTCATGGGGCACGGCCTCAACTCCGCCGCGATGATGGGCCAGTTGCGTACGGCCGTGCAGACCATGGCCGCCCTCGACCTGCCGCCCGCCCAGCTGCTGCGCAACCTCGACGACCTCGCCCAGCGCCTCGGCGACACCTATCTCGCGACCTGCCTCTACGCTGTCTACGACCCCATCGCGAGCGAGCTGCACATCGCCAACGCCGGTCACATCCCGCCCGTCCTGGTCCGCGCCGAGGACGGGCGCAGTGAGCTGCTCGACCTGCCCACGGGGGCGCCGATCGGCGTCGGCGGGGTGCCCTTCGAGGCCGTACGCGTGCGCGTGGAGCCCGGCGACCGGATCGTGATGTGCACCGACGGACTGGTCGAGGTGCGCGGCGAGGACATCGGTGTCGGCCTCGCGACCCTGTGCGAGTCCGCCGCCCACCCGGCCGCGTCCATGGACGACGCCTGCGACACGATCATCCGCGCCCTCAACACACGCGGCGGCCGCAAGGACGACGTCGCCCTGCTGATGGCCCGCCTCAACGGCATCGAGCCGGAGGACGTCGCCGAGTGGCGGCTGGCCCTCGACCCGGTGGAGGTCGGCCGGGCCCGCGCCGTCGTCCGCGAACAGCTGCACGACTGGGGACTGGCCAGGCTGGCCGCCGGCGCGGAGCTGATGGTCAGCGAGCTCGTCACCAACGCCGTACGGCACTCCCTCAGCCGCCCCGTCGAACTGCGCCTCGTCCGCGGTGACACGCTGCTGTGCGAGGTGGACGACGACGATCACGACCTGCCGACCCTGCTCAACGCCGGTCCCGGCGACGAGACCGGCCGCGGGCTGCGCGTGGTGAGCACGCTCGCCCGTGAGTGGGGCACCAGCCGTACGAGCGCCGGGAAGACCGTCTGGTTCGAACTCACGCTCCCGCGACGCTGAGCCCCTGTGCCCCTACGGGCGTATGACGGCGTACGAGTATCGAATGCGGAGTGAAGGAACGCGCCACGCGCTTGTGGCCGATACCGGGCCGCGATAAACCGTACTCGCCCGTCACTTCACGACGGGTCGGCATCGTACCCTGGGGAGTCGGTCATGAGCGTGACGAGTCGGTACCGGGACGCCTGGGAGGGCTTCTGGCGGGAGGCCCCCGCGGAACAGGGGGCGGTGTTCTGGGACGCGGAACCGGCCGTGACCGCCGGCCGCCATCTGGCCCTGTTCGACGCCCACCTGACCGAGCCCGGCCTGCCGATGGTGGACCTCGGCTGCGGCAACGGCACCCAGACCCGTTTCCTCGCCGACCGCTTCCCGCGCGTCGTCGGCACCGACCTGTCCGTCGCCGCCCTCGACCACGCCCGGCTCGCCGACCCCGCCGGGCAGGCGACGTACCGGTTGTTCGACGCCGTGGAGAAGACCGAGGCCGAGACGCTGCACGCCGAACTCGGCGACGCCAACGTCTATATGCGGGGGGTGCTGCACCAAGCCGAGCCCGACGACCGCCAGCTGATGGTGGACGCGATCGCCACGCTGGTCGGGGAACGCGGCCGGGCCTTCCTCGTCGAGCTGTCCGAGGCCGCCAAGCCCGTCCTGATCGGCCTCGCCCAGAGCCCGGCGGGCCCGCCGCCCAAGCTCGCGCCCGTCTTCCGGCACGGCATCGCACCCGGCGAGGTGGCCGACGCGGCGGTGCCGGAGTATCTGCGCGCGGCCGGGCTCACCGTCCTCGCCGGCGGCGAACTACCGCTGATCACCACGGAGTACGGACCCGACGGCACGCGCATCGAGCTGCCGTCGAGGTGGGTGGTGGCGGGCCGGACGGCGTGACACCGCCGGCCCTCCGGCACGGGGTTCGCAGGTCGGAGGGCCGATCGCCTTGTCCGTCGATCGTGTCCAGCCGGACGTGGGGCTGAAGATGGCCGGCGGGCTGGAGCCCGTGGGCGCTGTCGACGGCCTGCTACAGATTCCCGGAATCGGTAGGACGCCGGCGGGTTGAACCGGCGGGTGGTGGACCTGGAGGACAGAGTGCCGGCGGGACACGGGCCCTGGAGGCCGTTGGTGATCGGCATCCTGGTCGACCGGATTCACAAGGCCTGAGGGTTCCTCAAGGCCCCTCGTCCCCGTGCACGAGACGGGGGTCGACCACCCCCGGGCGTTCCGCCCAGAAGACGGGGGACACCAGGCGCCGCACGACCATGAGGACCACCCCCGCGAGGGCGATGCCGATGGCGATGACCAAGGGCGGGCCGAGGCCGAACCACGAGACGCCGCTGTAGGAGTTGGCGGGATCGGACATGTCGGAGACCGACTCCACCAGCAGCCAGGCCAGCAGCCCGGCACCCACCAGCGGGCCGAGGCCGATGAGGACGAAGTGGTGCAGGCTCTCGGTCAGATGGCGGCGGTAGTAGACGGCACACGCGAGGCCCGTGAGCGCGTAGTAGAACGCGATCAGCAGGGACAGCGCCGTGAGCGAGTCGAAGAGGGCGTCGGCGCTGATCCGATTGACGGCGAGGTACCAGGCCACGGCGATGCCGGCCACCCACCACGTACTCACATCCGGGGTGCGGAACCGGGCCTGGATGTGGGCGAGGTGCGCCGGCAGCGCGTGCCGGCGTGCCATGGACAGCGCCGTGCGCGAGGCGGGGATGATCGTCGTCTGCGTCGATGCCAGCGCGGACGTCGAGACCGCCAGCAGCACGACCCAGTCCCAGTCGCCCATCGCCTCCCCGGCGAGGAGGGCGAAGACGAACTCCTCCTCCCCGGCGTTCTCGGCCAGGTATCCTGGTCCGGCATAGGCCACGACCGCGAAGGTGACCGACACATAGGTCACCAGGAGCACGACCGTCGACCATACGGCCGCCTTGCCGGGAGCGGTGGCGGAGTTCTCGACCTCCTCGGTGAGATTCACCGCCGACTCCCAGCCCCAGTAGACGAACACGCCCAGCAGCAGGCCCGCTGTCAGCTCGGCTCCGCCGGCCCCGAAGGGGTTCAGCCAGCCGAACGACGGGTCGACGGAGCCGAGCGTGCCGGTGCCGGCGTACACCCGCCGGAGCGCGACCACGGCGAAGGCGAGCAGGCAGGCGACCTGCGCGAGGATGAGGGCGTTCTGCACCCTGGCCGACACCTCCGTGCCGATGACGCACAAGGCCGTCATCACGAGGATGAGCAGCACCGTGAGCGACTGGCGTACGACGTCGTCGGTGGCCCAGCTGTCGAGGCCCACGGCGAGCAGGGCGAAGGTCACGGCGACGTCCGCCAGCGATCCGACGACCAGGACCCCGGTCATCGCGACGGCCCATCCGCCCAGCCATCCGGCCCACGGGCCCATCGCGCGGGTGACCCACGAGAAGGTCGTCCCGCAGTCCTGGTCGACCTTGTTGAGGTGGTAGAACGCCGATGCGATCAGCAGCATCGGCACGAACGACGCGACCATCACGCCGGGGGCGTGGACACCCACGAGCGCCACCACCGGGCCGATGGCCGCGGCCAGCGAGTAGGCGGGCGAGGTGGAGTTGAGCCCGATGACGAGAGCGTCGACGAACCCGATCGCATCGGCCTTCAGGCCGTCGGGCGGGCGGGTGTCCGGGATGCCGTCGGCCATGCTCCCTCGCTTCGGTCGTGGGTGACCTCATGAAACAGTGAGCCGTCGGGCCCGCCGGGGCTTTGGCGTACGGCCGCGGGACGCGTCACCCGTGTGCAGCTCCTGCTGGTCCTCACCGACCCGGGCCACATGACCGTCCGTGCCGTAGCAGCACGGCGGGCACGTCCGGTTCCTCGGCGACGTCGAGTCCGCGGCCCTTTTGTGCAGCGGCTCGAGCGCTGGACGCGCGGATCTGGATGACGCGCAGACCTGCCGAGAGGACGGCGCAGGCCGCGATCAGGCGGCCGTGTCTCCGATCGACGTCAGGGCCGCGGTGACCGTGCGCTGCAGCACCGCGGCATCGGCGCCGGCGCGTGAGCGCAGGTTCACGCCGTACGCGAGCACGGCCAGCAGCTCGGCCGCGGTGACGAGGTCGGTGTCCGGGTGCACCCGGCCCCGCGCCTCCGCTGCCACGAGCGCGGTGTGCAGGGCGTCCCGAAGCTGGTCGTGATGCAGGTCGAGGAGGTGGCGGACGTCCGGCGCGGCGTTCTCGGCGCCGGCGTGCGCGTTGGTGACCATGCACCCCCACCGTGCGTACGGTCCCGAGCAGCGCGCATCGATCAGCCCGGCGAAGAACTCCGCGACGGCCGGCAGGCCACGCCCGTCCTCGGCGAGGCGGCGGAACGCCGGCCGGGAGCGGGTCTCGGCGTACCGGCGCAGCGCGGCGAGGTAGAGCTCCTGCTTGCCGCCGAACGTGGCGTACAGGCTGGAGCGGTTGAGCCCGGTCGCGGTGACGACGTCCTGGATCCCGGTGGAGGCGACGCCCTGCCGCCAGAACAGCCGCACCACCTGCTCCAGGGCCGCGTCCGGATCGAAGTGCTTGATGTCCGGCATGCTCCACCCACCATCTTGAAACGAGGGTTCCAAGATATCGCGCGCCTCGCTAGGCTGACCACGCCCATCTTGGAACGCTCGTTCCGAGTTGAAGGCGTTCCCTTTCATGTCCGCGTGCGCCAGGAGGAGCACCCCATGACCCTCGCCGCAGAACTGCGCGCCCTGTACGAGTCCCGCTTCCCACAGCTCCCCGCCGAGGCGCGGGAGACCATGGAACGCGCCGCACAAGAGCTCGCCGACTCGGGGCAGGCCGGCCGTGCCCTGACCGCGGGTGCCCGGGCGCCCCTTTTCAGCCTGCCCTCCGCCACCGGGCGGACCGTTGCGCTGCAGGACCTGCTGGAGCGGGGAGCGGTCGTGTTGACCTTCTACCGCGGCGCCTGGTGCCCGTACTGCAACCTCGCCCTGCGCGCACTCCAGCACCATCACGACGCCATCACCGCCCGCGGGGCCCGCCTCGTGGCCGTCTCCCCGCAGATCCCCGACGAGTCCCTGAGCCTGACCGAGAAGCACGACCTGGCCTTCGACGTCCTCAGCGACGTCGGCTCCGACACCGCCAAGCAGTACGGCCTCGCCTTCGACCTCCCCGACGACCTCGCTGCCGTCTACGACCGGTTCGGCTTCGACCTCCAGCGCGTCAACGGCGGCCACGCCCGCACTCTGCCGCTGCCCGCCACCTACGTCATCGACCGCGACGGCACCATCCGCTGGGCCTTCGCCGACGCCGACTACACCCGGCGTGCCGAACCGGCCGACATCCTCACCGCCCTCGACGCGCTCGACTGACCGCTCGTACCGGCACGGCCGCCGAGCTCTCCGGTCCGGTGTCCTACGAGGCGTCGCGGGCGCAGGTCGTGTCCGTGCCCTCGGCCGGATCGCCGTGCTCCGTGCCGGGGCCGCCGGAGCGGAGCTCGACGCAGCAGGCGCCGGGGCGGGGCGCCAGGACGGCCGTGGTGTCCCGGGCGTCCGTGGCGGTCAGATAGCCGCGCAGGAAGGCGTGGTTCATGCCGCAGACCAGCTGCGGTGCCTGGGCGGCGACGGGGTGGAAGGGGCAGTTGTGCAGCACGGTCCGCCCGTTCCCGGCGTCCTCCGGCTCGAAGCCGAAGGCCTCCAGGAACGCGGTGACGTCGGCGGCGGGGGCCTCGGCGCCGAGCGCCGCGCCGCGCTCGTGGGCGACGCGCAGGGAAGCCTCCTGTGCGCTCTCGCCGGGCCGCTGCGCGATGATCGCCTGGGCCAGGAGCGAGGCCAGCAGATCCTGACGGCGCGGCGGAAGGCTCACCGCGAGCGTGTGCGGAACCGGTTCGTACACCTTCGGCGCGCGGCCCACCCGGCGCTGCCCCTGTCTGTCGTGGCGGGCCTGCAGCAACCCCGAGGCGACCAGCTTGTCCAGGTGGAACGCGGCCAGCTTGCGGGAGATGCCGACCGCTGCGGACGCCTCCTCCCGGGTCACCGGCCGCCGTGCCCGCCGTACGAACTCCAGCAGCCGACGCCGCGACTCGTCGCCCAGGACGGCGAGCGCGGCCATCGCGTCGGCGCCGGTCGCAGGCGTGGACGCTGCTGCCGAGGGTTCGGACGTCACGCGCTCACCGTAACCCCGAAGGGACACCGCCTGCGGGGGTACTCGGCACCTGTTCCGGACGTCGGCCGTCTTGACCGTCGGCCCCAATAAGACCAACAATTGTTGGTGAAACAACTCGCAGGTGAGGTGCCGTATGACGGTGCACAGTGAGCTACGGGATCAGCATCAGGCGAAGCAGCCGGTCAGCGGTGCCCTGGCGGGCCCCTACGGGCATCCCTTCCATCCGATCCTGGTCACCGTGCCGATCGGCGCCTGGGTGTCGAGCCTGGTCTTCGACATCGCCTCCCGGATCGTCGACCGGCCCGGCTTCCTGGCCCACGGATCCGCCTGGCTGATCGCCATCGGCGTGATCGGCGCCCTGGTGGCGGCCTGTGTCGGCTTCCTCGACCTGTTCGCCATCCCCACCGGCACCCCGGCCTTCCGTACGGCTGTGGTGCACATGTCGCTCAACCTCGCCGTCACCGCCGCCTACGCGGCCGGCTTCGCCTGGCGGCAGAGCGACGGCTACCCGGCGGGGCAGGGGGTGGGAGCCGGTCAGCTGGCGCTCTCCGCCGTCGCGCTCGCTGCCCTCGGCCTGTCCGGCTACCTCGGCGGCAAGCTCGCCTACCGCTACGGCGTACGCGTCGCCGACGAGTCGGTGCAGGCAGAGGGGTACCGCACCGGACCCGCCTGACCCCGCTCGTCACAACCGCTGGAGTCCGACATGGAGATCGCCGCTCTCGTCGCCTGGGTGGTCACCGCCCTCGGCGGCTTCGTCCTTCTCTTCCGCTGGATCGCGGGGGGCGGCCTGCGCGGGCAGCAGACCGGGGAGACCCGCTTCCCGGCCCCGCTCGTCTTCGGCCACTTCCTGCTCGCGGCGGCCGGACTGGTCGTCTGGATCGTCTACCTCGCCGCCGACAAGGACGGCCTGGCCTGGACGTCCTTCGGAATCCTCGTCGCCGTCGCCCTGCTCGGCTTCACCCTCTTCGCCCGCTGGCTGCCCGTCCACCGCGCCGCCCCGCCGGCGACCCAGGACGCCACGGCACCGCCCGAACGGCACCTGCCGGTCCCCGTGGTCGTCGCCCACGGCCTGCTGGGCGCCACGACCCTGGTGCTCGTGCTGCTGGCCGCATTGGAAGTCGGTTGACCCGCGTCGGTGTCCGATGCCCCGCGCGGGGCGCAGATATGCTCACCCGCCTCCCCGTCCCGTAGGAAGTTCCCTGGCCGACGCGTAACGTGAAGCAGCATGAGGATCCCCGCCACCGCTGCACGCTGTCGCACACTGCTGTCACCGGCAGGACGACCAGCCTGAAGACCAGCGAGGGGACGGACCCGCGTGAAAATCCTCATCAGCGCCGACATGGAGGGTGCCACCGGCGTGACCTGGCCGGCCGACGTACTGCCGGGGACACCTCAGTGGGAGCGGTGCCGGGGGATGTTCACCTCGGACGTCGACGCCGCCGTACTGGGTTTCTTCGACGGTGGCGCCGACGAGGTCCTCATCAACGAGGCGCACTGGACGATGCGCAATCTGCTGCTCGAACGGCTCGACGAGCGGGCCGAGATGCTCACCGGCCGGCACAAGGCGCTGTCCATGGTCGAGGGCGTCCAGCACGGCGACGTCGACGGCATCGCCTTCGTCGGCTACCACGCGGGCGCCGGCATGGAGGGCGTCCTCGCGCACACCTATCTCGCCAACTCCATCACCGGCGTCTGGCTGAACGACGTACGGGCGAGCGAGGGGCTGCTGAACGCGCACGTGGTCGCCGAGTACGGCGTGCCCGTCGTCCTCGTCACCGGCGACGACGTGGCCTGCGAGGACGCGCTCGGATACGCGCCCGAGGCGTTGAAGGTCGCCGTCAAGGACCACGTCTCGCGCTACGCGGCCGTCTGCCGTACGCCGGCCAGAACCGCCGCCGACATCCGCGCGGCGGCCAAGGAGGCGGCGGCGCTGGCGGTCCGGCACGAGCCGGTCGGCGCCGGGCCGTTCACCCTCGCCCTGGAGTTCGACGCCGAGCACCTCGCCCTGGCCGCCACCGTCGTTCCCGGTGTCGGCCGGATCGGTGAGCGCAAAGTGGCGTACACCAGCGAGACGATGTACGAGGGGATCCGTACCTTCAAGGCGGTCACCACGATCGTCTCGGCCGCGGTGGAGGAGCAGTATGGCTGACGGGCAGGCACTGGACGAGGTCGTGACGTTCACGTCCGACCTCATCCGCATCGACACGACCAACCGCGGCGGCGGCGACTGCCAGGAGCGCCCCGCCGCCGAGTACGCCGCCGCACGGCTGGCCGAGGCGGGCCTTGAGCCCACCCTGCTGGAGCGCACCAGGGGCCGTACGAACGTCGTCGCCCGGATCGAGGGCACCGATCCGTCGGCGGACGCGCTGCTCGTCCACGGTCACCTGGACGTGGTGCCCGCGCAGGCCGCCGAGTGGAGCGTGCACCCCTTCTCCGGGGAGATCCGCGACGGGGTCGTGTGGGGGCGGGGCGCGGTCGACATGAAGAACATGGACGCGATGATCCTCGCCGTCGTCCGGAGCTGGGTCCGCGAAGGCGTACGGCCACGGCGCGACGTCGTGATCGCGTTCACCGCCGACGAGGAGGCCAGCGCCGAGGACGGCTCCGGCTTCCTCGCCGACCGGCACGCGGGGCTGTTCGAGGGCTGTACCGAGGGCATCAGCGAGTCGGGGGCCTTCACCTTCCACGACGGCAGCGGGCGGCAGATCTACCCGATCGCGGCCGGGGAGCGCGGCACCGGCTGGCTCAAGCTCACGGCGCGCGGGAGGGCCGCCCACGGCTCCCGGCCCAACCGGGAGAACGCGGTCACCCGCCTCGCCGCGGCCGTCACCCGGATCGGCGCCCACGACTGGCCGCTGCGGCTGACCCCGACCGTCCGCGCCGCCCTCACCGAACTCGCCGCGCTCTACGGCCTCGACGCCGGCCTGGACGACGTGGACGGCCTGCTGGAGAAGCTCGGCCCGGCCGCCAGGCTGGTCGAGGCGACCGTCCGCAACAGCGCCAACCCGACCATGCTGGAGGCCGGTTACAAGGTCAACGTGATCCCGGGGGAGGCCGTGGCCTACGTCGACGGCCGGTATCTCCCCGGCGTCGAGGACGAGTTCCGCGCGACCGTCGACGAGCTCACCGGACCGGACGTGGAGTGGGAGTTCCACCACCGCGAGGTCGCCCTCCAGTCGCCGGTGGACTCGCCGACGTACGCCCGTATGCGCGCCGCCGTCGAGGAGTTCGCCCCCGAGGGGCACGTCGTGCCGTACTGCATGCCCGGCGGCACCGACGCCAAGCAGTTCTCGCGGCTGGGCATCACCGGCTACGGCTTCTCCCCGCTGAAGCTGCCGGAGGGCTACGACTACGGGGCCATGTTCCACGGCGTCGACGAGCGCGTGCCCGTCGAGGCCCTGCACTTCGGCGTCCGTGTCCTCGACCGTTTCCTGCGCACGGCCTAGGGGGGTTGAGGCGGACAGTGCGGACGCTGGCCTACGGTTCCTGGCCCTCGCCCATCGACGCGGCCCTCGCCGCCGCGCACGACGGACGGCCCGAGTACGTGGGGTTCGTCGGTGACGAGGCGTGGTGGATCGAGCCCCGGCCCACGGAGGGCGGGCGGCGCACACTGGTGCGGCGACGGGCCGACGGTACGGAGACGTCGGTGCTGCCCGCTCCGTGGAACGTGCGCAGCCGGGTCGTCGAGTACGGCGGACAGCCATGGGCCGGGGCGGTCGCCGACGGCCGGCCCCTCGTCGTCTTCGTCGACTTCGCCGACCAGCGGCTCTACCGGTACGAGGAGGGCGGCGAGCCGCGTCCGCTCACACCCCGCTCTCCGGTGGGCGGCGGACTGCGCTGGGTGGAGCCGCAGCTGCGGCTCGAACTCGGTGAAGTGTGGTGCGTGCTGGAGGAGTTCACGGGAGACGGGCCCACCGATGTGCGGCGCGTCCTGGCCGCCGTCCCGCTGGACGGCTCGGCGGCCGAGGAGCGCGACGCCGTACGCGAACTCAGCGACGCCCGGCACCGGTTCGTCACCGGAGCGCGGATCTCGCCGGACGGGCGGCGGGCCGCGTGGCTCGCCTGGGACCATCCGCGGATGCCGTGGGACGGGACGGAGCTGCTGGTCGCCGACGTCGGCGCCGACGGCATGCTCGGTCGACCGCATACCGTCGCCGGTGGGCCGGAGGAGTCGATCGCCCAGGTCGACTGGTCGGCGGACAACCGTCTTCTGTACACAGCCGACGGCAGCGGGTGGTGGAACCTCTACCGTGACGGCGAACCCGTCTGCCCGCGCGAGGAGGAGTTCGGCGGACCCCTGTGGAAGCTCGGCCTGCGCTGGTTCGCTCCGCTGGAGAGCGGGCTGATCGCCGTCGTCCACGGCCGAGGGTCGACGGTCCTCGGGATCCTGGATCCCGAATCCGGCGAACTCGTCGACGTGGCGGGTCCCTGGACCGAGTTCGCGCCCACGCTCGCGGCGCACGGCGAGCGGGTGATCGCCGTCGGCGCCAGCCCGCGCAGCGCGTACGAGGTCGTGGAACTGGACGAGCGCACCGGTCATGCCCGCGTCGTCGGCGCGGCGCACGACGACGCGGTGGACCCCGCCTACTACCCCGAGCCACAGATCCGCACCTTCACCGGCCCCGCCGGACAGGACATCCACGCGCACATCTACCCGCCCCACAACCCCGACTGCACGGCCCCCGACGGCACACCACCCCCGTACGTCGTCTGGGCACACGGCGGGCCCACCGACCGGGCGCCCCTCGTGCTCGACCTCGCCATCGCCTACTTCACCTCCCGCGGCATCGGCATCGCCGAGGTCGACTACGGCGGCTCCACCGGCTACGGCCGGGCGTACCGCAACCGGCTGCGCGAGCAGTGGGGCGTGGTCGACGTCGAGGACTGCGCGGCCGTCGCGCTCGCCCTCGCCGACGAGGGCACCGCCGACCGCGACCGGCTCGCCATCCGCGGCGGCAGCGCGGGCGGCTGGACCGCGGCCGCGTCGCTCGCCGCGACCGACGTCTACGCCTGCGGCACGATCCTCTACCCGGTCCTCGATCTGGCCGGCTGGGGCACGGGCGAGACCCACGACTTCGAGTCCCAGTACCTGGAGAGCCTCGTCGGACCGCTCGCCGAGGTGCCCGGTCGGTACGCCGAGCGCTCGCCGGCCGCGCACGCCGACCGCATCACCGCGCCCTTCCTGCTGCTGCAGGGCCTGGACGACGTGATCTGCCCGCCCGCCCAGTGCGAGCGGTTCCTGGCCGCCATGGAGGGACGCCGGGTGCCGCACGCCTACATCGCGTTCGAGGGGGAGGGCCACGGATTCCGGCGGGCGGAGACGACGATCCGCGCCCTGGAGGCCGAACTGTCGCTGTACGCCCAGGTCTTCGGGCTGAACCCGCCCGCGATCCCGACACTGGAGCTCGCCAAGTGAACGATCCCGTACGGCCACTGCAGCGGCCCTCCCGACTCGCCCCCGGTGCCCGCGTGGCCGTCGTGGCGCCCAGCGGACCCGTGCCCGAGGAGCGGCTGCAGGCCGGGCTCGACCTGCTGCGCGGCTGGGACCTCGACCCGGTGGTGGCGCCCCATGTGCTGGACCGGCACCGCGAGTTCGCGTACCTGGCGGGCGCGGACGCCGACCGGGCCGCCGATCTCCAGGGCGCCTGGTGCGACCGTTCCGTCGACGCCGTGCTGTGCGCCCGGGGCGGCTACGGAGCGCAGCGCATGGTCGACCTCCTCGACTGGGACGCGATGCGCGCGGCCGGACCCAAGGTGTTCCTCGGCTTCAGCGACATCACCGCGCTGCACGAGGCGTTCGCCACCCGGCTGGGCCTGGTCACGCTGCACGGGCCGATGGCGGCGGGCATCGACTTCATCAAGAACGCGCGGGCGCAGGAGCACCTGAAGGCCACGCTGTTCGAGCCGGAGTCGGTGCGCACGATCAGCTCCGCCGGATCGGCCCTGGTCCCGGGCCGGGCGCGGGGCGTCACCCTCGGCGGCTGTCTCAGTCTGCTCGCCGCCGAGGCGGGCACCCCGCACGCCCGGACCTCGGCCCGCGGCGGCCTGCTGTGCCTGGAGGACGTGGGCGAGGAGACGTACCGGCTCGACCGCTACCTCACCCAGCTTCTGCGCGCCGGCTTTCTCGACGGAGTGCGGGGCGTGCTGCTCGGGTCGTGGCAGGAGTGCGAGCCGTACGAGCGGGTGCGCGCGCTGTTCCTCGACCGGTTGGGTGGCCTCCGCGTGCCCGTTGTGGAGGAGTTCGGGTTCGGGCACGGTGAAGGGGCGTTGACGATTCCCTTCGGGGTGAGCGCCGAACTCGACGCCGGAGCAGGGACTTTGACCCTCGACGAGCCCGCCCTCCGTTGACCCCCGTTCACTGAATTTCCGTCAAGAAACCTCCGTCTCGGTGATTGACCTGGTCTGACACGTGTCACACCATGACAACCGGCCGGTACTTACTGGTCGGTATGCCGGGCTGTCCTCAGCGTGCTTCAGCGTGCCTCAGTGTGGAGGTCTTTGTGTCCCGTCGTGTGCCCAGAACCCCAGGGTCTGCCGCCCTCGCTCTCGTCCTCGGCGCCACGCTCACCGCACCCCTCGCGCTCACCTCTCCGGCCGCCGCGACCGGCCAGTACACCGTCACCGCCCTGAAGTTCACCGTCCAGGCGGGCGGGCGCACCTGCACCGTCGACGCCGACCTGTACCGGCCCGCGGGCGTGGACCGCGCCCACCCCGCACCGGCCGTCCTCACCACCAACGGCTTCGGCGGGAGCAAGTCCGACGGCTCGACCGACGCCGCCGGCAAGGCCTTCGCCGAGCGCGGATACGTCTCCCTCGTCTACTCCGGGCTCGGCTTCGGCAAGTCCGGCTGTCTGATCTCGCTCGACGACCCCGCCATCGACGGCGCCGCCGCCTCGCAACTGATCGACTTCCTGGGCGGCAAGCGGGCCGCCGACGACGGCACGACAGCCGACTTCGTCACCCTCGACGCCGCCGGCGACCCGCGCGTCGGCATGGTGGGCGGCTCCTACGGCGGGGCCATCCAGCTGGCCACGGCGGCCGTCGACCGGCGCGTCGACGCGCTGGTGCCGATGATCACCTGGAACAACCTCGCCTACGCGCTCGACCCGAACAACACCGTCGGCAGCGGGGGCGTCCCCGGCGCCTTCAAATGGCAGTGGGCCAACGGCTTCTACCTCATCGGCGAGGGCCAGCCCCTGCTGGAACCCAACCTCGACCCCTCCCGCATCAACAACATCGCCTGCCTCCACTTCGTCACCAAGGCCTGCGACACCGTCCGCACCCTCAACTCCGGCCGCTATCCGGCCAAGGAGACGGCCGAGCTGCTCGCCTACGCGCACAGCGTCTCGCCGGTGTCGTACCTGAGCCGCGTCAAGGCACCGACCCTCCTCGTCCAGGGCCAGGCCGACAGCCTCTTCAACCTCAACGAGGCGACGGCGACGTACAAGACGCTCAAGGCACAGGGGACCCCGACCAGGATGATCTGGCAGTCCTCGGGCCACAGCGGCGGCCTCACCGACCCGGCGAGCGGCGAACTCAACCCGGCCCAGGGCAACTTGGCGACCAGCTACGTCGGCCGCCGCATTCTCGCCTGGTTCGACCGCTATCTGGGGAAGAAGAACGTCGGCACCGGACCGGCCTTCGCCTACTACCGCGACTGGATCACCGACCCGAGCCACACCTACGCCACCGCCGACCGCGTCCCCGCACTCAGCCGGACGCTCTACCTCTCCGGCGACGGCAAGCTCGTCGACAACCGCGCCAAGGTGGCGCGCGGCAGCCGTACCTACACCAACTGGCTCGTCCCCACGAGCCACTCGGAGACCTCGCTCGCCGCACTCATCGGCATCCCGGACCGGGCGCCGTACGACACCAAGGGCACCTACCTCGGCTGGACCAGCGAGCCGCTCGCCCGCACCACGGACGTCGTCGGCGCGCCGCGGGCCACGCTGAAGGTCGTCTCCCCGACGGCCGAGCGGACCCAGCGCTCCGGGGACGCCGCCGACAGGCTCGTCCTGTTCGCCAAGCTGTACGACGTCGCACCCGACGGCACGCAGACGCTGGTGCGCCGGCTGGTCGCGCCGGTACGGGTGCCCGACGTCACGAAGAGGTTCACCGTGACCCTGCCGGGGATCGTGCACCGGTACGAGAAGGGGCACCGGCTGCGGTTCGTGATCGCGGCGAGTGACGACGCGTACTTCGGGAACCGGGGGATCAAGCCGGTGACCGTGGTCAGCGCGCCCGAGGAGACGGGGGTGCTCCAGCTGCCGGTGATCGGCTGAGCCGGCCCCGGGCTGCTCACCGCGCGTGATCGCGTCTTCGGGAGCATCCTTGTCATATGACCGCGAAGGCCAAGATGAGCGGCGTGAAAGGCAGCGGGAGGCAGCGCCGGCTCAGCGAGTGGCTGACCCCCAGGCGGATCACCGTGCTGGTTCTCGTCGTCATCGCCCTTGTCTTCATCTTCGAGAACACCGACGACACCGAGATCCGGCTGCTGATCCCCCTGGTGACGATGCCGCTGTGGCTGGCCCTGCTCGGCGTGGGCGTCATCGGCGCACTGTGCGGGGCGCTGTTCATGAGCCGGCGCCGATAGCGGGTCGTAGGCTGGCGCAATGCCCCACCTCGCGTCCCGCTACTTCGCCGAAGGCCCCCGCGTGGGCATACGCCACTTCACCTACGAGGACGGCGCCGAGTTCACCGCGCGGGCCCGGGAGAGCAAGTCGCTGCACCACCCGTGGCTCTTCCCGCCGGAGAGCCCCGCGGCGTACGCCGCCTATGCCGGGCGGCTGATCGAGGATCCGAGCAAGGCGGGGTTCCTCGTCTGCGTGAAGGACGACGGCGGGGGCATCGCCGGGTTCATCAACATCAACAACATCGTCGAGGGCGCCTTCCAGAGCGGGGCCCTGGGGTACGGCGCCTTCGCCCACGCGGCCGGGCGCGGCCTGATGCGGGAGGCCCTCGACCTGGTGGTCGGCCATGCCTTCGGCCCGATGCGGCTGCACCGCCTGGAGATCAACGTCCAGCCCGCCAACACCGCCTCGATCGCCCTCGCCCGGTCCTGCGGCTTCCGGCTGGAGGGCTTCTCGCCGCGCATGCTCTTCATCGACGGGGCCTGGCGCGACCACGAGCGGTGGGCCATCACCGCCGAGATGCGGACTTCCGGTTGATCTTCATCGTGTCGAGGTCGGTGACCGTCGACCTCAGGTCGCGAAAGCCGTATCCCCGCTCCCGGAGCGCGGTCTCGGCGCGGTCCTCGGCGATCGCGCCGGCCATCTCCTCGCCGTCCGCCGCGTCGGACACCACCACGTAGCGCATCGAGAAGTGCTTCAGCGGGGACGGCTCGTAGGAGAGGGACCCCTCCTCGGAGAACCGCATGCTGGTCAGACCGTGTTCGGGCGCCTCGGCGAGCAGCCGCGCCCGGGCCTCGTCGGTGAGCCCGTCCCAGGTGCCCCGGACGATCACCCGGTAGGTGTGCCGCTCACTCATCTTCTGTCCACCCGCTCCTGTGTACCGGCGTACTGCATCGGCGTTCCGTATTGGCGTTGAGGGCCGACTCTACGTCGGCGAGGATGAACCGCATGCGGAATTTCGTCGTGCTCGACGCCCCCTCCAACCTGGGCCTGCGCCCGCCCGCCCCCGGCACCGTGCCCGGCTGCTACAAGCTCGCCGGCGCCCTGCGGGAACAGCGGATCGTGCAGCGACTGCGGGCGCTGGAGGGCGGGGTGGTGGTGCCGCCGCGCTACGACCGGGGGGACTGGCAGGAGGGGGACGGCGTCTTCAACGCGGCCGCCATCGCCTCCTACACCCGCAAGCTGGCCGACCGCATCGAACACCATGTGCGCGCCGGGGACTTCCCCGTCGTGCTGGGCGGCGACTGCTCCATCAACCTCGGCGCCGCCCTCGCGCTGCGCCGCATCGGCCGGTACGGGCTGGCCGTCCTGGACGCCTCGCCCGACTTCCGGCACCCCGGCAACTCCGAGCGGATCGGCGCGGCGGGCGGCGAGGAGGTCGCCCTGGCCACCGGGCGCGGGCAGGAGGACCTGACGAACCTGGAGGGACTCAAGCCCTACCTGCGGGACGAGGACGTACGGTACTTCGGCATCCGCGACTGCTTCGAGGAATCGCGGGCCGAGCTGGGCGACCTGAAGATCCCCGTCGTGACCGTCGGGGACGTGCGCGAATGGGGCGCGGAGGCGCTCGCTTCGGTCACCCGGCAGGCCTTCGAGATTCCTCAACTGGACGGATACTGGGTGCACTTGGACGCCGACGTCCTCGATCCGTCCGTCATGCCGGCCGTCGACAGCCCCGATCCGGAGGGGCTGACCCCCGAGGAACTCGTGGCGCTACTGCGGCCGTTGCTCGGCTCGGCGTACTGCGTCGGCCTCAACGTCACCATCTACGACCCCGACCTGGACCCTGAGGGCACGGCCGGCGCGCTGTTCACCGACATCATCGTGTCGGCCCTCGATCAGGCCTGACGGTCCACGTACTCGTAGATCGCCCCGTCCGGATGCATCGCGATCAGGTTGCGGCCCACCGGCGTCGGCACCGGGCCCGCGACGATGTGCGCGCCCAGTTCGCTGAGTACCTGGCGGGCTTCCTCGACGTCCTTCACGGCGATCGTCGCGGCGACCTTGCGCAGCACCTCCAGCTCGGCCTCCGGGCCGCTCATCAGCAGGAAGCAGCCGACGGCCGCCACTTGGACACCGCCGCGTTCGAAGCGGAGGGCGGTGCCGCCCGCGAGGCGTTCGTAGAAGGGGACCGCGGTCTCCAGGTCGTCGACGCAGACGCGCAGCGTGGCTCCCAGAATCTCCATACGGACGAAGCCTAGTCGGGTGCGGCCGGAGTGGGAGATCGTTTCACGCGATCTGCTCACTCCGGCCGCGGTGGCACGGGGTTCAGCCCATGGCCTTGCGTACGACGTCCCGCGTACGGTCGACGACGGCCGCGACCGGACCCACCGCCACGTTCTTCAGCGCGGTGTCCGTGCCCGGGTGCGGGCGGGTCGGTGCCAGGGCCTCGGCCGCCTGCACCGCGCGCGCCAGGTTCTCCAGCTTGCCGCGGTCGGCGACCCGGTTGAAGTGCGCGAACTCGTAGCGCTCCTCGGAGTCGGCGTGCGCCAGCACGTCCTGGCGCAGGGCCGCGAACTGGTCCAGGAACTCCGGTGAGTCCGGGTCCATGTCGTCCAGCCGGGCCAGCGCCTGCTTGGCGTGCTCCTCCTCCTCGATACGGTCCTTCACGACGAGCTCCCCGCCATCGATGTGCCGGCGGGCGAAGGGATGGACGACCTCTTCCTCCGCGGTCTCGTGCACCGCGAGGAGGCGGACGAGCTCATGGAAGCAGCGCTTCCGCTCGTCGCCCTTGGTGGCCGCCACCTCGTCGAGCAGCTCCCGGATCCGCGTGTGCTGCCCCTTGAGCAGCTCCACGACGTCGGTGCGTTCGGTCATCCTCTTTCTCTTCCTCGCTTCTTGTTGCTCGGGTAGGGCGCTTGCGGGCGGCGGGTACCCGGGGACCGCGGGCTTACGCGCCGGTACGGGCCGTGACGCAGGACCGTTATGCGTACGCCTGTACGGGTACTCGGCGGCCATGGAACGCTTGGATCACCTTGAGCATCTGGACAAGCATCTGGTCGACGAACTGGCGCAGGTGGCGCGCGAGACCATCCGCGACGAACTGCGCGAGCAGACGCGCAGGCAGCGTCGGCGGGCTGCGCTGTACGCCGCGTCCGGCGCCGTCGCCCTGTACGCGGGCGCGGCCCTCGCGCTCGCCCTGGGGCTCGGCCTCGCCGCCGGGCTGCCGGACTGGGCCGCCGCGCTGATCACCGCCGTGATCCTCGGCGTGGTGGCGTACGTGCTGCGCGGCGCCGCCCGGCCGTCCGCGGCCCGGCCCACACCGGAACACGCGGCCGAGTTGGCCCACGGACGCACCCCCAGCGGTGCGCCTGCCGCGGCACCGGGCGGCATGCCCTACCCGCCGGTTCCGCCCGTCCCGCCCGGCACCGGCATGGGTACACCCGGCGCCCCGTTGCCCGGCACGCCCGGGGCGGCGACGGCCGAACCTTCCGAGGGGCGTCAACCCCCGCCGGGTGACATCGACCCCGAGCAGCCGCACCACCGGGCGTGACGCATGATGCGCAGGCCGTGGAAGGGCGCCCTGCCGAGGCACGGCAGGGCCGTCGTGGTCACCGGGGCCAGCGGCGGCGTGGGCCGGGCCGCGGCCCTGGCCTTCGCCGAGCGGGGCGACCGGGTCGCCCTGCTGGCCCGGGGACGCGAGGGCCTTGCCGGGGCGGCGGACGAGGTGCAGCGGGCCGGAGGTGAGGCCCTGGTCGTCAGCGTGGACATGTCCGACGCCAAGGCCGTCGACGACGCGGCTCAGCAGGTCGCCGACGCGTTCGGACGCATCGACGTCTGGGTCAACAACGCCTTCGCCGGGATCTACGCGCCGTTCACCGAGATCACCCCGGACGAGTTCCGGCGGGTGACCGAAGTGACGTATCTGGGCTATGTGTTCGGCACGCGGGCCGCCCTGCACCACATGCTGCCGCGTGACCGGGGGACCATCGTGCAGGTCGGATCCGCGCTGGCCTACCGGGGCATCCCGTTGCAGTCGGCGTACTGCGGGGCCAAGCACGCCATCCAGGGGTTCAACGAGTCGCTGCGGTGCGAGCTGCTGCGCGAGGGGAGCGGGGTGCGGACGACCATGGTGCAGCTCCCCGCCCTCAACACCCCGCAGTTCGACTGGGTGCTGAACCGGCTGCCGGGGCGGGCCCGGCCCGTGGCGCCGGTGTATCAGCCGGAGGTGGCCGCACGGGCGATCGTGCATGCCGCCGGGCACGGGCGGCGGCGGGAGTACTGGGTCGGGGGGTCCACGGCGGCGACGCTGATCGCCAACGCCGTCGCTCCCGGGCTGCTGGACCGCTACCTGGCGAGGACCGGTTTCGAGGCACAGCAGGACGAGGGCGAGCACGCGGGCCCGGGCAACCTGTGGACCCCGGCGGACGGGCCGCACGGGCGGGACTTCGGGGCGCACGGCCGTTTCGACGAGGAGTCCCATCCGGGCAGTTCACAGGAGTGGCTCTCCCGTAACCGCGGCCGGGTGGGACAGGCACTCACGGTCGGCGCCGGTGTGCTGGCCGCACGACAGCTGACCCGCCTGGTGCGCCGTTAGGCGCTAGGCGACCCGGTACTCCTGGACCTCCTCCGCCCGCAGTGTCAGACCGTGGCCGATCCCCTGCGTCGGGGCGATCGTGCCGCCCGTCGGGTCCAGGGCGCCGTCGAAGAACATGTCCTCGATGCGGACGTGGTCGTGGAACCACTCGATGTGGCGGAGGTTGGGGATCGCGGCGCACACGGCGGCGTGGGCGTGCGGGGCGCAGTGGGCCGAGACCTCCAGGCCGTGGGCCTGGGCGAGGGCGGCGGCGCGGAGGAACTCCGTGAGGCCGCCGCAGCGCGTGGCGTCGATCTGGAGGCAGTCGACCGCGCCCGCGGCGATCATGCGGGCGAAGTACGGGAGGTCGTAGCCGTATTCGCCGGCCGTGACGTCGCAGACCAGGGCGTCGCGGACCAGGCGCAGGCCGGTCAGGTCGTCCGAGGACACCGGCTCCTCGAACCAGCCGACACCCTGCTCGGCGAGGGCATGGCCGACGCGGACGGCCTGCTTACGGGTGTAGGCGCCGTTGGCGTCCACGTACAACTCGGCTTCGGCGCCTATCACTTGGCGCGCGCCCTGGACCCGGGCGACATCGCGCAGGACCTCGCGGCCCCAGTCCTCGCCGATCTTGATCTTCACGCGCGGGATGTGCTGGCCGTGCACCCAGCCGTTCAACTGAGCGGCCAGGTGGGTGTCGTGGTAGGTGGTGAAGCCGCCGCTGCCGTAGACGGGGACGCGGTCGCGGCAGGTGCCCAGGAGCCGGGCCAGGGGCAGTTCCAGCAGGCGGGCCTTCAGGTCCCACAGGGCGATGTCCAGCGCCGAGATCGCGCACGCGGCGACACCCGGACGGCCCGCGTTGCGGATCGCGCGGGACATCGCCTCGTGCGCGGCCGGGATGTCCAGGGCGCTGCGGCCCTCGACGAGGGGCGCGAGGTGGTCGCGCAGGAAGTCCCCGATCGCCGCCGGGCCGTACGTCCAGCCGGTGCCGGTCGCGTCGCCCGCCGTCACCTCGGCGATCACCACCGTGGTGGAGTTCCAGGACAGCGTGCCGTCCGCCTCGGGCGCGTCAGTGGGGACCGTGTAGACGGAGACGACGGGAAGATGGAGTTTCATCGGTGGACCGGCCCCTCGTCACCGCTGCAGCTGCGGCAGCACCTTCGTACGGTAGAAGTCGAAGAAGCCGCGCTGGTCGGGGCCGATCTGGTTGACGTAGATCCGGTCGAAGCCCGCCTCGGCGAAGGCGTCGAGTGCGGACACGTGCGCGTCGGCGTCGTCCCCGCACACCGTGTTCTCGCGCACCATCTCCTCGGTGATCAGCGGTTGCAGCTGCTCGAAATGGCGCGGCGACGGCAGGATCTGGCCCATCTCGCCGGGCAGCAGCTGGTTGGACCACAGCCGGCGCACGGTGCGGACGGCCTCGTCGCGGTCGGTGCCGTAGCAGACCTTCGTGCCGCCCAGGACCGGCTTGCCGTGCCCGCCGCCCTTGCGGAACTGGGTCACCATCTCCTCGTCCGGCATCATCGTGATGTAGCCGTCGCCGACCCGGGCCGCGAGCGCCGTCGCCGCCGGGCCGAAGCCGGAGATGTCGATCGGGACCGGCTCGTCGGGGACCGTGTACAGGCGGGCGTTCTCCACCCGGTAGTGGCTGCCGTAATGGCTGATCTCCTCGCCGGAGAACAGCCGGCGCATGATCAGGATCGCCTCTTCCAGCATCTCCAGGCGGACGCTCGCGGGCGGCCACACATGGCCGAGGATGTGCTCGTTGAGGGCCTCACCGGTGCCGACGCCGAGCCGGAAGCGGCCGTTCGTCATCACCGCGCAGGTCGCCGCCGCCTGGGCCACCACCGCCGGATGGATGCGCACGGTCGGGCAGGTGACCGCCGTCTCGACGGGCAGCGAGACCGCCTCCGAGATCGCGCCGATCACCGACCACACGAACGGGCTCTCGCCCTGCGCGTCGTTCCACGGGTGGTAGTGGTCCGAGATCCACAGCGACTGGAATCCGGCCTGCTCGGCCATCCTCGCCTGCTCGACGAGATCGGCGGGACGGAACTCCTCGCTCGCCAGGAAGTAGCCGTACTCGGGCATCGGGGGACACCTCCGGGAGTGCCGCGTCGGCGGCGGGGGACGGGGTCGCCGTTCCGGGTACCCGGCGGCCAGGCGGGAAACCGGGCTGTTCCTGGTCGGCGTGGCATGACGCCGCGCTGCCCGGAGCCGACGTTTGGCGGTCCTGGCCAGGGGGACGCGGAAGGCTCCCGAGGTACGCGACAGCGAGCACTCAAGAGCGAGTGAGTCATCAACCAGGCCGGAGGCCAACCGTGAGTCGACCCCGCATCGTGATCGTCGGCGCCGGATTCGCCGGGTACCGTGCGGCCCGCACCCTGTCCCGGCTCACCCGGCACAGGGCCGACATCACCCTGCTGAATCCGACCGACTACTTCCTGTATCTGCCGCTGCTGCCCCAGGTCGCCGCCGGCATCCTCGAACCGCGCCGGGTGACCGTGTCGCTCTCCGGCACCCTGCCCCACGTACGGCTCGTGCTCGGCGAGGCCGACGCGATCGACCTCGACGGGCACACCGTGCACTACAGCGGGCCCGAGGGCGACGGCGGGACCCTGCCCTACGACCGGCTGATCCTCGCCGCCGGCAGCGTCAACAAGCTGCTGCCCATCCCCGGCGTCGCCGAGCACGCGCACGGCTTCCGGGGGCTCCCCGAGGCGCTGTACCTGCGCGACCACGTGACCCGGCAGGTGGAGCTGGCGACCGCCGCCGACGACCCCGAGAGCTGCCGGGCGCGCTGCACCTTCGTCGTCGTGGGCGCCGGATACACCGGTACGGAGGTCGCCGCGCAGGGCAAGCTGTTCACCGACTCCCAGGTGCGCAAGCACCCCCTGCGAGCCGGCATGCGGCCGCGCTGGCTGCTCCTCGACATCGCCGACCGTGTGCTGCCCGAACTGGACGAGCGGCTGTCCCGCACCGCCGACCGGGTGCTGCGGCAGCGGGGCGTGGACGTGCGGATGGGCACCTCCGTGAAGGAGGCCACGCACCGCGGGGTCCTGCTGACCGACGGCGAGTTCGTCGACACCCGGACCGTGGTGTGGTGTGTCGGCGTACGGCCGGATCCGCTCGCCGAGTCCCTCGGGCTGCCCATGGAACGAGGCCGCGTCCTCGTCGACCCGCACCTCCAAGTCCCCGGCCGGCCCGAGCTGTTCGCCGCCGGGGACGCGGCCGCCGTGCCCGACCTGGAGAAGCCCGGCCAGTTCACGCCGATGACGGCCCAGCACGCCTGGCGGCACGGCAAGGCCGTGGCCCACAACGTCGCCGCGTCCCTGGGCATGGGTGAGCGGCGCCCCTACCGCCACCGCGACAAGGGCTTCGCCGTGGACCTGGGCGGCGTCAAGGCGGCCGCCAACCCGTTCGGCCTGCCGCTGTCCGGCGTGGCGGCGGGCGCGGTCACCCGCGGCTACCACCTCGCCGCGATGCCCGGCAACCGCATCCGCGTCGCCGCCGACTGGTTCCTGGACGCCGTACTGCCGCGCCAGGCCGTGCAGTTGGGGCTCGTCCGGGAGTGGTCGGTGCCGCTGGACACCGCGTCGCCGGAGCTGGCGCGGGTGCCGGGTGGGCCGGAGAAGGGCGTGGAGAAGAGGGGGGAGCGGCCCCGGGAGAGGGGCGCGGAGAGCGGCGCGGTGAAAGGAGGGGGGAAGCGGTCGCAGGCAGGTCAGGGGGCGGCTGAGCCGACGGAGGCCGAGGAGCCCGACAGAAGCCGGTCGGGAGGCGAGCGCGTGGAGAGTCAACCCGGTGGTGGGCCCGCGAAGGGCTTCGCCTCGCCCGGTCCCGCCGAGCACCCTGATGCCACGGAGGCCCAGGAGAGCAAGCGCTTCGGCGCCCCCATCTCCGTCCGGCGCCCCGACGTCACCAAGGGCCACTGGGCGTCGGGCACGGGTGGCGGCTCCTCGGGCACGGGTGGCGGTGCGGCACGCTCGGGCGGTCGTACAGGCACGCCCCAGGGCACCCGCAGGGCCGCCGAACCGTCCGACCCCGTCCAGGACCCCGACGCCGTCAAGCACCCCGAACCTCCCGGCCCCGTGACGCGGGACGAACTCCGGGCCGCACACGAGCCGCCCCCCGACGCCCCCGCGGTCCACAAACGGCACCCCGAAGCCCCCGGACCCCGCTCCCACAACCCCTCGGAAGGAGCCCCATGAACACCGCCGAACTCGTCGAGCTCGCCCAGCAGTTGCGTGTGGACAGCGTGCGGGCCTCCGCCGCCGCGGGGTCGGGGCACCCTACGTCGTCGATGTCCGCCGCCGATCTGACGGCCGTACTCCTCGCCAACCACCTCCGCTACGACTTCGACCGGCCCGCCCACCCCGGCAACGACCGCTTCGTCCTCTCCAAAGGACACGCCTCGCCCCTGCTGTACTCCGCCTACAAGGCGGCCGGCGCCATCGAGGACGGTGAGCTGCTCACCTTCCGCAAGCTCGGCAGCCGGCTCGAAGGGCATCCGACGCCGCGGTGGCTGCCGTGGGTGGAGACCGCGACCGGTTCGCTCGGGCAGGGGCTGCCGATCGGGGTGGGGATCGCGCTGGCCGGCAAGCGGCTCGACCGGTCCGGGTACCGGGTGTGGGTGCTGTGCGGGGACAGCGAGCTCGCGGAAGGGTCCGTGTGGGAGGCCGCCGAACACGCGGCGTACGAGCATCTGGACAACCTCACCGCGATCGTCGACGTGAACCGGCTGGGCCAGCGCGGCCCGACCCGGCACGGCCATGATCTCGACGCCTATGCCCGCCGCTTCCAGGCCTTCGGCTGGCACACCGTCGAGGTCGACGGGCACGACGTGGACGCGATCGACCGCGCGTACGGGGAGGCCAGGTCCACCACCGGGCAGCCCACCGCGATCCTCGCCCGCACGCTCAAGGGCAAGGGCGTCGAGACCGTCCAGGACCGGGAGGGACTGCACGGCAAGCCGCTGCCGGAGCCGGAGGAGGCGATCGCGGAACTCGGCGGGCCCCGCGACATCCGCGTCAGCGTCCACGAACCGCCCGCCGCCCGCATGCTGCACTCCGTTCCCGTCGGCGACCTCCAACTGCCCCGCTGGGACAAGGGCGAGGAGGTGGCCACGCGCAACGCCTACGGTGAGGCGCTCGCCGCGCTGGGCACCTGCCGCGGTGACGTCGTCGCCCTCGACGGCGAGGTCAGCGACTCCACCCGCGCCGAGTTCTTCGCCAAGGAGCACCCCGACCGGTTCTTCGAGTGCTACATCGCCGAGCAGCAGATGGTCGCCGCCGCGGTGGGGCTCGCGACACGCGGCTGGGTGCCCTACGCCTCCACCTTCGCCGCATTCCTCACCCGCGCCCACGACTTCGTGCGCATGGCGTCGGTCAGCGGGGCCGGCGTCAACCTCGTCGGCTCGCACGCCGGCGTCGCGATCGGGCAGGACGGGCCGAGCCAGATGGGCCTGGAGGACCTGGCGATGATGCGGGCCGTGCACGGCTCGACCGTGCTGTACCCGTGCGACGCCAACCAGACCGCGAAGCTCGTCGCCGCCATGGCCGGCCTGCAGGGCATCCGCTATCTGCGCACCTCGCGCGGCGCGAGCCCGGTCCTCTACGGCCCCGACGAGGAGTTCCCCGTCGGCGGCAGCAAGGTGCTGCGCTCCAGTCCGTACGACCGGCTGACCGTCGTCGCGGCCGGCGTCACCGTGCACGAGGCGCTCGCCGCCGCCGACGCCCTGGACCGCGAGGGCATCCAGGTCAGGGTCGTCGACCTCTACTCCGTCAAGCCCGTGGACCGGGCCACCCTGCGCCGGGCCGCCGAGGACACCGGCTGTCTGCTCACCGTGGAGGACCACCACGAGGAGGGCGGCCTCGGCGACGCCGTCCTCGACGCGTTCCTCGACGGGCGCCCGGTGCCGCGCCTGGTGCGCCTCGCCGTCCGCAGGATGCCGGGCTCGGCCTCCCCGGACCAGCAGCTGCACGCCGCGGGCATCGACGCCGCGTCCATCGCGGCCGCGGGGAAGCTGCTGGTGGAGGAGGCGGTCGTACGGTGACGGGCGGCGGCGATACCAGGAAGGTGCGGGCAGGCCGCCGTACCGTCGAGGTCAAACGGGTCGACAAGGTGCTCTTCCCCGGCGGCGCAGGCGCCAAGGAGTACACCAAGGGAGACCTCGTCGACTACTACCGGTCCGTCGCCGCGTTCATGCTGCCGCACCTGCGGGGCCGCCCGCTGATGCTGGAGCGGCACCCCGACGGTCTCGACGGCCCGCGATTCATGCAGAAGAACACCCCGGAGCACTACCCGGAGTGGATCACCCGCTTCGAGGTGCCCAAGGAGGACGGCACCGTCTGCCACACCGTCTGCGACGACACCGCCACCCTCGTCTTCCTCGCCGACCAGGCCTGCCTCACCGTGCACCGCTGGCTCTCCCGCACCGACGGCATCGACCGGCCCGACCGGATGGTCTTCGACCTCGACCCGGCCGAGGACTCTTTTGCCCAGGTCAGGGCGGCCGCCGGACTTCTCGGCGAGCTCCTCGACGAGCTGGATCTGCCCTCGGCGCCGATGACCACCGGCTCGCGCGGGCTGCACATCGTCGTTCCGCTGAACGGGCAGCACGACTTCGACGAGGTAAGGGAGTTCGCCAAGGACGTCGCCGGAATGCTCGAGGCGGCCCATCCGGACCGGCTCACCACCGCCGCCCGCAAGAAGGACCGCGGCGACCGGCTCTACCTCGACGTGCAGCGCAACGCCTACGCCCAGACCGCCGTCGCGCCCTACACCGTGCGCGCCCGCCCCGGCGCCCCCGTCGCCACGCCGCTGACCTGGGCGGATCTGGACGACCAGGAGCTGGACGCCCGGCGCTGGAGCATCGCCGACGCCGTGGAGCAGGCCCGCACCGACCCCTGGGCCGGGCTGATGGGCCGGGGACGCGCCCTCGGACCGGCCCGGCGCAGGCTCGACGCACTGCGTGCCTGAAGGAGGCACCGCGTGCCGGAAAGCCGCCCCGCAGGCCTGGAGAAGCACCGCGCGCCCGAACGCGTGCCCGAAGAAAGCGAGCGGCGGGTTTGACCGGCGCCTTCCAGGCCACTCGGCGAAGGAGGCGCCCATGAATGATTCACAGAACACACCCAAGTCATCCAGACGGCAGACGGGCGGGGCGGACGAGCGGCCGACCCCCATGGAGGTCCTGCGTCAGGCACGGACCCAGCTCGCCGAGCTCACCGGCATGAACGCGGAGACAGTGACGTCCTTCGAGCAGACCGAGGACGGCTGGACGCTCGAAATAGAGGTCCTGGAACTGTCCCGCGTCCCCGACACGATGAGCCTGATGGCGAGCTACCAGGTCGATCTCGACCCGGAGGGAGAGCTCACCGGCTACCGGCGCGTGCGCCGCTACGAACGTGGGCGCTCCGACGCACACAGGCAAGGCGGCCGGTAGGCCGCCCGTCCACTCCCGATCCACCGTCCCGAGACAAGGAGGAACGGTCGGCATGACCGTTGTCCCGGCACAGCAGACCGGCGGCGGAGGCGGCAGCAGCGGCCTCTACGACGTTCTCGAGCTCGTACTCGACAGGGGGCTCGTCATTGACGCGTTCGTGCGGGTATCCCTGGTCGGCATCGAAATCCTGAAGATCGACGTCCGTGTCGTCGTCGCCAGCGTCGACACCTATCTCCGCTTCGCGGAGGCGTGCAACCGGCTCGACCTCGAGGCCGGGCCGCGCAAGAGCCCCGGTCTGCCCGACATGGTCGGCGAGATCACCGAGTCCGGCGCGCGCGGCAAGTCCAAGGGGGCCCTGTCCGGCGCCGCCGAGACCATCTCGGACGCCTTCAAGCAGGCGCGTGACGAAGGCGAGCGCGAGCCCAAGGCCCGCCCCCGCAAGTCCACCACGACGCGCAGGAAGGAGGAGCAGGAGTGAGCACGTACGTGTACGGCATCACCGCGAGCTCGCATCCCGCCCTTCCGAAGGACTTCGGCGGTGTGGGCGAGCCGTCGCGCCCCGTGCGGGTCCTGAAGGCGGGTGACCTCGCCGCCCTCGTCAGCGACGCCCCGGAAGACCTGCGTCCCAAGCGCAGGGAACTGCTCGCCCACTCGAACGTGCTCGCCGAGGCGGGCGCCGGCGGCTGTGTCCTGCCCATGCGGTTCGGCAGCGTCGCCCCCGACGACGACACGGTCACCTCGGTCCTCACCGAACGCGCCGAGCACTACAAGGAGCGGCTCACGGCCCTGGACGGCAAGGTCGAGTACAACGTGAAGGCCACGCACGCCGAGGAGGCGGTGCTGCACCGGGTGCTGGCCGAGAACCCGGAGATCCGGGCCATGACGGAGGCCAACCGGCAGGCCGGCGGCGGCTCCTACGAGCAGCGGCTCCGGCTCGGCGAGATGGTGGTCGCCGCGGTCAAGGCCCAGGAGGCCGAGGACGCGACCGAGGTGCAGCACATCCTGGAACCGGCCGCGGCGGCGGTCAGCCAGGGCCCGGACTCCACCGGCTGGCTCGCCAACGTGTCGTTCCTGGTCGACCGCGACTCGGTCGAGACGTTCATGAGTGCCGTCGAGCAGCTCCGCGCGGACCATCCGCACCTGGACCTGCGCGTCAACGGCCCGCTGCCGCCGTACAGCTTCGTCGAGCCCGGCCCCGCCGAGCCCGCGGACGCGATGTCCGGCGGCGGAGCGATGAAGGAGTGAGCCGGTGGGACTGATCGGAGAGGTCCTTCTGCTGCCGTTCGCCCCGGTGCGCGGCAGCGGATGGGTGATCAGACAGGTGCTGCACGAGGCCGAGCGCCTCTACTACGACCCCGCCGCCGTGCGGGCCGAACTGGCGCGGTTGGAGGAGCAGTTGACCGCGGGCGAGATCGACGAGGAGGAGTTCGACCGCCGTGAGGACGAACTTCTCGACCGACTGGAGATCGGCCTGCGCGCAGGGTACGGGAACAGCGACGGGACGGCATGATGAACCGAGCGGGACTGGGCCTCGCGATAGGGGCCGGATACGTCCTCGGACGGACGAGGAAACTGAAAATGGCGTTGGCCGTCGGCAGCGTGGTGGCCGGCAAGCGGATGCATCTGAGCCCGCGGGCCGTCGCCGACCTGGTGTCCGGACAACTGCAGAACAACCCGCAGTTCAAGGAGATCGGGGACCAGCTGCGCGAGGATCTGCGCGGCGTCGGCCAGGCGGCGTCCGGCGCCCTGGTCGAGCGCCGGCTCGACTCGCTCGCCGACCGGCTGCACGGACGCACCGCCGAGGTGCGTGAGCGGCTGTCGGGTGCGGTGCCGACGCCGGATCTCGGCGCGCGGAACGAGGAGGCCGACGAGGAGAGCGAGGCCGAGGAGCCGCGCGCGGAGGATGACGAAGAGCCTCGCGCTTGGGACGAGGACCGCGACGAGCCGGAGGACTCCGGAGCGGACGAGGACGCCGAGGACGCCGAAGAGGCCGAGGCTGAGGCCGAGGAGTCGTCCGGGAAGGCGGCGGCGAGGCGGAGCCAGGGGAAGAAGACCGCCAAGAAGCCGGCGCAGAAGGCCTCGACGAAGAAGGCCCCCACGAAGAAGGCGGCGGCGAAGAAGACCGCCGCCGGAAGGACAGCGCCCAGGAAGGCCGCCCAGAAGCGAAGCGGGACCGCGAGGTCGGCCGCCAGGAAGACGGCCGGAGCCGGCGGCACCGCCCGCGGCGGCCGGGCGCGCCAGTCGAAGGGCGGTGACGAGTGATGACCGAGACGCTCGGATCCGCGACCTCCGCGGCCCGCGGAGCGGCGAAGCAACCACTCGCCGGCGTGGCCCACAGCGAGGCCGCCGACCGGTTCAAGGCCGAACTGCAGGAGTACCTCGCCGCCCAGAGCCAGCGGCTGCTGGTCGGCGCGGGGCGCAAACTCGGCGAGGCCACGGTGAAGCTGAACGACATCGCCGAGGGCCGCAGCCCGGGCCTGGCCAAGCTCGCCGTCGACGGCGGCCGCAAGCTCGCCGACGGCAAGGGCCCGTTGCGCACCGCGCTGGAGGTCGGCGCCACGCACGCCAAGGACAACGTGGTCGACGCGTTCAAGAACCTCGGCGGCAAGATCAAGGACAAGGGAAAGGGCAAAGGCAAGGGAAAGGCCGGCAACAAGCCGACCGTCATCATCGAGCACGTCGACGTCGGCGTGCCGGTGCGCACCGCGTACGACCAGTGGACCCAGTACCAGGACTTCAGCACCTTCGCGAAGGGCGTGAAGAGCGCGAACCGCGCGGACGACACGACCTCCGACTGGCAGCTGAAGGTCTTCTGGTCCAACCGCAGCTGGAAGGCGAAGACTACCGAGCAGGTGCCGGACGACCGGATCGCCTGGAGCTCGGAGGGCGCCAAGGGCACGACGAAGGGCGTCGTCTCCTTCCACCGCCTCGGCGACAGCCTCACGCGCGTCCTGCTGGTCATCGAGTACTACCCCACGGGCCTGTTCGAGAAGACCGGCAACCTCTGGCGCGCCCAGGGCCGCCGGGCCCGCCTCGATCTGAAGAACTACGTCCGCTTCATCACCCTCAAGGGAGAGGCCGAGGACGGCTGGCGCGGTGAGATCCGTGACGGCGAGGTCGTCCGCAGCCATGAGGACGCGGTCGCGGAGGAGTCCGAGGACGAGGGAGACGAGGAAGAGTACGAGGAGGACGAGGGCAACGGCGAGTACGCCGAGGACGAGGAGTCCGAGGACGAGGAGCCCGAGGGCGAGTACGAGGAAGACGAAGAGGACGAGTACGAGGAGGACGAGGACGAGGAGCCTGAGGAGGCGTACGAGGAGGAGTCCGAGGACGAGGACGAGACCGAGTACGCCGGCGGCGGGAGCCGGCGATGACGATGTCCAGCCGGCTCCCCGAGCCCTACGGCCAGGGCGGTGGCGCCAACCTCGCGGACATCCTGGAACGGGTGCTCGACAAGGGGGTGGTCATCGCGGGCGACATCCGGATCAACCTGCTCGACATCGAACTCCTCACCGTCAAGCTCCGCCTCATCGTCGCCTCGGTCGACAAGGCCAAGGAGATGGGCATCGACTGGTGGGAGGACGACCCGGCGTTGTCCTCCCGGGCCCGCCGCAACGAACTGGCCCGGGAGAACGCCGAGTTGCGCGAGCGCCTGGCCCAGCTGGAGCTCGCGGAGCCGGCCCGGGGAGAGCCCGCCCGGGGAGAGGAGGAGGCCCGATGACCGCACTGCGCTATGTCTACGCCGTCTGCCGCCCCTTTCGTTCCGCCCTTCAGTCCCAGCTGACGGGCGTGGCCGGAGCGCCGCCGAAGCAGCTGACGCACCACGGTCTGATCGCCGTCGTCAGCACGGTGCCCGAGGCGGACTTCGCCGAGGAGCCGCTGCGCGCACACCTGGAGGACCTGGACTGGCTCACCGCGACGGCCCGCGCCCACCAGCAGGTCATCGACGCGCTCACCGCCGTCACCACCCCGCTGCCGCTGCGGCTCGCCACCGTCTTCCGGGACGACAGCGGCGTACGGACCATGATGGAGGCCCGCGAGGAGGACTTCCGGCGCGTGCTGGACCGGCTGGACGGGCGGGTGGAGTGGGGGGTCAAGGTGTACGCCGAGACGGAGTCCGCGGCGTCGGCGGCCCCCGCGGCCCCGGCCGCTCCGGCGGAGTCCGGCCGGCCGGAGTCGAAGGCCGCCCTGTCCGGCCGCGACTATCTGCGGCAGCGCCGCATGCAGACACGGGCCCGCGAAGACGTGTGGCAGGCGGCCACCGCATTCGCCGGCCGACTGCACGAAAAGCTTTCCGCGTTCGCCGAGGATTCCCGGCTGCACGCCCCGCAGAGCGCCACGCTTTCCAGGGCGTCCGGGCAGAATATGCTGAACGCCGCCTATCTGGTACCGCGCGCGGATTCCGAGGAATTCGTGGAACTCGTGGACCGGGAGAAGGACGACGCCCCCGGAATCCGGGTGGAACTCACCGGACCCTGGGCGGCCTATTCCTTCACGGGTGAGTTCGCGCAGGAGCCGGAGGAGAGGCCGTGACCGTCGTCGAACGCCGCGAGATCGCCCTCGTGGACCTGCTCGACCGGCTGCTCGCCGGGGGCGTCGTCGTCACGGGGGACATCACCCTGCGGATCGCGGACGTCGACCTCGTCCGTATCGACCTGAACGCGCTGATCAGCTCCGTCAACGAGCAGGTCCCGTCACCCTGGGGGGAGTTGACATGACGGCACGCCGGGGCCGGCTGGACCTCGAACCCGACACCGTGGAACGCGACCTGGTGAAACTCGTCCTGACGGTCGTGGAGCTGCTGCGCCAGCTCATGGAGCGCCAGGCGCTGCGCCGCTTCGACACGGGCGACCTGAGCGAGGAGCAGGAGGAGCGGATCGGTCTGACCCTGATGCTCCTCGAAGAGCGCATGACCGAACTGCGCGAGCGCTACGGGCTGCGGCCCGAGGACCTGAATCTGGACCTCGGGCCGCTGGGCCCTCTGCTTCCCCGGGAGTGAGGTCACCTCACCACCGGTACCAGCGGCCCCTGCCTCCCGCCGTGGTCGTGCCACGCATCAGGAAACCCAGAAGCCACACCACGAGAACCGCCAGCGCGATCCACCACAGCGCCTTCAGTGCGAATCCGGCACCGAAGAGAATCAGAGCCAGTAGCAGCACGAGCAGAATAGGAACCATAATTCGACCTCCTGCTCGCCGGGTTTCCAGAAATTCGCGATTCAGGCTTCCTTACGGCACAGAATCTCCCCGTGCAGCACGCTGAACCAGCCGTCCTCCTGCCGCCCCCACTCACGCCAGGCCTCCGCCACCGCCCGCAGCTGCTCCGGGGTCGCGTGTCCGCCCTCCGTGGCCCGCTCGGCATAGGCCGAGGCCAGCGTGCGGTCCGCCCACAGGCCGCTCCACCAGGACCGCTCGTCCGGCGTCGAGTAGGTCCACGTGCTGGACGTGGCCGTGATGTCCGTGAACCCCGCCCGCAGCGCCCAGGACTTCAGCCGCCGCCCGGCGTCCGGCTCGCCGCCGTTGGCGCGGGCGACCCGGCGGTACAGGTCCAGCCAGGCGTCCATGCCCTGGGACGCCGGATACCACGTCATCGCCGCGTAGTCCGAGTCGCGGACGGCGATGAAACCGCCCGGCCTGGTCACCCGCTTCATCTCGCGCAGCGCCCCCACCGGATCACCGACGTGCTGCAGCACCTGGTGGGCGTGGACGACGCAGAACGTGTCGTCCGGGAAGTCCAGCGCGTGCACGTCCGCGACCGTGAAGTCGGCGTTCGTCAGACCGCGTCCGGCGGCCGTGTCCCGGGCCTGCTCCAGGATCTCCGCCGCCCGGTCCACGCCGGTGACGTGGCCGTCGGGGACCAGGGCCGCCAGATCGGCCGTGATCGTGCCGGGGCCGCAGCCGACGTCCAGGATCCGCATGTGCGGCTTCAGCGATCCCAGCAGGTAGGCGGCGGAGTTGGCGGCGGTGCGCCAGGTGTGCGAACGCAGTACGGACTCGTGGTGTCCGTGCGTGTAGACGGCGGTCTCCTGTGCCTTCGACATGGCTGTCCCCTCGTCTCGTCGTACCGGCTCACGGGGCACGGAACCCCGTCGGGCGGTACGCGACACCGTATGCCCGCATGCCGAATATTGAGATACGCGTTTTGCTATGTGGACTGACGGAGAGTCAGGGGCCGGGGAGCGGACGGTACACCGTGAGCGCCTCCGGCAGCTTCTCCAGCGTCACCTCGCCGCCCACCTCGGTGACTTCACCGTCGTACGCGAGGAGCGCGCCCGGGGTGACACCCGACAGGCGCAGTCGGCCCACCTGGACCGCCGCGTGCGCCGGAGAGCGGGTCAGGGGGCCCGCGATGGCGGCCGCGAGCAGGCGCAGGGCGGGTCGGCGCCCACCGTGCACCACGCGCACGTCCAGCACGCCGTCCGCGAGGTCCAGGCGCCGAGCGGGCACCAGGCCCACCCGGTGGTAGGTGCCGTTCCCGGCGAACAGCAGCCACAACGGGTGGGCGCGGCCGGCGACTTCGGCGTGCAGGGGGTGGCGTTCGGTGCGCAGGACGCGCAGGGCGGCCAGCACCCCGGCCGGCCAGGCCCCGATCCGGGGCGAGAAGTGGTCCCGCACGCGCACCAGTTGCGGATACACGCCCAGGCTGCAGGTATTGAGGAACAGGCCCTGCCGTCCGTCGCAGGTGAACCGGCCCACGTCCACGCGCACGGCCTGGCCCCGCTGCACGGCCCGGCTCAGATCGTGCGCGTCCTCCACGCCCAGGTCATGGGCGAAGTGGTTCATCGTGCCGCCGGGCAGCACCGCGAGCGGCAGACCGTGCCGCAGCGCCACCTCGGCGGCGGCGTTCACCGTGCCGTCGCCACCGCACACGCCGAGCACCCGGGCCCGCGCCGCCGCCTTGCGCAACTCGGCGCGAGTCTCGGACGATTCGCACTCGACGACCTCGGCGCGCGGCAGCGTGTCCAGCAGGGCGTGCACCCGGTCGGCGGTGCCCGACCCCTTGTTGGCCACCACGACCAGGCCCTCCCCGTCCGGCAGCGCCGGCACGTCCGTACGAGGCCGGGCCGGCGGGACCAGCCGGTCACGCGTCGGTACCATGCCCCGTACGGCGAACGCGGCGCCCGCGCCCAGGGCTGCCCCCGCCAGCACGTCGCTCGGGAAGTGGACGCCCGTGTACACCCGGGACAGCGCGACCGACCAGGCGATCGGGGCCACGGCCAGGCCCCACCCCGGCGACTCCAGGGCGACACCGGTCGCGAAAGCGGCCGCCGACGCGGAGTGACCGGACGGGAACGAGGTGGTGATCGGCTGCCGCTTCAGCTGCCGGACCAGCGGTACGGGGTCCAGCACGGGGCGGGGACGGCGCACCGACCTCTTCCCGAGCGTGTTGATGGTCAGCGAGGCGAGGCTCAGCGAGGCGAGGCCCCGGGCCGCCGCCCGGCGGCCCCTCGGCGTCCGGCTGGCGGCGATGGCGGCGGCCGTCGCGAACCACAGCACCCCGTGGTTCGCGCTCCGGCTCAGCCGCGGCAGCACCGGCTCGGCGTACGGCCAGTGCCGCTCGGCGGCGAACTCGAACAGCCGGGAGTCGAGGGCGAGGAGCCGGTCGCGCAGGGCGTGCCGGCCGGGGGTGGGCATGGTGAGGTCGACGTCTGGGCTCATACAGGGCTGGGTACCCTGAAGTGGCCGATTGCTGTCCGCCCGGCAGTGACCGACACACGAAGGAACCCGCGCATGCGCCTGCTCCTCATACGCCACGGCCAGACCCCGTCCAACCTGCACCATCTGCTGGACACGGCCGTCCCCGGCCCGGGCCTGACCGCACTCGGCGAGAAGCAGGCCGCCGCGCTGCCCGCGGCGCTGGCCGACGAGGACATCGAGGCCGTGTACGCCTCCACTCTCACCCGCACCCAGCTCACCGCCGCCCCGCTGGCCGCCGCCCGCGGCCTCGACGTGCTGGTCCGCGACGGTGTCCGCGAGCTGTCCGCGGGCGACCTGGAGATGCTGCCCGGGGACTCCGAGCAGGGGGCGCTCTACATGAAGACGGTGTTCGCGTGGGCGGCCGGTGACACGGCGCTGCGGATGCCGGGCGGCGAGAGCGGTGCGGAGGCACTGGCGCGGTATGACACCGTGGTGGGCGAGGCCGCTGAGAGTGGGGCCGGGACCGTGGCGATGGTCAGTCATGGTGCGGCGATCCGTATGTGGACGGCTGCCCGGGCGGACAACGTGGACGTTGCCTTTGCCGCGGCGCATCCGCTGGAGAACACCGGTGTGGTGGTTTTGGAGGGGGCGCCTGCGGAGGGGTGGAAAGCGGTGTCGTGGGCGGGGGCCGTGGTGTCTCCCGCCGGGGAGGGCGGACCTGCGGGGTGGCCTGTTGTCGGGGATGCGCCGTAGGGGTGTCTGTCCGGTGCCGGGTGCCGGTTGTCGTGGGCTGGTCGCGCAGTTCCCCGCCCCCCTTCAGGGCGCGTCTCCGCGTCCGGCGTTTTGGATAAGCGTTTGCCTGGGCTCTGCGCTGACCCGCAGAATTCGGCTCCATGGGACATCTGGAAGCCGCGCACCTCGAGTACTACCTCCCCGACGGGAGGGCGTTGCTCGGCGACGTGTCCTTCCGGGTGGGGGAAGGGGCCGTCGTCGCGCTGGTCGGGCCCAACGGGGCCGGGAAGACGACCCTGCTGCGGCTGATCTCCGGTGAGCTGAAGCCGCACGGCGGCACGGTCACCGTCAGTGGCGGCCTCGGGGTGATGCGGCAGTTCGTGGGGTCCGTACGGGACGAGACGACCGTACGCGACCTGCTGGTGTCGGTCGCACCGCCCCGGATCCGCGAGGCGGCGAAGGCCGTCGACGCCGCCGAGCACGCCATCATGACCGTCGACGACGAGGCCGCCCAGCTGAGGTACGCGCAGGCGCTCGCCGACTGGGCCGAGGCGCACGGGTACGAGGCCGAGACGCTGTGGGACATCTGCACCACGGCCGCGCTCGGTGTGCCGTACGAGAAGGCGCAGTGGCGGCAGGTGCGGACCCTGTCCGGCGGCGAGCAGAAGCGGCTGGTGCTGGAGGCGCTGCTGCGCGGCACGGACGAGGTGCTGCTGCTCGACGAGCCCGACAACTACCTCGACGTGCCCGGCAAGCGCTGGCTGGAGGAGCGCCTGAAGGAGACCCGCAAAACGGTCCTCTTCGTCTCCCACGACCGCGAACTCCTCGCCCGTGCCGCCGAGAAGATCGTGTCGGTGGAGCCCTCGCCGGCCGGCGCGGACGCGTGGGTCCACGGGGGTGGCTTCGCGACGTACCACGAGGCGCGGCGGGCCCGCTTCGCCCGCTTCGAGGAGTTGCGCAAGCGCTGGGACGAGAAGCACGCACAGCTGAAGAAACTGGTACTGACACTCCGTCAAGCCGCCGAGAACAGCCCCGACATGGCCTCCCGCTACCGCGCCGCCCTCACCCGCCTGCGCAAGTTCGAGGAGGCCGGGCCGCCGCCGGAGCCGCCGCGTGAGCAGGACATCAGGATGCGGTTGAAGGGCGGGCGTACCGGGGTGCGGGCCGTCACCTGCGAGGGGCTGGAGCTGACCGGCCTGATGAAGCCGTTCTCCCTGGAGGTCTTCTACGGCGAACGCGTCGCCGTGCTCGGCTCCAACGGCTCCGGCAAGTCGCACTTCCTGCGGCTGCTGGCCGGCGAGGACGTGGCGCACACGGGGGAGTGGAGGCTGGGTGCGCGTGTGGTGCCCGGGCACTTCGCGCAGACGCACGCGCATCCCGAGCTGATGGGGCGGACGCTCCTCGACATCCTGTGGAAGGAGCATGCCCAGGACCGGGGTGCGGCGATGTCACGGCTGCGGCGCTATGAGCTGACCCAGCAGGCCGAGCAGACCTTCGACCGGCTCTCCGGAGGTCAGCAGGCGCGCTTCCAGATTCTCCTGCTGGAGCTGGAGGGCGTGACGGCGCTGCTTCTCGACGAGCCGACCGACAACCTCGATCTGGAGTCCGCGGAGGCGCTTCAGGAGGGGCTGGAGGCCTTCGAGGGCACGGTGCTGGCGGTCACGCACGACCGGTGGTTCGCCCGCTCCTTCGACCGCTATCTGGTCTTCGGCAGCGACGGTCGCGTCCGTGAGACGCCGGAACCGGTGTGGGACGAACGCCGGGTGGAACGGGCCCGATAGACCAGCCCGTCCGGCGTTTGAGGACGAGGCCCTTTCAGGGCCGAAGCGGGGGTCCGGGGGCGGCAGCCCCCAGGGATGGGACGGGTAGGGGCGGCGGGGGCGAGGAATGCCGGGCCCGCACCCCCGCGCATGGTCACGTCCAGCGCAGCAATGCCCCCAACCCGCCCGCCGGCTCCCTCTCCGGGGCCGCCGGGGTCACCGACAGGGCCGCGGCGCCCGTGGCCACCGCGGAGCGGATCAGCGCGTCGTCCGCGCGGGCCGACCACGCCCGCTGCTCGCCGAGGATCTTCAGATCCGTACGGCGCACGGCCACCTGGTCCGGATCCTCGCCGATCCACACCTCACGATGCGCGTCCGGAGCGTCCGGGCGGATCAGCAACTCGTCGATCCGGTGCTCACGGGCGGCCTCGATCAGCGCGGGCACCCCCTCCACCGCCCCGGAACGCCCCTCGGGATCCGGCTCGCGGGCCGCCAGGAACCGCCCCAGCTCACGCTCCGCCCGCTGCCGTACATGCTGCTCACGGGCCTGTTCGACGTCCTCGTCGAGCAGCCTGCTGCCGGTGCCGTGCGGCGCCTCGACCACGAGGTCCTGCAGCCGCTGCGGCAGCCGATCGTGCACGGTTCGCCGCTCCCGATCGTCACCGACGAGAATCAGCAGGTCGGCGCGGGTCTCCTCCTGGCAGACGGTGAGCGCGTCGGCGATCTCGGCGGCATTGTGCTCCCAGGTGTTCTCCACCTTGAGCTGGAAGTGCCGCTCGGACCAGTCGACCGTGCTCGTCCGGTGGATCGGATGCTGCCGGCCGGTGACCGAGCCGACGTCCTGCCGGCCCAGCGCGGTACGCAGCTCGAAGGCGGCGCCCTTGCGGTCGACGTAGGCCACCACGCAGACCGGGTCCTCACCCGCCAGCTCCAGCAGCGGCGCGGTGTGCGGCAGCGGCGCCCAGTGGGCGCTGTCGCGCAGCGGGGCGCGGGCCAGCGGCGGATCCAGGACCACCTCACCCGCACAGGCGAAGATCGCGCGTCCGTGGGGCTCGGAGGAGTGCTCCAGCTCCTCCAGCGCGGCCCGCACGGCCCGGCAGGTCGCGTCGTCGGCGCCCTGCTCGGCCAGCTCCCGGGACAGGGCCTGAGCCGTCAGGTGTCGTTCGTGGGGTGTGTCCTCCGTGTGCCGTGAGGTGTCGACGTACACGGAGGCCCAGGGACCGGGGTGTTCGTACAGTGGATGCAGAAAAGCGAGATCCATGGTTCTCTCCCGTACACCTGTCGGGGGCTGTGTGCTCCACGGGCGGGTACCCGGACCGCATGACTGAACACGACGAGCGGGACACGACCATGACCGGAGTCGACCCCGGCCGGCTGGACGACCAGCAGCTCATGAAGGAGCTGGAGACCATCCACCGGACGCGCCACGACACGCTGCTCTACGGCTCGAACGACGCGCTGCGGGCCCACAACGAACGCATGGCGCAGCTGGAGGGCGAATACCTGCGCCGCAATCCACGCCGCACGGTGGCCTCCGGCCGAACCCGTGAGGGCGCCCGCGACCGCACCGGGACCAGCGAGGCACCGACGGTTCCACCGATGTGACGCAGGGCGGTGTGACGCACGGCCGTGGGTCACACGCCTGGACGAATGGACGAACCTGCGGGTGCACGATCCCTGCGGGCCCGCGGGCCGATGAACCGCGCCTGAACCACCGCTACCACCGCTACCACCGCTCCGGCCTCCCCGCGGTTCCTGCGCGGCCTCTCCACGTCGGTGCGCCGGGAGGACCCCGTCAGTCCCTCGTCCCGGCGCACCTGGTCGTGCGGTCTCAGCAGCGCACCGGCGGCCGCCCCCAATGGCGATGCGCCGCCACCGCGGCAGCGAAGGCCCGCAGGAACTCCTCGCTCGCCGGTCCCGGCGAGGTGTCCGTCACCACGCCCTGGTCGGCCACCGTGTGGTGGAACTCGGCGGACAGGCGTACGCCCTCCGGCTCGAGGGAGGACAGGACGCCCACGCCGGAGCCGAGCGCGCCCACCGGTTTGCCGTGCCGGTAGGCGCTCCGAACGAAGCGCATCGCGTCCTGGTCGGCGGCCGTCGGCGGGGTGCCGACGGGGCCGCCGGGGAGCAGTACGGCGTCGTACAGGACGGAGGCGACGGTCGGCAGCGCGCGGTCGACCGCGAACGGTTCCCCGTCGGCCCCGGTGACCGCGCCGTCCGTCGGCGCCAGCGCCTCGACGATCGCCCCCTCGGCCGTGAGCGCCTCGCGCACCGACGTGACCTGGGCGGTGTCGACGCCGTCGTGGACGAGGACCGCGATCTGCCGGGTGCGGATCGAGCCGTCGCCGCGCAGTGACTCCAGGCTGAGCGCGGGGGAGGAGAGTTTGTCCGCGGCCTGAGTACCCGAGGGATCCGGAACGCCGATGCCGCGCGCCACCCGGGTCGCCAGGTCGCCGTTCACCTCGGCGAGATGCTCGACCGTACGGGCCCGTACCTCCCTGGCCCCGACCTTGCCCAGCTCGAAGCGGAACGCCTCGACGATGTGCTGCTGTTCCCAGTCGGCCATGCTGTTCCAGAACATCGCGGGCTGGGTGTAGTGGTCCTGGAAACTCGCGCTGCGGCGGCGGATCTTGGCGCCGTCGACGCGTTCGGCACAGTGCGTGTACGCGTGCCCGTCGGCACCGGCGTGCGCGGGGCAGCCACCGCCCAGGGAGTTCGGGAAGTAGTTGGTGCCGCGGTGGATCGCGCTCTGGTGGTAGCCGTCGCGCTGGTTGGTGCGCACGGGTGCCAGCGGGCGGTTGACCGGGATCTGCGTGAAGTTGGGGCCGCCCAGGCGGATCAACTGGGTGTCCAGGTAGGAGAAGTTGCGGGCCTGGAGCAGCGGGTCGTTGGTGAAGTCGATGCCGGGGACGACGTTCGCCGTGTGGAAGGCGACCTGCTCGGTCTCCGCGAAGAAATTCTCCGGGTTGCGGTTGAGCACCATCCGGCCGATCGGCCGTACCGGCACCTGCTCCTCCGGGATGATCTTCGTGGCGTCGAGCAGATCGAAGTCGAAGGCGAACTCGTCCTCCTCCGGCACGAGCTGGACGCCCAGCTCCCACTCGGGGTACTCGCCCGCCTCGATCGCGTCCCACAGGTCGCGCCGGTTGAAGTCCGGGTCACGGCCTTGGCACTCCTGCGCCTCGTCCCACACCAGCGACTGCACACCCAGCTTCGGCTTCCAGTGGAACTTCACGAACGTGCCACGGCCTTCGGCGTTCACGAACCGGAAGGTGTGCACGCCGAAGCCCTGCATCATGCGGTAGCTGCGGGGGATCGCCCGGTCCGACATCAGCCACATGATCGCGTGCAGCGTCTCCGGCTGCAGCGACACGAAGTCCCACAGGGTGTCGTGGGCCGAGGCGCCCGTGGGGATGTCGTTGTGCGGCTCCGGCTTCACCGCGTGCACGAAGTCGGGGAACTTGATGCCGTCCTGGATGAAGAAGACCGGGAAGTTGTTCCCGACCAGGTCGTAATTCCCCTCCGAAGTGTAGAACTTGGTCGCGAAGCCGCGTACGTCCCGCACGGTGTCCGCCGAGCCCTTCGGGCCCTGGACCGTGGAGAACCGCACGAACACCGGCGTCTGCACGGACGGGTCCTGGAGGAAGGCCGCGCGGGTGAACTCCGCGCAGGACTCGTACGGTTCGAAGTAGCCGTAGGCGCCCGCGCCGCGCGCGTGCACCACCCGCTCCGGGATCCGCTCGTGGTCGAAGTGGGTGAGCTTCTCCCGGAAGTGGAAGTCCTCCATCAGCGTCGGACCGCGCTCGCCGACGGCCAGCGAGTCGTCGGTGTGGTCGACCTCGACTCCCTGGTCGGTGGTGAGCGGCCCGGCCGCGGGGTCGTCCGCCCGGAAGGCCTCCCGCTGCTCCTGCTTGCGGTCTCCCATCAGGCGGCCTCCTTGGATTCCCGGGCGAACACCTCGAGGAACGTCTCGCAGAACGCCTTCAGGTCGTCCGGCTTACGGCTGGTGACCAGCTTGTTCGGGCCGTGGTCGCAGATCCGCACCTGCTCGTCGACCCAGGTGGCGCCCGCGTTGCGGAGGTCCGTCTGCAGGCTCGGCCAGGAGGTCAGCACCCGGCCGCGTACGACGTCCGCCTCCACCAGAGTCCACGGCGCGTGGCAGATCGCGGCGACCGGCCGGCCCTTCTCGAAGAAGTCCCGCACGAACGCGACGGCCTTGCGGTTCATCCGCAGGTAGTCCGGGTTGGCGACCCCGCCCGGCAGGACCAGCCCGTCGAAGGAGTCGGCCGAGATGTCCCCGACGACCGCCTGCACGGGGAACTTGTCCGCCTTGTCGAGATGGTGGAACGCCTGGATCGTGCCCGGCTTCGTCGACACCAGCACCGGCTCGTGGCCCGCGTCCACCGCCGCCTGCCACGGATCGGTGAGCTCGACCTGCTCGACGCCCTCGGGTGCGGTCAGAAATGCGATGCGCATGATGGTTCAACGTCCTTCCGTGGCCCGGAAGCGGGCCTCGTCGCTCCCGCGTTTCCGGTCGCGTTTCCTGTCGCGCCCGGCCGTGCGCACACAGCGCAGCAGCTCCTCGCCGTACGGCAGCAGCACACAGGTGCCGATCGCGGCCGCGATGCCCGCGAGATAGCCGCGGGACAGCGGGCGCCGGCGCGGCACCAGACGCCAGGCGTCCGGATCGCCCCGGCCGCCCCGCACCAGCGACTTCACCTGGTCGGCGTGCAGACACATCAGTGCGGCCAGCCCGCCGAACGGCAACGATTCCAGGAAGCTGTGGATGTGCTGCTCGACCGGCTTGACCTCGCGGTCGCTGTCGACGGCCGTGCGCACGTCCCACAGCGCGGTCGCCTCGTGCGCCGCGGTCGCGCCGAGCTGCACACTGAGCAGCAGCGGGTTGACCTCGTAGCGCAGGGTCAGCGCGATGGGGATGCCCACCTCGGTCATCATCAGCGCGTGGATCAGCGACTCCCTGGTGCCCGCCGTCTCCTCGATGCGGGTCCGCCGGTGCATCCACCAGTCGGCGAGGCCCGGCACGAACCAGCTGGGCAGCAGCCCGTACAGCAGATAGCGGACGGTGGCGTCACCGACGTCCACGGTGACGCCGGAGGAGCTGATCTCGGCTGCCTGGTCCCGTCCCATGGGCCTCACTCGTCCGGAGCGGCACGGCTGATCTCCGCCAGCGCCGAGTCGGGATCCTGCGTCTCGGCCAGGTCACCGAGGCTGACGACGCCGACCGGCAGGCCGTCCTCGACGACCGGCAGCCGCCGTACGGCATGCTCGCGCATCAGCGCGACGGCGACCGACACCCGCTCGCCCGGTTCGACCACCACCGGGTCCCGGCTGCACACCGACTCGGCGCTCACCGTCAGCGGATCGGCGCCGTCGGCGACCGCCCGCACCGTGATGTCACGGTCGGTGAGCACGCCCACGACGTCCTGTCCGTCGGCCACCACCACATCGCCGATGTCCTGCGCCCGCATCAGCTGCGCCGCCTCGACGAGCGAGGCGTCCGGGCGGACGGCGACCACGCCCGGAGTCATGACGTCCCTCACGAAATCAGCCATCCCTGGCCCTTCCTGCGATACCCGGCCGGTCCGGGTGCCGCGGTCGTGTCGGCGTGACCCCGCCCGCAGTACCCGGCCACCGGCCCCCTATGCGTTCCTGCGGCGCGTGGACCGATCGGCCCCGGTCAGGGCCTCGGCCAGCTCCTGGACGTTGGCGTAGCGCGCCGAGCGCGGCAGCCGCTCCAACGGCTCGATCAGGGCGTCGGGCGCGTATTCGCGGCGCAGGGCGCTGGCCAGATCCCGGGGACTCGCCGGGAAGGAGCTACGGCCCAATATCCGCGCCAGCTCCAGTCGGACCGTCTCCAGGGACGCCGCCTGGGGTCCCGGCCAGCCCACCGGCCCGTGCGCGACCTCCGGGTCGTCGTCGGCGAACGGCTCCGGGTCGTGCCACTCCTCGGTCCGTGTGGGGTGCCCGGACCGCAGAAGTCCCTGCAGTTCGTGCTTCATCTCGTCGTCACGGTGAACGCTCAGCCGGTCACTGCCTCGCTGCATGACTCCCTCCAGATCTTCGGGGGTGCGCACCGCGTACCCGATGAGAGGGGGCCGACACAGGGTTTGCGCCCCGGAAGGCGGGAGACCCGGCCCTTTCACCCCCCACGCACGTTCTGGGGAAGGACCGGGCCATGGCACTACTCGCTGTGCTGCTTCCGCTGCTCATGCTCGGTGTGGTGCTGGCACTGGGCCGTTACGAGGAACTGCTCCTGCCGAGGGAGCAGGACGAGAACCGGCCGGAGGGGGCGGCGCTGGGTCACTGAGCCGCACAGACGGCCCCTGGGTGCCGACAGGCACCCAGGGGCCGTCGCTCGCGTTTGCGAACTCCGCGTCGTCAGCCGTGCCGCTTCTCCCGCCCCGGCAAGAACTCCTGCACCTTCGCCTTGAACCCCTGCCTGACCATCGACCCCCGGTCCGCGTCGCCCTTCAGGATCGACGCGGCCGTCGCCTCCATCTGGTCCCAGGTGGCGTGCGGCGGGATCGGCGGTACGGCCGGGTCGGTCAGGAACTCGATCACCGCGGGGCCGTCCGCGTCCAGGCCCGCGCGCCAGCCCGCCTCGACGTCCTCGGGCTTCTCCACCCGGATGCCGGTCAGGCCCAGGGAGCGGGCGAAGGCGGCGTACTGGACGTCCGGGATCTCCTGGGAGGGCAGGAAGGACGGCGCGCCCTCCATGGCCCGCATCTCCCAGGTGACCTGGTTGAGGTCATGGTTGTTGAACACGCCCACGACCAGGCGCGGATCGTCCCACTGGTCCTTGTACTTCGCGGCCGTGATCAGCTCGGCCAGGCCGTTCATCTGCATCGCCCCGTCCCCGACCAGTGCGATCGCCGGACGGTTCGGATGGGCGAACTTGGCGCCGATCGCGTACGGCACCCCGCAGCCCATCGTCGCCAGCGTCCCGGACAGCGACGCGCGCATGCCGGGCCGCATCGTCAGATGGCGGGCGTACCAGTTGGCCGCCGAGCCCGAGTCGGAGCTGACGATGGCGTTGCCGGGCAGCAGCGGGTCCAGGGCGCGGGCGACGTACTCCGGGTTGATCGGGTCGGCCGACAGGTGCGCGCGCCGCTCCATGACCTCGCGCCAGCGCGTGACGTTGTCGCACACGGTGTCGTACCACTCGCGGCCGCGCTCCTCCGATGCGATCAGCGGGATCAGCCGCTCCAGGGTCGCCTTCGCGTCGCCGACGAGATTCACCTCGTACGGATACCGCATCCCGACCATGTGCGGATCGATGTCGATCTGCACGCCCCGCGCCTTGCCGAAGTCCGGCAGGAACTGCGTGTACGGGAAGGACGACCCGATGGTCAGCAGGGTGTCGCAGTCCCGCATGAGTTCGTACGACGGGCGGGTGCCCAGCAGGCCGATCGAGCCGGTGACGTACGGCAGTTCGTCGCTCAGGACGTCCTTGCCGAGCAGCGCCTTGGCCACGCCGGCGCCGAGCAGTTCGGCGATCCGCTCCACCTCGGCCCGCGCGCCCGCCGCGCCCTGGCCGACCAGGATCGCCACCTTGTCGCCGGCGTTGAGGATCTCCGCCGCCCTGCGCACCGAGTCCTCCGACGGGATCGCCGTCCAGCCGCTGCGGTCCAGGCTGGAGGGCACCATCTTGAACTCGTGCGTGGGCGGCGAGTAGTCCAGTTCCTGCACATCGCCCGGGATGATGATCGCCGTGGGGGCGCGGCGCGCGTACGCGGTCCGGATCGCCCGGTCCAGGACGTTCGGCAGCTGCTCGGGGACCGTCACCGTCTCCACGAAGTCCGAGGCGACGTCCTTGAACAGCGTGTGCAGGTCCACCTCCTGCTGGTACGAGCCGCCCATCGCGGTGCGGTGCGTCTGGCCGACGATCGCCAGGACCGGGACATGGTCGAGCTTGGCGTCGTACAGGCCGTTCAGCAGATGGATCGCGCCGGGTCCGGACGTCGCCGCGCACACGCCGAGACGGCCGCTGAACTTGGCGTAACCGACCGCTTGGAACGCGGACATCTCCTCGTGCCGGGACTGGATGAAACGGGGCTCGTTCTCGGCCCGGCCCCAGGCGGCGAGCAGGCCGTTGATGCCGTCGCCGGGATAGCCGAAGACGTGCTCCACACCCCACTCGCGCAGGCGCTGCAGGACGTGGTCGGCGACCTTGGTGCTCATGCGGGACCTCCTGGCCTTTTCGGGGTACTGCGCGGCACCGCTACGAGTGACCCTGCGGGTGAGCGGAAAACCTGACCGGTGTTTGCGGGCCGGGAGTGAGGGCAGGCGAAGGACAGTGCTTCGGACAGGAGGCACGTCCGTGGGAGCGGCGTATCAGCCGCGGAATCGGCGTATCAGCCGCCACGGGTGTGTCCGGCTCCGGTGCGCGCCCGCATCTCCCACGGTGACCGTCCAACCCAGAGCACAGCAAAGGGAGTTGCGACGCACCATGCCCACTTCAGTGAGCGCGAAGCACCACCCGCACGACGACGCCCCCGACACCGCGGAGGACTTCCGCAAGCTCGCCTCGCTGCCCGACGGGCCGCAGCGCGACACCATCCGCGAGAGGATCGTCGAGGCATGGCTGCCCATGGCCGACCGGCTCGCCGGCCGGTTCCGCAGCCGCGGGGAGAGCTTCGAGGACCTGCGGCAGGTCGCCGCCCTCGGGCTGGTCAAGGCCGTCGACCGGTACGACCCCGAGCGCGGCAACGCCTTCGAGAGTTATGCCGTGCCCACCATCACCGGCGAGATCAAGCGGCACTTCCGTGACCACATGTGGACGCTGCATGTGCCGCGCCGGGTGCAGGACCTGCGCAACCGTGTGCGGTTCGCCGTGCAGGACCTCCAGACCGTCTCGGGCCGTCGGCCCACGGTCGCCGAGATCGCCGAGCACGCCGACATGGACGAGGCCGACGTCAAGGTCGGCCTGGAGGCGCTGGAGAGTTTCACCGCCCTGTCGCTGGACGCGGAACTGCCCGGCAGCGACGACGGGTACTCGTTGAGCGACGCGCTGGGCTCCGTGGACCCCGCGCTGGACACGGTCGTGGACCGTGAGGCCGTCGCACCGCGGCTCGCCGCGCTGCCCGAGCGGGAGCGGGCCATTTTGTACATGCGGTTCTTCGGGGACATGACGCAGAGCCGGATCGCCGAACAGCTGGGCATCTCGCAGATGCATGTGTCCCGGCTGATCAGCCGGTGCTGCAGCCGGGTGCGGGAGCAGGTCCTCAGCGCCGGGTAGCGCGTAGGGGCGCGGTGTGTCTGCTTCAGGGCGTTGCTCGTGCCGCCAGCGACACGTGGCGGGACATGGTGTCCATCGCCTTCGCCTCTGCCATGGAGAACGCCAGGCGGGCTCCGCATCTGAACAACGTCAGGACGCCGTGCACCGCGCCGTCGACCGACAGGGGAACGCACAGCAGTGATGTGACATTTGCCTGTACGAGGACGGGGGCGCCCTCCTTGTCCTTGCCGAAGGCGTCCGGGTTCTCCGGGCGTATCTGCAGGGACGGGGACGCGGTGCGCGTCGTCTCCGCGACCAGCGGGCACGTGGCCGGGTCCTGTTCGGTGAGGGCTGCCGCCTCCTTCTCCGAGGGGGCCAGCACCGTCGTACGGGACAACCGGTCGGTGCCCGTGTCGGCGATCACCCAGTCGGCGAAGCGGCCGTGCAGAACCCGGGCCGCCCGGCGGACGACTGCCTCGCGGTCGCCGCGCGGTGCGGTCAGCAAGGCCGTGGTCATCTCGTCCTGGAGGTCCGTCAGGGCCGCGTGCCGGGTCGTCTCGGTGAGGTCGGGGACCTGGGTCGGCGGGGCGGCGGTCGGGGGCGGTGCGCCGGGTGCCCTGAGTTCGCCGGGCTGCAGCACCACCAGCACGGTGGGGTGCGGCTCCCCGCTCGGGCGTACGGCGGCCAGGGTCGCGTGGACCGGCGCGGACGGGCGCTGCTGGAGGTGCACGGTGAGGCTGCGGTCGCCCTCGCCCCGCGCGACCGCCGCGGCCTGTGAGCGGAACGCCGCCCGGTCGGCATGGGCGAGGAAACCGGTCAGCGGCCGGCCCGTCGCGTAGCCCGCCCGCACGCCCGTGAACGACGTCGCCGCGAAGTTCAGCCGGCGCACCACCGCCTCCCGGTCCACCAGCGCCACCGGCAGCGGAAACCGCTGGAACACGGCGCGCAGCAGGTGCTGCTCCTGGCGGTCGGCGGACGCCGTACGGGGTGGTTGGGCCGAGGACAGCCGCTCGTACCAGGGCCACAACTGGTCGGCCACATGGTCGAGTTCGAAGATGGCCGCGTCCAGTACCGTCGGCAGGTTTCCCTCCGACACGGACCGTGCCGCCTTGAGCTCCGCAACGCGGCGCACGAAATCCGCGAGCTCTTCACCGAATTCGTCCGTCGTCTGCGCCATGGGAACGAACCTAGCTCCCGGCAGCACGTCGCGGGGAGGCGGGTGGTCCACCGGGTCCGTCTGTTTCCCCGCTGTTTTCCCCGGCCGGGACCGGGAACGCGCACCCAAGAGGAGGAGTTGACGAATGCCCGCTCAGGAACACGTGGATCACTTGGGTGCCGAGTCGGCCGAGGCCGCCCTTCCGGGGCGCAGGCTGTCCGAACTGGCCGAACAGGCCGTGCGCTGCACCGTCGACTGCTGCGGGGCGAGCAGCATGGTGTCCGAGGCGGGTGCCGAGCGGCCCGCCGCCGTCACCCATCCCGACCTCGCCGGACTCGTCGCCGTGCAGCTCCGCTCCGGGGACGGGCCCATACCGGACGCCCTGGAAGGCGGCCGGCCCGTCGACTCGACCGACCTGCTGCACGACGAGCGCTGGCCGGAGTACCGCGCCATGGCGCTCGACTCGGGGCTGCGGTCCACCGTCACGCTTCCGTTCCGCCGCTCCGGGCTCATGGTGACGCTCAGTCTCTACAGCTTCCGGCCGGGCGCCCTGGAGAACGCCTCGCACGGGCCCGTGCACGCCCTGGGCGAACTCGCCGCCAACTGCCTGGTTCGCGACCGCTCCTACCGCGCCGCGCTCACCGAGCTCGACCACCTCGGCACCGCCCTGCGCTCCCGGCCCGTCGTCGACCAGGCGTGCGGCATCGTCATGCACGTCCTCGGCTGCGACGCCGACGCCGCCTTCGGCGTACTGCGCCGCATCTCCCAGGGCACCAACCGCAAGCTGGCGGACGTCGCGTCGGGTGTTGTCAGCAGGCGGGGGCGGGGGCTGGAACGGGACCTGGCGGCGCTGATGAACTGACGGGGGCGGGCCACCACGGCGTCACCCGCTCGGCCCTCACCGTCCCGCGAATGGTGCCCGGCCGCGCGCGCCCGGGCGCCGGGCGGGCTGTCATGGCTGCGGGGGCATGACCGCCGTGCCCCGCAGCCGTCGGCCGAAGGAGTGCGTCCCATGCGCCGCCCCGCCTGTGCCCTGTCCGTCGCCTCGCTGGCCGGTGCCGTCCTGGGCTTCGCCGCCTCGGCCGCCTCGGCGGACCCGGCCGCGGAGGTCAGTCCCGGCTCCGTCTCTCCGGGCGGCACCCTCACCGTCTCGGTCTCCTGCGACGCCCTGGACGGGGCCTCCGCGCCCGCCACCCTCGACGCCACCTCCCAGGCGTTCGAGGAGGGCACCGTCCAGCTGAAGCGGGTCGCCGGCAACGACGAGCAGGCGGCGGGCCCCGCCTACCGCGGCACCGCCAGGATTCCCCAGGCCGAGAACTTCGAGGGCGACCCGGACGCGGCCGGATCCGACTCCTCGTGGACCGTCGACGGCACGTGCCCGGCGGCGTCCGGCGGGGAGGGCAAGGAGTGGAGCGCGAAGTTCACGGTGGCTCGGGACGGCGCCGGTCGAGGTGGCGGTGAAGGTGGCGAGGAAGGCGGGGTCGGCGAGGACGGCGAGGGTGGCAAGGACGGCGGAGGTGGCACAGACGGCGGGGCCGGCCAGGAGGGTGGAGGCGGTACGGGCGGCGAAGACGGTACGGGCGGTGAGGGAACCGGCAAGGACGGCGGGGGCGTTACGGCAGGCACCGGGGAGGGAACCGGTGGCGGCAGCCGGTCCTGCAGCGGGTCCCACTCGGGCAGCACCGAGCCCGGCTGGGACGGGACCGGGGCCGGCTCCGACAAGACGGATACGGACCCGACCGGGCCCGGTGAGGCAGAGTCCGACCGGGACGAGACCGGATCCGAATCGGGCGGGACCGGGACCGGCTCGGGCGGGACCGGCTCGGGCTGGGACACGGCGGCGTCCGAGCCGGCCGGCTCCGCCTGGGAGGAATCCGGGCTCCACTCCGGCAGGAGCGAGGCGGAGGACTGCGGTGGCGAGGCCGTCGAGCACGGCGTGCAGGCCGGTGCGGGCGGTGCCTTCACCGGCTCCGTCCCCGCGCTGGCCGCCGGCGGAATCCTGATCGCGGGCGCGGTCGGGGGCGCGGTGTACCGGCTGCGCCGCAAGACGCCTCCCATGGAGGACTGATGGGTACGGCACCGGAACCACCGACGCCGTGACGGACGCGACCCGGACCGGCGCCCATGGGGTGGCACCCCGGTGGGTACTCGGAGCGCGAGGGACGCGCAACGCACCGTACGGCCCTCGCGTCGTACCCACCACAAGGACCGCACCACCGAACACCGACCCGCACGGAGCACAGGACGACGAACCACCACGGCACCAGGCACAGCGCGGAGGCACCGATGCGCCGGACGGACCCCGAAGGCCACGGCCCCGTCCGTTACGGGCCGCCGCTCCCGGACGACGGGCTGCCCGTGCTGCCCGAACTGGCCGCCGTGCTCGCCGCGGCCGCGGGGCGGTCCGACAGCGAACCGGTCGGCGGCGGCGCCGCGCTCCTGGAGGCCGCGTGCGGCTACTGGGACCGGCGCGGGCTGCCGACCCGGCCCGAGCAGGCGGTGGCCGCCAACGGTGCGCCCGCCCTGCTGCTCGCCCTGACCTTCGCGCTCGGCGGCGACGTCCTGGTGCCCCGGCCCTGTGCAGCCTGGTGGGCGCCGTACGCGCGCCTGTTGGGCAGACCCGTCTTCCACGTGGCGACGCCGGCCGAGTGCGGCGGCGTCCCGGATCCGTACGCCCTTCTGGAGACCGTCCGCCGGGTGCGCGACGAGGGCGGTGACCCGCGTCTGCTCGTCCTGTCGGTCGCCGACGACCCGACCGCCACGGTCGCCCCGCCCGAGGTGCTGCACGAGACCCTGGAGGCCGCCACCGGTGAGGGGCTGCACCTGGTCAGCGACGAGACCTGGCGCGACACCGTGCACGCCCCGCACGACACCGTGCTGCTCAGCCCTGCCGAGATGCTGCCCGAGCAGGTCACCGTCGTCACCGACCTGGCCGGCGCCCACCTCCCGCCGGGCTGGCCGGCCGCGGTCGCCCGGTTCCCCGCGGGCGAGGCCGGAGGGGGCCTCCACGCGCGCGTGCTCGACGTGCTCACCGCGCTCGGCGCCCGCGTCGCCGGCCCGGTCGCCCTCGCGGCCGGCTACGCGCTCGCGGAGCCCGAACCGGTCGCCGCACGAGCCACCCTCGCCGTACGCCTGCACGCGCGCGTGGCCGCCGCGGCGCACACCGCCGCCGTGAAGGCGGGCGCCCTGGCCCGGCCCCCGCAGGCCGGGCGGCACCTGTACGTCGACCTCGGCCCGCTGCGCGCCGGGCTGTCCGCGCAGGGCGTCGGGGACGCGCAGGACCTGGAGGACTTCCTCGCCGCCCGGCTCGGCATGCCCGCGCCGGGCGGCCACCGCTTCGGCGACGACCTCGGCGCGCTGCGGGTGCGGCTGTCCACCGGAGCGCTGCTGGACGGCACCGACGAGGAACGCGCGGAATGCATCAGTTCACCCGCGCCGTTGGAACTGCCACACGTGCAACGTGCGTTGATCCACTTGAAGACGGTCTTCGACGATCTCCGTGACGACGCTCAGCGATGGGAGCCTCCTCGATGACGCAGCAGTCCGAGTCGACCACCAGGCGTACGACCACCACGAGCACCACCTCGCCCGCGCAGGAGGCCGACGCCCCGGCGGATCCGTCCCTCTTCGCGCCCCCGTTCCCGCCGCTCGCCGCCCCCCGTCCGCTGGGCGAACGCCGGGTGTGGCCGCGGAGCTTCCACGACCGCCTCACCGCCCCGCTGCCCGGCATCAAGGCCCTCGCCCGCTTCGCCCGGGAGGGCGCCGTACGCCCCGGCCGCGAAGGCCTCGCCGACATCCCGCGGCTGCCCTTCGAGCCGGCCCCGCTGCCCCGCGTCGACGCCCGCACGGTCGCCGTCTCCTGGGCGGGACACGCCAGTTGGGTCGTGCAGATCGGCGGACTGACCGTCCTCACCGACCCGGTCTGGTCGCGCCGCATCCTCGGCACCCCGGCCCGTGTCACCCCCGTAGGCGTCGCCTGGAGCGCGCTGCCGCGCGTCGACGCGGTCGTCGTCAGTCACAACCACTACGACCACCTGGACGCCCCCACCCTGCGCCGACTCCCGCGCGACACCCCCGTGTTCGTGCCGGCCGGCCTCGCCGTCTGGTTCCGCCGCCGCCGGTTCACCCGGATCACCGAGCTGGACTGGTGGGAGGCCGCCGAACTGTCCGGCGTCCGCTTCGACTTCGTCCCCGCCCACCACTGGTCCAAGCGCACCCTCACCGACACCTGCCGCAGCCTGTGGGGCGGCTGGGTCCTCACCGCCCCGGACGGACAGCGCGTGTACTTCGCGGGCGACACCGGCTACGGCCACTGGTTCACCCGCATCGGCGAGCGCTACCCCGGCATCGACCTCGCCCTCCTCCCCATCGGCGCCTACGACCCCCGCTGGTGGCTCAGCGACGTCCACTGCGACCCCGAGGAGGCGGTCCGCGCCGCCCAGGACCTCGGCGCCCGCCGGATGGCACCGATGCACTGGGCGACCTTCGTCCTGTCGGCGGAGCCGGTCATGGAACCGCTCACGCGCGTGCGGACGGCCTGGGAGAAGGCGGGGCTGGACCGGGAGGACCTGTGGGATCTGCCGGTGGGAGGGTCACGCGTCCTGGACCAGGTGGCCGCCCGGGACAGGAGCGGTCTGGACTAGGAGGCGGCGCCGGTCTTCCGGATGCGGCGCCACACGCTCGGCGCCGCGCTGATCAGCAGGGTCACCGCGATCGCCGCGACCACGCCCTCCCACGGCTCCGGGAACAGGGAGCCGCCCAGGATCCCGATCAGCTGATACGTCACCGCCCACGCCAGGCAGGCCGGAAAGTTGCCCCGGGCGAACCGCCGCATGGGCCACTTCGCCATCAGGCAGGCCAGCATCACCGGAATGCGGCCGGCCGGCACCAGCCGGGACAGCACCAGTACGGCCACCCCATGCTCGGACAGCTTGCGCTGCGCCTGCGTGAGCCGGTCCTCCGGTGCGCGCGAGCGGATCGCCTCCAGCCAGCGCGAGCCGTTCCTCGAGCGCATACCGCGCCGCCCCAGCCAGTACAGCGTGACGTCGCCCAGGAACGCGGCCGTCGACGCCGTCGCGAAGACCAGCGCCAGCGCGAACGGTGCCGTCTGGTGGAACGCCACCACCGCCGCCGAACTCACCAGCGCCCCCGTCGGCACGATCGGCACCAGCGCCCCGATCAGCACCAGCAGGAACAGCGACGGATAGCCGATCGCCTGCTGCGTGGACTCGGTCGGCACCACGGTCGCCGTGGCGGCCAGGACCGTCACCGGGCCACCTCCAGGCGCACGCTCTCCCCGTGCGCGAGCCGGTGCACCGACACGCCCGGCGCGCGCTCGGCCGCGAGCCGCGCGAACTCGTCGCCGGGAGAGTGGAATTCATGGGGGCGCACGGCGTCCATGCCGATCGGCCAGTACGTGCCGTAGTGCACCGGCACGGCACTGCGCGGCGAGAGACGGGCCAGTGCCTCGGCCGCCCGCCCCGCGTCCAGGTGGCCTTCCCCGAGATACGGCCCCCAGCCGCCCACCGGCAGCAGCGTCACATCGACCGGCCCGACCTCCTTCGCCATCGCGTCGAACAGCCCGGTGTCCCCGGCGAAGTACGTGCGCCCCTCGCCCTCCAGGACATAGCCGAGGGCGGGGGAGCGGTGCGGGCCGACGGGCAGCCGCCGTCCGTCGTGCCGCGCGGGCACGGCCCGTACGGTCAGTCCGCCCACCGACGTCACGTCCCCCGGCGCCATCTCGGTCACCCGCAGCTGGGTGAGGCGGCGCAGGCCCGGCACCGCGCGGGGTGCGCCGCTGGGTACGAGCAGGCGGGTGCCCTTCGCCAGCCTCGCCAGGGACGGAACGTGCAGGTGGTCGGCGTGGAGGTGGGAGACGACGGCGACGTCCGCGCGCCGGGCGTCGGGCGGCGGCAGGGCGCCCCGGCGGCGACGCAGGTGTGCGAGCCGGCGCGCGAACAGAGGATCGGTCAGGACGCGTACGTCCGAGTCCTCGACCGTGCAAGTGGCGTGACCCCACCAGGTGATCTCCACCGGCACCTTCTTTGCCTCCTTCGCGCGACTCCCCGAAGCGTACGGGCTGGAGTAGGGTCGGCGGCGAAACCCGGAGGTGAGGGGGACGCCATGGGGTCATCCGTTGTGCGCGTGACGGCGATCGCCAGTCTGACGCCGCTCGAAGAGCTGGACGCCGACCCCTTCCTGGTGGACTCCCGCAGCCAGCACGCGATGTGCGCGCACTGGGCCGCCGAGCACGGGTACGTCGTCGCGCGCGAGCTCCTGGTACGCCGCCTGCGGCCCGACCACAGCGTCCTGTGGGAGGGCGTCCGCCCCGGCCTCGACCTGTTCGTGGCCCCCAGCCGGAGAGTCCTGGAGAGCGCGCTGTCCTCCGTCGAGGAGTTCACCGCGGAGTGCGCCCGGCGCGGGGTCCGGGTGGAGACGGTGGGACGCGCGGAGCCGTTGTACGACGCCCAGATGAAGGCACGGGTACACCGGAGGCTGTCGATGCCGACGGCCGGCTACGACGGCCGCTGACGCCGGGGGCGGGAAAACAGGGGCCGAAGTTCGGCCCCGGCCGCTGTCGGAGCCGTATGTCACGCTGGGGTCCTGAAGGCTCGTTCGGGGCGGCGAGCCGGGACGTGAGGTGGGCTGGGCGTGCGTGGACGGCGTTGGCGGCGGGTCGCCAGTCAGGTCGGTCGGAGCATCGCCGTGTGGGCGGTCTCCACCGTCACCATGCTCGTGCTCGCCGGCATCCTGCCCGACTTCCACCTCCAGTCGGCGGACGGCGACAGCGCCACCAGCATCGCCGTCACCGCGGCCCTCGGCGCCGGCGCCTTCGGCCTGCTCTCGGCGCTGGTCTGGCCCCTCCTCGTGCGACTCCTGCTGCTGGTGCCCGCTCTGGTGCTCGGCACCCTCGTCTTCTTCCTCAACGGCTCGCTGCTCATCGTCGCCCTGCGCCTCGTCCCCTCCGGCGACAGCGAGGCCGCCCCCGAGACCGCGGTCATCGTCGCCGCCGTGATGTCCGCCGTCGCCTCCGGCACGGGCGCCGCCCTGGCCGTACGCGACGACGACGCGTACCGGCGCCGCCTGTACCGCCTCGCCGACCGCCGCCGCAGAGCCCTGCCGCCCGGCCCGTCCAGCCCCGGCACGGTCTTCGTCCAGCTCGACGGCGTCGGTCACGACGTCCTCCTCGACGCCGTCGGCAAGGACCTGATGCCCACCGTCGCCCGCTGGCTCGGCAACAGCGACGGCAACGGCAAGAGCAACGGCAACGGCAAGAGCAACGGCAACGGCCCGGGAGGCACCGCCCGCCCCACCCACCGGCTCACCCCCTGGCGCACCGACTGGTCCAGCCAGACCGGCGCCAGCCAGCTCGGCATCCTGCACGGCAGCAACCACGACGTGCCCGCCTTCCGCTGGTACGAGAAGGCCGGCCGCGAGGTGATGGTCTGCAACCGCCCCACCAGCGCCGCCGAACTCCAGCGCCGAGCCATCGAGCGCACCGGCGACGGCGGACTGCTCACCGCCGACGGCGCCAGCCGCGGCAACCTCTTCAGCGGCGGCGCCGACGAGCAGGCCCTCGTGCTGTCCATCGCGACCAGACGCCGCGGCCGGGAGAACCGCTCCCGGGCCGGCTACTTCGCCTACTTCTCCGACCCGGCCAACGCCGTGCGCACCGCCCTGTCCTTCGTCGCCGAGGCCGGCCGCGAGATCGGCCAGTCCACCCGGGCCCGCGTCCGCAAGGCACGGCCGAGGGTGTCCCGCGGCGGCCTCTACCCGTTCGTCCGCGCCTTCGCGACCGTCGTGGAACGGGACGTCGTGGTCGCCGCGGTGATGGGCGACATGCTCGCCGGCCGCACCTCCGTGTACGCCGACCTGGTGGCGTACGACGAAGTCGCCCACCACTCGGGACCGTTCAGCCGCGACGCCGAGAAGGTCCTCGAACGCCTCGACCGGGCGCTGGCGTTGATCGAGAACGTCGCCGAGCACGCCCCGCGGCCGTACCGCATCGTCGTGCTGTCGGACCACGGCCAGAGCCCCGGCGAGACCTTCCGCGCCCGCTACGGCCTCGGCCTCGGCGACCTGGTGCGGGCCGGCTGCGGGCTGCCCGTGCCGCGCAGGGCACAGCGCACCCGCAGCGGCGCCGAGGCCCGCGCGGCCGTCCGCGCGGCGCTGCGCATCCCCGTCGAGGAGGGCGGCGAGCGGCACCGCCCCTCGCGCCGCAGCTCCGAGCCGATCGTGCTGGCCTCCGGCAACCTCGGCCTGGTCTCCTTCCCGGACGTGCCGCACCGGATGACCAAGGAGGAGATCGACGCCCGCCACCCGGCCCTGCTCACCACCCTCGCCAACCACCCCGGCGTCGGCTTCCTGCTGGTACGCAGCGAGCGGTACGGCGGAGTCGTGCTCGGCGCGTACGGCGCCGAGATACCCGTGGACCGGCTGGACGACGATCCGGGGCCGCTGGAGGTCTTCGGGCCGAGCGCCGCCGACGCCGTACGCCGCACCCACTCGTTCCCGAACGCCGCCGACATCATGGTCAACTCCGCGTACGAGCCGGCCGACGGAGAGGTCCTCGCCTTCGAGGAGCAGATCGGCTCGCACGGCGGACTCGGCGGCGCGCAAGGCAAGGCGTTCCTGCTGTCGCCCCTCGCCTTCTCCGCGCCGGCCGACCACGGGGAGGACGTCGTCGGCGCCGAGCACGTACACCGCGTGCTGCGCCGCTGGCTGCGCGAGTCGGACGGCCCTCAGGTGCCGGTGCCGCGGCGTCAGGACCAGCGCGCGGCCTGATCGTCCGGCTGGGGGTGCCGCTCCTTCGTACCCCCATCACCGAAGGAGCGGCCTTCACGGAGGACCGTGCTTCAACGTGTCACCACCGGTCGGTCTTGCCCAGGGCACATTCCGGTCAACGGAAAATGGGCTGCACCTGCCCCGCGCGGCACACAAACCGTTCGTATCGGGCGCCGCAGACCTGCGCGCCCTTCTCGAACACCCCAAGGAGCCGCTGCTTTGCAGGCAGCCGTAACCGTCACGCCCGCCCGTATCCCCGACCTGCTGCTCGGCCTCGCCACCGTGCGGCCGGTCTTCATCTGGGGCGCTCCCGGCATCGGAAAGTCCTCCCTCGTCAGGGAGTTCGCCGAGTCGCTCGGCCTTACGTGCGTGAGCCTGCTCGGCAAGGCGCTCGGCGCGATCGCCTCCTACGCCGAGGCCCGGGACGTACCGGCGGCGCGGGTGGTGTTCTGCGACGCGGCACCGCACGACGCGGGGTATGTGCCGGTGACGGAGATCGCCGGGCGGGTGCACGGGCGGGGCGGTACGGTCCTGCAGCCCGGGATCGACCTGCTGCAGCGCGCGGACGACTTTCCGCCGGTTGCGCCGGTCCTGGTCATCACGGACGGCTGGTGCGATGCGCTGCGGGTGCGGTGCGAGCACGCGTACCTGATTCCACGAGGTGGCCGTCTGCCGTTCACCCCGCGTGGGCCGTTCTTCCGGGTGTAATGAGGGCGAGTGTGATCGGATGGGGGACACGGAACCCGACTCGGGACCTCACCGTAAGCAGGCGAAGGGATTCATCGTGGCAACCACGCGCTCCGCACACACCGTGTGGGAAGGAAACCTGTTCCAGGGCAATGGCGTCGTCTCCTTCGACTCCTCCGGCAGCATCGCCCAGCAGCCGGTGACGTGGGCGTCGCGCGCCGAGGAGGCGAACGGCAAGACCAGCCCGGAGGAGCTGATCGCCGCCGCCCACTCCAGCTGCTACTCCATGGCCTTCTCCAACATCCTCGACAAGGCCGGCACCCCGCCGACCAGGCTGACCACGTCCGCCGACGTGACCTTCCAGCCCGGTGAGGGGATCACCGGCATCCACATCACCGTCGAGGGCACGGTTCCGGGCCTGTCCGAGGAGGACTTCCTCGCCAGGGCCGAGGAGGCCAAGGTGGGCTGCCCGGTCAGCCAGGCGCTGAAGGCGGTCCCGATCACGCTGTCGGCCAAGCTCACGTAGACGCTCCGCTGGGGGAGCCGCGAGAGAAAGTGCCCCGGGTGCCGCCTTTCGGGTGCGGCGCCGTCGTGGCTTGGCGCGCAGTTCCCCGCGCCCCTGGGGGTGCGGCCCTTCGGGCCGCCCCCCACCCCCCCTGAGCGGGTGCTCAGCTCCCGTTTGGTATCCGTCCCCCCGGTCACTCGCCCCATTGACAAGAACCCACTCAAGTTTTGTGCTGGAGTTCGAAGGGGTGCCCTGGCGGAAGGGGACAACGATGGCACGCGCGGTCGGGATCGATCTCGGGACCACGAACTCGGTGGTGGCCGTCCTGGAGGGCGGCGAACCCACGGTCGTCGCCAACGCGGAAGGGGCCAGGACCACACCGTCGGTCGTGGCCTTCGCCAAGAACGGCGAGGTCCTCGTGGGTGAGGTGGCCAAGCGGCAGGCGGTGACGAACGTCGAGCGCACGGCCCGCTCGGTGAAGCGGCACATGGGCGACGCCAACTGGCGCTTCCCCGATCAGGGCGACATCGACGGCACCCGCTACCGGGCCCAGGAACTGTCGGCCCGGGTACTGCAGAAGCTGAAGCGGGACGCCGAGTCCTACCTGGGCGAGGACGTCACCGACGCGGTGATCACCGTCCCCGCGTACTTCGACGACTCCCAGCGGCAGGCCACCAAAGAGGCCGGGGAGATCGCGGGCTTGAAGGTCCTCAGGATCATCAACGAGCCCACGGCCGCCGCCCTCGCCTACGGCCTCGACCGGGGCGAGGAGCAGACCGTCCTCGTCTTCGACCTCGGCGGCGGCACCTTCGACGTCTCGCTGCTGGAGATCGGCGACGGCGTCATCGAGGTCAAGGCCACCAACGGCGACACCCACCTGGGCGGCGACGACTGGGACCAGCGGATCGTCGAGCACCTCGTCAAGAAGTTCAAGGGGCAGAACGGCATCGACCTCGCGAGCGACAAGATGGCGGTGCAGCGGCTGCGCGAGGGCGCCGAGAAGGCCAAGATCGAGCTGTCCTCCTCCTCCGAGACGACGATCAACCTGCCCTACATCACCGCGTCCGCCGAGGGCCCCCTCCACCTCGACGAGAAGATGACCCGCGCCCAGTTCCAGGAGCTCACCGCCGACCTCCTCGACCGCTGCAAGACCCCCTTCCACCAGGCGGTCAAGGACGCCGGCATCAAACTCTCCGCGGTCGACCACGTCATCCTCGTGGGCGGTTCCACCCGCATGCCCGCCGTCACCGACCTGGTGAAGGAACTCACCGGCAAGGACCCGCACAAGGGCGTCAACCCCGACGAGGTCGTGGCCGTCGGCGCGGCCCTCCAGGCGGGCGTCATCCGCGGCGACGTCAAGGACGTCCTTCTGCTCGACGTCACCCCGCTGTCCCTCGGCATCGAGACCAAGGGCGGCATCATGACCAAGCTCATCGAACGCAACACGACCATTCCCACCCGGCGTTCGGAGATCTTCACCACCGCCACCGACAACCAGCCCTCCGTCGGCATCCAGGTCTACCAGGGCGAACGTGAGATCGCGGCGTACAACAAGAAGCTCGGCGTCTTCGACCTCACCGGTCTGCCGCCCGCGCCGCGCGGGGTGCCGCAGATCGAGGTCGCGTTCGACATCGACGCCAACGGGATCATGCACGTCTCCGCCAAGGACCTGGCCACCGGCCGGGAACAGAAGATGACGGTCACCGGCGGCTCGGCCCTCCCGAAGGACGACATCGACCGCATGATGCGGGAGGCGGAGCAGTACGCCGACGAGGACCGCAAGCGGCGCGAGGCCGCCGAGACCCGCAACCAGGCCGAACAGCTCGTCTACCAGACCGAGAAGTTCATCCGCGACAACGAGGACAAGGTCCCGGCGGACACCAAGTCGGAGGTCGAGTCGGCGATCACCGAGCTGAAGCAGCAACTGGAGCAGAACGCGGAGACGAGCACTCTGCGCACCGGCATCGAGAAACTCGCCACCGTCAGCCAGAAGATGGGCCAGGCGATGTACGCCCAGACCCAGCAGACCCCCACGGACAGCGCCACCGGCACGGGCACCGAGCAGACCGCACCGCAGGACGACGAGGGCGTGGTGGACGCGGAGATCGTCGACGACGAGAAGGAGCAGAAGGGCGGGGCGGCCTAACGACGGCTCGTCTCCCAGCCCGGTTTGTCCGGGCGCGGTCCCAGCTGCCGGGGGTCACGCGTCCGGTACACCACATAGGGCCGGAACAGATACTGCACCGGCGCGCTGAACATGTGCACCAGCCGGGTGTACGGCACCAGCGCGATCAGCACCATGCCGATCACCGCGTGCACCTCGTACAGCACCGGCACCGAGGCCATGCGGTCGATGTCCGGCTGCAGGGTGAACAGACTGCGCGCCCAGGGGGCGAGGGAGCGGCGGTAGTCGTAGCCGTCGCCGGAGGTGTGGGCCAGCTTGGCGACCATGCCCAGCACGATCGCCGCGAGCAGGACGACGTACATGACCTTGTCGTTGGCGGTCGTCGCGCGGAACACGGGGGCGTTGGTGCGGCGCCGGTAGATCAGCAGCACGATCCCGGCGACCGTGAGCACGCCGGCCGCCGTGCCGCCGTAGAGGGAGAACAGGTGATAGGTGTGCTCGCTCACGCCCAGCGCGGCCGTCCACGACTCCGGCACGAACAGCCCCACCAGATGGCCGACCAGCACGAACAGGATGCCGTAGTGGAAGGCGGGCGAGGCGATGTTCAGCAGCTTCGACTCGTAGATCTGCGACGAGCGGGTGGTCCAGCCGAACCGGTCGTAGCGGTGGCGCCAGATCAGGCCGGCGACCAGCAGGGCGAAGGTGACGTACGGCAGGACGCCCCACAGAAACGCGGTCATGAGCGCACCCCCGAGTGCTCGGTCGGCAGGGTGGCGCATACGGCGTCCAGGACCGCTGCGTACGGTGTGCCGAAGTCGGTGAGCCGACAGCGGAGCTGTTCCAGGGCGTCCCGGTAGTCCAGCAGGAGGTCGGTGTTGCCGGTGCGGGCCGCGAACTCCAGTACCGCGGGCAGGAAGTCCGGCAGCTCCTCGCCGCTCAGCTCCAGGCCGTGCGCGCGATAGAGGTCCTTGAAGCGGACCAGCGACATGCCGCGCCGACGGGTGTCCCCGTCGTGCCACCAGCTCAGGTACAGGCTGTGACGGTCGGTGAAGTCGAAGACCTCGACGTAGTGCGCGGCCAGCTCCTGCGGGGGCGTGACCGCCGCGTGGTCGGTGAACTCCCGCAGCTGCGGGGCGGCTTCACGCAGGAGCGGCAGGCGGGCGCGGAAGTCTTCGTCCGGGTAGGTCAGGCAGAGCGCGGCCGCCTGGTAGAGCACTTCGTAGGAGGGCATCAGGCCTCCTCGGCCTCGGGGGTGTGGGTCACGGCGGCCGGGTCGGTCTCGTCCGCGGTCTGCCGTCTGCGCAGGATGTGGAAGTTCTCCACCGGCACCAGGGGCAACAGCTTGCGGCCCGAGTCCCGGCCGAAGGGGCCGTCCCCGCCCATCCCGGGCCCGCCGTCGTAGTCGAGGCTGCACCCCTGCGGGAGCGCCGACTCCTCCAAGTGCCGGGCGTCCCCGACGGCCGCCGTCGGGATCACGTAGCGGTCCTCGTACTTGGCGATCGCCAGCAGCCGGTACATCTGTTCGATCTCGTAGACCCCCATGCCCACGGCGGCCGGCACCGAGGGATCCGGCTCCTCACCGAGGTTGACCGCCCGCATGTGGGCGCGCATCGCGGCGAGCCTCTCCAGCGAGGACCGGACCGGGGCGACGTCACCGGCGGTGAACAGCTCCGCCAGGTACTCCAGCGGGATGCGCAGGCTGTCGATCGCCCCGAACAGGTTCCGCGCGTCCTCACCGTCGTGCCCGCTCTCCGTCAGCGCGTCCACCACCGGCGACAGCGGCGGGATGTACCAGACCATCGGCATCGTCCGGTACTCCGGATGCAGCGGGAGCGCCACCCGGTACTTGCTGATCAGCGCGTGCACGGGGGAGCGGCGGGCCGCCTCCACCCAGTCGTCCGGGATCCCCGCCTCCTCGCACGCCCGCCGCACCCCGGAGTCCTCGGGATCGAGGAAGACGCCCAACTGTGCCTCGTACAAGGCCTGTTCGTCCCGGACCGAGGCGGCCGCCGTCACCTTGTCGGCGTCGTACAGCATCACCCCGAGATAGCGCAGCCGCCCCACGCACGTCTCCGAGCAGACCGTCGGCATGCCGACCTCGACGCGCGGATAGCACAGCGTGCACTTCTCGGCCTTGCCGGTGCGGTGGTTGAAGTACACCTTCTTGTACGGGCATCCCGTCACGCACATCCGCCAGCCGCGGCAGCGGTCCTGGTCGACGAGGACGATGCCGTCCTCCGCCCGCTTGTACATCGCGCCGGAGGGGCACGAGGCCACGCAGGACGGGTTGAGGCAGTGCTCGCAGATGCGCGGCAGATAGAACATGAAGGTCTGCTCGAACTCGAACCGCACCTTGTCCGCGGCGTGCCGGCGGGCCCGCTCGACCATGGGATCCAGGTCGCCGTGAGCCGGGGCGCCCGCGAGGTTGTCGTCCCAGTTCGACGACCACTCGATCTTCATCGGTTTGCCGTCGAGCTGCGATACCGGCTCCGCGACCGGGAAGTCGTCGCCCAGCGGGGCGTCGGTGAGGTTCCTGTAGTCGTACGTCCAGGGCTCGTAGTAGTCCTTGATCTCCGGGAGTTCGGGGTTGGAGAAGATCCCGGCGAGCTTGCGCAGCCGGCCGCCCGCCTTCAGCTTCAGCGCGCCGCGCCGGTTCAGCTCCCAGCCGCCGCGCCAGCGCTCCTGGTCCTCGTAGCGGCGTGGATAGCCCTGGCCGGGGCGGGTCTCGACGTTGTTGAACCAGACGTACTCCATGCCCCGCCGGTTGGTCCACGCCTGCTTGCAGGTCACCGAACAGGTGTGGCAGCCGATGCACTTGTCGAGGTTCATCACCATCGCTATCTGGGCCATCGGGCGCATCAGTACTCGACCTCCTGGCTGCGGCGGCGGATCACCGTCACCTCGTCACGCTGGTTGCCCGTCGGGCCCAGGTAGTTGAACGCCCAGGACAACTGGGCGTAGCCGCCGACGAGATGGGACGGCTTGATGATCAGCCGGGTCAGCGAGTTGTGGATGCCGCCGCGTCTGCCGGTGGTCTCGGACTTCGGGACGGCGATCGTGCGTTCCTGCGCGTGGTGCATGTAGACCGTGCCGGCCGGCATACGGTGCGAGACGACGGCCCGGGCGACGACCACGCCGTTGCGGTTGACGGCCTCGACCCAGTCGTTGTCGACGACGCCGATCGCGTCGGCGTCCTGCGGGGACATCCAGATGTTCTGGCCGCCGCGGGAGAGCGCCAGCATGAACAGGTTGTCCTGGTACTCGGAGTGGATGGACCACTTGCTGTGCGGGGTGAGGTAACGGACCGTCACCTCCCGTTGCCCGTCCGGGCCGAGGCGCGGCTCGCCGAACAGCTTGTTCATGTCCAGCGGCGGCCGGTAGACCGGGAGGGCCTCGCCGAGCTCGTGGATCCAGTCGTGGTCGAGGAAGAAGTGCTGGCGGCCGGTGAGGGTGTGCCAGGGCTTGAGGTGCTCGGTGTTGAGCGTGAAGGCGGTGTAGCGCCGCCCGCCGGCCTCGCTGCCCGACCATTCCGGCGAGGTGATCACCGGCACGGGTGCGGCCTGGGTGCCCGCGTACGTGACCCGTCTGCCCTCGTGGTCGGCCGCCAGATGCGCCATCTCCCGCCCGGTGCGGACCTGAAGGGTACGGAAGCCCTGGGTGGCGAGACGGCCGTTGGTGGTGCCGGAGAGGGCGAGGATGGTGTTCGCCGCCTTCACGGCCGTGTCGAGCAGAGGGCGGCCGTCGGGTGTGCCGCCGTTCAGGAGCCGCAGGTCCTCGACCTCCGCGTCCGGTTTCAGCGTGATGCCCTTGGCGGGCAGGCCGAGCTGCTCCACCAGCGGACCGAGAGCGGCGAACTTGGCGCCGATCGCCGTGTAGTCGCGTTCCACGACGGTCAGATGCGGCATGGTCCTCCCGGGCACGGGGGCGCACTCCTTGCGCTTCCAGTCCAGGACGACTCCGCCCGGTTGGGCCGTCTCGTCCGGCGTGTCGTGCTGGAGCGGCGTCGCCACGAGGTCCTTGCGCACCCCCAGATGGCCGACGGCCAGCTCGCTGAGCCGCTCCGCCAGCGCCTTGAACGCGTCGAAGTCGGAGCGTGCCTGCCACGGCGGATCCACGGCCGGCGTGAAGGAGTGGACGTAGGGGTGCATGTCCGTGCTGGACAGGTCGTGCTTCTCGTACCAGGTCGCGGCGGGCAGGACGACGTCCGACAGCAGCGTGGACGTGGTCTGCCGGAAGTCCAGCGACAGCAGCAGGTCGAGCTTGCCCTCGGGCGCCTCGTCGCGCCAGGTCACCTCCCGCGGCCGTACGTCCTCGGACGCCTCCTGCGCCTGCAGGGACGAGTGCGTGCCCAGCAGGTGCCGGGTGAAGTACTCGGCGCCCTTCGCCGACGAGCCGAACAGGTTGGCCCGCCACAGCGTCAGCACCCGCGGCCAGTTCTCCGGCGCGTCGGGGTCCTCGCAGGCGAACTTCAGGGTGCCCGCGCGCAGTTCGGCCACCACCCGCGCCACCGGATCGCCGAACACCTCGCCCAGCTCCAGCGGATTGCGGTCGAAGGTCGGATACGACGGCATCCACCCCGCACGCGTCGACAGCGCGAGACAGTCCGCGCCCGTCATGCCCCGGAACCGGCCCGCACCGAGCGGCGAGGCCAGCACGTCCGCCGTGAACCCGTCGTATCGCCACTGATCGGTGTTGAGGTACCAGTACGCCGTGCCGATCATCTGGCGCGGTGGCCGCGACCAGTCCGACGCGGCCGCGAGCGTCGCCCAGCCGGTCGCCGGACGGCACTTCTCCTGGCCCACGTAGTGCGCCCAGCCGCCGCCGTTGCGGCCCTGGCAGCCGGTGAGCTGGAGCAGGGCGAGGAAGGCACGGTAGATCGTCTCGGAGTGGAACCAGTGGTTGGTGCCGGCGCCCATCAGGATCATGCAGCGGCCGTGCGACTGCTCGGCGGTCCGCGCGAACTCGCGCGCGATCCGCACGCACTTCGCCGCCGGGACGGAGGTGTGCGCCTCCTGCCAGGCGGGCGTGCCGGGCGCGTCGGCGTCGTCGTACGACACCGGCCAGCGACCCGGCAGCCCGGGCCGCGCGACCCCGTACTGGGCGAGCAGGAGATCGAAGACCGTCGTCACCAGCGGCCCGCGCGCACCGCCGAGCCTGGTCGCCGGAACACCACGCCGTACGACGTCCCCGCGCCCCTGCCCGTGCGCCCCTCCCTCGGTGTCGAAGCGGGGCAGCAGCACCTCCACACCGGCGGCGACCTCACTGCCGTACAGGCTCAACTGCGGTCGCACGTCCCCGAGTTCGAGGTTCCACTTGCCCTTCCCCGATTGGGTCCAGCGAAAGCCCAGGGAGCCGTTCGGGACGACCGCGCGGCCCGACACCTCGTCCAGCACGACCGTCTTCCACTCGGCGCCCTCGCCCGCCCGGCCCAGGTCCGTGGCGCGCAGGAACTTCGCCGGGACGTGCGCGCCGTCCCGTTCCTCCAAGGTGACCAGGAACGGCAGGTCGGTGAACTTCCGTACGTAGTCCGTGAAGAAAGGTGTCTCGCGGTCGACGAAGAACTCCTTGAGGACGACGTGGCCCATCGCGAGGGCCAGCGCGCCGTCCGTGCCGGGATGCGGGTGGAGCCACTCGTCGGCGAACTTGGCGTTGTCGGCGTAGTCCGGGGCGACCACCACCACCTTTTGGCCCCGGTAGCGGGCCTCCGCCATCCAGTGCGCGTCGGGCGTGCGGGTCACCGGGACGTTCGAGCCCCACATCAGCAGATACGCCGCGTCCCACCAGTCGCCGGACTCCGGCACATCGGTCTGGTCGCCGAACACCTGCGGGGAGGCCACCGGCAGGTCGGCGTACCAGTCGTAGAACGACAGCATCGGGGCGCCGATCAGGGAGTGGAAGCGGGCGCCCGCCGCGTGCGACACCATCGACATCGCGGGGATGGGCGAGAAACCGGCGATGCGGTCGGGGCCGTACGTCTTGATGGTGTGGACGTGAGCGGCGGCGACCAGCTCGATCGCCTCGTCCCAACTCACCCGCACCAGGCCGCCCTTGCCGCGGGCCCGCTGGTAGCGGCGGCGGCGCTCGGGGTCGCTCTGGAGGTCCGCCCAGGCGTCGACGGGATCCAGTGTGCGGTCTTTTGCCTCCCGGTACATCTCCAGCAGAACACCGCGGACATACGGGTGGCGGATCCGGGTGGGGGAGTAGGTGTACCAGGAGAAGGCGGCGCCGCGCGGGCAGCCCCGGGGCTCGTACTCGGGGCGGTCGGGTCCGACGCTCGGATAGTCCGTCCGCTGGGTCTCCCACGTGATGATGCCGTCCTTGACGTACACGTTCCAGCGGCAGGAGCCCGTGCAGTTCACCCCGTGCGTGGAGGTCACGACCTTGTCGTGGCTCCACCGGTCCCGGTAGAACGCGTCCGCCTCCCGCCCGCCGGTCAGCTCCACGCTGTGCAGATCGGGCGCGGGCGTGCCCGGCCGGAAGAACCTGCCGGCCTTCAGCAGCACCGCGCCCGGTTCGGGGGGCGGCTCGGCGGGCGGGGTGGGCGGTATCTCCGTGTCGGTCACAGGCGCTCCCTTGCTTGCCCTGGTCCCGAACCTAGGGCGGAGCGCGAGAGCGCACCCCTTCACGGCACCCGTACGGGTCCCCGCACGGCCCCGTACGGGTCAGGGCTTGCGGGCGACCCCCGCGTACACCGGCACGATGCCCTCCGCCTGGGCCGCCACGTCCTCCGGCTCCGGACGCCAGCCGTAGACCGGGATGACACCCGGTCCGAGCAGCTCAAGGCCGTCGAAGAAGCGGGAGAACCCGGCCAGCGACCGGGGGAAGAAGGGCGTGCCGCTGCGCCGGAACTGGTTCGCCGCCTTCTCGATGGCCTCCGGGCTCAGGTCCGGGGTGACCTGGGACAGGATCAGGTGGCTGCCCGGGGCGAGCGCGGCGACGTACTTCTGCAGCAGGCCGTACACGTCGTCGCCGTCGGGGTCGTCACCCAGGTAGTGGGTGAGCGCGACCAGGGACAGCGCGACCGGAGCGCCGAAGTCCAGGGTCTCGCCGGCCCGGCCCAGCAGGGCGTCGATGTCCCGGACGTCGGCGTGCACATAGTCGGTGCTGCCCTCGGCGGTGCCGTGCAGCAGAGCCTGAGCGTGGCGCAGCACGATCGGGTCGTTGTCCGCGTACACGACCCTGGCCTCCGGGGCGACGCCCTGCGCCACCTGGTGCAGGTTGGGTTCGGTGGGGATGCCCGTGCCGATGTCCAGGAACTGGCGTATCCCGGCCTCGGCGGCCGTCCGCACGGCCCGGTGCATGAACCGGCGGTTGGCGCGCGCACCGCGCAGGACCGTGCCGTCCACGGCGAGGATCTTCCGGGCCAGCTCCTCGTCCACCGGGTAGTTGTCCTTGCCGCCCAGCCACCAGTCGTAGACGCGGGCCGGGTGCGGCCGGCTGGTGTCGACGCGGGTCGGCGCGGCTTCGGATCCGGTCATGCGGTGTGTTCTCCTCGGGGCTCGGTCGCCGTACGCCACACAGCGGTCCGCGCGGCTCAGCGGTCTTCGCGGTTCAGACGTCGTCGCGGTGCTCCCGCAGAATCCTCTTCGTGCGCTCGGCCGACGCGGCGGCCGTCGACATGTGGTCCAGGACCTCCAGGTGCGTGGCGACCTCCTTGCGGGAGTCCAGGTACAGGGCGCCGGTCAGGTACTCCGTGTAGACCATGTCGGGCAGCTCGGGCTCGGCGAAACGGAACAGCGCGAACGGCGCGTACGTCCCCGGGTGCGGGCCCGACGCGAACTCGGCGATCTGCAAGGTGACCCGGTCGCGCTCGGCGAACTCCAGAAGCTTGTCCACCTGGTCGCGCATGACCTCGCCGCGGATGCTCACCGGACGCCGCAGCACCGTCTCGTCCATGATCACCCACAGGTGCGGCGGGTCCGGACGCTCCAGCAGCCGCTGCCGTTCCATGCGCAGCGACACATGCCGCTCGATGGTCTCCGGCCCCGTCTGCCCGATCGTCCCGGCCTCCATCACGGCACGCGCGTACTCCTCGGTCTGCAGCAGCCCGGGCACGAAGTGCGGCTCGTAGGAACGGATGATGCGGGCGGCGCCCTCCAGGCTCACGTACAGGCTGAACCAGTCCGGCAGCACGTCGTGGAACCGCTGCCACCAGCCCGGCTGATTGGCCTCCTCGGCCAAGGCGACGAACGCGGCCGCGTCGTCCTCGGACAGGCCGTACGTCTCCAGCAGCACCTGTACGTACGGGATCTTCAGCGCGACCTCGGCCGTCTCCATCCGCCGTACGGTCGCCGACGCCACCCGCAGCACGCGGGCGGCCTCGTCGCGGCCCAGGCCCGCTGTCTCCCGCAGCTCCTGCAGACGCTTTCCGAGCACCACCTGGCCCACGGTGGGGGCCGGCCGCCGCTCACTCACGCCAGGCCTCCCCTACGCGCCGAAAGTACGGGGGCAGTGTGTCATGTTCAGGGTGCCGATGGGGTGGCCACTGTTGTATGCGGTCTGCGGGTCCGTTGTGGCTGGTCGCGCCCACGCGGCGGAGCCGCACATCGATACAGCCCCGCGCCCCTGGGGACGTGTATTACCTCCGGAGTAATCGACGGGACCGCCAGACCAAGAGACCGTTGAAGTACCGGGTCCGGGCGGCGCACTCCGTTCCGGGCCCGGGTCCCGCCGCACCGCAACTCGACCTCGACGGAGGGTGATTCACCATGTCCGCCACCTCGCTCGCCGCGCTTGCCCGGACCACCGACCCGCAGACCGTGCTGCGCCGCTTTCTGGCCCTGGACGCGGTGGTGACCGGGGTGAACGGGCTCGCCTACCTCGCCGCCTCCGGCCCGCTGGGGCGTCTGCTCGGTGTCGGCCCGGCGCTGCTGCTCGGGCTCGGGGTGTTCCTTGCGGTGTACGCGGCCGGCGTCGGCCTGCTCGCGTCCCGCGCCCGCCCCGCCGCGTTCCCGGTGCGTGCCGTGATCGAGGCCAACCTCGCCTGGGCCGCGCTGAGTGTCGTCGCCCTCGCGGTGTGGCTGTCGCCGACGGCGGCGGGCGCGGTGTGGACCGTGCTCCAGGCGCTCACCGTGGCCGGTTTCGCCGGGTTGCAGTGGGCGGCCCTGAGGGCACGTCAGGGCAGCAGTGACTGAAGGTACTTGACCGTCGCGGGGTCGGCCGGGAGGAGTGTCTCGATGGCCAGCTCGGCGACGGTCACGTCCATCGGGGTGTTGAAGGTGGAGATGGAGGAGATGAAGGACAGGACGCGGCCCTCGTGCTCGATCTGCAACGGCAGCGCGAAGTGGGGGACGTCCTCGGCCGGTTCGGCGGGCGTCGTCTCCTCCGGCACCGGGTACGCCGCCACCTCCTCGTACAGCCGGCGCAGCGGCTCCGAGCGGCGCAGCGCGATCTGCCGGTCCATCTGGGCGAGCAGATGCCCGCGCCACTCCCGCAGGTTGCGGATGCGCGGCGCGAGACCCTCGGGGTGCAGGGTCAGGCGCATCGCGTTCAGCGGCGGCTCGAGGAGGTGCCCGGGGATGCCGTCGAGCAGCATCAGGATGCCCCGGTTGGCGGCGTGGACGGTGTACATCGCGTCCACGACGAGGGCCGGGTAGGGCTCGTAGCCCTGGATCAGCCGCTCCATGCCCGCGCGCAGCGCGTCCAGCGCCGGATCGTCCAGCGGGGTCTCCGGGTAGCGCGGGGCGTAACCGGCCGCCAGCAGCAGCGCGTTGCGCTCGCGCACCGGCACGTCCAAATGCTCGGCCAGCCGCAGCACCATCTCCTCGCTCGGCCGTGAACGTCCCGTCTCGATGAAGCTGATGTGCCGCGCCGAGGAATCGGCCCGCAGCGCCAACTCCAGCTGGCTGACCCGCCGTTGCTCCCGCCAGGCCCGCAGAAGGGGACCTACGCCCTGGTCGTTGGGGGTGGTGGCGGGCGCGGTGTGCTCCGACGGGACAATGGTCATGTGTACGACCGTAGTCGAGGAGCGCGTGCAATGAACGACCCGTGGACGTCGTCCCTGGCGGGCGAGGCCGTGTACCGCGCCCGGGTGCGTGGCTGTCTCCTGGGCGGGGCCCTCGGGTACCCGGTCGAGTTCAGCTCGCTGGAGCGGATCCGCGCCGCGCACGGTGAGCGCGGGGTGACCGGACTGCTCTTCGTCGGCGACAGCGAGGTGGCCCGGGTCAGCGACGACACGCAGATGACCCTCTTCACCGCCGAGGCTCTCATCCAGGCCCACCGGCGCGAGCGGCTCAAGGGCATCGGAGGCGGGTGGGCCCTGCTGGTGCGCTGGGCGTACGAGCGCTGGCTGGAGACCCAGCGTCACCCCGGCCCGGAGCATGCCGCGCCCCCGCAGAGCGGCGCCCCCGAGGGCGGCTTGATCACCCAGGCCTGGCTCTACGCCCGCCGCGCCCCCGGCAACGCCTGCGTGTCCGGCATCGCCCAGATGTACGCCCCCGACCCGAGCCTCGCCCTCGACGGCAGGCCCGGTGAGGTCAACCCCGACTCCAAGGGCTGCGGCGCGGTGATGCGCTCGGCGCCCTTCGGCCTGGTGAACCCCGCCGACGCCGCGTTCGCCATGGCCGCCCGGGCCGCCCAGATCACCCACGGTCACCCGACCGGCTACTACGCGGCGGGCGCGCTGGCCGCGATCGTGGCGCACGTCGTCGAGGGTGAGTCCCTGGAAGGGGCGGTCCTGCGCACCCTACGACTGCTGCGGCGCCACCCCGGTCACGAGGAGACCTCGGCCGCGCTCACCGAGGCCCTCGACCTGGCCGAGCAGGGCTCACCCAGCGCCGAAAAGGTCGAGTCCCTGGGCGAAGGCTGGGTCGCCGAGCAGGCCCTCGCCATCGGCGTCTACTGCGCGCTCGTGGCGCCCTCGGTGCGGGACGCGCTGCTGCTCGCGGTCAACCACTCCGGTGACAGCGACTCCACCGGCTCCGTCTGCGGCAACCTCCTCGGCGCCCGGTACGGCGACCACGGTCTCCCGCACGACTGGGTGGAGCGGGTCGAGGGACGGCCGCAGATCGCCGCGCTCGCCGACGACCTGGCGGCCGAAAGCGTGCGCCGCTGACCCGCGGGGAACCCGTCTGATCAGGGCCGCGACGCCCAGCCTGTGGCAGGCTGAAGACGAACCCCCCACTGCAGGAAGGACCGAGGCCCATGCCCCTCGAACCGCTGTCGCAGAAGGAGATCGAGGACCGGCTCGCGGAGCTGCCGGGCTGGTCGCTGGACGGCGACCGCATCGCCCGCTCCTACCGGCTCCCCTCGCACTTCGCGGCCACGGCGATGGTCGTGCACATCGCCCAGGTCCAGGAGGAGCTCGATCACCACTCCGACCTCACCCTCGGCTACAACACGGTGTCCCTCACGGTGAACACCCACACCGTCGGCGGTGTGACCGAGCGCGACTTCGCCCTCGCGCAGAAAATCGAGGAGCTCGCCCCGGGCCACGGGGCACACTGACGCGTGTGCTGGACTACGACAAGGAAGCGGAGCGGTACGACGCCTCCCGCGGCGGGGAGCCCAGGGCCGAGGCCGCGGCGGAGGCGGTGCTGGCGCTCCTGCCGGACGGGACGCGCCGCCTGCTCGACGTCGCCTGCGGCACCGGCATCGTGACACGGCGGCTCGCCGCCGGACGGGACGGCCTGTGCGTGACCGGCGTCGACCTCGCCCCCGCCATGGCCCGTCAGGCCGCCGCCCGGTTGCCCGGCGCCGTCGTGCGCGCCGACAGCCGCCGGCTGCCGTTTTCAGGCGGCCGGTTCGACGCCGTCAGCAGCGTGTGGCTGCTGCACCTGGCCCGGACGGACGCCGACGTGCGCACCACCGTCGCCGAGTGCGCTCGCGTGCTGCGGCCCGGCGGGGTCTACGTCACCACCGTCGACAAGGCCGCCGCGCACAACGTGGGCAGTGACATCGATGCCGTCCTGGCCTCCCGCCCGCGCCGCCCGGCCCGGGACGAGGCGACGCTCGTCGAGTCGTACGCCCTGGACCACGGCCTCGTCCCGGCCGACCAGGCCCGCTTCACGGGCCGCGGCCAGGGCCGCAGCCCCCGCCGCACCATCGCCGACCTGCGCCGCGGCTGGTTCGTCACCCTGCCGCCCGGCGGCGCGCTCGCCGACGCCTTCGCCGCCCGCCTGGCGCAACTCCCGGACCAGGACCGACCCCGCCCCGACCCGGTGTTCACCCTGCGGGCGTTCCGGAAGCCCGGGTGAAGTCCATGGTCCAGTTGGTCAGCCAGGTCTGTCCCTCGTCGACGGAGAACGCCTGCTCCCAGCGGGCCGACGTCGCGGACACACCCGACCAGACGAACCGCACGCGCACGTCCTTGCCGTCGTGCGTGTCGTCGCCGTAGAACTCCCCGCGTCCGCCCTCGAACCGGCCGACGACCGGGGGGAACAGCGTCCCGCTGATGCTGGAGGCCCAGTTCAGCGACCACTGCTCGGTCTCCCGGTCGAAGAGCCGCAGGGTCGCCCCCTTCGCCGACAGGCGGGGAATGTCGATCTCGTCGATGTTCGCGGCCCCGTCGAACAGCGGCCAGCAGCGGTTGGTCGCCGGGAATTCCTCCCAGTCGCTGTCGGGGTCGAGGAAGTCGGTGCGGCGGCGGTGGAGGACCTCCCAGTCGCCATGGAAGAAGTCGAAGTCGTGCGGGCTGCTCATGTGCGGTCTCCAGTGGTTCCTTCGGGCAGGGAATCGGCCAAGTAGGCGTCGAGATCGGGGACTTGGGGTGTGAGCAGGTGCCGTACCCAGGCGTCCCGTTCGTGCAGGATCGGCGGGAGTTCCCAGACACAGCCGATCCACGGCAGGTCGGGGGTGATGAAGTGCGTGGGGTCGTCGTCCGGGCAGCCCAGCACCGGCTGGCCCGCCGAGGCGCCCTTGAAGTGCAGGACGTTGTCCCACACCCAGCTGTAGGCGTTGAGGTAGGCGCCGTCGTCACCGCCCCGGTGCAGTACGACGAAGGTCGCCGGGGGCGTGCCGTCCGGCTCCGGCAGCAGGTCCGGCAGGATCGCGTACGCCGCCTTCTCCACCTCGGGCGCGATGCCCGCCGGGTCGGCGGTGACGTGGTAGCGCTTGATCCAGCGCCCGGCCACCTCGATCGGCGGCGGCACGGTCAGCAGTTTCTCGGTGAAGCTCATGGCAGGACGCTAGGCCCGCTTCACTGACACCATGTGTCAGTGAAGTCCAGCCGACTGGTGTCGATCCTGCTCCTCCTCCAGACCCGCGGCCGGATGACCGCCGCCCAGCTCGCCGAGGAGCTGGAGGTGTCCGTCCGCACCGTCTACCGGGACGTGGAGGCGCTGAGCGCGGCCGGGGTCCCGCTGTACGGCGACGCCGGTCACGCCGGGGGCTACCGCCTGCTGGACGGCTACCGCACCCGCCTCACCGGACTGACCGCCGACGAGGCCGAGGCCCTGTTCCTTGCGGGGGTCCCGGGACCGGCCGCCGAGCTCGGCCTCGGCTCGGTGCTCGCCGCCGCCCAGCTCAAGGTCCGCGCCGCCCTGCCCCCGGAACTGCGCGCCCATGCCGACCGGGTCGGCGGCCGCTTCCACCTGGACGCCCCCGGCTGGTACGCCGAGGCCGACGAGACGCCGTACCTCACCGCGGTGGCCGACGCCGTCTGGAACAGCCGTGTGCTGCACATCCTGTACCGCCGCTGGCGTGAGCCCACCGACGTGGAGCGCCGCCTGGAGCCGTACGGACTGGTCCTCAAGGCGGGCCGCTGGTACGTGATCGCGGGCCCCGGGCCCCGTACGTTCCGCGTGGACCAGATCCTCCGACTCGCCGTCACCGACGAGGAGTTCACCCGTCCCGACGGCTTCGACCTGGCCGCCTACTGGGCGGCGTACCAGCGCGACTTTCACGACCGGCTCCGGCCCGCCGAGGCGGTGGTCCGGCTGGCGCCCGGCGTGACCCTCGACCGGACGACCGGGCACCGCACGGAGCAGGACGGCTGGACCCGGGCCACCGTCCCCATCGAGTCCGTCGACCATGCCCACGCCGAGTTCCTGCGCCTGGGCAGCGGCATCGAGGTGCTCGAACCGCCGGAACTGCGCGAGAGGATCGCCCGCACGGTGGCCGAACTGGCCGAAAGATACGGCAACGCGGCGACACACGGCGGCCACTGAGGGAGCGGAACCCGTCCGTCCTCCCGAGGAGGTACGTCACGTGCAGCACCCGCGCAAGCACCGCAGACGCCGGGCCGCCCTCGCCGCGACCGTCGCCGTCACCGCCCTGGTCGCCGCCGGCATCACCACCATGAACGGCGCCGGAACTTCCCCCACGCTCGAACTCACTCGCGCGGGAGGGGCCCCCATGGCCGCCACCGCCCGCCAGGTCGAGAAGCTCGACCGGGGCGTGGTCAGCGTCCACACGGCCGCCGGCAACCTGGTCGGCTGGAGGTGGCTCGGCACCGACCCGAACGACGTCTCCTTCAACGTCTACCGGGCCGGCACGAAGGTCAACCCGACCCCGATCACGGGCACCACGAACTACTTCCACTCCGGCGCCCCCGAACAGGCCGACTACACCGTCCGCGCGATCGTGAACGGCGTCGAACAGGGCGATTCCGTGCACGCCGTCCAGTTCCGCCCCGGCTACAAGGACGTCCCGATCAGCCCGCCGGCCGGCGGCACGACCCCGGACGGCGTGGCGTACACCTACGAGGCCAACGACGCCTCCGTCGGCGACCTCGACGGCGACGGCGCCCTCGACATCGTCCTGAAGTGGTATCCCACCAACGCCAAGGACAACTCCCAGTCCGGCCACACCGGCAACACGGTCATCGACGGCATCAAACTCGACGGCACCCGGCTGTGGCGCATCGACCTGGGCCGCAACATCCGCTCCGGCGCGCACTACACGCAGTTCCAGGTGTACGACTACGACGGCGACGGCAAGGCCGAGGTCGCCATGAAGACCGCCGACGGCACCGTCGACGGGACGGGCGCGGTGATCGGCAGTTCGTCCGCCGACTACCGCAATTCGAGCGGGTACATCCTGTCCGGCCCCGAGTACCTGACCATGTTCAACGGGCAGACCGGCAAGGCGATGGGGACGGTCGACTACGTCCCCGCCCGGGGCACGGTCTCGTCCTGGGGCGACTCCTACGGCAACCGCGTCGACCGGTTCCTCGCGGGCACCGCGTACCTGGACGGCTCCCGCCCGTCCCTGATCATGGCCCGCGGCTACTACACCCGTACGGTCGTCGCCGCCTGGGACTGGCGAGGCGGCGCCTTCACCCGCCGCTGGACCTTCGACACCAACTCCTCCACCAACTCCGGCAAGGGGTACGACGGTCAGGGCTCGCACAGCCTGTCCGTCGGCGACGTCGACAGCGACGGCAAGGACGAGATCGTCTACGGCGCGATGGCCGTCGACGACAACGGCTCCGGCCTGTGGACGACGAAGACCGGCCACGGCGACGCCCAGCACCTGGGTGACCTGGACCCCTCGCACGCGGGCCTGGAGTACTTCAAGGTCTCCGAGTCCACGTCACAGCCTGCCGAGCTGTACATCAACCCGGCCGACGGCACGGTGAACTGGAAGCTCGCCGCCTGCTGCGACAACGGCCGCGGTGTCGCCGGCGACATCTGGGCGGGCAACGACGGCGCCGAGGTCTGGTCGGCGTCCGACTCCTCCATCCGCGACGAGGCCGGCGCCACCAAGGGCCGCGAGCCGTCCTCCGTCAACTTCCTGTCCTGGTGGGACGGCGACCCCGTCCGTGAACTCCTGGACGGCACCCACATCGACAAGTACGGCACGTCCTCCGACACCCGGCTGCTGACCGGCGCGTCGGTCCACTCCAACAACGGCACCAAGGCGACGCCGTCCCTGTCCGGCGACATCCTCGGCGACTGGCGCGAGGAGGTCATCTGGCCGACGTCGAACAACACGGCACTGCGGATCTACTCCACGCCGTACGAGACGAACACCAGGATCACGACCCTGCTGCACGACACGATGTACCGCACGGGCCTCGCATGGCAGAACACCGCCTACAACCAGCCGCCCCACCCGAGCTTCTTCATCGGCGACGGCATGGCGACGGCGCCCCGCCCGACCGTGTACACGCCCTGAGCATCGGCGACCACCTCGTCCGGCCCGGCAGCCCTGACGTCATGACGGGCTGCCAGGTTGCTTCAAGGCGCGGACTTTTTTCGGTGAGCCGTACAACCATGCAGGTTCTTCACAGGTCATTCACACGCGTACCACCGAACACCTGGGGAGAACATGCTTCACCACACCCGCATACGCCTCGCCGCCACCGCGGCCGTCGCCGTGGCCGCGATGGCCCTGACCGCCTGTGGCGCCGGCTCGGGCGACGAGATCGTCGACAAGCCCAAGGCGACCGCCTCCGCCAAGGCCGACAGCGGCAGCGACAAGGAGCCCGCCGCCGAGAAGAGCAGCGCCGCGCCCGACGTCGCCAAGGTCGGCGACACGCTCGGCCTCAAGGGCATGGAGCCGGGCAGCGAGCTCGACGTCACCGTCCTCAAGGTCGTCGACAACGCCAAGTCCAGCGACGAGTTCTTCGCCCCCGAGTCCGGCAACCGGTGGATCGGCGTGCAGTTCCAGCTCGTCAACACCGGCACCAAGGTCTACTCCGACGCTCCCATGAACGGGGCGAAGATGGCCGACGACCAGGGGCAGCAGTTCGGGACCATGATCGCCGACATCACGGCCGGCCCGTCGATGTCGTCCGACGTCCGGCTGAAGCCCGGCGGGAAGGCGCTCGGCTGGATCGTCTTCGAGGTGCCGAAGGCGTCGAAGGCGGCCACCGTCACGTTCGGCATGGACTCCGGCTTCGCCGAGCAGATCGGGGAGTGGAAGCTGTAGGAAGCACAGAGGGCGCGTACCGGCGACGGCACGCGCCCTCGGGCTCGTTCAGCTCACGGTGCAGCTCTGGTCGCCCAGCTTGAAAGCCGTCGGTTTCGTGTTCGACCCCGACCAGCTCCCCGTGAACCCGAAGCTCACGGAGGAGCCCGCCGCCACGTTGGCGTTCCAGCCGACGTTCTTCGCGGTCACCGCCGCGCCCGACTGGGTGTGGTCGGCGTTCCACGCCTGGGTGATCTTCTGGCCGTCCGCGAAGGTCCAGCCGAGGGACCAGCCGCTCCAGGCGCCGGTGCCGGTGTTGGCCAGCTGGACGTCCGCCTGGAAGCCGCCCGACCACTGGTTGGTGATCTTGTACGACACCGTGCAGGCGGCGGTCGGGGTGGGGGTGGGGTCCGTACCCCCTCCGCCGCCCCCGCCGCCGGTGTCGGAGGTGTCGCCGTAGATCACCCCGCGGCCGTTCGTGGAGACGTACACCCTGCCGTACACCCGCGGGTCACCCGTGATCGCACCGCCCGTCCAACCCCACTGGTGGGCGTCGTCGTTGATGCGGGTCCAGGTCGCGCCCTTGTCCGTCGACCGGAAGATGCCGCGTACGCCGCCGATCTTCGCGCTGGTGTACAGCGTCTGGTACGAGGCTCCCGGCGCCGCCTTGCCGAAGCCGATCGTGTCGGCCTGCTCGACGTCGGAGAGTTTCGTGAAGCTCGCGCCGCCGTCCGTCGAGTGCCACAGACCGTACGCGCCGTCCGGCGCGCCGCCCGCCAGCCACACGTCCCCCTTCGCGCCGGGCAGCGCCTTGAACCGGACGCTGTCCCCGCTCGGCAGCCCGGTCGCCGAGGACGCGGTGAAGGTCGCGCCGCCGTCCGTACTGACGTAGAACTTCCCGGACTTGAAGCCGTAGAAGACCTTCGGGTCGACCCGGTCGGATTCGACGACCGCCCCCGCCGGGATGCCGCTCGACGCGGACCAGGAGGTGCCGAAGCCGGTCGTGTACTGCACGCCCGTACCGGCGGGGCTCCACACGAACCGGCCGCCGTCCGACGCCGCCGCGACCGTACCGCCGCCGCTCACGCCCGAAGGGTCGGTCCCCGCGAACCAGTTGGCGCCGTTGTCCGTCGAGAACGCGACGTGCGGGCCGGAGTCCAGGTTGCCGACACGGACGACCGTGTTCGGGTTCGTCTCGGCGAAGTCCAGGCTGGTGGTCGTGGTGAAGGTCGGCTGCGTGAACATCGTCGACGGCACCTTGGCGAGGTCCGTGTGCCGGAAGCCGCCCACATCACCGAGGGCGCTCAGGAGCGGGGCGCCCGACGGGGGAGAGGCGAGGTCGTTGACCGCCGTCTCCTCCAGCCCCTGCACCATCGGTTTGATGGTGAACTGGCTGCCGCTGTCCCAGTTCGTGAGGTTCTCGGTGCCGTAGATCGTCGCGCCCGTGCCGTACATCATCCGTCCCGAGTCGAACGGGTCGATCTCCAGCGCCTCGGTCATCCAGCCCAGCTTCGGTGTCTGTTCGGGCGGCGACGGGTTCGCGCCCCACGTCAGCCACGGCGAGGACGAGACGTCCATCGTGTAGCGGTTCGAGCGGTTGGGATACGACGTGTACTCCCACGCCTTCGTCCAGGTGCCGCCGCTGTCCGTGGAACGGAAGATCTGCGTGTCCGGCCACCAGGAGCTGTACGCCGTGGCCATGACCGTGCCGGGCTTCTGCCGGTCGACCGTCAGCCCGCTGAAGCCGTAGTACGTGTCGGCCTCCGCCACCGGGCTGATGTCCGTCCAGGTGCCGGTCGCCGTCGCGTAGCGCCACAGCCGGCCCTTGCCACCGTCGTACGGGCCGCCCTTGTCGCTGTAGGCGAGGTAGAGATAGCCGTTCGCCGCGTCCAGCACGCCCTTGTGGGCCAGGTAGCCCGTCGGCTGTCCGGCGACCCGCGACCAGGTCGCGCCCGCGTCCGTGGACCGGTACACGGCGTTGTCCTTGTCGGCGACCCCCACGTAGATCGTCTTCGTCGCGTTCCCGGAGCTCCCCGTCGACTCGTCGAAGGTGACCCAAACGATCCCCTGGTTGTCGCTGGCGTACCCGCTGGTGTCGCTCGGGTCCTGCACGTAATTACCGACGTTGGGGAAGTCGGCGACCTGTGACCAGGTCACCCCGGAGTCCGTCGACCGCCACAACCCCTTGCCGCTGGGCGCGCCCAGATACAGCACACTGTTCTTGTTCGGGTCGACCGCGAGCCGCTCACCCATCCCACGGCCGGGCATGTTGCCGCCCAGCTTGAACGGCAGGTCCGTCTTCTGCCAGCTGGCGCCCCGGTCGGAGGAACGCATGACCGCGCCGTTCTTCGGGTCCCAGCCGTTGGTGTACGTCCCGACGGCCGCGTACACCTTGTTCGGATCGACGGAGTCGGACGCCACGCTCACCACGCCCGTGTGCCCCCAGTCGTCCCACCCCACCGAGTCCAGCAACGGCGTCCACGTCTTCGACGACTGCTGCCAGCGATAGGCGCCGCCGATGTCGGTACGGGCGTAGGCGAGGTTCTTCTCCTTGCGGTTGAAGACGATGCCGGGGACGAAACCGCCGCCGTCGATGCGGGCGTTCTTCCAGGTGTAGGTGTCGGCGGCGATCGACACCTTGGCCGGGGCATCGCCGGCGGCGAGTGCGGGCGGGGTGCCCGCGAGGAGGCCTGCGGCGAGCGCCAGTACGGCCGTAAGGATGCGGGTTCTTCGCACGGTGGGGTCCTTCCTGGAAGAGGAAAGCGCGACGACCGGGCGGCCCCCGTGCGGGTGGGGGCCGCCCGGTGGTTGGCCCCGTCGTCAGGTGACGAGGCCACGCACGCGGAGCTTTCAAGCGGTTCCGAGGAAACGCCGTGCGGGGGAGCGCCCTGAGGGGCGCGGGGAACTGCGCGACCAGCCACAACGGACCCGCAGTCAGAACACGGCCCAACCCGCGGAGCGCTTGGCGGGGACTATTCGAGAAGCTCCGCGTACGAACCCATGGCCAAGGCGATGTCCGCCTGAGCCCAGAACCGGTGATAGGTGAACGAGGGCACGGCCCCGCCCTTCAGATACGCCTCGATCTTCGACCAGGCCGGGTCGTTCTTGTAGAAGGAGCGGATCGACTCGAACGTCGACGCCGAGCTGATCGCGTCACCGTTCGGCATCGTCCCCGTCCACCCGCTCGGGATGTAGACCGCGTCGTCGAAGCGGTTGTAGTCGGCGCGGGTCTCCGGCACGGCGATGCCCAGGCTGTCCTGGTAATTGCTCCACATGCCGTCCAGCAGAGCCTTCGCCGTCGTCGCGGCAGCGCTGTCACCGGAGCGGTCGGCGTAGTACGTCAGGGTCTTGGCGTACGCGGCCGCCACACCGACGTCGTCGGTGTAGTCGGCGACGGTGACGTGAAGCCCGCTGTTGGCGCCGGGACTTGACGCGTTCCAGGTGTCGGGCTGGCCCGACCACTGGAGCGTCGACGGGATCCGGTAGGTGCCGTCCGGGTTGATGGTCGTCTGGGACAGCGCCCACTTGACCCACTTGTCGAGGATCGCCTTCGCGGAGGCGTTCCCCGTCTGCTGGTAGTACTCGGCGACCCGCTCCATCGACCACGCCTGGAAGCCGAACCACTGGTTGGACGGCGGGTCGTGGTAGACGGGCTGCTCGTCGTAGTACATGCCGTAGAACGTCGACTTCCCGGCCGGCGGGGTCGCGTAGCGGCCGGCCCAGCTGTTGGTGGCACCGCCCGCGATGGCACCCTCGTTCGACTGCAGCCAGCGGTAGAACTCCAGCTGCCGCCCGAGCGACTTGGCCCAGTCCGCCTGTCCCGTCGCCGACTTGGGCTTCAGGTCGGCGTAGGAGCTGAGCGCGTAGGCGGCCAGGGGGTTCTGGTAGCCGCTGTGGGAGTGGCTGGAGCCGATGCGCCAGGCCCAGCCGGCCGAGGTGTCGGTGGCGCCGCCCCAGGCGTAGTACCAGGACAGCAGGTACGCCGAGGCGTCCTTGCCCGTGCCGGCCGGGCAGGTGGACGGGCCGACGCAGTTGCCGATCTTCTTGAAGTACTTGTCGTACATCGCGTACCGCAGGTAGTCGCCCATCTTCGCGGCCTTGGCGACCGTCGCGGAGACGGCACTGCCCTTGCCCTGCTCGTCGGCCCACTTGTCGGCCCAGTACGCGGCCTGCACCGCACGCGCGTCGGCGTCCGGGGCGTTGGTGAACTTCCACTGCTTGGCGTACGAGGCGTCACCGGTGAAGAGGTCCAAGTACCCGTTCCTGCCGCCGTACTTGAACTGGTCGCAGGTCGGCTGCGGCACCGTCTCCCACACCGACTCCTGCGCGCCGCGCTGGAAGGTGTTGATGTACGACGGACCCGTGGCCGTCGGGCCCGCCTCGCACTTGCCGGGCTCGTTGCCGTAGCCGTAGACGTTGTCGACGTCCTGCAGCCAGTGCATGCCGTAGACATCGTCCGTACCGTATGCGCTCTTCAGCTCACCGGCGATCGGATCCGAGCCGACCGAGACCGACGTGTCGAGCTTCGCCGGGTACTCGTTCGGGGTGTCCAGCTCGGGCGCGTACGTCGCCGGCTTGGAGGCGTTGTAGAAGGAGTTCGTCGGCTGGTCGGCGTGGGTGGGGATCATGTACTTCTCCATCAGATCCCAGGCCCCGTTGAACTTCGACCAGTCACCCGTCACCTTGCCGTACATCGCCTGCAGCCACAGGAGGTAGCTGTAGGCCTCCGAGGTCGTCTCGTGGCCGTGGTCCGGAGCCTCGACGATCAGCGTCTCCACCGAGTGGTAGGGGATGCCCTCGGGCGAGAAGTAGCCGTTCGCCGGGTTGGTGATCTTGCCGTACAGCTCCAGGAAGCGGGCGTCGTACGCCTTCGTCGCCGCGATCTGGGTCACCGTCACCGAGGCCTTCGCGTGGCCGGTGGCCGTCGACTCGAAGGTCGCCGCGCCGGTGCCCGAGCTGTCGGCGGTGATGGTCACCTTCTGGGCGGTGTTCCAGTTCGACGGGGTGAAGGTGAGCGAGGCGCCACCCGTCACCGACAGGCCCGAATTGCCGCTCGTCCGGGCGGTGGTGACGGTCACGTCGGCCGACGGCTGGGTCGACAGTTTGACGTCGTACGTGGCCGTCTTGCCCTGCTGGACGGGGAGTTGCGTCGGCGAGGCCACCACGGCGGGACCCGAGGCGACCCTGATGCCGACCGGCGTCGACTCCGCGGACGCGCCCAGGCTGTCGTAGGCCTTGGCGAGCAGCGAATGACTGCCCACGGTCAAACTTGAGACCGAGAGCGAGTACGGCGCCGTCGTGTCCGTGCCCAGCAGTGTGGTGTCGTCGTAGAACTCGACCTTGCTGATGGTGGCGTTGTCCGCGGCCGCGGCGGTGGCCGCGAGGGGGACCGCGTCGCCCTGTGAGTAGACGGCGCCCGCCGCCGGGCTGGTCAGCACGGTGATGGGGGGTTGGTGGGCGCCCGTGCAGCTGGTGCCGTTGATCGCGAAGTTCGCGGGGGCGGCGTTGGTGCCGCTGTAGGTGAACTGCGCGCCGGTCGACACGGCGGCGCCGGCGGCGATCCGCCCGTTGTAGCCGGCGTCCTTCACGGTGATCGCCTGGCCGGACTGCGACCAGGTGCCGTTCCAGCCGTTGCTGAGCTTCTGGTTGCCCGCGTAGTCGTATGTCAGGGTCCAGCCGTCGATCGCGTCCGTGCCGCGGTTGGTGATCGTCAGATCCGCGGTGAAGCCGGAGCCCCAGTCATTGGTCTTGTAGTCGACACTGCACTGAAGTGCGGCTGCCTGGGCGGTAGTCGAACCCGTACTCAACATGGTGAGAGGAAGCGCCAGGACCGCGACGACGGCCGTCCACAACCGCCGTACGGCTTTGCGTCTGCGTGGGGGATGCACGTGCTGGTTCCTCCTTGCGGCTCGGAGAAGTCAAGGCTTGAACCAGTGGGAGCGCTCCCATAGTGGGGATGGGGGTGCAAGGGGTCAAGACGCTTGAAGAGTCGAAAAGATTCGACGCCGTCGGTTGAGGGAAAGTCAGCAACTCCTCTGTCCTTTACCGTCACTTGGCGCTAGCTTCATGGACACCAGTGGGAGCGATTCCATCAGTCGGCGCGTCCGTCACGGCGCGCCTGATCTGCAAGGAGTCGCTCATGCGACACCCCCCGCGTTCAGTACTTTTAGCCGTCACCGGCGCGGTCGCCCTCCTCGCGGCCGTGACGGTGCCGGTGGTCACGGCGCAGGGAGCCACGCCCGCCTGCACGGTGGAGTATTCCGTCACCGGTCAGTGGGACAGCGGCTTCCAGGGTGCCGTGGAGATCACCAACAACGCTGCCGCCGTGAGCAGTTGGAGTCTGAGTTTCGACTTCGCGGGCGGCCAGAAGGTCACCCAGGGCTGGAACGCCAAGTGGTCCCAGTCCGGTGCGACGGTGACCGCGGTCAACGAGAGCTGGAACGGCTCCCTGGGAACCGGCGCGAGCGTCAGCGCCGGGTTCATCGCCTCGTCGTCGGGGAGCAACGCCGTACCGGCGGTGTTCAAGCTCAACGGCACGACCTGTAACGCCGGCACCGAGCCGACGCCGACCGACCCGACGGATCCGCACGGTCCCGGTGACGGCACGGTGCCGGCCCTGCACGTCTTGGGGAACAAGCTCGTGGACGCCGACGGCAAGACCCGCCGCCTGCTCGGCGTCAACCGTTCCGGGGGCGAGTTCATGTGCGTCCAGGGGCGCGGCATCTTCGACGGGCCGGTCGACGACGCCGCGGTCGAGGCGATCGCCGACTGGGACGCCAACACCGTGCGCATCCCGCTGAACGAGGAGTGCTGGCTCGGCCTGTCCAACGTCAGGCCGGAGTACGGCGGCGCGAACTACATCGGTGCCGTCAAGGAGCTGGTGGCCCGGGTGAAGGCGCACGGCATGACGCCGATGCTCGAACTCCACTGGTCCTGGGGCCAGTACACCGGCAACTCCGCGGGCTGCTCCGACGTGCACGCCACCTGTCAGAAGCCGATGCCCGACATGCGGTACGCGCCGGCCTTCTGGGCGTCGGTGGCCGGCACCTTCAAGGACGACCCCACCGTCGTCTTCGACCTGTTCAACGAGCCCTACCCCGACCGCGCGACCGCCACGACCACCCAGGCGTGGCAGTGCTGGCGGGACGGCGGCACCTGTCCCGGCATCGGGTACGAGGTCGCCGGTATGCAGGATCTCGTCGACACCGTACGGGACACCGGCGCCACGAACCTCATCCTGCTCGGCGGGCTCGCGTACTCGAACGACCTGAGCCAGTGGCCGGCGTACAGGCCCACCGACCCGGCGGGCAATCTCGCCGCCGCCTGGCATGTCTACAACTTCAACACCTGCGCGAACGAGAGCTGCTGGGACTCCACGCTCGCCCCCGTCGCGGCCCAAGTGCCGCTGGTGGCCGGGGAGATCGGCGAGAACACCTGCTCGCACTCCTTCGTCGACCGCGTGATGACGTGGTTCGACGCGCGCGACCTCTCCTACCTCGGCTGGACCTGGAACACCTGGGACTGCTCGTCCGGGCCGTCCCTGATCTCGCACTACGACGGAACCCCCACGTCGTACGGCATCGGGCTGCGCGATCACCTGCGCGCCCTCGACGGATAGGACACCCCCACTCATGAGTCGTACCAGAACAGCGATGCTTGCCGCCGCGGCGCTGGTCGCCGGGGCCTCGGGGACCGCGCTCGCCGCGGATCCCGACGCGATCGGCACCGCCGCCGTGCCCTGCACCGTCGACTACAAGGTGCAGAACCAGTGGGACACCGGCTTCACCGCCGCCGTGACGGTCACCAACCAGGGCGCCGCCAAGTCGAACTGGTCGGTGAAGTGGTCGTACGCCGGGAACCAGAAGGTGACCAACGGCTGGAACGCGAAGATCAGCCAGAGCGGCACGGCCGTCACCGCGGCCAACGAGACCTACAACGGGACGCTGTCGACCGGCGGTTCGGTCAGCTTCGGCTTCCAGGCGTCCTACAGCGGCACCAACGCCGTCCCCGCCACCTTCACCCTCGACGGCGTGACCTGCAACGTCGACGACGGCAGCGGCGGCCCCACGGATCCGCCGGACCCCGACCCGACCGGCCCCAAGGCCGACAACCCCTACTCCGGCGCCAAGGTGTACGTGAACCCGGAGTGGTCCGCCAACGCCGCCGCCGAGCCGGGCGGCAGCCGCATCGCCAACCAGCCCACCGGCGTGTGGCTGGACCGGATCGCCGCGATCAACGGCGCCGGCGGCAAGATGGGCCTGCGCGCCCACCTCGACGAGGCCCTGAAGCAGAAGGGCAGCGGCGAGCTCGTCGTCCAGCTGGTGATCTACAACCTGCCGGGCCGCGACTGCTCCGCGCTCGCCTCCAACGGTGAGCTCGGGCCGACGGAGATCGACAAGTACAAGACGCAGTACATCGACCCGATCGCCGCGATCCTCGCCGATCCCAAGTACGCCTCGCTGCGGATCGTCAACACGGTCGAACTCGACTCACTGCCGAACCTGGTCACCAACGTCTCGCCGCGGGTCACCGCCACCCCGAACTGCGACACGATGAAGGCCAACGGCAACTACATCAAGGGTGTCGGCTACGCGCTGAACAAGCTCGGTGACGTCCCCAACGTCTACAACTACGTGGACGCCGGGCACCACGGCTGGCTCGGCTGGGACGACAACTTCAAGCCGAGCATCCAGACGATCAAGCAGGCGGCGACCGCCGAGGGCGCCACGGTCAACGACGTGGCCGGCTTCATCACCAACACCGCCAACTACAGCGCGCTCAAGGAGCAGTACTTCACCATCAACGACTCCGTGAACGGCAAGTCCGTGCGCGAGTCGAAGTGGGTGGACTGGAACCGCTACGTCGACGAGCTCTCCTACGCCCAGGCCTTCCGGGCGGAGGCCGTGAACCAGGGCTTCCCCTCGGGCGTCGGCATGCTGATCGACACCTCCCGCAACGGCTGGGGCGGCAGCGCCCGGCCGACCGGTCCGGGCGCCATGACGGACGTGGACACCTACGTCAACGGCGGTCGCATCGACCGGCGCATCAACACCGGCAACTGGTGCAACCAGTCCGGCGCCGGCCTCGGCGAGCGTCCGCAGGCCAGCCCGGCGGCCGGGATCGACGCCTACGTGTGGATCAAGCCCCCGGGTGAGTCGGACGGCGCCAGCAGCGCCATCCCGAACGACGAGGGCAAGGGCTTCGACCGGATGTGCGACCCGACGTACACGGGCAACCCGCGCAACAACAACAACATGTCCGGGGCCCTGCCGAACGCCCCGCTGTCCGGCCACTGGTTCTCCGCCCAGTTCCAGCAGCTGATGCAGAACGCGTACCCGCCGTTGTCCTGACCCCCTCAATCCGCGCCCGCCGGTCCCGGCCCCTCCTCCCGGGCCGGGCCCGGCGGGTCGCGACCCCCACCGCCGAGTGGTCCCCCTCTTCACCGCTCCGCCGTTTCACTGCTCCGCTTTTGCCGCTACGGCAAGGACAGTGGCCCCACGGCGGTGCGTCGGCGCACGCTGGCGGCATCCGGACGAGAGGCTGACCACCATGGCGCACGACAACCACCGGGATCACCGGCACCACCGTCACCACGATCACTCCGACATCGACTGGAACGAGATGGCCCCGCTGCTGGAGGCGCAGGCGGAGCTGTTCACGCCCCTGTACGAGCACGCCCTGGCCTGGCTGGCCAAACGACAGACGGAGCCGGGGCTGATCGTCGACGCGGGCAGCGGACCCGGAGTCTTCGCCTGTCTGCTCGCGGACACCTTCCCGGGCGCGCGAATCGTCGCCGTCGACGGTTCCGGGCCGCTGCTCGAACGCGCCCGGGCCCGGGCCGAGCGGCTCGGCGTCGCCGACCGCTTCAGCACCCTCACCGGTGAACTTCCGGACGTACTGGACGACTTGGACTACCCCGCCGATCTGCTGTGGGCGAGCCGCAGCCTGCACCACCTGGGTGACCAGCGCAGCGCCCTCGCGGCCTTCGCCGCACGCCTCACGCGCGGCGGCACGCTCGCGCTGCAGGAGGGCGGCCTCCCGGCCCGGTTCCTGCCCCGCGACCTCGGCTTCGGGCGGCCCGGGCTGCAGGCCCGTCTCGACGTCCTGGAGGAGGAGTGGTTCGCGGCGATGCGGGCGGACCTGCCCGGCTCCGTCGCCGAGACCGAGGACTGGCCCGCGCTGCTCACCGCGGCGGGCCTCCGGCCGAGCGGCACCCGTACCTTCCTGCTGGATCTGCCGGCCCCGACCACGGACCGGGCCCGTGCTTACGTCGCCGCGTCGCTGACGCGCGTCCGCGAGGGCATGGGGGACCAACTCGACGCTGAGGACCGGGAGACGCTCGACCGGCTCCTGGATCCTGACGACAAGGGGAGCGTGTACCACCGGCCGGATGTGTTCGTGCTGGCGGCGCAGACGGTGTACACGGCGGTGCGCACATAGCCGCTCCGCCGGCGGGACTTGACTTCGAGAGCTCTTCAAGTGATGGACTCCCCGTCGTCCGAACGAAACACAGGGGGATCACCATGACGGGCTCATTCGCGACCGACTCTCCGGTCGCACTCATCACCGGTGGCGGCAGCGGCATCGGCGCCGCGGTCGCGCGGCAGTTGCTGGACGCGGGACACCGGGTCACCGTCACCGGCCGCGGCGAGGCGCGGTTGCGGGGCTTCGCCGAGGAACTCGGGAATCCGGACGGCCTGCTGACGGTCGTCGGCAGCGCGGCCGAGTACGGGGACGTCCAGGCGGCCGTCGACACGACACTCAAGGCCTTCGGGCGGCTGGACACGGTCGTCGCCAACGCCGGTTTCGCCACCCACGACACGGTCGCCGAGGGCGACCCTTCCGGCTGGACCGAGATGGTGCTGACCAACGTCCTCGGCCCGGCCCTGCTGATCCGCGCCTCGATCGACGCCCTCAACGAGACCCGCGGCCGGATCGTGCTGGTGGGCAGCGTCGCCGGCTTCGTACCGGGGCCGGGCAACCTCTACGGGGCGACGAAGTGGGCGGTGACCGGGCTCGCCGAGAACACCCGGCGGCAGGTCACCGAGTGGGGGGTGGGCGTGACCCACATCGCGCCGGGCCGCGTGGAGACCCCCTTCTGGGACAGCTACGGCAGCCTGCCGCCGGGGCACCTGCTGACCGCCGACCAGATCGCCGACTCGGTCGTGTGGGCCATCCGGCAGCCCCACGGCGTCGACGTCAACACCGTCGTCGTACGGCCGCTCGGACAGCCCAACTGACGTACAGCTTCGGCTAGTTGTTACGGATGAACTCCTTCGCCAGCCGCTCTCCCAGCGAGACCGCCGCGCCGTGGCTCTCGATGGGGGAGACCTGGGAGTTCTTGAAGAGGATGTAGGTGACGCCGGAGTCCGTGCCGCCGCTGGCCGGGTCGGGATCGATGCCGAGGGCCTGGGCGGTGGCGTACGACGCCTCGCCGATGATCTTCGAGGGTCCGGTGTCGCCGACGACGGCGTACTGGACCTTGTTGTCGTAGACGACGGCGACCACGCCGCCGCCCTTGATGCCCGCGCCCGCGTAGTTCCAGATGCCGCTGGAGCTGGGTACGACGACGTAGGGCAGGGAGTCCGCCCGCAGGGGCCTGCCGTCGGACTGGTGGAACGCCGTGTCGTCCTGGAACCAGGGGTCGGTGTTCTCGTTGCACTTGTCGGTGCGCCGGCCGTCGCAGTCGATGTCCATGTCGGCCTTCCAGAAGACCGCGCCGTTCTTGCCGCACACGGGAACGGTGGCCGAGGTCTCCTCGTCGGTGCGGTACTTGCCGTTCGAGATCTGCGAGCAGGACGTCACCTTCGCGAGCAGCTCGGCCGCGCCGACCGAGCCTTCCCGCGCGGACGTCGGGCCGGTGGTGCCGGAGGCGCTCGTGGGGAGCAGCCCGGCGGCGAGCAGCGCTGCGCCGGAGGCCGCGGCGAGGGTCAGTGTTCGGATGCGCACTGTGGGGGACCCTTCTATTAGGAAAGTTTCCTATCAGGTGCCGTACAAGGTGGCCCTCTTTGCATGGACTCGTCAAGACCTCTGGCGTGACCCGCGGCGTGACCTCGGGGATTCTGCGCTGATTGCGGCGCCATGACCTCGGTAGAACACTGGACGTGCCGAAGATTTCGGATATGCGATCGGCTCCTGGGAGGTGTCATGTTCGTACGCGCCGTTTACGCGACCGGCGATCCCACGAAGATCGACACGGCCATCAGGGCAATGAACACGGAGGGGCGGGACCTGCTGGAGGACCGGCCGGGCTACCGCGGGGCAAGTGTCTTCGCGGACCGGACACTCGGAAAGCTGCTGGCGGCGAGCTGGTGGGAGACGGAGGAGGCCCGGCGCAACAGCGACGAGGTACTGCGGGAGCGGCGGGCGGCGATGCTGGAGCCGTTCGCGGGGACCCTGGCGGTCGACAACTACGAGGCCTTGGTCTTCCACCAGGCCCAGCAGCCACAGGCGGGAGGCGGACTGCGCCTCACCAGGCTGGAGCTGGACCCCATGGACGCGGACCTGCTCGCCGACACGTTCCGGGGGACGGTGGTTCCCAAGTTGGAGACGTTCTCGGGGCTGGCCAGGGCGGTTCTGCTCGTCGACCGGGAGCGGGGGCGCGGGCTGGTCGGGGTCACCTTCGTCGACCAGGCCTCCCTGGCGGCATCCCGGGCCGGCCAGGCCGCGGCCCGGCATGAAGGTGCCGCCAAGGCGCATGTGACCGTGACCGGGCTGGAGGAGTTCGAGATCGTCTTCAGCGACGTACGCGGCGACTGAGGCCGCCTGCACGCGTCCCGCCCGCCGCTCACGCAGGCGAGCGGCGGGCGGGACGGCCGTACCGGAGGGGCTCAGGCCATGTCGAACGCGGCCGGGTCCGGGCCGAGGCGCCGGTCCTCGTTCAGCGCGCTGATCGCCGCCAGGTCCTCGGTGTCCAGGCTGAAGTCGAACACCTCGATGTTCTCCTTGATCCGCGACGGCGTCACGGACTTCGGGATCACGATGTTGCCCAGCTGGAGGTGCCAGCGCAGCACGATCTGGGCCGGGGTGCGGCCGTGCTTCTGCGCGATGGCGACGATCGCCGGGACCTCCAGCAGGCCCTTGCCGGAGCCGAGCGGCGACCAGGCCTCGGTGGCGATGCCCTGCTGCGCGTGGTACTCGCGGGACGCGTGCTGCTGCAGGTGCGGGTGCAGCTCGATCTGGTTGACCGCAGGGATCACCGACGTCTCGGCGATGAGCCGCTGAAGGTGCTCCGGAAGGAAGTTGGAGACACCGATCGCCTTGATCCGGCCGTCGGCGTGGAGCTTCTCGAACGCCTTGTACGTGTCGACGTACAGGTCGCGGGACGGGGTGGGCCAGTGGATCAGGTACAGGTCCACATAGTCCAGGCCGAGCTTGTCCAGCGAGGCGTCGAAGGCGCGCAGCGTGGAGTCGTACCCCTGCTCGCTGTTCCACAGCTTGGTGGTGACGAAGACGTCCTCGCGGGGGAGGCCGGAGGCCGCGATGGCCTTGCCGGTGCCCTCTTCATTGCCGTAGATCGCCGCTGTGTCGATGCTGCGGTACCCGGCCTCCAGCGCCGTGGTGACCGCCTGCTCCGCCTCGTCGTCCGGCACCTGCCAGACGCCGAAGCCCAGCTGGGGCATCTCGACGCCGTTGTTGAGGATGATCGGGGGGACCTTGCTGCTCACGAGCTCTTGATCCTTACGGTTGTCGTCAGGTGGTACTCACCATCGTCAACGATCACGAGCCGTGATGCATTCCTGACCGGAGAATCCGCCGCGACGGAAACAGGCCGCAGGACCGAAGGGCCGGCCTCAGGCCTGGTACAGCGCCTCGACCTCGCCCGCGTAGGCGTTCTCGATCGCCTTGCGCTTCAACTTCAGTGACGGCGTGAGCAGCCCGTGCTCCTCGGTGAACGGCTGGGCGAGGATACGGAACGTACGGATCGACTCGGCCTGGGACACAAGGGTGTTGGCGGCGACGACCGCGCGGCGCACCTCGGTCTCCAGGTCGGGGTCGCGCACCAGCTGGGCCGGTGTCATCTGCGGTTTGTCGCGCATCATCAGCCAGTGCTCGACGGCCTCCTGATCGAGCGTGACCAGCGCCGCGATGTACGGGCGGTCGTTGCCGACGACGATGCACTGGGCGACCAGCGGGTGGTCGCGGACGCGCTCCTCCAGCAGGCCCGGGGAGACGCTCTTGCCGCCGGACGTGACCAGGATCTCCTTCTTGCGGCCGGTGATGGTGAGGTAGCCGTCCTCGTCGAGCGAGCCCAGGTCGCCCGTGGCGAGCCAGCCGTCGTGCAGGGCCTCGTCGGTCGCCTTCTGGTTGTTGAGGTAGCCCTGGAAGACGTTGGCGCCGTGCAGCCAGATCTCGCCGTCGTCCGCGATGTGCACGGTCATGCCCGGGATGGGCTGGCCGACGGTGCCGTAGCGGGTGCGGTAGGGCGGGTTGGCGGTCGCGGCCGCCGTGGTCTCGGTGAGGCCGTATCCCTCGTACACATGGACGCCGGCGCCCGCGAAGAACAGACCGAGGCGCCGGTCCATCGCAGAGCCGCCGGTCATCGCCTGTTTGATACGGCCACCCATCGCGGCCCGCATCTTGGAGTAGACGAGCTTGTCGAAGAGCTGGTGCTGCATGCGCAGGCCGGCCGACGGGCCGGGGCCGATGCCCCACGCCTTGGCCTCCATGGCGTCCGCGTACTTCACGGCGACCTCGACGGCCTTCTCGAAGGCGCCGGCCCGGCCCTCCTTCTCGGCCTTGCGGCGGGCGGCGTTGAAGACCTTCTCGAAGATGTACGGCACGGCGAGGAAGAACGTCGGTTTGAACGCCGCCAGGTCCGGCAGCAGGGCGGCCGCGTTCATCTGCGGCTGGTGGCCGAACCGGACCTTGCCGCGGATCGCGGCGACCTGCACCATTCGCCCGAACACGTGCGCGAGCGGCAGGAACAGCAGGGTCGCCGCCTCGTCGCCCTTCTTGGAGTGGAACACCGGCTCCCAGCGCTGGATGACGGTGTCCGTCTCGTACATGAAGTTGCCGTGCGAGATGACACAGCCCTTGGGGCGCCCCGTCGTGCCCGAGGTGTAGATGATCGTCGCCACCGAGTCGGGGGTGACCGCCTGCCGGTGCCTGTGCACCACCTCGTCGTCGAGGGGGGCGCCGGCGTCGTACAGCTCCTGCACGGCGCCCGAGTCCAGCTGCCACAGCTGGTGCAGCCGCGGCAGCCGGTCGATGACGGTGGCGATCGTCATCGCGTGGTCCTCGTGCTCCACGATCGCCGCCGAGCACTCGGCGTCGTACAGCGTCCAGAAGCACTGCTCGGCCGAGGAGGTCGGATAGATCGGGACGACCTGGGCGCCGATGGTCCACAGCGCGTAGTCGAAGAGCGTCCACTCGTACCGGGTGCGGGACATGATCGCGACCCGGTCGCCGAACCGGATGCCCCGGGCGAGCAGGCCCTTGGCCAGGGCGAGCACCTCGTCCCGGAACTCGGCGGCGGTGACGTCCCGCCACTGCCCGCTCTCGTCCTTGCGGCCGAGGGCGACATGCAGCGGATCCTCCTGGGCATGCTCGAAAACGACGTCGGCCAGGCCGCCCACGGGCGGTGCCAACGCCAACGGAGGGTTGGTGAACTCGCGCAAACCCCGCTCCCCGCTCCGATTGCCTCGCTGACGCTCCGCTCAGCGCCGTGAAAGCTACCCCACCCGCCGGTGAGGCGGGAGGGGGCCGGAAATCGACGGGTGCTCAGGTATGCACTGGTCAGCGCCGGAAAATGCGCTCACATGGGGAAGGGTCGGACAGAAAACTGACGGTTGAGTAAGTTTCGGACCCGTAATCTCCACCGAATCTGTACGACCCGATTACGCGCCGCAGACCCCGTCGATCATGTCATCCGCGGTGCGCCGTCGTCTCTTCTGTCAGCGTCCGCGTGGCCGAATCCGTCACTCCGGTCCGCTTCGCGGGCGGCCTCCTGACCAGGCCAAGCACCACAACCCCGGCCGCGATGCCCGTCGAGCCCGCAGTCACCGCGACCGAATTCAGACCGTCGGCGAAGGCGGCACGCAACGTCTCCTCGCCGAACACCCTCCGCAGCGCACCGGCGCCGCCGCCGGCCAGGACATGGGCCGCCTCCTGCGGCAGCGTGTCCCCCATCCGCGAGGTGAGCACCGTGCCGCACAGCGCGATGCCGAGCGCGTACCCGAGCTGCTGGAAGGTGTTCACCGCACCGCCCGCCATGCCCGACCGCTCCTGCGGTACGGCGGCCAGCGCGGCGCCCGCGATGCCGGGCGACACCAGCCCCACACCGACGCCCACCAGCACCAGCCCCGGTATCAGGGCGCCCGCCGTCGACCCGGCGTCCAGGACGGCCATGCAGTACTGGCCGGCGCCGATCAGCAGCAGCCCGCCCCCGACGGTGAACCGCGCCGGCACCCCGTGCAGCAGCCGCCCGCCGACCGCCGCGACCGTGAACGCCGCGAGCGACAAGCCACAGGAAGACCGCACCGCCGCGCACCGGACTCATCCCCAGCACGCTCTGCAGCCAGATCGAGGTGTACGCCATGGCCGCGAACGCCGCCGCGTTGACGGCAAGCGCCCCCACCGTCACACCGCAGAACGCGGGTCGCAGAAACAGCCGCAGGTCCAGCAGCGGATCGGCGACCCGCCGCTCCACGGCGACGAAGCAGACCAGGGCCGCGGCAGCCCCCGCGAACCACACCAGGGTCCCCGTCGCGCTCCACCCGTGACTCCCGGCCCGCACCGCCCCGTACGTCACGGCCCCCGCGAACGCCGCGAACGTCACCGTGCCCGCCCAGTCGACCCGGCGCCCGCCCGCACCCCGCGACTCCGGCACGACGCGCAGCGTCAGCCACACCGCGGCCACGCTCACCGGCAGATTGACGTAGAAGATCCACCGCCAGCCCGGCCCCTCGGTGAGCAGCCCGCCGACGATCGGTCCCACCGCGGCCGCCGCCCCGTTGACCGCACTCCACACGCCGAGCGCGATCGAGCGCCGCCTGCCCTGGTAGACGGAGCCGAGCAGCGGCAGCGTCGTGGCGAACATGGCCGCCGCGCCGACGCCCTGCAGCACCCGGGCGGCGACCAGGATCCCCGGCCCGGTCGCGAGCCCGCACAGCAGCGAAGCCCCCGCGAAGACGACGACACCGGCGACATTGACGCGCCGCCGCCCCAGCACGTCGGCCGCGGCCCCCACCCCGAGCAGCAGCGCCGCCAGCGCCAGCGCGTACCCGTCCATCACCCACTGCAGATCGCTCAGCGACGCGTCCAGCGCCCGTGCCATGTCCGGCAGCGCGACGATCGCGATCGTCACGTCGAGCAACAACATGAACGTGCCCAGGCACACCGCCGTGAGCGGCCCCCATGTGCGCATGTCCTCTCCGTCCTCCTGTGTGGGATGCGTATGCCTGCGTACGATGGCCGCCGCGCGGCCGATCACAGCCGTATCGGGCGTCTGGTCGCGGAGATCCGACAGGGGGCGCCGCCATGGAGATGGAATCCGACATCTTCGACGAGCTCGATCTGCAACTGCTCGACGCGCTCGAGGTCAACGCCCGGGCGTCCTTCGCCCGGCTCGGGGAGGTGCTCGGCGTCTCCGACCAGACCGTCGCGCGCCGCTACCGCCGGCTGTGCGCCGAGGGCGGCCTCAGGGTGGTCGCCGTACGCGACGCCGAACGCCTGGGGCAGGACCAGTGGACGCTCCGGCTGCGCTGCGTCCCGGACAGCGCCCAGGCCATCGCGGACGCGCTCGCGAAACGGCCCGACACCAACTGGATCGGCATCGCCTCCGGCGGCACCGAGGTCATCTTCGGTACGCGGCCGCGCAGCCCGGCCGACCGCGACGACCTGCTCCTCGGCAAACTCCCGCGGACCCCGCGCGTCCTGGAGATCCGGGCCCACCAGATGCTGCACCGCTTCTACGGCGGGCCATCGGGCTGGCTCAGCAAGTTCAGGGTGCTCACCGACGACCAGAAGGCCGCGTTGCGGCACGGCGTCGTCTCCTCCTCGGGGCCGGCCCGCATCGACCCGGAGGACGAGCCTCTGGTGGCCGCCCTGGAACGCGACGGACGCGCCACCTACCCGGAACTCCAGCGCGCCACCGGCCGCTCCGAGTCCTCGGTCAAGCGCCGCCTCGCCGCGCTGCTCGCGTCGGGCGCCGTGTACATGGACGTGGAGTACCACTCGGAGACCATCGGCTACCCCGTCGCCGCCGTCCTGTGGATCACCACCACCCCGGCCGCGCTGCACTCCGTGGGGGAGGCCCTGGCCAAGCACGACGAGATCGCCCACGCCGCGGCGACGGCGGGGCCGTGCAGCATCGTGGCGACGGCGGTGGTGCGGGACGCGGCGCACCTTTACGCCTACCTCAGCGGGCCGCTGGGCCGGTTGGAGGGGGTGCAGCATGTGGAGTCGTCGGTGTTCCTGCGGCGGGTGAAGCAGCTGACGTATCAGCGTTCGTCGAGGTAACAGCTTGTCGATCCGCTGCGGGCACGGTCGTGGCTGGTCGCGCGGTTCCCCGCACCCCTTGAGGGCGCTTCTAGCGCCGGTGCAATCGGTCGCCCCCCGCCAAAATCGCCGCTGCCAGCGCGTCCGCAGCACCCTGTGCGGCCGTATGGCGCCGACCGTGGACCAGTACGAAGTCCACCCGCCCCAGTTCCGGCAGCCCGAACCGCTCGGGCACTCGCGCCAGCCCCGGCGGGATGAGCCCCCGGGAGTGCGCCATCACCCCGAGCCCCGCCCGAGCCGCCGCGATCAGCCCGTTGAGGCTGCCGCTCGTGCACACGATCCGCCACTCGCGTCCCTGCCGCTCCAGCGCCTCCAGTGCAAGCGCCCGTGTGATGCCCGGCGGCGGATAGACAATCAACGGCACCGGACGTTCCGCCTCCGGGCGGAGCCTCTCCGCGCCGATCCACACCAGCCGGTCGTGCCACACCAGCTCGCCCCGGGGATCCTCGGGCCGCCGCTTGGCCAGTACCAGGTCGAGCTTCCCGGCGGCCAGCTGCTCGTGCAGGGTGCCCGAGAGCTCGACCGTCAGCTCCAGGTCGACCTCGGGGTGGTCGTAGCGGAAGCCCTCCAGGATCTCCGGCAGACGGGTCAGGACGAAGTCCTCGGAGGCGCCGAAGCGGAGCCGGCCGCGCAGCCGAGTGCCGGTGAAGAACGCCGTCGCCTGCTCGTGCACGTCCAGGATCCGGCGGGCGAAGCCGAGCATCGCCTCACCGTCCTCGGTCAGCTCCACGGAGTGCGTGTCCCGGCTGAACAGCGGCCGCCCGGTGGCGTCCTCCAGACGCCGTACGTGCTGGCTGACGGTCGACTGGCGCAGACCGAGCCGCCGGGCGGCCTGGGTGAAGCTCAGCGTCTGGGCCACCGCGAGGAACGTACGCAGATGGGACGGGTCGTACACGCCCGCCAGACTACCCCGCGGTCATCGCGAAACGTGATGACAGTCAGAGTGGTATGCCGGATTCCCGATCGCTGGTCGCCGGAGGACGATGGAGAGGGCACGTCCGTGCCCTCAGCCGGAAGTTCAGCGATGCGACAACGAACGACAGCGAAGTAGTGGAGCACAGTGAAACGCCTGCAATGGCCCCGTTGGATGCCGATCGACCCGTACATCCTGCTGCTGCTCGGGACCGTGGGCCTCGCGGCCCTCTTCCCGGCGCGCGGGACGGCCTCCGACGTGGCGTCCGGTGCCTCCACGGCCGCGATCGCCTTCCTGTTCTTCCTCTACGGCGCCCGGCTGTCCACCCGTGAGGCGGTGGACGGGCTGAAGCACTGGCGGCTCCACGTCACGGTGCTGGCCTGCACCTTCGTCGTCTTCCCGCTGCTGGGTCTGGCCGCCCGCGGTCTGGTCCCGGTGTTCCTGACCCATCCGCTCTACCAGGGCCTGCTCTTCCTCACCCTCGTCCCGTCCACCATCCAGTCGTCGATCGCCTTCACCTCGATGGCCCGCGGCAACGTGCCCGCCGCGATCTGCGCGGGCTCCTTCTCCTCACTCGTCGGCATCGTCGTCACCCCGCTGCTCGCGGCCTCCCTCCTGGGCGGCAGCGGGGGCGGCTTCTCCGCCGACTCGGTGCTGAAGATCGTGCTGCAGCTGCTGGTGCCGTTCCTCGCCGGGCAGGTGCTGCGCCGCTGGATCGGCGCCTTCGTCGCCCGGCACAAGAAGGCCCTCGGGCTCGTGGACCGCGGCTCGATCCTGCTGGTCGTCTACACCGCGTTCAGTGAGGGCATGGTCCAGGGCATCTGGCACCAGGTGAGCCCGGTCCGGCTGGCCGGTCTGCTCGCCGTCGAGGCCGTGCTGCTGGCCGTGATGCTCGCCCTGACCTGGTACGGCGCCAAGGCGCTGCGCTTCGGCCGCGAGGACCGCATCGCGATCCAGTTCGCCGGCTCCAAGAAGTCGCTCGCCTCCGGTCTGCCCATGGCGAGCGTCCTGTTCGGCGCGCACGCCTCGCTGGCCGTGCTGCCGTTGATGCTCTTCCACCAGATGCAGCTGATGGTGTGCGCGGTCATCGCCAAGCGCCGCTCCCGCGACGCCGAGGCCCGCGACGCCGAAGGGGGCGCCCCCGACCCGGTCACCGCGCAGGCGCCAGCCGAAGCGTCACGAACCGCGGTCGGTACAGGGACACGTTCCGGTTGAGCTGCGCCGCGGCGCCGGCCGTCTCCAGCCAGTTGACGTCGTAGCTCAGGACGAGGCGTCCGTCGTCGCTCAGCTCGGGGTGGGCCTGCGGGTTGTAGGCGGCGACCTGCCCGCCCCGCGGCAGCGACGGGCTGAAGTCCTTCGTCGGCCCGTGCCAGGGACCGGTGGGGGAGCAGGCCCAGTACGACGTCACGGTCGTCAGCCCCTCGGTCCCCGCGGCCATCGTGAACAGCACGTACGTCCCGTGCGTCCGCACCACCGAGAACGCGCTGCCCACTCCGGTGCGCTGCCCGTCCCCCAGCACCGCACGCGGCCGGGCGCCCGCCCCGGCCCAAGCGGAGCCGTTCCAGTACTGCCAGGCTCCGGGCTCGGCGAGCCTGCCCTCCGGCACACGCGCGACGTACGCCCGCGAGGCGGGCTGCGACGCGGCCTGGCGGTCGTCACCCCCGAAGACGTACGTCCAGCCTCCCTCCTCGACCAGCGTCGTGCCGAACAGGACCCGCCGGGAGGGATCGGGCACGAGCTGCTGGTCGAGAACCTTCTGCACCGACTCCACCCGCAGGTCGGGCAGCGAGAGAGTGGCTACCTCGGTAGCCGTCGGCACACCGTAGATCCAGGGGGCCTGCCCGGCCGTGCGCACCCACAGCAGCACCCGGACGACCTGCTCGGAGGAGCCGGGGGAGCGGGGCTCGACGCGGGCCGCGACCGGCCAGCGCCACTGGTTCGGGGCTGGGTCGGGAAAGAGTGGGGCGGGCAGGGTGCTCTCCAGGCGTCCGTCGCGCATGACGACCGCCGAGTTGCGCACCAGGGGGGCGGTCGCCTCCCGCCAGGTGGAGGACTCGCCGTAGGGGTTGGGCGGGGGGTGCACCCGGCCCAGGTAGGTGTCCGAGAACAGCCACAGCAGGCGCCCGTCCGGCAGCCGCACCGAGTGCGTGCCGTCCCCGCCGGTCCAGTCGTCGCTGCGGGCGGGGTCGTCGCCGTAGCGGGCGAACTCGGCGGTGAGACCGGCGTCGGCCGACCAGGACGCGACCCTCCGCGGTGCGCACGCGTCACCGCCCTCCCGTTCGCCGTCGTCCGGGAGGGCGGTGAGCAGCACGGCCGCCAGCACCAGGGCCAGCAGGAGTCCGAGGCCGGCTCCGGTGCGCTGCCGTGCTCGTGCGTCGTCGGGCACGGCAGGGACGTTAGTGGCCTCAGCGCACCTGGTCCATGGGCAGCCACAGGACGGTGTCGCCGGTGGCCGAAGTCCTGCGGCCGGTGACCTGTGCCGCGGCCTTGACCTCGGCGTCGCCGAGCGCCCGGTTCCACACGTGGACGTCGTCGATCGCGCCGGTGAAAAAGGCCCGGCTGTCCATGCGCTGGCCGACGTGCACTCCGAACGGCGAGTTGCGGCTGACCGAGCCCGCCACGTCAGCGGTGCTGATCGCCTCGCCGTCCAGGAAGAGCGTCAGCTGCCCGCCGCCCCGCCGCAGGGCCAGGTGGTGCCACTGCCCGTCGTTGCGGGCGCCGTTGAACCACACGGCCGCGGTGCGCACGGTCCGGAACCCTTCCCGGGTGGTGATCAGGGCGCGCACCCGGTCGTTGTCGGGCTCGCCGCGCAGCCAGATCTGCGGCTGGGTGCTGCCGATCCCGCCCATCCACAGGAACGGCTGCTCGCCCGAGGCGGCGGAGTAGCGGAAGAACAGCGATGCCGTGAACTCCCCCGTACCGAGCGGGAGTCGGGAGCGGTACGGCAGCCGCACCGCGTCGTCGGTGCCGTCGAACTCCAGGGCGTTGCCGAACACGCCGTCCGTCGTGTGCGCGCCGCCGAGAACGGTCGCCCGGGGGGCGCTCGGGGCGAGGTCGGGGGTGGTCGGGTCGGGGGCGCGGCGTGGGCCGAGCCAGGCCTCGTTGAAGCGGGCGAAGCGGATCTCGTCGCGTGCGTCGACGGCGCCGCCCTCGTACATCAGGCCCACCGTGGACGTGTCGATGCCCACCATGTCGGAGTAGCCCGACCAGTCCGTGGTGACGACCTTGCCGCGGTCCACGCTCTCCCAGGTCGCGCCGCTGTCGTAGGAGGAGCGGACCATCATGGTCCGGCGGCGGTCGGGGTCGGCGGGGGCGGACAGCAGTATCCGGCTGCCCATCCGCAGCGTGGCGCCCTGCACCTGGGGCGTGTAGAGGTCCGGCAGGCCACGGAACGGGCCGGTGAAGCTGTCGCCGCCGTCACGGCTGTACGTCTGGGAGCGGTGGCCGAGGTCCGTGCCGTCCTGTTCCCGGCCGCTGATGAGGATCGTGCCGTCCGCACGCTCGGTGAGCGTCACCTCGGACGGCTTCTGCCGGAAGGTGCCGTCGGCGGCGGCGATGGGCCAGGAGTCGGTGGCGCCGGCCCGCCAGGTGTCGCCGCCGTCGTCGCTGACGATGAGCGCGGCATGGTTGGCGGTGACCCGACCGCCGTCCCAGGTCTCGGTGTTGACGCCGAAGACGAGGCGTCCGGCGTGCTTGCCCTTGGTGAGCTGGATGCCGTGCACGGGACCGGTGGCGTACCAGGAGTTCCAGTCGGCGGGCAGTATCTGGTCGCTCAGATCGCGCGGTGCGGACCAGGTCCGGCCGTCGTCGTCGCTGTACTGCAGATGCGGGGTGCGATCACACGGGACGGAACAACTCCCGCTGTCCGTACGGCCCGTGTTGTACGTCTCCGCCAGCAGGATGCGGCCGGTTTCGCGGTCCACGACCGGCGCCGGGTTGCCGTGCGTGTCGCCGCCGCCGTCGTTGACGACCTGGAGCGGCCCCCAGGTGCGGCCGCCGTCCGTGGACCGCTTGAGGACGATGTCGATGTCGGCGGCGTCACCGCAGTTGAGTACCCGCCCCTCGGCGAACGCCAGCAACGTGCCGTCCTTGCTCTTGACGATCGCGGGGATGCGGAAGCAGGCGTAGCCGGTCTCCTGATCGGCCCTGAACAGCACCTGCTGCTCGAACAAGGGCGTCCGGGCGCTCGGTTGGGAATCGGCAGGACTTGCCGGACTCAACGCCGCGGCCGTCGCCGAAGTGGCGACGGCCGCAACGAGAACAGCTCTGAGACGTGCGCGAACTCTTGATGGCATGGTGCGGCCCGCCCTTCGTCGTCTGGTCACAGGTCCAGGCATCTGAACATTCGGACATCCCACGTCCAAGGTGCGCATTACAGACGTTAGTTGGGCTCTCGCGGGCATCACAAGAACCGTGCACGTGTCACATCACGGATGGAGTACCACTTTCCCCCGGTTGATCCGCGACTCGATCGCCGCATGCGCCTCGGCGGCCTCCTCCAGCGCGAACTCCCCGTGCACGGCGGGCTTCACGGCCCCCTCCTGGAACAACCTCCACAGCTCGTGCCGCCACCGCTCGTACAACTCCGGCGCCCCGCGGGCGATCCGCGCCATCTGGAACCCGATGACGGACTTGGCGCCCACGAGAAGGTCGTACGCCTGGATCGTGCCCCCGCCCGAGCTGTACGCCACGAGCCGCCCGCCCGGGGCGAGGGCCGCGACGGCCGGCCCGAGCAGGTCGCCGCCGACCGCGTCGAGGACATAGTCGACGGGCTCGCCCCACTCCTCCTCCCGGTAGACGACGACGTCATCGGCGCCGAGCGACCGCACGAAGTCCGCCTTGCCCGGACCCGACACGGCGCCCACGACCCGCGCGGCTCCCCGCGTCCGCGCGAGCTGCACGGCGAGGTGCCCGACGCCGCTCGCCGCCGCGGTGACCAGCGCCGCCTCCCCGGGTCCGGGCCGGGCGGCCTCCAGCGCACCGAGCGCGACCAGGCCGCTGCGGACGAGGGCGACCGCGTCGGTGGCGGTCGCGGCGCCGGGGATCGGCGAGGCCATGGCTTCGTGCAGAAGGGCGTACTCGGCGTACCCGTGCCCGAAGCACAGGCCCGTCACCCGGTCGCCGGTCCGGAACCGGGTGACTCCGGCACCCACGGCCACCACCCGGCCCGCGATCTCGCCGCCCAGCGGGATCGGCTCGGGGGCCTCGGTGACCTTGCGGACGACGGGCAGCGTGACGCCGATCGCCTCGCAGTGGACGAGGAGCTCACCGGGGCCCGGCTCCGGGACGGGGGCGTCCTCCAGGAACAGGGGTCCGCCGGTGGACTCGTAGCGCACGCGGCGCATCGCACCTCCATGAGTCATTGGGATTACCAACGGTTCAACGGGGTCGACCGTACCCGCAAAGCCGTTGGGAAGTCCAACGAATTCTCGATAGACTGCACGCATGCCGCCCGAAGCGCCCCTCCCCGCGATCCGCTCCCTCCCCAGCTGGCTGCTGGGCCGCGCGGCCGCCCGCGGCCGGGCCCTGGTGGCCGAGGCCTTGGCCGCGGAAGGCATGAGGATGTGGCACCACGTCGTGCTCTCCGCCGTCCGGGACCTCGCGCCCGTCGCGCAGGCGGATCTCGGCCGCGGTGTCCAGCTCGACCCCAAGGACCTGGTCGGAATCCTCAACGACCTGCAGTCGGCCGGCCTCGTCGTCCGCGAGCCGGATCCGAACGACCGCCGCAAGAACGCGGTCTCCCTCACCGACGAGGGCGCGAGCCTGCTGAAACGCTGCGAAAAGGCGGCGCGCGAGGCCAACGACGCGCTGCTCGCCCCGCTCACCGCGGCCGAACGCGACCAGTTCATGGACCTGTTGATCCGGATTTCCGGTACACAACGCTGACGGCGGATAGCGTTCCGTCATGACCGCACCAGTCGCGCTCGACCCCGCACACACCGCTCTCATCCTGGTCGACCTGATGGACCGCATCGTCGCGCTGCCCCTGGAGCCCCGAAAGGGCACCGAAGCCCTCGCGACCTGCGAGGAGTTGGCGGCCACGTTCCGCTCCGCGGGGGCGCCCGTCGTCCTCGTCCGCGTCGAACGCCCCGCCGTCACCGAGCAGCCGCCGGGCAGCGGACTGTCGGCAGGGCTGCGCAGGGACGGCGACATCGAGATCGTGAAGCGGACGATCGGCGGCTTCCAGGACACAGGGCTCCACGACCGCCTCCGCGAACGGGGCGTCACCACCCTGGTGTTCGGCGGAATCGCCACCAACCTCGGCGTCGAGTCGACGGCCCGCGCAGCCGCCGACCTCGGCTACGACCTGATCTTCGTCGAGGACGCGATGACGGCGTTCACGGCGGCAGAGCACGAGGCATCGGTACGGCTGGACTTCCCGAGGCTGGGCACGGTGGTACAGGCGGCGGAGGTGGCCGTCACGAGCGGCTGACCGGCCAACCAGCCCCCACCAACGCCGAGCAACGGCCCACCAACAGCCACTGTGCCGACGACACCGGCATGTGGCGCCCCGTAGGCGACCGAGCCAGATATTCGGCACGCCAGCTGCAAGGTCTTGGTGGGCAAGCAAGAAACCAAGCGAGGAAACAGCGGGACCCCTCCACGGCGCAGGGGGCGCTCCCCGCCGGTTCGGGGCCCCGCCGCCGTGTCGCGGGGAGCCGGTCAGGCCTGGGCGGCCGCGGTCCGCAGGGCGAGCCGGTGTTCGCCCGCGTACACGTTCATGGAGCTGCCCCGCAGGAAGCCCACCAGCGTCAGCCCCGTCTCCGCGGCCAGGTCCACGGCCAGCGACGACGGGGCGGAGACGGCAGCCAGCACCGGAATCCCCGCCATGACCGCCTTCTGCGCGAGCTCGAAGCTGGCCCGCCCCGAGACCAGCAGGACGGTCCGGGACAGCGGCAGGTCGCCGTTCTGCAGCGCACGCCCGACCAGTTTGTCGACCGCGTTGTGCCGGCCCACGTCCTCGCGTATGTCGAGCAGTTCGCCGTCCTCGGTGAACAGGGCCGCCGCGTGCAGGCCCCCGGTCCGGTCGAAGACCGGCTGGGCGGCGCGGAGCCGGTCGGGGAGGCCCGCGAGCAGGTCGGGGTCGAGGCGGACGGGGGGAGTGTCGCCGCCGTGGGTGTCGTCGATGGGCCACCGGGCCGTCGTACGCACCGCGTCGAGGCTCGCCTTGCCGCACAGGCCGCAGGACGAGGTCGTGTAGACGTTCCGCTCAAGCGTGATCTCGGGAATCGCCACGCCAGGGGCCGTCTTCACATCGACCACGTTGTACGTGTTCGAGCCGTCGACCGTGGCCCCCGCGCAGTACACGATGTTCTGCAGATCGTCCTGCCCGCCCAGCACCCCCTCACTGACGAGGAAGCCCGCGGCCAGCGCGAAGTCGTCGCCCGGGGTGCGCATGGTGATCGCGAGCGGCTTGCCGTTCAGCCGGATCTCCAGGGGTTCCTCGGCGACGAGTGTGTCCGGGCGCGAGGAGACGGCCCCGTCCCGGATGCGGATCACTTTGCGTCGTTCCGTGACTCGTCCCATGTCCCGATCAGTCCCGTCAGTCCCGGTTCTGTACGTGCTGATAGCCGAAGCGGCCCTTGATGCACAGGTTGCCGTGGGTCACCGGGTTGTCGTGCGGCGAGGTGACCTTCACGATCTCATTGTCCTGCACGTGGAGCGTGAGGTTGCAGCCCACACCGCAGTACGCGCACACGGTGGTCGTCTCGGTCTGCCGGGACTCGTCCCAGGTGCCCGCCGCCCGCATGTCGAACTCGGACTTGAAGGACAGCGCCCCCGTCGGACACACCTCGATGCAGTTCCCGCAGTACACGCACGCCGAATCGGTCAGTGGAGCGTCGTGCTCCACCGCGATCCGCGCGTCGAAGCCGCGCCCGGCGACCGAGATCGCGAAGGTGTTCTGCCACTGGTCGCCGCAGGCGTCGACGCACTTGTAGCAAAGGATGCACTTGTCGTAGTCCCGCACATACAGGTCGTTGTCGACCTTCGGTTCGTCGTCGATGCGGGCCGCGTCCGGGCCGAAGCGGTCCGGTTTCGCGTCGTACTCCTTGATCCAGTCGGCGACCTGCGGTGTCGTCGACAAGTCGACCGAGGACGCCAGCAGCTCCAGGACGATCTTCCGGCTGTGCCGTGCGCGTTCCGTGCCGGTCCTGACGACCATGCCCGGCTCCGCCTTGCGGGAGCAGGCCGGGACCAGAGTGCGGGACCCCTCGACCTCGACGACGCAGACCCGGCAGGCGTTCTTGGGCCGCAGCGTGTCCCCCTGGCACAGGGTCGGGATGTCCTTCCCGGCCGCCCGGCAGGCGTCGAGGATGGTCGAGCCCTCCGGGGCCCTCGCCTCCTCGCCGTCGACGGTGAACTCCAGCAGGCGCCGCGGCACTCCCAGCGGTATCACGGTCATTCGTACGCTCCCAGACGGTCGATGGCGGATTCCACGGCGTTCCACGCGGTCTGTCCCAGACCGCAGATCGAGGCGTCGCGCATCGCGCGGCCGACCTCTCTGAGCAGGGCGATGTCGTCGGCGGCCGCCGCACCCTTGCGCTCCGCGATCCGGTGCAGCGCCTCCTCCTGCCGCACGGTGCCGACCCGGCACGGCACGCACTGCCCGCACGACTCGTCACGGAAGAACTCGGCGATGCGCAGCAGCAGCCGGGGCAGCGGCACCGTGTCGTCGAAGGCCATGACCACGCCCGAGCCGAGCGTCGTCCCCGCCTCCCGCGTGCCCTCGAAGGTGAGCGGGATGTCCAGCTCGTCGGCGCGTACGAAGCCGCCCGCCGCACCGCCCAGCAGCACCGCCCGCAGCCCGTCCCGTACGCCGGCCGGCTCCAGCAGCTCGCCGAGTGTCGCGCCGAAGGGGAGTTCGTAGATGCCGGGCCGCTCCACGCTCCCGGAGACGCAGAACAGCTTCGGCCCCGTGGACTTCCCGGTGCCGATCGCCGCGTACGCAGGCGCGCCCATGGTCAGGATCGGCAGTACGTTGACCAGCGTCTCGACGTTGTTCTCCACCGTCGGTTTGCCGAACAGCCCCTTCTCCACGGGGAACGGCGGCTTCGAGCGGGGCTCGCCCCGGTAGCCCTCGATGGAGTTGAAGAGGGCCGTCTCCTCACCGCAGATGTACGCTCCCGCGCCCCGCCGGATCTCGATGTCGAAGGCGTATCCCTGCCCGAGGATGTCGTCCCCGAGCAGGCCACGCGCGCGTGCCTGCGCGATCGCGTGCTCCAGGCGGCGCAGGGCACGGGGGTACTCGCCGCGCAGATACAGGTATCCCTGGTGGGCGCCCGTCGCGTACGCGGCGATCGTCATCGCCTCGACCAGCGCGTACGGGTCGCCCTCCATGATCACGCGGTCCTTGAAGGTGCCCGGCTCGGATTCGTCGGCGTTGCAGACGAGGTAGTGCGGGTGGTCGGGCTGGGACGCCGTGGCCTGCCATTTGCGGCCGGTGGGGAAGGCGGCGCCACCGCGCCCGACCAGTCCGGAGTCGGTGACCTCGCGGATGACTCCGGCGGGGCCCAGCTCGAAGGCCCGCCGCAGGGCGGTGTAGCCGCCGTGGGCGCGGTAGTCGTCCAGCGACGACGGGTCGACGACGCCGACGCGCCGCAGCAGCGTCAGCGAGGGATCCCCCGCCTGCGGTACGGCCGCCACGGCCGGCGGTTCCTCGGGCGCCGCGTCCGGCGTGCTCGCGGCGAGCACGGCGTCGTGCACGGTGGTCGGCGCCGAGACCGCCGTACGCACCGGATCCCCGGCCCTGACCGCGAGCGCCGCCGGAGCCCGCTCGCACAACCCCAGGCAGGGACCGCGCTCGACCGACACACCGCTCCCGGGCCCGAGCCGTGCCTCGATCCCGGCGCACAGCTCGCTCGCCCCGGCGGCCGCGCACGCGAGGTCGGTGCACACGTGCAGCACGGTCGCGGGCCGGGGCCTGACCGAGAACATGGCGTAGAAGGTGGCGACGCCGTACGCCTCCGCCGGCGGCACCGTCAGCCGCCGGCACAGGTAGTCGAGGGCACCCTCGCTGATCCAGCCGATCCGGTCGTTGATCGCGTGCAGCCCCGGCAACAGCAGGTCGCGGCGGTCCCGGGCCTCGCGCCCGCCACGCGCCCACCTGAGGTCGGCGTCGGACCGGTCGGCGCCTTCCCAGGAGGACTCGGGCGGGCCCAACAACGCGTCCACGGCCGCCCGTTCGTCGTCCGTCGGTTTGCTGTCGCCGAAGTGCAGGTCCACTTGCGTCACCTCACGATGGTCGCGACGGGGAGCTTCTCGATCCGGATCGCCGACGCCTTGAACTCCGCCGTCCCCGCGATCGGGCAGTTCGCCTCGATCGTCAGCTGGTTGGTGTCCACCTCGTCGGGAAAGTGCATGGTCATGAAGGCGAGCCCGGGCCGCAGCGCCGTGTCGATCCACACCGGCGCGACGACCGCTCCGCGCCGCGAGGTCACCCGGACCTGCTCGCCGACCACGACCCCGTACCGCTCGGCGTCCTCCGGGCACAGCTCGACGTACTCGCCGCGTCGCAGCGGGGAGGCGAAACTCCCGCTCTGCACACCGGTGTTGTAGGAGTCGAGCCGCCGTCCCGTGGTGAGCCGGATCGGGTACTCCTCGTCGGTGAGATCGACCGGCGGATCGTGCTGGACGAGCCCGAAGGGGGCCGGCATGCCGCGCCTGGCCGGGTCGGTCTCCCACAACCGGCCGTGCAGATAGGTCGGTTCGAGCCCGTCGGTGCTCGGGCAGGGCCACTGGATGCCCTGGTACCGCTCCAGGCGTTCGTACGTCATCCCGTAGTGGTCCGGGGAGACCGACCGGAGCTCGTTCCAGACGGCCTCGGCATCGGCGTACTTCCAGTCGTGGCCGAGCCGTGCCGCCAGCTCGCAGATGATGTCGATGTCCTCGCGCGCCTCACCGGGCGGGGTGACCGCCCGTCGCACCCGCTGCACGCGCCGCTCGCTGTTGGTGGTGGTGCCCTCGGTCTCGGCCCACCCGGCGGTCGCGGGCAGGACGACGTCCGCCAGCTCGGCCGTCTTCGTCAGGAAGATGTCCTGGACGACGAGGAAGTCCAGCTGCCGCATGCGCCGTACGGCCTGTTCGCTGTCCGCCTCCGACTGCGCCGGGTTCTCGCCGATGCAGTAGACGGCCTTGAGCGTGCCCTCCTCCATCGCCTCGAACATCTGGGTGAGGTTGAGCCCGTAGTGCGGCTGGATGACCGTGTCCCAGGCCGACTCGAACTTCAGGCGGGAGTCCGGGTCGAGGATGTCCTGGAACCCGGGGAGCCGGTTGGGGATCGCGCCCATGTCACCGCCGCCCTGCACGTTGTTCTGGCCGCGCAGGGGCTGCAGCCCGCTGCCGTACCGGCCCACGTGCCCGGTCAGCAGGGACAGGTTGATCAGCGCGCGGACGTTGTCGGTGCCGTTGTGGTGCTCGGTGATGCCGAGGGTCCAGCACAGCTGGGCGCGCTCGGCGCGGGCGTAGGCGTGCGCCAACTCCCTGATCGCCGCTGCCGGTACGCCCGTCACCTTCTCGGCGAGGGACAGCGTCCACGGCTCGACCAGCGCCTTGTACTCCTCGAACCCGGTCGTCGCCCGCTCGATGAACGCCTCGTTCGCCAGGCCCGCGTGGATGATCTCGCGGCCGACCGCGTGCGCCATCGGGATGTCGGTGCCGACGTTCAGCCCGAGCCAGCTCTCCGCCCACTCGGCGGTGGAGGTGCGGCGCGGATCGACGGCGTACATGCGGGCGCCGTTCCTGATCCCCTTCAGCACGTGCTGGAAGAAGATCGGGTGCGCGAAACGGGCGTTGGAGCCCCACATGACGATGACGTCGGTGTGCTCGATCTCCTCGTACGAGGAGGTGCCTCCGCCCGATCCGAAGGCGGCCGACAGCCCGGCGACGCTCGGTGCGTGACACGTGCGGTTGCAGGAGTCGACGTTGTTGGTGCCCATCACCACCCGGGCGAACTTCTGCGCCACGTAGTTCATCTCGTTGGTGGCGCGGGCGCAGGAGAACATGCCGAACGCGTCGCGGTTGCGGGCCAGGCCGCGGGCCGCCCGGTCCAGGGCCTCCTCCCAGCTCGCCCGCCGGAAGGGCTCGTCGCGGGAGTCGCGGACGAGTGGATGGGTCAGCCGCGTGTAGGTCTTCGGGGTCCGGTCGCGTTTCCTCATACGACACTCCTCATGCGGCGCTCCTCAGCGCGAGCAGGTCCGAGATGGCGTGCACGGTGCGCAGGGTGGGCACCGGCACGTCGGTGATCTCCGCCAACTCGACGACCGCCGCGAGGAGTACGTCGAGTTCGAGCGGCTTGCCGCGCTCCAGGTCCTGGAGCGTGGAGGTGCGGTGGTCGCCGACCCGCTCGGCGCCCGCGAGCCGGCGTTCGATGGAGACGCCGACCTCGCAGCCGAGGGCCTCGGCGACCGCGAGCGTCTCGGTCATCATGGTCTCGATGACCTTGCGGGTGCCGCCGTGCAGGCACATCTGCCGCATGGTGGCGCGGGCCAGCGCGCTGATCGGGTTGAAGGAGATGTTGCCGAGCAGCTTGAGCCAGATGTCGTTGCGCAGGTCCGGCTCCACCGGGCACTTCAGACCGCCGGCCTGCATGGCCTCGCTGAAGGCGAGGCACCGCTCGGACACGCTGCGGTCCGGCTCGCCGACGGAGAACCGGGTGCCTTCGAGATGTCGTACGACTCCGGGCTCCGCCAGCTCTGTTGCCGCGTACACGACGCAGCCGACGGCCCTTGAGGGCGCGAGCACCGCACTGACCGCGCCGTCCGGGTCCACGCTCTCGACGCGGTGGCCGTCGTGCGGGCCGCCGTGCCGGTGGAAGTACCACCATGGGATGCCGTTCTGGGCGGCCACGATCGCTGTGGTGTCGTGCAGCAGCGGCTCGATCAGCGGCCCGCACGCCGCGTACGAGTTGGCCTTCAGACCCAGGAAGACATGGTCGACCGGGCCGATCTCGGCCGGGTCGTCGGTGGCGTGGGCGCGGGCGGTGAAGTCGCCGCGCGGGCTGAGCACCCGTACTCCGTGCTGCCTCATGGCCGCCAGGTGCGGTCCACGGGCGACGAGATGCACATCGGCGCCCGCGCGATGGAGTGCGGCGCCGACGTAGGCGCCGATCGCACCGGCACCGAGGACTGCAACTTTCACTTCAAAACGCTCCGTTCGGTCGAGGGAGTACCGCGGAGGTGGCTGGGAAGCTGTCGGACCGGCCAGCGGGGCCGAATCCTGTCGACTGAATATTGTCTACAGTATGGATGGAGGGTCAGCAAGGGTTCGCGCACGGCGTTCGACCGTTCGTCGCGTCCGGCATACCGTTCATCGCATACGGTCGACGCGCCGCCTTTTCAACTTCCTTGCTCCTGCCTACCGTTCGGGATCATGAGTCCCCCTGTCGCACCGGCCGGCTGGAGCCGCTGGCTCGTTCCCCCCGCCGCCCTCGCTGTTCACCTCTCCATCGGCCAGGCCTACGCCTGGAGCGTGTTCAAGCCCCCGCTCGAATCCGCACTCGGCCTCAGCGGCACGCAGAGCGCGCTGCCGTTCCAGCTCGGCATCGTCATGCTCGGACTGTCGGCCGCGTTCGGCGGCACGCTGGTGGAGCGCAACGGGCCGCGCTGGGCCATGACGGTCGCCCTGTGCTGCTTCTCGTCCGGCTTCCTGCTCTCCGCTCTCGGCGCGGCGACCGAGCAGTACTGGCTGATCGTCCTCGGCTACGGCTTCGTCGGCGGGATCGGCCTCGGCATCGGGTACATCTCGCCGGTGTCGACACTGATCAAGTGGTTCCCCGACCGGCCCGGCATGGCCACCGGCATCGCCATCATGGGCTTCGGCGGCGGCGCGCTCATCGCCTCGCCCTGGTCGGCGCAGATGCTGGAGTCGTTCGGCTCCGACAGCTCCGGGATCGCCATGGCGTTCCTGGTGCACGGGTTGTCGTACGCCGTCTTCATGCTGCTCGGCGTGCTGCTGGTGCGGGTGCCGCGCACCGAGAAGCCGGTCGGTGACGGTCCGAGCGCCTTCGACGGGCCGCAGGTGTCCGCCCGCAACGCCGTGCGCACACCGCAGTTCTGGTGTCTGTGGATCGTGCTCTGCATGAACGTGACCGCCGGCATCGGGATCCTGGAGAAGGCCGCGCCGATGATCACGGACTTCTTCGCGAACACCTCGACAACGGTGTCGGCGTCGGCCGCGGCCGGCTTCGTCGCCCTGCTGTCCGCCGCCAACATGGCGGGCCGGATCGGCTGGTCGTCGACCTCCGACCTGATCGGGCGCAAGAACATCTACCGCGTGTACCTGGGCACGGGCGCGCTCATGTACGGGCTGATCGCGCTGGCCGGCGACTCCTCGAAGCCGCTGTTCATCCTCTGCGCCCTGGTGATCCTTTCCTTCTACGGCGGCGGCTTCGCCACGATCCCCGCCTATCTGAAGGACCTCTTCGGGACCTACCAGGTCGGCGCCATCCACGGGCGGCTGCTCACCGCCTGGTCCACGGCCGGTGTCCTGGGGCCGCTGATCGTGAACTGGATCGCCGACCGGCAGGAGGAGGCGGGCAAGAGCGGCTCCTCGCTGTACACGCTGTCCCTCTTCATCATGATCGGGCTGCTCGCCGTCGGCTTCGTCGCCAACGAACTCGTCCGGCCCGTCCATCCCCGCCATCACATCCCCGCCCCGGCGTCGAACGAGAAGGAGGCCGCGGATGTCCAGCGACAGCAGTAGCACTCCGCCCGGTCGACGGGGGCTGATCGCCTTCGCCTGGGTGTGGGTGGGGGTGCCGCTCGCCTACGGGCTGTACGAACTCGTACAAAAGGCGACGCAGCTGTTCACCGGCTAGGCGTTCGGAAGGTGTTCGGGCGTCCGACGGTCTGAGGGAAGCCGACAACGCGGGCGCCCGATTCCTGTGGCATCACGTGCCGCCGTACCCGTGAGTCACTGATCAGACTGGTGAATCCCGCTACCCGAGGCTCCGAGGGGGATCACCCACGATGAACGGCTCGCGCATCGCCGCCGTCGGCCACTACCAGCCCGCCAAGGTGCTCACCAACGAGGAGCTGGCGGGCATGGTCGACACCAGTGACGAGTGGATCAGGAGCCGGGTGGGCATCCGCACGCGGCACATCGCCGGGCCCGACGAGCCGGTCGACGAACTGGCCGGGCACGCCGCCGCCAAGGCGCTCGCGGCGGCCGGTCTGGCACCCGGTGACATCGACCTGGTCCTGGTCGCCACCTCCACCGCCATCGACCGCTCCCCGAACATGGCCGCCCGGGTCGCGGCCCGGCTCGGCATCCCCTCGCCCGCCGCGATGGACGTCAACGTCGTCTGCGCGGGCTTCACCCACGCCCTCGCCACCGCCGACCACGCCGTCTGTGCGGGTGCCGCGGCCCGGGCGCTGGTGATCGGCGCCGACAAGATGTCCGACGTGACCGACTGGGGCGACCGCACGACCTGTGTGCTGGTCGGCGACGGGGCGGGCGCGGCCGTCGTGGAGGCGTCCGAGGAGGCCGGCATCGGGCCGGTGCTGTGGGGTTCGGTGCCCGAGATGGGGCACGCGGTGCGCATCGAGGGTCAGCCCGCGCGGTTCGCGCAGGAGGGGCAGAGCGTCTACCGCTGGGCGACCACGCAGTTGCCGGCCATCGCCCGCAGGGCGTGCGAGCGGGCGGGGCTCGTGCCCGAGGACCTCGCCGGAGTCGTCCTGCACCAGGCCAACCTGCGCATCATCGAGCCCCTCGCCGTCAAGCTCGGTGCGGTCAACGCCGTGGTCGCGCGGGATGTCGCCGAGTCCGGGAACACCTCGGCGGCGAGCATCCCGCTCGCGTTCTCCAAGCTCGTGGAGCAGGGGAGGATCTCCAGCGGGGACCCGGTCCTGCTCTTCGGGTTCGGCGGGAACCTGTCGTACGCCGGGCAGGTCGTCCGCTGTCCGTGACCGCTGGTGCCGACCCCGGTACGCACACCTTCCTGTGACGAGGCCAACTCCCCGCTCCCCTGGCCTTTGTGCGCCGTAGACTGTAGACGAAAGACAATCGATACTGGCTTTCAGTGACGGCCGGCTACCGGATGCAGTCGCCCCGGTGTTCGCCCAGGAGGGGGACCGATGTTGTCGACAGGACTGCCACAGGGCGCGGTGCCCAAGCTCGAACGGCCCGGCCCGCTGCGCGACCGCGTCTACGAGGCGCTGCTCGAGCTCATCACCACCCGCGCGCTTCAGCCCGGTCAGCACCTGGTCGAGAGCGAGCTGGCAGGTCACCTCGGCGTGTCACGCCAGCCGGTGCGCGAGGCGCTGCAGCGGCTGAACACCGAGGGCTGGGTCGATCTGCGGCCCGCGCAGGGCGCGTTCGTGCACGAGCCGACCGAGGAGGAGGCCGACCAGCTCCTCACCGTCCGCACCCTTCTCGAGGCCGAGGCCGCCCGGCTCGCCGCCGCCCACGCCGACAGCGCCGGCATCGCGGCCCTGGAACAGCTGTGCGCAGACGGCGAGAAGGCCGTCGCCGCCGACGACGTGGACGGGGCCGTCGCCATGAACGCCCGCTTCCACGCCAAGATCATGGAACTCGCCGGCAACGCCGTCCTGTCCGAACTGGCCGCGCAGGTCGACCGGCGCGTGCGCTGGTACTACACACCGGTCGCCCGTCAGCGCGGCCGGCAGTCCTGGATCGAGCACCGGGAGCTGATCGCCGCGATCATGGACCGCGACGAACAGCGGGCCACCCAGCTCATGCGCGAACACACCGAGCACACACGGCGCTCCTACCACGACCGACCGCGGTCATAGCCCCGCGGCCTGCCGATGAAGGACCGGCCCACGTGCAGTGGCCGTGCCACGGCGTCGACTGTGCGTGAGCGCACGGCGCGGAAGAAGTTGGTCTTCGGCTAGACATTCGATGTCGTCGCGCCTGGCGGCAGATCGAGGAACGCACACACCGCGCCCACCGTGTCGGTGAGTGCCATTGGCGCCCCGCCGTGCGGGGCGCCGCCCGCGGTACACAGGCGTGGATCCCGGGCGAGGAAGGCCCGCAGGGGCGCGCCGGGCCCGGAAGACGCGCAGTCACCGCCTTGTCCGCGTCCACCGCCCCGGTCGCCTCAGGGGCAAGGCCCCTCAGAACGCGTTCGAGTGTGTCCGAGCCCACTCCGCGAAGGTGCGCGGCTCCCGTCCCGTCACCTCCCGCACCGTCGGCAGCACCACCGACTCGTCCAGGGTGCCGTCGACGAAGAAGCTGAAGAAGGCGTCGACGTAAGGCTTCGGCATGCGGGCCTCCAGCTCGGTGCGTGCCTCCTCGGGGGTGAGGCCGACGGTACGCAGGTCGCGGCCCAGGACCTCGCCGAGGACGCGGACGCGGTCGGCGGGCAACAGCGCCTCGGGGCCGGTCACTTCCAGGGCCCGGCCCGTGTACTCGTCCGAGAGCAGGGCACGCAGGGCGACCTGCGCGATGTCGTACGGGTCGATGTCGGCCGTGCGGACGTCGGGGAACGGCACCCGCACCTCGTCGCCCTTGCGGATCTGGTCGGCGAGTTGGAGCGCGTTCGACATGAAGCTGGTCGGCCGCACCGACGTCCACGGCAGCCCGGACTCGCGTACGGCGGTCTCGGCGTCGATCAGATAGCCGGCGACCGCGTTGCCCGTGGCGCCGGTCCCGGCCGACTTCCCGGACAGCAGCACGATCCGTTCCACTCCCGCCGCCCGCGCGTCCGCGAGGATCTGCCGCTGCCCGCCGTACCCCGGCATCAGGAACATGGCGCGTACGCCGTCGAGGGCATCGCGCACCGTCTCCGGCCGGTTGAGGTCGCCCGCCACGGCCGTCACCCCCGCGGGAAGCCCGTCCGCCCGGCCGGAGCGGCTCATCGCCAGCGTGGGCTGCCCCGCTTCCGCCAGAGCCCGGACGAGTTCGGCCCCCACGTTCCCCGTGGCACCCGTCACCAGAAACATCCGGTTCCCCCTCTCCCCGTGCCGGGCCACGGCAGGCCCGGCGTCGTGCCCATCCTGCGGGGCCGGGGCCGACGGCGCCAGGGCACCGCAGATCTTTGTCCTGTGAGTGGAGAAAGTTGACGGCAATCTATGCGCAACTTCTTCCCAGTCCCGGCGCCCACTGCTACGTTCCCCTCGAAAGCAGGCCACAGAAGTGGCCGAAACCCGGCGCGCACAGGCCGATCGAGGCGGGGAGGGGCTCGTGAGACGGATGACGGCGCGACCCGCGAACGCCCATCAGGCCCGGCTGCTCAAGCTGTTGCGCGACGGGGGTCCCAACTCCCGGGCCCAGCTCGGCGATCAGATCGACCTCTCACGGTCCAAGCTGGCCGTGGAGGTGGACCGCCTGCTGGAGACGGGCCTGGTCGTGGCCGACGGACTCGCCGCCTCGCGCGGTGGCCGGCGCTCCCACAACATCCGGCTCAACCCGGACCTGCGCTTCCTCGGCGTCGACATCGGCGCGACCTCGGTCGACGTCGCCGTCACCAACGCCGAACTGGAGATCCTCGGACACCTCAACCAGCCCATGGACGTCCGCGAGGGCCCGGTCGCGGTCTTCGAGCAAGTCCTGTCCATGGCAGCGAAGTTGAGGGCCTCGGGGCTCGCGGAGGGCTACGACGGCGCCGGCATCGGCGTCCCGGGCCCCGTCCGCTTCCCCGAAGGCGTCCCGGTGGCTCCGCCGATCATGCCGGGCTGGGACGGCTTCCCCGTACGGGAGGCACTCAGCCAGGAACTCGGCTGCCCGGTCATGGTCGACAACGACGTGAACCTCATGGCGATGGGGGAGCAGCACGCGGGCGTCGCACGCTCCGTGGGCGACTTCCTCTGCGTCAAGATCGGCACCGGCATCGGCTGCGGCATCGTCGCAGGCGGTGACGTGCACCGCGGTGTCACCGGCAGCGCGGGCGACATCGGGCACATCCAGGCCGTGCCCGACGGCCGCCCATGCAACTGCGGCAACCGGGGCTGCCTCGAGGCCCACTTCAGCGGGGCGGCCCTCGCCCGGGACGCCGTGGAGGCGGCCCAGCAGGGACGGTCGGAGGAACTCGCCTCGCGGCTGGCGGCGAACGGCACGCTCACCGCCGTCGACGTCGCCGCCGCGGCCGCCGCGGGCGACACCACCTCCCTCGCCCTGATCCGCGAGGGCGGCAACCGCGTCGGCCAGGTCATCGCCGGACTCGTCAGCTTCTTCAACCCCGGCCTCGTGGTGATCGGCGGCGGGGTGACCGGCCTCGGCCACACCCTGCTCGCCGCGATCCGCACCCAGGTCTACCGCCAGTCGCTGCCGCTGGCGACCGGCAACCTGCCCATCGTCCTGGGGGAGCTGGGCCCCACCGCCGGAGTCATCGGCGCGGCGCGGCTCATCAGCGACCACCTGTTCTCACCCGCGTAAGCGACCACCTCGTTCCACCCGCGTAAGCGACCACCTGTTCCACCCGCGTAAGCGCTCACCGCTTCTCACCCGCGCAAGCACCCAGCTCAGTACGGCGTACCAGCACCGCGCCCAGCTTCGCCCTGCCCTGAAACCGGCCCGCACGCCCGCCAAGGGGACCTCATGGCACCAGAACCACCGCTGCTCAGCATGTCCGGCATCACCAAGTCGTTCCCCGGAGTCCGCGCACTCGACGGCGTCGACCTCGACGTCCAGGCCGGTGAAGTGCACTGCCTGCTCGGCCAGAACGGGGCCGGCAAGTCCACCCTCATCAAGGTCCTGGCCGGCGTCCACCAGCCCGACACCGGCCGCCTCCACTGGCGCGGTGAGGAGGTCACCCTCCGCTCGCCGATCGCCGCGATGCGCCTGGGCATCGCCACCATCTACCAGGAACTCGACCTCGTCGAGCACCTGTCGGTGGCCGAGAACGTCCACCTCGGCCATGAGCCCACGGCCGCCGGTTTCGTCGTACGCGGAAAGACGGCACGGGCATCAACGGCCGAGCTTCTCAGGCGACTTGGCCATCCGGAGATCGCTCCGGCGCGCTTGGTCGGCGAGTTGTCGGCGGCGCAGCAGCAGATCGTGTCCATGGCGCGGGCGCTCTCCCACGACGTACGGCTCATCGTCATGGACGAGCCGTCCGCCGCTCTCGACCCGGACGAGGTCGACAACCTCTTCCGCATCGTCGGCGACCTCACCGCCGACGGCGTCGCCGTCGTCTACATCTCGCACCGGCTGGAGGAGATCCGCCGCATCGGCGACCGGGTGACCGTGCTGAAGGACGGGCGGGCCGTGGCCGGCGGGCTGCCGGCGAAGACGACACCGACGCGCGAGGTCGTGGCGCTGATGACGGGCCGCAACGTGGAGTACGTCTTCCCCGAGCGGCCGAGCGGGGAGGTGACGGCCGGGGAGCCGCTGCTGGAGGTCCGGGGTCTCGCGCGGGACGGCGAGTTCGAGCCCTTCGACCTGACCGTGCGGCCCGGCGAGATCGTCGGGCTGGCCGGACTGGTGGGCTCCGGGCGATCCGAGATTCTGGAGACCGTATACGGTGCGCGGAAGCCGACAGCCGGTCAGGTGCTGGTCGGCGGACGGCCGTTGAAGCCCGGCAGCGTACGTGCCGCCGTCCGCGCCGGACTCGGGCTCGCCCCCGAGGAGCGCAAGGCGCAGGCGCTGCTGATGCTGGAGTCCGTCACCCGCAATGTGTCGGTGTCGTCCATGTCCCGCTTCTCCCGCGGCGGCTGGATCGACCGCGGCGCCGAACTGCGGGCGGCCCGGGCCGCGACGCGCGAGCTGTCCCTGCGGCCCGACAACCCGTCCGTGCCCGTGCGCACGCTCTCCGGCGGCAACCAGCAGAAGGCCGTCCTGGCCCGCTGGCTGCTGCGCGGCTGCCGCGTCCTGCTGCTCGACGAACCCACCCGCGGTGTGGACGTGGGCGCCCGCGCCGAGCTGTACGCGGTCGTCCGCCGGCTGGCCGACGAAGGCCTCGCCGTCCTGCTCGTCTCCAGCGAAGTACCCGAAGTGCTGGGCCTCGCCGACCGCGTGCTGGTGCTCCGCGAAGGCCGCGTCGTGCACACCGCACCGGCCCGCGAACTCGACGAACACCGTGTCCTCGACCTCGTCATGGAAGGAAGCCCGGCGTCATGACGCAGCACGCCTCCCCGCCCCGGGACAGCACCGGCAAGGTGCCGTCGGCCGGCGCACCGCCCGCCTGGCGCGGCCTGATGGCCCGCGCCGACGTACGCACCCTCTCCCTGCTCGGCGTCCTCGCCGCGCTGATCGTCATCGGCGGCATCACCAAGCCGGACGAGTTCCTGGACACCCGCAACCTCCAACTCGTCCTCACCCAGGCGTCCGTGATCGGCGTCGTCACCGTCGGCATGACCTTCGTCATCACCTCCGGCGGCATCGACCTGTCCGTCGGCGCGATCGTCGCCCTCGCCTCGGTGTGGGCGACGACGGTCGCCACCCAGGAGTACGGCTTCGGTGGCATCCTCTTCACGGCGGTGATCGTCGGCGTGGGGTGCGGGCTGGTCAACGGGATGCTCATCGCGTACGGCGGGATGGTCCCGTTCATCGCCACGCTCGCCATGCTCGCCTCCGCACGAGGACTGGCGCTGCAGATCACCGACGGCAAGACGCAGATCGTCACCGTGCCCTCCGTGCTGGACCTCGGCGAGCGGGACGCGTACGTGCTCGGCATCCCGCCACTGGTCATGGTGTTCGCGGTCGTGACGATCATCGGCTGGCTCATCCTGAACCGCACCACCTTCGGGCGGCGCACGGTCGCCGTCGGCGGCAACGCGGAGGCGGCCCGGCTCGCCGGCATCGACGTACGCCGGCAGCGGCTCTACCTCTACCTGCTGTCCGGGCTGTGCTGCGGCATCGCCGCCTTCCTGCTGATCATCCTGTCCGGCTCCGGCCAGAACACCAACGGCAACCTCTACGAACTCGACGCCATCGCGGCCGCGATCATCGGCGGCACCCTGCTCAGCGGGGGTCGCGGCACCATCACCGGCTCCGTGCTCGGCGTTCTGATCTTCACCACGATCACCAACATCTTCGCCCTGAACAACCTGCAGAGCGACGTCCAGCAGATCGCCAAGGGCGCGATCATCGTCGCCGCCGTGCTGGTCCAGCGCCGTACCGCGAGCACGACCTGAGGAAAGGGTTCACCGCCATGTCAGAGCTCACCAGTCGCAGAGGGCTGCTCTTCGGTACCGCCGCCATAGGAGCGGGTGCCCTCCTCACGGGTTGCACGAGCAACGAGTCCAAGGACGAACCCGCCGCGAACGACCAGCCCGCCGCCGACGACAAGCCCGGCAAGCCGGTCACCATCGGCTTCGCCGGACCGCAGGCCGACCACGGCTGGCTCAACGCGATCAACGACAACGCCAAGAACCGGGCGAAGAAGTACTCCGACGTGACGCTGGAGATCACGGAGGGCTCCAACGACACCGCCGCGCAGATCGGCCAGATCGAGACGCTGATCAACAAGAAGGTCGACGTGCTGGTGGTGCTGCCCGCCGACGGCAAGGCGCTCACCCAGGTCGGCCTGAAGGCGATGCGCGCCGGCATCCCGGTCATCAACCTCGACCGGATCTTCAACACCCCGCAGGCGTACCGCTGCTGGATCGGCGGCGACAACTACGGCATGGGCCTCAACGCCGGCCACTACATCGGCGAGAAGCTCAAGGGAAAGTCGAACGCCAAGGTCATCGAGCTGGCTGGACTCGACAACCTGGAGCTGACCAAGCAGCGCACCCAGGGCTTCGACGACGCGCTGAAGAACTACCCCAACATCAAGAAGGTGGCCCGCCAGGCCGCCGAGTTCACCGTCGAGTCCGGTCAGGCCAAGATGGCCCAGCTCCTGCAGGCCCAGTCGACGTTCGACGCGCTGTGGAACCACGACGACGACCAGGGCGTGGGCGCGCTGCGCGCCATCGAACAGGCGGGGCGCGACGACTTCCTGATGGTCGGCGGCGCGGGTGCCCTGTCTGCCTTCCAGGCCATCAAGCAGGACAACGGCGTCCTCAAGGCCACCGTCCTGTACCCGCCGACCATGGCCGCCTCCGCGATCGACCTGGCCCGTGCGCTGGGCCAGGGCAAGGGCGTCGGCGGCATGGCCGAGTTCGAGATCCCGGCCTCGATCACGCTCTACTCGGCGGTCGTCGACAAGGCCAACGTCGACCAGTACATGTCCACCGGCTTCAAGTGATTCCGCCCGCACCCCCCACGTGCGCCACCCCGACCAGGACGAGGAGGACTCCCTCATGGGACAGCCGCAGCAGCAGTCAGACGGGACCGAGGCAGGCAAGCCACCCCTGCGCGTGGGGATGGTGGGCTACGCCTTCATGGGCGCCGCCCACTCCCAGGGCTGGCGTACCGCGGGCCGCGTCTTCGACCTGCCGCTGAACCCCGTGCAGGCCGTGATCTGCGGCCGGGACCGGTCGGCCGTACAGGGGGCGGCCGACCGGCACGGCTGGGCGTCCGTCGAGACCGACTGGCGGGCCCTCGTCGCACGGGACGACGTCGACCTCGTCGACATCTGCACCCCCGGCGACAGCCACGCCGAGATCGCGCTGGCCGCCCTGGCCGCCGGCAAGCACGTCCTGTGCGAGAAGCCGCTCGCCAACACCGTCGAGGAGGCCGCGTCGATGGCGCGGGCCGCCGAAGAGGCGTACACGCGGGGCCGGCTGGCCATGGTCGGCTTCAACTACCGCCGGCTGCCGGCCACCGCCCTGGCCCGCCGGATGGTCGCCGAGGGCCGCCTGGGCGCGCTGCGGCACGTGCGCGTGACGTACCTCCAGGACTGGCTCGTCGACCCCGGCTTCCCGCTGACCTGGCGGCTGCGCAAGGAGCAGGCCGGTTCGGGTTCGCTCGGTGACCTGGGCGCGCACATCGTCGACCTCGCGCAGTACCTGGTGGGGGAGCACCTGGCGGGCGTCTCCGCGATGACGGAGACCTTCGTACGGCAGCGGCCCCTGCCCAGCGGTGCCACCAGCGGGCTGTCCGCCGTCTCGGCCGCCGGCACCGGGCAGGTCACCGTCGACGACGCCGCCCTGTTCACGGCCCGCTTCCCCTCCGGCGCCCTCGCCTCCTTCGAGGCCACCCGCTACGCCACGGGCCGCAAGAACGCCCTGTGCATCGAACTCAACGGCGAACACGGCTCGATCGCCTTCGACCTGGAGCGGCTCAACGAACTCGACTACCACGACGGCAGGGAGCCCGGCGCGCACGCCGGCTTCCGCCGCATCCTCGTCACCGAACCCGACCACCCCTATCTGGACGCCTGGTGGCCCCCGGGCCACGGCCTCGGCTACGAGCACACCTTCGTCCACCAGGCCCGCGACCTCGTCCACGCCGTCGCGCAGGGCAGGCAGCCCGAACCCTCCTTCGCCGACGGGCTGCAGGTGCAGCGCGTCCTGGCGGCCGTGGAGGAGAGCGCCGAGAAGAACTCCGTCTACACACCCATCGCGGTCTGAGGAGGCTGACGCGCATGCCGCGTACGTTCACGCTGTTCACCGGCCAGTGGGCCGACCTGCCGCTGGAGGAGGTCTGCCGGCTCGCCCGAGACTTCGGCTACGACGGGCTGGAACTCGCCTGCTGGGGCGACCACTTCGAGGTCGACAAGGCGCTGAGCGATCCCTCGTACGTGGAATCGAGGCATCAGCTCCTCGACAAGTACGGCCTCAAGTGCTGGGCCGTCTCCAACCACCTGGTCGGCCAGGCCGTCTGCGACGCCATCATCGACGAACGCCACCAGGCCATCCTGCCGGGCGAAGTGTGGGGCGACGGGGACCCGGAAGGGGTCCGGCGGCGGGCCGCGGACCGTATGAAGGACACGGCACGTGCCGCGGCCGCCTTCGGCGTCGACACGGTGATCGGCTTCACCGGCTCCGCCATCTGGCACCTGGTCGCCATGTTCCCGCCCGCACCCGAGTCGATGATCGAACGCGGCTACGAGGACTTCGCCGCGCGCTGGAACCCGATCCTCGACGTCTTCGACGCCCAGGGCGTGCGGTTCGCGCACGAGGTCCACCCCAGCGAGATCGCGTACGACTACTGGACGACTCGGCGCGCGCTGGAGGCCGTGGGGAACCGTCCCGCCTTCGGCCTGAACTTCGACCCCTCGCACTTCGTGTGGCAGGACCTCGATCCGGTCGGTTTCCTCTGGGACTTCCGCGACCGCATCTACCACGTCGACTGCAAGGAGGCCCGCAAGCGCCTCGACGGACGCAACGGCCGCCTCGGCTCCCACCTGCCGTGGGGCGACCCGCGCCGAGGCTGGGACTTCGTGTCGGCCGGGCACGGCGACGTCCCCTGGGAGGACGTCTTCCGCATGCTGCGCTCCATCGGCTACCAGGGGCCCATCTCCGTGGAGTGGGAGGACGCCGGCATGGACCGGCTCCAGGGCGCCCCCGAGGCGCTGACCCGTCTGAAGGCGTACGACTTCGAGCCGCCGTCGGCCTCCTTCGACGCGGCGTTCGGCAACTGACCTGGTCCGAAAGCAACTGAGCTGTTCTGAGGGCTCGTTGAGCCCTGCCTTCGCTCTCCGGGATGACGGCGCATCCCGGCGTACGCACCCGCCCGTACAACCGGCCCCTTTCTGGAGGCACTCGTGCACGGGAACGACCGCACCACCAGCACCGACAGAAACGAGACCCACAGACGACGCCCGTCCTTCCGCAAGGCGGTGGCGCTGCTGAGCGGCGCGCTGCTGGCGGGCGCCACTCTCACCTTCACCGCACCCCAGGCCGGCGCAGCCGTAGCCGACCAGGAAGCCGTGGCGGCCGAGGACTTCCAGCAGGTCACGCTCGCCAAGGGCGAGCCGGAGGTCGGCGAGCCCATGTCGCTCGCCGTCCTTCCGGACCGCTCGGTCCTGCACACCTCCCGCGACGGCGAACTCCGTCTCACCGACGCGGCGGGGAACACGAAGCTCGCCGGCAAGCTCGCCGTCTACTCGCACGACGAAGAGGGCCTCCAGGGCATCGGCGTCGACCCGAACTTCTCGGCGAACCGTTTCATCTATCTCTACTACGCGCCCCCGCTGAACACTCCCGCGGGCGACGCCCCCGAAACCGGCACCGCTGCCGACTTCGCCCCCTTCGACGGCGTCAACCGCCTGTCCCGCTTCGTCCTGAAGACCGACGGCACCCTCGACACGGCCAGCGAGACGAAGATCATCGACGTCCCCGCCTCGCGCGGTCTGTGCTGCCATGTCGGCGGCGACATCGACTTCGACGCGGCGGGCAACCTGTATCTCTCAACGGGCGACGACACCAATCCGTTCCAGTCGGACGGCTTCACCCCGATCGACGAGCGCTCGAACCGCAACCCGGCCTTCGACGCCCAGCGCTCCGCCGGCAACACCAACGACCTGCGCGGCAAGATCCTGCGCATCAAGGTGAACGCCGACGGCTCCTACTCGATCCCCGACGGCAACCTCTTCGCGCCCGGCACCGACAAGACGCGGCCCGAGATCTACGCGATGGGCTTCCGCAACCCCTTCCGCTTCAGCGTCGACAAGAAGACCGGGATTCTCTACGTCGGTGACTACGGCCCCGACGCCGGCGCCGCCGACCCGGCGCGCGGCCCGGCCGGCCAGGTCGAGTTCGCCCGCGTCACCGGCCCCGGCAACTTCGGGTGGCCGTACTGCACGGGCGACAACGACGCCTACGTCGACTACGACTTCGCCACCGGCCAGTCGGGCGCGGCCTTCGACTGCGCCGCGCCGAAGAACACCTCGCCCCACAACACGGGCCTGACCGACCTTCCCCCGGCCCAGCCCGCCTGGATCCCGTACGACGGCGGATCCGTGCCCGAGTTCGGCACCGGCTCGGAGTCGCCGATGGGCGGCCCGGTCTACCACTACGACGCCGCGCTCGACTCGCCCGTGAAGTTCCCCGAGGCCTACGACGGGAACTTCTTCGCCGGGGAGTTCGGCCGCCGCTGGATCAAGCGGATCGTCAGCGACGACGCCGGGACCGTGCAGTCGATCAACGACGTGCCCTGGACCGGCACCCAGATCATGGACATGGCCTTCGGCCCGGACGGCGCGCTGTACGTCCTCGACTACGGCACCGCGTGGTTCGGCGGCGACGAGAACTCCGGGCTGTACCGCATCGAGAACGCCACCGACGGCCACTCGCCGGTCGCCCAGGCCGCGGCGAGCAAGACCTCGGGGCAGGCGCCGCTGAAGGTGCAGTTCTCGTCCGAGGGCACGAGTGACCAGGACGGCGACGCGCTCACGTACAGCTGGGACTTCGGTGACGGCGGCAAGTCGACGGCGGCGAACCCGGCGTACCGCTACAAGAAGAACGGCACCTACACCGCGACCCTCACCGCCAAGGACCCCTCGGGCCGCACCGGCAGCGCGAGCGTGCAGATCGTGGTCGGCAACACCGCACCCAGGGTGACGCTGGAACTCCCGCAGGACGGGCAGCTGTTCAGCTTCGGTGACGCCATACCGTTCAAGGTGAAGGTCACCGATCCGGAGGACGGCGCGGCGATCGACTGCTCCAAGGTCAAGGTCACCTTCATCCTCGGCCACGACAGCCACGGCCACCCGGTGACCTCCGCCAACGGCTGCACCGGCACCATTCAGACCAGCGCCGACGGCGGCCACGACGAGGACGCCAACATCTTCGGCGTGATGGACGCCGAGTACACCGACGGCGGAGGCGGCGGGCAGGCCCCGCTCACCACACACGACCAGAACGTCACCCAGCCCAGGCACCGCCAGGCCGAGCACTTCGGCAACGGATCCGGCGTCTCGATCATCACCAAGGACACCGCGCACGGCGGCAGGACGGTGGGCGACATCAACAACGGCGACTGGATCTCCTTCACGCCCTACGCCCTGAGCAACGCCAAGAAGATCACCGCGCGCATCTCCTCCGGCGGAGCGGGCGGCACCCTCGAGGTCCGTGCGGGGTCCTCGACGGGCACCCTGCTCGGCCGGACGACCGTGCCGGTGACCGGCGGCTGGGAGACCTTCCAGGACGTCACCGCCGATCTGTCCCGCGCGCCCAGGGGCACGACCACGCTCTACCTCGTCTTCAAGGGAAGCGGCTCGGGCGCCCTGTACGACGTGGACGACTTCACCTTCACGACGGGCTGAGAGGAGGAACCGACGATGCGCATACGTCCAACCGGACGACTGACCACGGCAGTTGTGGGAGCCGCCGTACTCCTCGGCTGCGTCTCGGGACCGGCCGCGTCACAGGCCTCGGAGGACTCCCGCGCCGGGGCCGACGGCAAGCGGCTGCTGGTCTTCTCCAAGACGGCCGGCTTCCGCCACGACTCCATCCCCGAGGGCGTCGCCGCCGTGAAACAGCTCGGCGAGCAGGGCGGCTTCACCGTCGACGCGACGGAGGATGCCGGCGCCTTCACCGCCGCCAACCTGCGCCGCTACGCCGCGGTCGTCTTCCTGTCGACGACCGGAGACGTCCTGAACGCCGCCCAGCAGACGGCCTTCGAGGGCTACATCCGGCGCGGCGGAGGCTACGTCGGCATCCACGCGGCCGCCGACACCGAGTACGACTGGGCGTTCTACGGCGGCCTCGCCGGCGCCTACTTCCAGTCGCACCCGGCGATCCAGCCGGCGACCGTGGACGTCGAGGACCACGCCCACCCGGCGACATCGGGCCTCGCCGAGACGTGGAACCGCACGGACGAGTGGTACAACTACCGCTCCAATCCGCGGGAGAGGGCACACATCCTCGCCTCCCTCGACGAGTCCTCGTACACCGGCGGCACCATGAACGGCGACCACCCGATCGCCTGGTGCCAGAACTACCAGGGCGGCCGCGCCTTCTACACCGGGGGCGGCCACACCAAGGAGTCGTACGCCGAGCCCTTGTTCCGTCAGCACCTGCTGGGTGGAATCCTGTACGCAGTCGGCGATGTGCAGGCCGACTGCCGACCGGAGAACGGATACCGTCCGCTCTTCGACGGCACACCGGCCTCGCTGAACGGCTGGCGGCAGGCGGGCCCGGGCTCCTTCACCCTGTCCGACGACGGCACGCTCACGTCGACCGGCGGCATGGGGATGCTCTGGTACGCCCAGTCGGACTTCGGGTCGTACTCCCTGAAGCTCGACTGGAAGATGGCCGGCGACGACAACTCCGGTGTGTTCGTGGGCTTCCCGCCCTCGGACGACCCGTGGTCGGCCGTCGACAACGGCTACGAGATCCAGATCGACGCGACCGACGCCCCCGACCGCACCACCGGGGCCGTGTACGGCTTCCAGTCCGCCGACCTCAAGAAGCGCGACCGTGCGCTGAACCCGCCGGGGGAGTGGAACACCTACGAGATCCGCGTGGAGGGCGAACGCCTCCGCGTCTGGCTCAACGGCGTGAAGATCAACGATTTCACCAACACCGACCCGGCCCGGAGCCTCACCGACGGACACATCGGCATCCAGAACCACGGAGCCGACGACGAGGTGTCCTTCCGTGACATCCGGATCAAGGAACTGCCCTCGAAGTCAGCGGAGTCAGCGGAGTTCGCCGAGTCCGCCGGACTCAAGGCTTCGCAGGGCGACTGAGCGGCGGCGGGCGGGGGACGCCGGACTCCCGCCCGCCGTCTTTTCCCCTCCCGGGGTCCGCATACGACGCGCTCGACAAGGAGGCTGCCATGTCCGCGTCCGTTTCCCCGTCCGTACCGCGTGTCGGCGTATGGCTGATCGGAGCGCGCGGCTCCGTCGCCACGACGGCCGTCGCCGGATGCGCCGCCGTGACCGCCGGCCTGCACCCGCCGACGGGCATGGTCACCGAGACGCCGGTCCTCGCCGCATCCGGCCTGCCCGCCTTGTCCTCCCTCGTCTTCGGCGGCCACGACACAGTGGACTGTCCGCTGCCCAAACGCGCGGAGGCGCTGGCCGCGGGTGGCGTGCTGCCCCCGGGACTTCCCGCCGCCGTACACGCCGAACTGACCGCCGCCGACCAGGAGATCAGGCCCGGCGGCCCGCTCGCCGGGGACACACGGAGCGAGACGGAACTGATCGCGGCCTTCGCGGCAGACATACGGGACTTCGTACGCCGGCACGGGCTCGCCCGGGCGGTGGTGGTGAACGTGGCTTCCACGGAGCCGGCCCCCACCGGCGATGCGCTGCCCCCGAGCTCCCTCTACGCGGCGGCCGCCCTGCACGCGGGCTGCCCGTACGTGAACTTCACCCCCTCGGCCGGGCTGCACCACCCCGCACTGACGGCCCTCGCGACAGCAAGCGGCCTGCCCTACGCGGGCCGCGACGGCAAGACGGGACAGACACTGCTCCGCTCGGTCCTGGGCCCGATGTTCACCCAACGAGCGCTGACGGTCCGCGCCTGGTCCGGCACGAATCTGCTCGGCGGCGGCGACGGCGCCTCCCTGGCCGATCCGGCCGCCGCGGCGGCGAAGAACGCCGGCAAGGAGAGGGCGCTGGCGGACGTGCTCGGCGAGGTGCCCGAAGGCGAGGTCCACATCGACGACGTCCCCGCGCTCGGCGACTGGAAGACCGCCTGGGACCACATCGCCTTCGACGGCTTCCTCGGCACCCGCATGATCCTCCAGACCATCTGGCAGGGCTGCGACTCGTCCCTCGCGGCACCGCTGATCCTCGACCTCGCGCGCCTGACGGCACGCGCCCATGAAGCAGGCCTGTCCGGACCGCTCGGCGAACTGGGCTTCTACTTCAAGGACCCGGTGGGGCACGGGCCGGCAGCGCTGGGGGAGCAGTACGCGGCACTGACGGAATTCGCCGAACGCCTGGCAGCCGCACGCCCGGAAGAAACCGCGCGGTGCGCCGATGCCGACGAGGAGCGGCAGTGAACCGGCACCGGAAGCAAGACCCATCGCCGACGATCGCCACGACCTCGGTGCCGCGGGATCCTGCACGCGCCCGGGCATCGCAGCGCGATGTTGCACTCGCCGCCCGGGCACAGAACCGTGATGCCGCACGCGCCTGGGCCGAACTCCTCCGCCTCCCCGCCCTGTTCACCGTCCCCGGTGACGCCCTGGCCGGCGCCGCCGCGACCGCCGCACACCCCAACTCCCGCACCCTGCTCGCCATCGGTTCCTCCCTCTGCCTGTACGAGGCCGGCATGGCCCTCAACGACTGGGCGGACCTCGAGGAGGACGCCACGGAGCGCCCCCATCGCCCTCTCCCGTCCGGCCGCGTCCGCCCCGCCGCCGCCCTCACCGCGGCCTGCGCCCTGACCTGCGCGGGCCTGGCCCTCGCGGCCCGCGCCGGCCGCCCCGCCCTCACGGTGGCCGCGCCTCTCGCGGCCACCGTCTGGGCCTATGACCTCGCCCTGAAGCACACCCCGGCCGGCCCCGCAGCCATGGCCACGGCCCGCGCCCTGGATCTCCTCCTCGGTGCCGCGGCCACCACCGGCCACACCCGCGAGGCGCTCCCGTCCGCCGCCCTGCTCGGCACCCACACCCTCGCGGTCACCACGGTGTCCCGCCAGGAGACCCGGGGCGGTTCACCCCTGCCACCCCTGGCGGCCTTGGCCACCACGGTCGTGCTCGGCCGCCTGCTGGCGTCAGCTTCCGCCGGGCGTGGGCTGAAGAGGCCCGCCTGGGTGCGCCCGTCCGTAGTCTCCGTCCCGTCGGCTTTCGCGGCCGCCCACGCCGCGCCTGCCGTCGGCCGCGACGTGCCGCAAAGCCCAAGCGCGCGCCCGACTCCCGCCCCTGCGACCGCAGTTGCTCGGAGCTGGTCGAAGAGGCCCGCCTGGGTGCGCCCGACCGCAAGCACCGTGCGCTCAGCCCTCGCTGCTGCCTACGCCGCGACCGCTGCCCGCCCCTACTTCCATGCCGCCCTCAATCCGTCACCTCCCCTCACCCAACGCGCGGTCGCCGGCGGCATCCGCGCCACGATCCCCCTCCAAGCCGCGCTCACCGCCCGGTCCGGGGCGGGTCTCACCGCCCTGTTCGTCGCGGGACTCGCCCCGCTCGGCCGGCGGTTCGGACGGAAGGTGAGCGTCACATGAGGCGCGCGACGACCGTCCCGAGCCGGTCCACCGAGGTTCCGGGGCCGGCGTCGGGGGCGGGTCCGGGGGCCGGCGGCGGCGCGCACGCCACCAGTGCCGAGCACGCCACCGCCACCTCCCAAGCGCCGGCTGTCGCCCCCCTCCGCTTCGGCTACGGCACGAACGGCCTCGCCGACCTCCGCCTCGACGACGCCCTGGCCCTGCTCGCCGACCTCGGCTACGACGGTGTGGGTCTGACGCTCGACCACATGCACCTCGACCCGCTCGCCCCGGACCTCGCCGTCCGCACCCGCCGCCTCGCACAGCGGCTGGACGCGCTCGGTCTGGACGTCACCGTGGAGACGGGCGCCCGCTATGTGCTCGACCCGCGGCGCAAGCACGGCCCCTCCCTCCTGGACCCCGACCCCGACGACCGCGCCCGCCGCGTCGACCTGCTCATCCGCGCCGTCCGGGTCGCCGCAGACCTCGGCGCCCACGCCGTCCACTGCTTCAGCGGAACCACACCGCCGGGAACGGACCCGGACATCGCCTGGCACCGCTTGGGCGACGCCCTCACTCCGGTCCTGGAGGCTGCCACCACGGCCGGTGTCCCCCTCGCCGTCGAACCCGAACCCGGCCACCTCCTCGCCACCCTCGCCGACTTCCACCGGCTCCGCCACGCACTCGGCGACCCGCACGCCCTCGGCCTGACCCTCGACATCGGGCACTGTCAGTGCCTCGAACCCCTTCCTCCGGCCGACTGCGTACGCGCCGCCGCTCCCTGGCTGCGCCACGTCCAGATCGAGGACATGCGCCGCGGCATCCATGAACACCTCCCTTTCGGCGACGGCGAGATCGACTTCCCACCCGTCCTCGCCGCCCTCTCCGCCACCGGCTACCAGGGCCTGACCGTCGTCGAACTGCCCCGCCACTCCCACGCGGGCCCTCACTTCGCCGAACTCTCCCTCCCGTTCCTCCGCCGCGCCGCGGCCGCAGCAGCGACGGCGACCCGCTCACCCGTCCTCGTCCCACCTCATGGCGATCCCTCCGCCACCCCTGAAGGGAGCACCTCATGACACAGCCCCGCACCAGCCCGGCCACCCCGGGCGCGGACACCGGGCGGACGGAAACCGGGGGTACGACCCTTGCCCACACCCCGCCCACCGAGCTGCGCGGCCACCTCACCGCCCACCTCGGCGGCACGGCCCGCGCCTGGCTCCACCAGGCTCTCGACGAGGCCGCCGACCACCCCGGCACCCACGGACCCATCTCCGTCTGGGAGCTGCGCATCGCCGAGGCCGGGCGCCGCTGTGGCCCCGAGCATGCCGACGCCGCCCGCGTCCTCATCCTGCACGCGGCCCGCGCCGACGCGGACGCCCTCACCCGGGTCTACTCCCAGGGCACCGCCGCCGAACGCCGCGCCGTCCTGCAGGCCCTGCCCCACCTCGTGGCCGGCCCGGAAGCCCTTCCTCTCGTCGAGGACGCCCTGCGCACCAACGACACCCGGCTCCTCGCCGCCGCCGTCGGCCCCTACGCCGCCCGGCACCTCGACCCCCACCAGTGGCGGCACGCCGTGCTGAAGTGCCTGTTCACCGGTGTCCCCGTCGGCACGGTGGCCGACCTGGACCGCCGCGCCCACCGCGACGCCGAACTCGCCCGCATGCTCGGCGACTACGCCGCCGAACGCACCGCCGCGGGCCGCCCTGTGCCCGAAGACCTGCACCGCGTCCTGACCCTGACCGACCCCACGGCCACCCCACCCGCGCCCGCCGCCGAGTGCGGCATCCGCGGCACCGACGGCAAGGAGTCCTGATGCGCCTCTTCGACCCCCACATCCACATGACGTCGCGCACCACCGACGACTACGAGGCCATGCACGCCGTCGGCGTCCGCGCCGTCGTCGAGCCCTCCTTCTGGCTAGGCCAGCCCCGCACCTCTCCCGCCTCCTTCCTCGACTACTTCGACTCCCTCCTCGGCTGGGAACCCTTCCGTGCCGCCCAGTACGGCATCGCCCACCACTGCACGCTCGCCCTCAATCCCAAGGAGGCGAACGACCCGCGCTGTGTCCCCGTCCTCGACCAACTGCCCCGGTATCTGGTCAAGGACCAGGTCGTCGCCGTCGGGGAGATCGGCTACGACTCGATGACCCCCGCCGAGGACACCGCCCTCGCCGCCCAGCTCCAGCTCGCCGCCGACCACGAACTGCCCGCGCTCGTCCACACCCCGCACCGCGACAAGCTGGCGGGCCTGCGCCGCACCCTCGACGTCGTCCGGGAGTCCGCACTGCCGCCGCAGCGCGTCCTGGTCGACCACCTCAACGAGACGACGGTCAAGGAGGCCAAGGACAGCGGCTGCTGGCTCGGCTTCTCCGTCTATCCCGACACCAAGATGGACGAGGAGCGGATGGTCGCGATCCTCCGCGAGTACGGGCCCGACCAGGTGCTGGTGAACTCCGCCGCCGACTGGGGCAGAAGCGATCCCCTCAAGACGCGCAAGGTGGCCGACCTGATGCTGGCCGAAGGCTTCGACGAGGACGACGTCGACCGCGTGCTGTGGCGCAACCCCGTCGCCTTCTACGGGCTCAGCGGCCGTCTCACCCTCGACGTCGCGGCCCCCGAGGCGACCCACGAGGGCAACTCCATCCTGCGCGGCGCCCCGAAGGACGACGAGGGACCGGCCGGCCCACCGAGAGAGTCGGACGAGGCGACCACCGCCCCGGCTCCGGGGGCGTGAGCCATGCGCTTCCGCCACCCGGACGGCTCCACCGTGCATCTCGCCTACTGCACCAATGTCCACCCGGCAGAGACCCTCGACGGTGTCCTCGCCCAACTCCGTGACCACTGCGAACCCGTCCGCCGGCGCCTCGGCCGTGACCGCCTCGGCATCGGCCTGTGGCTCGCCAGGGATGCCGCCCACGCCCTCGTCTCCGATCCGTCCGCCCTGCGCGGCCTGCGCACCGAACTCGACCGGCGCGGTCTGGAGGTCGTCACCCTCAACGGCTTCCCGTATGAGGGCTTCGGTGCCGAAGAGGTCAAGTACCGCGTCTACAGGCCGGACTGGGCCGACCCCGAACGCCTCGACCACACCACCGCCCTGGCCCGCGTCCTCGCCGGCCTCCTCCCCGACGACGTCGCCCGAGGCAGCATCTCCACCCTGCCCCTCGCCTGGCGCACCGCCTACGACGACGGCCGCGCCGAGACCGCCCGCACCGCCCTGCTCACCCTCGCCGAACGCCTCGACGCCCTGCAGGAGCTGACCGGCCGAGACATCCGCATCGGCCTCGAACCCGAACCCGGCTGCACCGTCGAGACCACCGCCGACGCCATCGCCCCGCTCACCGCGATCGGCCACGACCGCATCGGCATCTGTGTCGACACCTGTCACCTCGCCACCTCCTTCGAAGATCCGCACACCGCCCTGGACGCGCTCACCGCAGCCGGCGTCCCCCTTGCCAAGTCCCAGCTCTCAGCCGCCCTGCACGCCGAACACCCCCACCTTCCCGAGGTCCGCGAGGCCCTCGCCGCCTTCGACGAACCCCGCTTCCTGCACCAGACCCGCACCTCCATCGCCGCCGGCCTGCGCGGCACCGACGACCTGGGGGAGGCCCTCAAGGGCGACACCCTGCCCGACGCCTCTCCGTGGCGCGCCCACTTCCATGTCCCGCTCCATGCGGCGCCCGCCGCGCCCCTCACCTCCACACTTCCTGTGCTCAAGGCCGCACTGACCCGCCTCGTCGGCGGCCCGCACCCGCTCACCCACCACCTCGAGGTCGAGACGTACACCTGGCAGGCCCTCCCGGCCGAACTGCGCCCCCGCGCCCGCAGCCAGCTGGCCGACGGAATCGCCGCCGAACTCACCCTCGCCCGCGACCTGTTGACGGAACTCGGCCTGAAGGAGCTGCCATGACCGAACTACCGGACCCGGCAGGCGGGGCCGGCCGCCCGGCGCCCCGACCGGAGGCCTCCGCGGACGCCGCCACCGCGGATACCGCCGTCACGCGCAGTCCCACCCCTCTCCTCGTCCTCGACGTCGTCGGCCTCACCCCCCGTCTTCTCGACCACATGCCCCACCTCAGAACACTCGCCCGGTCCGGCTCCCACGCACCGCTCGGCACCGTCCTGCCCGCCGTCACCTGCGCCGCCCAGTCCACCTTCCTCACCGGCACCCACCCGTCGGAGCACGGCATCGTCGGCAACGGCTGGTACTTCCGCGACCTCGGCGACGTACTGCTGTGGCGCCAGCACAACGGCCTGGTCGCCGGCGACAAACTCTGGGACGCCGCCCGCCGCGCCCACCCCGGCTACACCGTCGCCAATGTCTGCTGGTGGTACGCCATGGGCGCCGACACCGACATCACCGTCACCCCCCGTCCGATCTACTACTCCGACGGCCGGAAGGAACCCGACTGCTACACCCGGCCGCCCGCCCTGCACGACGAACTCACCGGGAAACTCGGTACCTTCCCGCTCTTCCACTTCTGGGGGCCCGGTGCGGACCTCGTCTCCAGCCGCTGGATCATCGACGCGACCCGCCACATCATCCGCACCCGGCACCCCGACCTGACCCTCTGCTACCTCCCTCACCTCGACTACGACCTGCAGCGCTTCGGCCCCGACGACCCACGCTCCCGGAAGGCGGCCGCCGACCTGGACGCCGCCCTGGCCCCGCTGCTGGGCGACGCCCGGGCCGAGGGCCGTACCGTCGTCGCGCTCTCCGAATACGGCATCACCCGCGTCAACCGGCCCGTCGACATCAACCGCGCCCTGCGGCGGGCAGGCCTGCTCGAGGTGCACACCCAGGACGGCATGGAGTACCTCGACCCGATGGCGTCACGTGCCTTCGCTGTCGCCGACCACCAGATCGCCCACGTCTACGTACGCCGACCGGAAGATCTCGATGCGACCCGGGCCGCCCTCGACGGGCTGCCCGGCATCGAGCAACTCCTCGACGACGAGGGCAAGAAGGCCCAACACCTCGACCATCCGCGCTCGGGCGAGCTCGTCGCCGTCGCGGAGCCGGACGCCTGGTTCACGTACTACTACTGGCTCGACGACGCCCGCGCACCCGACTTCGCACGCCTGGTCGAGATCCACCGCAAACCCGGCTACGACCCGGTCGAACTCTTCATGGATCCCCTCGACCCCTACGTCAAGGTCAAGGCGGCGACCGCGCTCGCCCGCAAGAAACTCGGCATGCGTTACCGCATGGCGGTCGTGCCCCTGGATCCGTCACCTATTCGCGGCAGCCACGGCCGCCTTCCCACGAGCGACGACGAAGGTCCGCTCCTCATCTGCTCCACCCCCCGCGCTGTCGGCGACCGCGTCGCGGCCACCGACGTGAAGTCACTACTGCTCCAACTCGCCGGTCTCACCTGACCGGCCACGACCGGCAAGCACCGGCTCGCCGGCCCCACCGACCCGTCTCTTCCGACTGGTCACAAGTGAAGCACTCACCACTGACAACGGCCTCCGACCTCGAGGAGTTCCAGGCATGAGCCGCTTTTCCCAGCCCGACCCCGAACTCACCCACCGCCTCACCAGACGAGGCATGCTCGGCGTGGCCGCGGGCGCCACCGCCGCCGCGCTGCTGGGCACCGCCGCGTCCCCCGCGGCGGCCGCCCCCGGCACCGCGTCCACCACCGGCACGGCCTCCGGTGCCGCCGGCCGCGGCCGTCCCGTCCTGCCGCCCGGCCGGCTCGGCATCCAGCTCTACAGCCTGCGCGACAAGGTCTCCACGCTCGGCTTCGCCCCCGTCTTCGCCGAACTGGAGAAGTACGGCTACGACGAAGTCGAGTTCGCCGGATACACACAGGGTTCGGCCGGTCCGATCACCCTCGCCCAGCTCAAGCGGCTGGCCCGCAACCACGGTCTGAACCCGATCGGCAGCCACGTCGGCTACTACTCCGACGACCCCAATGCCTACACCTTCGCCCAGAACCTCACCAAGGTCCTCGACGACGCCGAGGCCCTCGGCCTCAAGCACATAGGAACCGCCTCCGGGCCGTTCCGCTACGGCTCCACCGTCGACGCCTGGAAGCGGGCCGCCGAGGAGTTCAACACCTACGGGGCGGCCGCGAAGGCGCGCGGCATGAAGTTCTACCAGCACAACCACTCCGAGGAGTTCTCCTTCGCCACCGACAACCCCAGGGTCCGCCTCTACGACGTGCTGCTCGCCGAGACCGACCCCGACCTCGTCTACCTGGAGATGGACATCTTCTGGGCGTACTCGGGCCAGTTCCGCTTCTCGAAGCGGCCCGACGGCACCCCCGCCCCCTTCGAGCCGCTGGACTACGTACTGAAGCAGCCGCACCGCTACCCGCTCTTCCATGTCAAGGACGGCGTCAGCGACCCGGCCAACACCTACGGCTACCGCATGGTCGACGTCGGGGACGGCGACATCGACTACCAGCGGTTCATCTCCGCCGTGACAAGGCTGCGCGGGCAGCGATTGGCGCACCACTGGCAGGCGGAACACGACAACCCGACGGAGTCCTTCACCTTCGCGCGCCGCTCGAGCGAGCACCTGCACTCGCTGCGGGAGAAGTGCTGACGGCCTGACGACATGAGGAGGCCCTCCCCGCAGCGGGGAGGGCCTCCTCATGTTCGCGAGCGTCAGCCCGCGGGCTGCGCCGCCGCCCTCCGCCCCGGCTGCCGCAGCAGCAACGCGATCGCCGCGGCCACCATCGACACGCCGCCGGCCAGCGCGTACGCGCCGTCGTAGCCCCAGGCCGCGACCACCATGGAGCCCAGGCCGCCGCCGAACAGGCCGCTGATCAGCTTTCCGCTGTAGACCAGTCCGTAGTTGGTGGCGTTGTAGTTCTCGCCGAAGTAGTCCGGGGTGAGCGCGGCGAACAGCGGGTAGAACGCGCCGCCGCCGAAACCGGAGAGGAAGGCGAAGAACAGGAACAGCCATTCGCTCCTGACATCGCCCGCCCAGATCACGCCGAACTGGGCGAGCCCCAGGACGACGATCACGAACACCAGCGTCGACTTGCGGCCCCACCGGTCGGACAGCCAGCCCACGACACCGCGGCCGATGCCGTTGATGACCGCCATCACACCCATCGAGGACGCCGCCACCAGCGGACCGAAGCCCACTTCCTTGGCGTAGTCGACCTGGAAGGAGATGCCGAAGATCGACACCCCGGCCGTCAGCACCACGGACAGCCACATCAGCGGCAGCATGCCCGTCCTGATGGCCTCGCGGGGCGTGAACTGCTTCACGGCGGGAGGGTTCCTGACCAGGCTCGTCGCGTTCTTGCGGTCGCCCGCGTACGTCAGCGGATCGATGTCCGCGGGCCACCAGTTCTTCGGCGGGTCCTTGAAGTAGAACGCGCATCCGAAGACGACGATCACGATGTAGCAGCCGATCAGGTCCAGCACCCGGTGGTAGTTGGCGGTGTCGAACCCGTAGTTGAAGATGAAGATGAACGGCAGCGACCCGTACGCGAACCCGCCGTTGACGAACCCCGTCCGGGCACCGCGCCGCTCGGGGAACCACTTGCCGACCATGTTGATGCAGGTCGCGTAGACCAGGCCGGCGCCGAGGCCGCCGACGACGCCGAAGCCCACGATCGCCAGCCAGACGTTGCTCAGGTGCGACAGGGCGAGGAAACCCAAGAGGCACATTCCCGAGCCGGCGTACATGGCCCTTCGGGCGGTCAGGATGCCCTTCTCCCGCAGCCAGCCCGCCGGGAAGGCGATGCCGGCCTGGAAGAAGACCCAGACGCTGAGGATCCAGAAGGTGTTGCTCTGCGTCCAGCCGTGCGCGTGGGACAGGGTGTCCTCAGCTGAGCCGTACGCGTATTCGAAGACGCTGATGGCCATCATGGCGATCCACGGCAGATACACCATGAGCTTGCGGGAGTGGCCGAGGATGTCGCGGTCGGTCTCGCCGATGCGGTAGACGCGGCCTCGCGCGTCGGTCACTTCGCGGTAGGGACGGTGTGCGGCGTCGGAGGGTGCGGACGGGCTGCTGGCTGCGTACGGATCTGCCGTCATGTCAGGCCATGTCCTCGCCGAGCGGTTGGGGGTTGGCAACGATGCGGCGCCCTTCCTTGTCGCGTCCCGGCGGGCTGAGGAACAGTGCCACGCAGCCGGCGAACAGCGAGATGGAACCGGCCAGGATGAAGGCACCGGAGTGTCCCCAGGCGCTGACGACCACGGCACCCATGCCGGCACCCAGACCGGAGACGAGCTTGGCGCTGTAGACCATGCCGTAGTTGGACGCGTTGTTGTTCTCGCCGAAGTAGTCGGCGGTGAGCGCCGCGAACATCGGGAAGATGGCGCCGCCCCCGAAGCCGGAGATCGCGGAGAAGATCAGGAACAGCGTGAGGTTCTTGCTCTCGGCCGACCAGAGGATGCCGTACTGCGCGAGGCCCAGGATGACGCAGACGGCGAGCAGACACCGCTTGCGGCCGTAGAGGTCCGAGAGCCAGCCGATGACGCCGCGGCCGGTGCCGTTGACGACCGCCTTCAGGGACATGGCCGTCGCCACGATCCCGCCCGCGAACCCGGCTTCCTCGCCGATGTCCACCTGGAAGGCGATGCCGAAGATGTTCACGCCGGACGTGCACGCCAGACAGAACCACATCAGTGCCACCCGGCCGGTCTTCCACGCCTCCGAGGGGGAGTACTGACGGACCGCCGGCGGGTTCATCCGCAGCGAGCGGGCCGCGCGCGGGTCGTTCGGCGGGTTGAGCGGGTCGACCGCGGCGGGCCACCAGTTCTTCGGCGGGTCCTTGAAGAAGTAGCCGGAGAACGCCACGAGCCCGGCCAGGAACACGCCCACCGAGACCAGCACCCAGCGGAAGTTGGTCAGGTCCATGTAGCCGTTGAAGAGGAAGACGAAGGGCACCGAGCCGTAGGCGAAACCACCGTTGACGAAGCCGGTCTTGCCGCCCTTGCGCTCCGGATACCACTTGCCCACCATGTTGACGCAGGTGGCGTACACCATGCCCGCGCCCATGCCGCTGAACATGCTGAAGCCGATGTAGGCGAAGACGACGTGCGGCGCGAAGGCCAGCGACAGATAGCCCAGCAATGTGCCCGTCGCGCCGAGCATCATCGCCCAGCGGGCCGGCAGCTTTCCGCTCTCACGCAGTTTGCCCGCGGGGAAGGCCACCGCGGCCTGGAAGAAGACCCACACGGTCATCATCCAGAAGATGTGCATGCTGTTCCAATGGTGCGCCGTGTGCAACGTGTCCTCGGCGGACGCGAACGCGTACTCGGCGGAGGAGATGCCCATCATGCCTATCCAGGGCAGGATCACCATCCACTTGCGCTTGCGCCCCATGATGTCGATGTCGGACTCGCCGATGCGATAGACGCGTCCGTTCTTGTCGGTCACCTCGCGATAGCCGGCGGCCCGTGGAACGTCGGTGGTTGTCACGTTGGTTGCACCCCTTGCGTCGAAAGTTCTGGCCAGCGCCCCCTGTCCAATGCCTTTCGTGCGCGCGCGGGTCCCGGGGCCGGCCGACGCGCACCGTCGGCCGGCCCCCCGCTGCCTCACCTCATGAACCGCCCCCCAACACACCTGCCGCCCGCGCCCACCGGTATTTGGCGCCCAGCACGGCCACCGGCTTCTCGGTCGTGTACGGGTACGCCACGACCCCCCGCTCGTAGAGGTACTGGCAGGCCTCCTCGACCTCGACGTCACCCGCGAGCGACGCGACAACGGGCTTCTCGATGCCGCGCTCCCGGAACTCGGCCACCACGCGCGCGGTGAGCTCCGCGAAGACCATCGGGGGAGTGACGATCGTGTGCCAGTAGCCCAGGACCAGCGCGTGGATGCGCGGATCCTCCAGGCCGAGCCGGATCGTCGCCTCGTACGTCGACGGCGGCTCGCCACCTGTGATGTCCACCGGGTTGCCGGCCGCCCCGAAGGGCGGGATGAACTTCCGGAAGGCCTCGTCGAGGTCCGGTGGGATCTCCATCAGGGACAGACCGTTGTCGGTCACCGCGTCCGAGAGCAGTACGCCGCTGCCGCCGGCCCCGGTGATGATCACGACGTTGTCGCCCTGGGGAGCGGGAAGCACCGGCAACGCGCGCGCGTACTCCAGCATTTCGTTCAGCCCGGGCGCCCGGATGACTCCGGCCTGCTTGAGGATGTCGTCGTACACGGCGTCGTCGCCGGCGAGCGCACCCGTGTGCGAACCGGCGGCCTTGGCGCCCGCCGCGGTGCGGCCCGCCTTCAGCACTACCACAGGCTTCTTCGGTACGGTCGCCCGCGCGGCCTCGACGAAGGCGCGCCCGTCCTTGAGGTCCTCCAGGTGCATCGCGATGCACTCGGTGTTCGGGTCCTCGCCGAACCAGGTCAGCAGATCGTCCTCGTCCAGGTCCGACTTGTTGCCGAGGCCGACGATCGCCGACACACCCGTCTTCGTGGTCCGCGCGAAGCCCAGGATGGCCATCCCGATGCCGCCGGACTGCGAGGTCAGCGCCACCCCGCCCTTGACGTCGTACGGTGTGCAGAACGTGGCGCACAGGTCCTGCCACGTCGAGTAGTAGCCGTAGATGTTGGGCCCGAGCAGCCGGATGCCGTGCCGCTCGGCGATTGCCACGATCTCCTCCTGGAGTTCGTGCTCACCGGTCTCCGCGAACCCGGAGGGAATCAGCACGGCGTTCGGGATCTTCTTGCGTCCCACCTCCTCCAGGGCCGAGGCCACGAATTTGGCGGGGATAGCGAAGACCGCCACATCCACCTCACCGGGAACGTCCGTGACACTCTTGTACGCCTTGCGGCCCTGAATGTCATCGGCCTTGGGGTTCACCGGATGGATGTCCCCGGCGAAACCGCCGTCGATGAGGTTGCGCATCACCGAGTTGCCGATTTTGCCCGGCTCGTTGGAGGCCCCGATGACGGCGACCGACGACGGCTGCATCAACCGGCGCATGGAGGTGAGGATCTCGTCACGCGTGTAGCGGCGGCGCGGCTTCACAGGTGCCTCGGAGAGGATCACCCGGATGTCGGCCGCGACAGCCCCCTCCGCCGTCGCGATCACCGGATTGAGGTCCACCTCGGCGATCTCCGGGAAGTCCGCGACCAGTTGGGACACCCGGCGGATCTGCTCGGCGACCGCCCACCGGTCCACGGCCGCCTGCCCGCGCACCCCGCGCAGGATCTCCGCCGCCCGGATCGAGTCCAGCATGGACAGCGCCTCGTCGGCGTCCACGGGGGCGAGCCGGAAGGTGACGTCCTTGAGGACCTCGACGAGCACCCCGCCGAGTCCGAAGGCGACGACCTTCCCGAACGTGGGGTCGGTGACCGCTCCGACGATGACTTCCTGTCCCTGCGGCAGCAGCTCCTGGACCTGGACGCCCTCGATACGGGCATCCGCGTTGTACGCGCGCGCGTTGTCGATGATGGTGTGGAACGCGGCCCGTACGTCCGCCGCGCCCTCGACGCCGACGATCACCCCTCCGGCATCGGTCTTGTGCAGGATGTCCGGCGAGACGATCTTCATCACGACGGGCCCGCCGAAGCGTGCCGCGTACGCCACCGCCTCGTCGACGTCCGTCGCCAGCTCCTCGCCCGGCACGGCGATCCCGTACGCGTCGGCGATCACCTTGCCCTCGGGCGCGGTCAGTGCGGTACGTCCCTCGGCCCGCACGGTGTCGAGGAGCGACCGCACCCTCAGCACCCGGTCTTCGGCCATCACGTCAGATCACTCCGTTCGACTTGAGCAGGCGCAGCTCCTCGTCGCCGAGGCCGAGCTCACCGATGTAGACCTCTTCGTTGTGCTCGCCGAGCAGCGGTGAACTGGTCACCTCGACGGGGGAGTCGGACAGCTTCAGCGGGCTGCCCACGGTCACGAACTCGCCCCGCTGGGGGTGCGGCACGGTGACGACCATCTCGTTGGCGACCAGCGACGAGTCCTCGATGATCTCCTTGGTGGACAGAATCGGTCCGCACGGGATGTTGTGCGCGTTGAGCTTCTCCAGCACCTCCCACTTGGGCAGGGTCGAGGACCACTCCTCGATCAGCTGGAACATCTTGTTGAGCTTGGGCAGCCGGGCTCCGGGAGTCGCCCACTCGGGATCGTCCGCCAGCTCCGGCCGGCCGATGAGCCTGCTGATCGGCTGCCAGCCGACGGGCTGCACGATGACGTACACGTAGTCGTTCGGGCCGCCCGGCGCGCACTTGACCGCCCAGCCGGGCTGACCGCCGCCGGACGCGTTTCCCGAGCGGGGAACTTCGGTGCCGAAGTCGTCGTTGGGATATTCAGCGAGCGGCCCGTGTGCCAGGCGTTGCTGGTCCCTCAGCTTCACCCGGCACAGGTTGAGTACAGCGTGCTGCATGGCCACGTTGACCCGCTGCCCACGCCCGGTGTTCTCGCGCTGGAACAGCGCCGCGAGAATCCCCGCCACGGCGTGCACACCCGTACCCGAGTCCCCGATCTGGGCCCCCGTCGCCAGCGGCGGCCCGTCCTCGAAGCCGGTGGTCGACATCGACCCGCCCATGGCCTGAGCGACGACCTCGTACGCCTTGAAATTGGTGTACGGGCCCTCGCCGAACCCCTTGATGGAGGCATAGACGATACGCGGATTGATCTCCTGGATGCGGTCCCAGGTGAAGCCCATGCGGTCGACCGCGCCCGGTCCGAAGTTCTCGACCATGACGTCGGAGCGCCGGATCAGCTCGGTGAGGATCTCCTTGCCGCGCTCGGTCTTGGTGTTGAGGGTGATGCTCCGCTTGTTGCAGTTGAGCATCGTGAAGTAGAGGGAGTCGACGTCCGGGAGGTCACGCAGCTGCGCCCGCGTGATGTCACCGGTCGGCGCCTCCAGCTTGACGACGTCCGCGCCGAGCCAGGCGAGCAGCTGGGTCGCGGAGGGCCCGGACTGGACGTGGGTCATGTCCAGGACGCGGATGCCTTCGAGAGCCTTGGCCGGCCGCGGGTCGGCGGGCTGCGAGGTCGAGATGGTCTCGGTGGTCACCAGGTCACCTCACTTGTACATGGTCTGGTTCATGGTTCCGGGGGCGTACGCGTCGGGGTCGACCCAGACGTTGATCAGCGACGGCTTCCCGGACTCGCGGGCGCGCCTGAGCGCGGGGCCGATGTCGGCGGGGTCGCGGACCTCCTCGCCGTAACCGCCCAGCATCTGCGCGAACTTGTCGTAGTGGACGTCGCCGAGCGTGTTGCCGACCCGCTCGCGCGCCAGGCCGTACTTCTGGGCCTGGCCGTAGCGGATCTGGTTCATGGAGGAGTTGTTGCCGACGATGCCGACGAAGGGGAGGTTGTAGCGGACGAGAGTCTCGAAGTCCCAGCCGGTGAGGGAGAACGCGCCGTCGCCGAAGAGCGCGACGACCTCCTTGTCGGGCCGCGCCTGCTTGGCCGCGAGCACGAAGGGGACGCCGACGCCGAGCGTGCCGAGGGGACCCGGGTCCATCCAGTGCCCGGGCGACTTGGGCTGCACGACCTGCCCGGAGAAGGTGACGATGTCGCCGCCGTCGCCGATGTAGATCGAGTCCTCGGTGAGGAAGTCGTTGATCTCGCTGACCAGCCGGTACGGGTGGATCGGTGAGGCGTCCGACCTAAGGCTCGGCAGCCGCTTCTCGATGGCGGTCTGCTCGGCGGCGCGCAGCTCGTCGAGCCACTCCTTGCGCTTGGACGCACCGCCGTTGACGGGGCCCGAGGCGGCCTCGGTCACCGACTTCAGCACCAGCCCGGCGTCCCCGACGATGCCGAGGTCGATGTCGCGGTTCTTGCCGACGGTGCGGTAGTCGAGGTCGATCTGCACGACGGTCGCGTCCGGCGACAGCCGCTTGCCGTAGCCCATGCGGAAGTCGAAGGGCGTGCCGACGATGACGATGACGTCGGCGTTGGAGAAGGCGTACCGCCGGGAGAGCTGGAAGTGGTGCGGGTCGCCGGGTGGGAGGGTGCCGCGTCCCGCGCCGTTCATGTAGGCGGGGACGTTCAGGGTGCGGACGAGTTCGATGGCCGCCTCGGTGCCGCGTGTCGTCCACACCTGGCTGCCGAGCAGGATGGCCGGCTTCTCGGCGTGGACCAGCAGGTCGGCGAGCTTCTCGATCGCCTCGGGGTCGCCGGCCGAGCGGGTGGAGGCACGGTAGGCGCCGGTCTTCGGCACGCGGGCCTTGGCCACCGGCACCTTGGCGTCGAGGACGTCGCGCGGGATCTCCAGGAAGGAGGGCCCGGGTGCGCCGTGGTAGCACTCGCGGAACGCCATCGACACCATGTCCGCCGCGCGCGCCGTGTCCGGCACGGCCGCCGCGAACTTGGTGATCGGCGTCATCATGTCGACGTGTGGCAGGTCCTGCAGGGACCCCATCTTGTGCTGGGTGAGGGCGCCCTGACCGCCGATGAGCAACATCGGGGACTCGGCGCGGAAGGCGTTGGCGACCCCGGTGACGGCGTCGGTGGTGCCGGGGCCGGCGGTGACGACCGCGCAGCCGGGCTTGCCGGTGATGCGGGCGTAACCGTCGGCGGCGTGCGCGGCGACCTGCTCGTGGCGGACGTCGACGACCTCGATGCCCTCGTCGACGCAGCCGTCGTAGATGTCGATGATGTGGCCGCCGCACAACGTGTAGATGCGGTCGACCCCCTCGGCCTTCAGCGCCTTGGCTACGAGATGACCACCGGAAATCACGTCCTGGGTGTCGTCGGGCATGGCGAAGTCCTGTCCCTTCGTAGGGGGTTGGGAACGCACTCAGCGGTATGCCGCCGACCGTCCGCAGTACATTGCATACAGTCGACGAATACTGTATGAAGCTTGTTATCCCGCATCCGGTGGGTGGTGTCCAGGGGGCGTGCGGCACTTTTAAGACAGGAGCCGGAATGGACCTGTACGAACACCAGGCAAGGGAACTCTTCGAGGAGCACGGCATCTTGGTGCCGCGGGCCGAGGTGACGGACTCACCCAAGGAAGCCCGCGAGATCGCACGCCGGCTCGGCGGCCGTGTAGTCGTCAAGGCGCAGGTGAAGACCGGCGGCCGCGGCAAGGCGGGCGGGGTGAAGCTCGCCGCCGACCCGGCAGCCGCGGAGCTCACCGCACGCCAGATCCTCGGCATGGACATCAAGGGCCACACGGTCGGCAAGGTGATGCTGGCCCAACCCGTGGACATCGAGACCGAGTTCTACGTCTCCTATGTCCTCGACCGCGCGGCCGGCCGCTTCCTCGCGATCGCTTCCGCGGAGGGCGGCATGGAGATCGAGGAGGTCGCCGCCAGTCGCCCCGAGGCCGTGGCGCGCGTCCACGTCGACCCCGCCGAGGGCGTCACCTCAGCGAAGGCGGGCGAGATCGCCGAGGCGGGCGGACTACCGCCGCAGACCGTCGACGTCCTCGTACGGCTCTGGGAGGTACTGGTCCGTGAGGACGCCCTCCTCGTCGAGGTCAATCCGCTGGTGCGCACCGGGCAGGGGCAGATCCTCGCCCTCGACGGCAAGGTGACCCTCGACGACAACGCCCGCTTCCGGCAGGCGCGTTGGGGTGCCGACGACGTCGAACACGACGACGCACTGGAAGCGGCGGCCGCCGCCAAGGGCCTCAACTACGTCAAGCTCGACGGCGAGGTCGGCATCATCGGCAACGGAGCCGGCCTCGTCATGTCCACCCTCGACGTCGTCGCGGGGTGCGGCGCCCGCCCCGCCAACTTCCTCGACATCGGCGGCGGCGCATCGGCCCAGATCATGGCCGACGGCCTGTCCGTCATCCTCTCCGACCCCGCCGTGAAGTCGGTCTTCGTCAATGTCTTCGGCGGGATCACCGCCTGCGACGCGGTCGCCGACGGCATCGTGCGGGCCCTGGACTCCGTCCAGTTGACCAAGCCGCTCGTCGTGCGCCTCGACGGCAACAACGCCGCCCGCGGCCGCGCCATCCTCGACGACCGCGCACACCCTCTGGTCCAGCAGGCCACCACCATGGACGGCGCCGCACTCCGGGCCGCCCGACTCGCCGCCGCCACAGCCTGAGGAGACACGACGACATGGCCATCCATCTCACCAAGGAGAGCAAGGTCCTCGTCCAGGGCATGACCGGCGGCGAGGGCATGAAGCACACCCGGCGGATGCTCGCCGCCGGCACGAACGTCGTCGGCGGCGTCAACCCCCGCAAGGCGGGCCGCACCGTCGACTTCGACGACCGCGGCGTCCCCGTCTTCGGCTCGGTCGCCGAGGGCATACAGTCGACCGGCGCCGATGTGACCGTCGTGTTCGTCCCGCCCGCCTTCACGAAGGCGGCCGTCATCGAGGCTGCCGACGCCGGCATCGGACTCGCCGTCGTGATCACCGAGGGCATCCCGGTCCACGACTCCGTCGCCTTCACCGCATACGCCAAGGCGCGCGGCACCCGCATCATCGGCCCCAACTGCCCCGGCCTGATCACCCCCGGCCAGTCCAACGCCGGCATCATCCCGGCCGACATCGCCAAGCCCGGCCGCATCGGTCTGGTCTCCAAGTCCGGCACGCTCACCTACCAACTCATGTACGAGCTGCGCGACGTCGGATTCTCGACCTGCGTCGGCATCGGCGGTGACCCGGTCGTCGGCACGACCCACATCGACTGCCTGGCCGCCTTCCAGGACGACCCCGACACCGAACTGATCGTCCTGATCGGAGAGATCGGCGGCGACGCCGAGGAGCGCGCGGCCGCGTACATCCGCGACCACGTCAGCAAGCCGGTCGTCGGCTACATCGCCGGATTCACCGCACCCGAGGGCAAGACGATGGGCCACGCGGGCGCGATCGTGTCCGGCGCGTCCGGTACGGCGGCGGCGAAGAAGGAGGCGCTGGAGGCAGTGGGTGTACGGGTCGGTGGCACGCCCACCGAGACCGCGCGTCTGGTGCTGGACCGCCTGGGAGCCGGGGCGTGACCTCACTCATAGTCAGAGCGAGGTCGCTTTCAGGAGTTGCCGCACCTCGCTAGCGTCCGCCGTAGCCATGCAAGAAGCCGCCCACCCGTCTCCCACCACCACCCTTCCAAGGAAGGGTCCTACGGGCCCCTTTTCCTCTCGACTGTGCACCGAGAGCGGAGATCCGATGGCAACCACCCTCACCCTCAAATCCGGCACTTCCTGGTCCGATGCCTGGCAGCGCTGCCTCGCGGTCGCCCCGGAGGCGTTCCGGGACGACCGCGTCCTCAACCTCTGGGACTCCACCTGGCAGGCCGACGGGCGGGCCCTGCCCGCCACCAGCCCTGTCGACGGCAGCCCGATCGCCGGGCCGCCACGCCTGGACCGGGCCACCGCCCAGCAGGCCGTACGCGCCTCACTCGACCAGCACCGGGCATGGCGCCACGTCTCCCTGGACGAGCGCCGGGCCCGCGTCGCGGCCACGCTCGACGCGCTGACCCAGCACCGGGAGCTGCTCGCCCTCCTCCTCGTCTGGGAGATCGGCAAGCCCTGGCGGCTCGCCCAGGCCGACGTCGACCGCGCCATCGACGGCGTGCGCTGGTACGTCGACGGCATCGAACCGATGCTCGCCGACCGGACCCCGTTGGACGGGCCGGTATCCAACATCGCGAGCTGGAACTACCCGATGAGCGTGCTCGTTCACGCAGTGTTGGTACAGGCACTGGCAGGCAACGCGGTCATCGCCAAGACCCCGACCGACGGCGGTGTCGCCTGTCTGACCCTGGCCTGCGCGCTCGCCGCCCGCGAGGGGATCCCCGTCACCCTCGTCAGCGGCAGCGGAGGCGAGCTGTCCCAGGCGCTGGTGCGGGCGCCCGAGATCGGCTGCGTCTCCTTCGTCGGCGGCCGCGACACCGGCGCCGCGGTGGCCACGGCCGTCGCCGACCTCGGCAAACGGCATGTACTCGAACAGGAAGGACTCAACACCTGGGGCATCTGGAACCACACCGACTGGGACGCGCTCACGGCGGTCATCCCCAAGCTCTTCGACTACGGCAAGCAGCGCTGCACGGCGTACCCGCGCTTCGTCGTCCAGCGTGAGCTGTTCGACGAGTTCCTCGCGGCGTACCTGCCGGCGGTGCGCACGCTGAAGGTCGGACACCCCTTGGCGGTCGAGGAGCGGGACGACCCCTACCCGCAGCTGGACTTCGGACCGGTGATCAACGCGGCCAAGGCCAAGGAACTGCAGGACCAGGTCGCCGAGGCGATCGACCGCGGCGCCGTCCCGCTGCACCGGGGCAAGCCGTCCCACGCCCGCTTCCTGCCCGGCCAGGACACCTCGGCGTACGTCCAGCCGGTCACGCTGCTGAACCCGCCCCCGTCCTCACCCCTCCACCACGCGGAGCCGTTCGGCCCGGTCGACACGATCGTCCTGGTCGACACGGAGGCCGAGCTGCTGGCAGCGATGAACGCGTCCAACGGCGCGCTGGTCGCCACCCTGTCCACGGACGACCGGTCGACGTACGACCGCCTGGCCCCGCAGATCCGGGCGTTCAAGGTGGGCCACGGCAAGCCGCGCTCCCGCGGCGACCGCGACGAGCTGTTCGGCGGCTTCGGCGCGTCGTGGCGCGGGGCGTTCGTCGGAGGCGAGCTGCTGGTGCGCGCGGTGACCCAGGGGGCGGCGGGGGAGCGGCTGCCCGGGAACTTCCCGGACTACCACCTCATGCCGTGACGGGCTCCCGGTGACGCCCACCCGTGGGGCGCCACCGGGTGATCTCACCCATACGTGACTGCCGGATCACAGCAGGTGAAGGGCTGCCGGACCGCCTCGCCTCCCGGCTGGCGAGGGCGGTCCGACGGACGGATATGCAGGTGAAGGGCACTCCGAAACCTTGGTATTGTTGTCCATGTCGCCGCGGGGAACACCTCCGGCAAGGCGGCAGACACCTGGTCCGGGTGGCGGAATGGCAGACGCGCTAGCTTGAGGTGCTAGTGCCCTTTATCGGGCGTGGGGGTTCAAGTCCCCCCTCGGACACAACATTTGCGACAGAAGGTGCTGGCCCGACTCGGGTCGGCGCCTTCTGCGTTTCGTGGTCATACATCAGCCGGAGTCCCAGTCGGCGGTAGAGCTCCGCCTTGCCCTCGGTCCGGGCAGTCGCACGGCTCGATGGGAGGCTGGGCGGCACCGCGCCGCGGATCAGGTGCGGACCGTGCGTGTTCCATGGCGGTGAGTGACTCCTTGATGCGGGGGGGGCGAAGATCCCGGTTGGCCTGTGCGTATTCCTTCGGGTGGCGGCAGCGGCGTTGACGGTGCACAGCGACGGCATCGACGGGTGTGGCGGCCCGGCCGGCACCTTGGTGCGCCCCGATTATCGACCTCTCCCATTTGTGCGGGATCGGGCTCCTGGCCGCCACGGCAGGTGGCCTGTTCCCGTCGCTGTCGAGAAACTGAGCAGTACTCATCTTCATTCTCGGAACGTTCGGGAGAGACCCTTTTTGCCTGAACTCCGTTTTGTTACTGCCGGTTAGCGCCTTTCTACTGGACAGTAGCTTCATCCTCCGTCGTATCGTGTGCCTGGGGGCAAGCCGTCGAATTCTGGTGGCAACAGGGACACTGCTCCCACCTGTCCGCGATGCACGGGGATCAAGGGGAGCATGGAGAAGCGGCTGGAATTCCGAATCCTGGGACCACCGGAAGTACGCGTCGGTGATGTCCAGGTGCCGTTGGGGGGACCACGGCACCGCACGATTCTCACCCTCCTGCTGCTCACTCCGGGCCGTGTCGTCCCGGTCGACGCGCTGATCGACTCGGTGTGGAACGAGCACCCGCCCGCCACCGCGCGCACCCAGGTATCCATCTGCATCGCGGCGTTGCGCAAGGCGTTCAAGAACGCAGGCTTTCCCGAGGAGATCATCGTCACGGCCCACCCCGGGTACCTCCTGCGGCTGGGCCGTCACACGCTGGACACGGCCGAGTTCACCGAGCTGGTCACCCTGGCCGAGACGGCGGTGCGCGAGGAGCGGCTGCCGGAGGCGTCCCGCGCCTACGCGGAGGCGCTGCGGCTGTGGCGCGGACGCCCGCTGGCCGGCGTCATCGGCCTGCGCGTGGAGGACGAGGCCCAGCGGCTGGAGGAGCTGCGCCTCAACGTCTTCGAGGACGCCACCGCGGTGCGGCTGCAACTGGGCGATCACCAACGGGTGCTGCCCGATCTGGCGGCGATGGTCAGGCGCCATCCGCTGCGCGAGCGCGCCCGACACCAGCTGATCACCGCGCAATACCGTTCCGGCCGGCGGGCCGAGGCGCTGGAGACCTTCCAGGAAGGGCGACGGGCACTGATGGAGGAGCTCGGCATCGAGCCGGGCCCCGCCCTGACCGAGCTGCGCGACGCGATCCTCCAGGACGAACGGTCGCTGTCGGCGCCCGACCCGGACGGCGAGCCGGTGCCCCGGCCGAACCCGGTCGGCGACCCGCTGGAGCTTCCGCCGGACGTGCCGAGACTGGCCGGCCGCAAGGAGGAACTGGCCCTGCTGGGCGAACTGCTCGACACGGGCGGCGCCACCCGCGGCCCGGCCACCGGCCTGATCACCGGCGTCGCCGGGGTCGGCAAGACGGGACTTGCGATCCACTGGGCGCACAGCGTCGCGGACCTCTTCCCCGACGGCCAGCTCTTCGCCGACCTGCACGGCTATGACGAACAGTTGGAGCCGACCAGCGCCGACGAGGTCCTCAGCCGCTTCCTGCGGTCCCTGTCCGTGCCGGTGGGCCAGATACCCGCCGAGCCGGAGGAGCGGGCCGCCCTCTACCGGAGCCTGCTCGCCGACCGCCGGGTGCTCGTCGTGCTGGACAACGTGCGCAGTTACGCACAGGTGCGCCCGCTGCTGCCGAGCGGCGGCGGCTGCTGCGTGCTGATCACGGGACGTGAGCAGATACCGGAGCTGGTGGCCTGGCCGCCGCGCGCCTGGGTTCGGCTCGGGCCGCTGTCCACGTACGAGGCGATCGAACTGCTGGGCGGCATCGTCGGCGAGGAGCGCCTCGCCGCCGAACCGGTCGCCGCCGCCACCCTCGCCGAGCTGTGCGACCTGCTGCCGCTGGCACTGCGCATCGCCGGGGCCCGGCTCGCCTCGAAACCGCACTGGACCGTCGAGCACCTGGTGCGCCGGCTCAGCGACGAGCGGCTACGGCTGGACGAACTGAGCCAGGGCGAGTCGCAGGTACGGGCCAGCTTCGCGCTGACCTACCGGGGCCTGTCCGCGCAGACCGCCCGGCTCTACCGAAGACTCGGGCTGCTGGACGTGCCGGACTTCTCCTCCTGGGTGGCCGCCGCCCTGCTCGACACCGACCTCTACACCGGGGAACGGCTCATCGAGGAGCTGGTCGACGCGCAGTTCCTCGATGTGATCGGCCAGGACCGGTCAGGGCACACCCGCTACCGGTTCCAGAACCTGCTGCGGCTGTTCGCCAGGGAGCGCGCGGAGGAGGAGAGCGCCGAGGACCGGCGCGCCGTGCTGGACAGGGTGTTCCGCACCTACCTGTTCCTGGCGGCCGAGGCCCACCGGCGTTCCTTCGGCGGTGACTTCAGCATCATCCACGGCACGGTCCTCCCGATCCGGCTTCCGCCGGAGCTGACCGACACCCTGCTGGCCCGGCCGCTGGACTGGCTGGAGGCCGAGCGGCTCTCACTGAGCGCGGTCGTGGCCCGGGCTGCCGCCGACGGCATGGACGAGTTCGCCTGGGACCTCACCCTCTGCGTCCTGGTGCTCTTCGAGACCCGCAATTACCTCGACGACTGGCGCGAGTGCGCGGAGCGCTCCCTGACCGCGGCCCGCGCCGCGGGCAATGCGCGCGGCGAGGCCGCGATGCTGCACGTTCTCGGCGCACTGGAGATGCGCCAGCGGGACTTCACGACGGCGTACGGCCTGTTCACGCGGGCACTTGAGCTGCACGAACGGGCCGGGGAGCAACACGGCGGGGCCCTGGTGCTGCGGAACATGGCGATGATCGACGAGATGCGCGGCGAACTGGACACCGCGATGCGCTACAGCACCGAGGCGCTCGAGGTCTTCCGGGCGGTCGGCGACCGCTCTTCGGAGGCCCACGTGCTGAACAACATGGCGCAGATCTGCCTGGACCGGGACGACGTCGACGAGGCACAGCGGCTGAGCGTGGAGTCGGTACGGGTCTCCGCTGCGATCGGCGAGGGCGGCGCCCGCAGCCTGGCGCTGGGCACCCACCGGCTGGCCCGGGTGCATCTGGCCCGCCAGGAGTACGACCTCGCCGAGGAGGCCCTGCTCCGGGTGATCCGCATCGTGCGGGATCAGATGGACATGCTGGGGCTGGCCCATGGGCTGCTGGCGCTCGGTGAGGCCCGGATGGGCGCCGGACGATGGGAACAGGCGCGGGCCACGCTGCGCCAGGCGCTGGAGGCGGCGGCTCTGGTGGGCAGTGCGCTCGTCGAGGGACGCATCAAACTCGCGCTCGGCACGGCCGGTCGGCAATGCGGTGATTTGCAGGAGGCCCGGCGCAATTATCTAGGGGCATTGGCCAATTTTCAACGAATTGGCGTGGAGGCGTGGATACAGCGGACCCGGGCCGCGCTCGCCGAACTGCCGGAGGAGATCTAGCGGAAGGGAAAAAGTCGACGGTAAGCCGTTCGATAATGAGGGGAAAACCGGCCGTACTAGTGTGCGGATCACAATTTCCACGACATCACTGTCGATACATGGGGGAAGAAATGATGGACGTCCGTGTCACCCACCGGCACGCCGCTGCGGCCACCGGCTCCGACGACGAGAGCTGGCACTGAGCCCACGACACTGGCCCCGCCCCGAGCTCGGCTCGGGGCGGGGCCACTGTCGTTTCCGCTGGTTCACCGGGCGGCCGGCGACCTCCGGCCGGTGCGGTGCGGCGCGGGCAGGCCGGCGGCGAAGAGCAGCACCAGTTCGTGGAAGCGGTAGAAGGGCCGGCCCATCAGGTCCACGCCGCACAGGTCGAGCAGCGCACCGTCCACGAGTTGCTCGAGCCACTGTTCCGCGGTGGCCTCCGTCGTGCCGAGGGCCTCGGCCGCCCGGTCCGCGGGGAAGGGCTCGGTGCCCATATCGGCGAGCCGTACCAGCACCGACCGTGCGGGCGACGGCAGGGCGTACAGCGACGGCAGCAGGGCCGCGCCGACGTCCATGCTGCCGTAGGAGAGCTCCCGCAGCCGGTTCTCCGGGGCGGCCATGCGCTGGGCGAGGCGGGCCACGGGCCAGAACGGGCGGGCGAGGAGGCGGCTCCCGGCGATGCGGATCGCGAGCGGCAGTCCGCCGCAGTAGCCGAGCAGGTCGTCCGTGGCGTCGGGTTCGGCGACCAGCCGGGCCCGGCCCGTGACGGCGGCCAGCAGGTGGAGTGCCGCAGCATCCCCGAGCGGCGCGAGTGCCGTGGTACGGGCGCCGATGACCTGGGTGAGCCTCGTGCGCCCGGTGATCAGCACCACGACGCCCTGGAGGCCCGCCAGTACCGGGTCGAGCAGCCTTCCCTCGGCCGCGCCGTCCAGCACCACCAGCAGTTGACGGCCCGCGGTGCGGGCGCGGAGCAGCCGCACGAGATCCTCGCACTCCCTGCGGTCGCCCTGCGCACCGGCGACCGGCAGCGTCACATCACTCTCCTCGAGCGGCTCCCCGAGATCGCGCAGGAGCGCGGCGAGGACGTCACGGGGCCGACGGGGGCGGCCGTTCGCCTCCGACAACTCGGCGAAGAGCCGGCCGTCGGGGAAGTCCCCGGCGGCCGCGTGCGCGACGTGCAGCGCGAGGGCGGTCTTGCCGACGCCGGCCATTCCGGTGATCAGCAGATGGCGCGGTCCTCGCCCGGCGACCGACTCCGCCAGCTGGGTGCGGAGCATCCGGATCTCGGCGTCCCGGCCGGCGAGTTCGTCTACGACCGGCGGCAGCGTGGACGGTGCGACGGGACCCGGCACTTCCCGCGCGGGCCGGGTGGCGCCACCGGGGCCCGGGCCGCGGGTGCCCTTGAGGACGGCCGTGTAGGTCGAGCCGAGAGCCTCACCGGGGTCGATGCCGAGCTGGTCGGCGAGGAGGGTGCGGCCCTCGTGATAGCTCTGCAGGGCGTCGCTCTGCCGACCGCTGCGGTAGAGGGCGGTCATCAGCTGTGCCCGGAGCTTCTCCCGCAGCGGGTGCTGGGCGACGAGGCCGGTGAGTTCGGCGGTGAGCTGCTCGTGCCGGCCCAGCGCGAGGTCGGCCTCGATGCGGTTCTCCAAGGTGTGCATCCGAGCCTCCTCCAACTGCGGCAGCTCCGCGTCGGCGAGGTGCTCGGTGACGTTGGCGAGGGCGGTGCCGCGCCAGTGCCCGAGGGCCTCGGCGAGCAGCGCGCCCGCCTCCCGGTGGCGGCGCTGGGCCAGCGCCGCCCGCCCGAGCCGGTCCAGCCGCTCGAACTCCAGCAGGTCCACCCCGCTGTTCGGGGCCTGGAGCAGGTAGCCGGGCGGCCTGCGCTCGATGCGCACCTCGTCGCCGAGGAGCTTGCGCAGGCGCGACATGTACGTGTAGATCTGCGCGCCGGATGTGGCCGGCGGTTCCCAGCCCCACAGCAGGAAGTTGAGTCTGCTGTCCGACACCACACGGCCCTTGGCGAGCAGCAGAGCCGCCAGTACCGTGTGCACCTTGGAGCCGGAGAGCGGAATCCTTAAACCGCCCCTGTGCGCTTCCACCGGGCCGAGGACTCGGAAGTCCATGCGACACCCCCCCGTCTGGCATGTACGAACGATGTGTTCGCGACGAAGCTATGCGGGAGGCCTATTCTCGTGTTATCCGTTCGGTAACACCACCGACTCGCGGCGGTGATGTCCGGGATCCGACGGTCGGAAATCGGCCAGTCTCGACCGGCCGATCGCCACCGGTCAGTCGTCGTCGACGGTCAGCTCACGGCCGAGGGACGCAGCGACCGTCTTGTGCACGTGCTTGCCGCCGTCGCCGTTGGTCAGTACGACGCAGCCGCTGCCGGAACGCAAGCGCAGGGAGACCAGCGCCCGGAACCCGGCCGTCTGCCCGCCGTGGCCGAACTCCGGCTCGCCCAGGGAACTGTCGACGACCGTGCCCAGACCGTAGAAGCTGCCGGGGAACGCCTCGGTGAGCATCTGCGTGGCGAGCGATGCCGGCAGCAGCTCGGAGCAGCCCAGGTGGGCCTGGCGGATCTCCGCGGCCAACTGGGCGATGTCGGCGGCGGTGGACCACAGTCCGCTGCCGGCCCGCACCGGCCGCACCCGGAAGCCGTCGAGCAGCGGCCGGCCGTGCTGGTCGTGCCCCGCGGCCCAGTCGTCCCGGGCGGCGAGCCCTTCGGCGGGCGGTGTGAAGGAGCTGTCCGCCATACCGAGCGGCGTGAAGACCAGGTCCGCCGCCAGGTCGGCGAAGTCCTGACCGGTGACGTCGGTGAGGAGCCGTTCGGCCAGCGCCCACTGGCTGCCCGCCTTGCGGAACCGGGTGCCCGGTTCGTGCTCGGCGCTCACCTCGTCCAGCACGGTGTCGAGCTTCGGCATCGGCTCGCCGGGCCGCCACCAGGTGGCGGCGGCACTGGAGAAGCCCGCCGTGTTCGACAGCAGGTGGCGCAGGGTCACGGAGGCTCCGGTGGCGGTGCGGGGTGCGCGCCGCCCGCTCAGATACCGGTCCAGGTCTGTGTCGAGGCCGAGTTCGCCACGGGCGACGAGGCGCAGCGCGGCGAACGCGGTGACCTGTTTGCTGATGGACCCGGCCTGGAAGCGGGTGCGCAGCGTCACCGGGAGCCCGCTCTCCGCGGACCGCACCCCGTATGCCTGCACGCCCACCAGCCGCCCGTCCCGCAGCAGGGCCACGGCGGCGCCCGGCACCCGGTGCGCGGCCATGGTCCGGGTCGGGTCGGCGGGCCCGCCTGCCGGTGCCACCGACGTCATGGCCGATTCCTCGCCTTCTCGCTTCTCTTCCGTTCCGGTCCCCTCGGGCGGGGTGCCGTCGAGGGCCTGCGCGAGGTCCTCCACGGTCTCGCTGTCCAGCAGCATCCGCAGGGTCAGACCGAGCCCGGCCCGCCGCGCGGCGGCCATCACGTGCACGATCCGCATGGAGTCGGCGCCCAGGTCCTGCAGCCGGTCCCGTACGCCGACGTCGGTCACGCCCAGCACCTCGGCGCAGATCTCCACCAGTTGCCGCTCGGTGGCGGTGCGGGGCGCCACATAGGCGCGGTCCCCGGCGAGCGCCGCCCGGCCAGGGACGGGCAGCGCGGCCCGGTCGACCTTGCCGGCCGGGTTCAGCGGCAGAGCCGGCAGCGGCACCACGGCCGCGGGCACCATGTAAGAGGGCAGGGTCGCGGCCAGCCGGTCCCGCAGCGCCGCCGGGTCCGGCTCCACGCCGTCGGCGCCGACCACGTAGGCCACCAGCCACTTCTCGCCCTGGTCGTCGTCGCGGGCCACCACGGCGGCGTCGTGGACGTCCGGTCCGCCGCGCAGCACCTCCTCGATCTCGCCGAGTTCGATGCGGAAGCCACGGATCTTGACCTGGTTGTCGATGCGCCCGAGGCACTCCAGCTGCCCGTCGGCCCGGAACCTGGCCAGGTCCCCGGTCCGGTACATGCGGGACCCGGGCGGGCCGCCGTACGGCTCCGGCAGGAACCGTTCCGCGGTGAGTCCCGGCCGGCCCACATAGCCGCGGGCCATGCCCGCGCCCGCGACGTACAGCTCGCCGGTCACCCCGACCGGCACCGGTCGCTGCTCCGAGTCGAGCACATAGGCACGGTAGTTGGGCAGAGGACGGCCGATCGGCACCGACTCCGCGTCCTCCGCCAGGTCGGTGCCGGTGCACCAGACGGTGGCCTCGGTGGGCCCGTACAGGTTGCTCAGCCGGTCGACGCGGCCCACGAGCTGTCCGGCCAGTCCGGGCGGGCACTCCTCCCCGGTGGTGACCGCGGCGACCGGGAGCCGCTCCATCCCCGCGGCCAGCAGCAGCTTCCACCCGGCCGGGGTGGCCTGCACATGAGTGATCCCCGCGCTCTCCACGAGCCGCAGTTGAGCCGCCGGGTCGCGGACCTCGTCGTCGTCGGCGAGCACCACCCGGCCGCCGGTGACCAGGGGCAGGTACAGCTCGGCGGTGGACACGTCGAAGGCGAGCGAGGTGATGGCCAGCCAGCGGTGCTCCGGCCCCGAACGATGCCACTGCCGCATCGAGAAGAGCATGTTCAGCAGCGCGTACTGGCCGATCTGCACGCCCTTGGGGCGGCCCGTGGAGCCGGAGGTGAACAAGGTGTACGCCAGCCGGTGGGTGCGCGCGGGATCGTCAGGGTCGCGGTCGGCGGACCGGTCGGGCGGCGTCACCGGACAGGCCGCGATCCGCTCGCGCTCCGCGTCCAGGTCGATGGTCTCACCCCGGTATTCGGAGCCGAGCAGTGCGGCGCTCACGCCGTGCGTCACCGTCAGCCGGGCGCCCGCCGTCTGCCGCATGTACCGCAGCCGTTCGGCGGGGAGCGCGGTGTCCAGCGGCAGATGGGATCCGCCCGCCTTCCAGATGCCGAGCAGCGCCGGCAGGGTGTCGGGGCCTCGGCGCAGCAGCACCCCCACCACCGACTCGGGACCGACCCCGGCCTCCCGCAGCCGGTGGGCGATCTGGTTGGCCCGCTCATCGAGCTCGCGGTACGTGACCGTGTGCCCGCCTACCTGCACGGCGACGGCGTCGGGGGTGGCCGCGGCCTGCCCCTCGATCACCTCGTGGACGTAGCGCCTCATCCCCACTCCACCTCGGTGTCGTTGAAGTCGTCCAGGACCTGGGCCAGTTCCGTCACGGACAGCAGCGAGGCGTGCACGTCGCCGTCCGGGTCGGCGGCCATCGCCTCCAGTACCGCCCGGTACATCCCCGCCACGCGCTCGGCGTTGGCCCGGTCGAGCCCGGTGCTGACCGCGCGCAGCACCAGGCGGCCCGGCACGTTCGCCACGGACAGCGTGAACTCGTTCGAACTGTCGCCCGCGCCGGCCTGCACGTCCACCGCGCTGCCGGCGGTCTGGTGGAAGTCCTGGTAGCGGTACATCACGTCGAACAGCCGCCGTCCGCCCGCCAGTTGCTGAACGGCCGGCAGCGGATACCGGCGGTGCGGATACACCTCGGCCTCCCGGTCGAAGACCTGGCGCACCAGCTCGCGCCAGGTGCGCGCGGTCCGGTCGTGCGCGAAGGGCAACGTGTTCAGGTACATACCGAACACGCGCTCCGCGCCCGGCGCCTCGGGACGGGCGCTGTAGACCACACCGGTGTGGAAGGCGTTCTCGCCGCTGACCGCGGAGAGCACCTTCAGGTGGGTGGCGAGCAGGACCGCCTTGAACGAGGTGTCGGTGGACCGGGCCAGCTCGCGCAGCGCCGGCTCGATGTCGCGGAAGTCCACTGACAGCTTGAAGTCCTCCCGCGGAGCGGTGTTCCCCGCGCCCCACTCCTGCGGCAGCCGGCACGGCGCGTACCTGTCTACGACGCCCTGCCAGTAGGAGCGGTCCTCGTCGGAGGCGAGGGACTCCTGCTCGGCGGCGACGAAGTCGGCGTATCGCACTGCCACCGGCTCCGGTTCACCGGGCAGTTCACCGGCCGCGTACACCTGGTACAGGTCGAGGACCTCCCGCAGCAGCGACTGCTGGCTCCAGCCCTCCGTGATGGCGTGGCAGTGGGTGAAGCCCAGGTGCCATGCCTCTTCCGACTCGACCAACGCGGCGAACCGCAGCAGCGGCGGCCGGTCCAGGTCGAACAGCGCGGCCCGCTCGGCGGCGATGTGCTCCTGCCGCGCCGCGGTGAACCGCTCGGCGTCCGTGCCGCGCAGGTCCCGCACCACGACCCGCGGTTCGGCGGCCGGATGCACCAGCTGCAACGGCACCGAGAAGCCCTCCAGGTCGAAGGAGGTCCGCAGCATCTCGTGCCGCTCGACCACCGTCCGGGCCGCGCGGCGCAAGGCCTCGGCGTCGAACGGACGGCCGTCGTTGATCCGGAAGGTCGCCGTGTTGTGGTACTTGTTCAGCCCGTCGCCCGCGAGCATCTCCACCAGCATGCCGAGCTGCACCTTGGCGACCGGATACGCGTCGACGATCCCGTCCGGCAGGCGGTCGCGGTCCTCGTCGCCGATCAGGGCGAACGGCTCCACCGGCCGGTAGGCGTCGGCGGATTCACCGTTCGTGAGGGTAGCGGCGAGGTGGGCCACCGTACGGTGCTGGAAGACGTCCCGCACGGCGGCCTCGAAGCCTTCCGCGCGCAGGGCGCCGACCAGGGCGATCGCCTTGATCGAGTGTCCGCCGAGGTCGAAGAAGTTGTCCTCGACACCGACCCGCTCCACGCCGAGCACCTTGCTCCAGATCGCGGCGATGCGCTCCTCGGCGGGGGTGCGGGGGGCGATGTAGGAGTCGGTCGTGGTGTCGTCGGGGTCGGGGAGGGCGCGGCGGTCGAGTTTGCCGTTGGCGGTGAGGGGGATCGCGTCCAACTGGACGTAGACGGACGGCGTCATGTACTCGGGCAGGATGTCGGTGAGGTCGGGAGCCTCGCCGACGATGTAGGCGATCAGGCGCTGGTCCTGCTCCGACACGATCACGGCCGCGTCGGTGACCTGTGGCTGGGCGATGAGTGCGGCACGTACTTCGCCCAGTTCGATGCGGTAGCCGCGCACCTTGACCTGGTCGTCGATGCGGCCGAGGAACTCCACCGCGCCGTCCGAACGCCACCGCGCGAGGTCCCCGGTGCGGTACATCCGGCTGCCCGCCGGTCCGTATATGTCGGGGACGAACTTCTCGGCGGTGCGGGTCGGGTCGCCCACGTAGCCTCGGGCCACGCCTGCGCCACCGACGAACAGTTCGCCCACGGCGCCGACGGGGACGGGTTGGAGGTGGGTGTCGAGGATGCGCATGGTCATGTTGGGCAGTGGCCGGCCGATCGGCACTACGCCGTCGAATGCCTCCACCAGCGGGAACACGCAGGTGCCGACGGTGGTCTCGGTGGGTCCGTATTCGTTGAGGACCTTGCCGTCGCCGAGGATGCGGCGCCAGCGCTCGACGAGAGCGCCGGGCAGTGCTTCGCCGGCTACGACGACCTTGCCTGCCAGAGCGGCGATCTTGTCGTCGGTGAGCTGACCGGAGAGCACTTCAAGGTGGCCGGGCGTCAACTTGATGAAGGAGAAGGGCCCTGCCTTGGTCAATGCGGCGCCCAGGTCGGTCAGTTCACCGTTGAACAGCCAGGTGCGCTGCCCGGCCGCCAGCGGTGCCCACACGTTCGGCACGACCAGGTCGAAGGCCACGGAGGAGAACACCGGTGCGCCACCGGTGCCGGCCGACGTCAATTCCCGTACGGCCCAGTCGACGTGGTTGACCAGGTTGCGGTGCGAGACCTGCACGCCCTTGGGGCGGCCCGTCGACCCGGAGGTGAACACGGTGTACGCCACCGAGTCCAGATCGACTGGCACGTCGAGCGTGGTGTCCGGGAGACCGGAGAGGTCGTCCTCCACCTGTATCACCGGTACTTCGAACCGGTCGGCATACGCCTGCGACGTCACCGCGACCTGCACCGCGGCGTCCGTGATCATCCCGGCGATCCGCCCGGCCGGCAGCACCGGATCCATGGGCACATAGCCGGCCCCCGCGCGCCACACTGCCAGCAGCGCCACCACCAGGTCGACCGACCGGTCCAGCAGGACCGCCACCGACGACTCGGCACCGACCCCTGCCGCACGCAGCCGGTGCGCCAGGCGATTGGCGCGGACATCCAACTCGGCGAACGACAGCGTCGTACCGCCCGACTCCACCGCCACCGCGTCCGGCCGCCGCGCCACCTGCTCCGCGATCAACTCCGGCACCGAGTTCGGCAGCACCGGCGCCGTGGAGTCGTTCCAGGCCATGAGCACGCGTTCGAGCTCGCCGGCCGGCAGGAAGGTCTCGAGGGCGTCGCCGTCCACGTCGGCGGCCATGGACTCCAGCACCGCCCGGTACATCGCCGCCAGGCGGTCCACCGCCGCGCGGCCGAGGACCGCCGGGTCCGCCGTGAGCAGCAGTCCGCTGCCGCGGGCGGCGACGGCCAGGCCGAACTCGGTGGCGCCCTCGCCGTCCCCGGAGTCCGTGTCGACGAGGTCGCTGTCGGCCTGGGCGTCGGAGAGGTCGAGGTAGCTGAAGCGGACGTCGAGAAGGCGTGTACCGTCACCCAGCTCCCGCTGCATCACCGGCATCGGGAAGCGGCGGTGCGGCCAGAGCTCCGTCTCCCGGTCGAAGACCTGATGGATGAGTTCGGCCCAGGTGCGGGCGCCGCGCCGGTGGGCGAAGGGCACCGTGTTGAGGTACATGCCGTAGACCCGCTCGGCGCCCTCGACCTCGGGCCGGCCGCTGGAGACGAGGCCGGTGCAGAAGGCGTCCTCCACGGTGAGCTGGCTCATCACTTTGAGGTGGGCCGCGTGCAGGACCGCCTTGAGGGAGGTGCTCGTGGTGCGTGCCGCGGACCGCAGTGCCGCGGTGAGGTCGCCGAGCGGTACCTGGACGGTCACCGCCCGGTCGGCGGGCTCGGCGTCGCCCCAGCCGGTCGGGAGTTCGAACTTGGCGTGGTCGGTGAGGAGGTCGCGCCAGTAGGCACGGTCCTCCTCGGAGTCGAGGGACGCCTGCTCGGCCGCGACGAAGTCCGCGTACCGGACGCCGGGAACCGTGACCTCGCGCAGCTCCTCACCGGCGCGCAGGCGCAGGTAGCCCTCGACGATGTCGCTGAGGAGGGTGCGGTGGCTCCAGCCCTCCGTGATCGGGTGGCAGACGCTGACCGACAGCCACCACGCCTCGTCGGACTCGATCAGCGCCGAGACGCGGAGCAGCGGCGCCCGGTCGAGCTGGAAGGCGGTGGCCCGCTCGGTGATGATGTGGGCCCGGCGTGCCTCGGCCTGCTGCTCGAAGCTCTTGCCACGGAGGTCGAGCACGGTGACGGGGAGTTCCGCCGTCGCGTGGATCAGTTGCAGGGGTACCGAGAAGGCGTCGAGGTCGAAGGAGGCCCGCAGCATCTCGTGCCGCTCCACCACGGCCTGTCCGGCGCGGCGCAGGGCGTCCACGTCGAACGGACGGCCGTCCTTGATCCGGAACGTCGTCGTGTTGTGGTACTTGTTCCGCCCGTCGTCGGCGAGCATTTCGACCAGCATGCCGAGCTGGACCTGCGCCAACGGGTAGGCGTCGACGATCCCGTCCGGCAGGCGGTTGCGGTCCTCGTCGCCGATCAGGGTGAACGGCTCCACCGGCCGGTAGGCGTCGGCGGATTCACCGCCGTCGGTGAGAGTGGCGGCGAGGCCCGCGATCGTACGGTGCTGGAAGACGTCCCGCACGGCGGCCTCGAAGCCTTCCGCGCGCAGGGCGCCGACCAGGGCGATCGCCTTGATCGAGTGTCCGCCGAGGTCGAAGAAGTTGTCCTCGACACCGACCCGCTCCACGCCGAGCACCTTGCTCCAGATCGCGGCGATGCGCTCCTCGGCGGGGGTGCTAGGGGCCACGTAGGAGTCGGTCGCGGCCTGGTCCGGAACGGGAAGGGCGCGACGGTCGAGTTTGCCGTTGGCGGTGAGCGGGATCGCGTCCAACTGCACGAAGGCAGAGGGGATCATGTACTCGGGCAGGACGTCGGCCAACTCGGGAACCTCGCCGACGATGTAGGCGATCAGGCGCTGGTCCGGCTCCGACACGATCACGGCCGCGTCGGTGACCTGTGGCTGGGCGATGAGCGCGGCACGCACTTCGCCCAGTTCGATGCGGTAGCCGCGCACCTTGACCTGGTCGTCGATGCGGCCGAGGAACTCCACCGCGCCGTCCGAACGCCACCGTGCGAGGTCCCCGGTGCGGTACATCCGGCTGCCCGCCGGTCCGTACAAGTCGGGGAGGAAGCGCTCCGCAGTACGGGCCGCGTCCCCGACATAGCCGCGGGCCACGCCTGTGCCGCCTACGAACAGCTCACCGACCGCGCCGACGGGGACGGGTTGGAGGTGGGTGTCGAGGATGCGCATGGTCATGTTGGGCAGTGGCCGGCCGATCGGCACTACGCCGTCGAATGCCTCTACCAGCGGGAACACGCAGGTGCCGACGGTGGCTTCGGTGGGTCCGTATTCGTTGAGGACCGTTCCGTCGCCGAGGATGCGGCTCCAGCGCTCGACGAGGGCGCCGGGGAGCGCCTCGCCTGCTACGACGACCTTGCCGGCGAGCGCGGCGATGTCGTCGTCCGGCAGCTGACTCGAGAGCACCTCGAGGTGGCCGGGGGTGAGCTTGACGAAGGAGAACGGGCGAGCGTCCGTCAACGCGGCGCCCAGGTCGGTCAGTTCACCGTTGAACAGCCAGGTGCGCTGCCCGGCGGCCAATGGCGCCCACACGTTCGGCACGACCAGGTCGAAGGCCACGGAGGAGAACACCGGTGCGCCACCGGTGCCGGCCGACGTCAATTCCCGTACTGCCCAGTCGACGTGGTTGACCAGGCTGCGGTGCGAGACCTGCACGCCCTTGGGGCGGCCCGTCGAGCCGGAGGTGAACACGGTGTAGGCCACCGAGTCCAGATCCACTGGCACGTCGAGCGCGCTGTCCGGCAGGTGCGACAGGTCCTCGTCCATCCGTATCACCGGGACTTCGAACCGGTCCGCGTACGCGGCGGAAGTGACCGCCACCTGCACCCCGGCGTCCGTGATCATCCCGGCGATCCGCCCGGCCGGCAGCACCGGGTCCGTGGGGACATAGCCAGCGCCTGCGCGCCACACTGCCAGCAGCGCCACCACCAGGTCGACCGACCGGTCCAGCAGGACCGCCACCGACGACTCGGCACCGACCCCTGCCGCACGCAGCCGGTGCGCCAGGCGATTCGCCCGGACATCCAACTCGGCGAACGACAGCGTCGTACCGCCCGACTCCACCGCCACCGCGTCCGGCCGCCGCGCCACCTGCTCCGCGATCAACTCCGGCACCGAGACCTCGCTCACCGGCACCCCGGAGTCGTTCCAAGCGGTCAGCACCCGCTCGCGTTCGCCGGCCGGCAGGAAGGTCTCGCGGGCGTCGCCGTCCACGTCGGCGGCCATGGACTCCAGCACCGCCCGGTACATCGCCGCCAGGCGGTCCACCGCCGCGCGGCCGAAGTGGTGCCGGTGGGCGGTGATCACCATGAAGCCGGCGCGGGTGGAGACGCCGAGCGGGAACTCGGTGGGGCTGTCGTCGATCGTGGCCGGGTAGTCGACGAGGTCCTGGTCGACCTGGCGGAAGTTCTGGTAGCTGAAGCGGACGTTGACGAGCCGTTCGCTGTCGGCGAGTTCGCGCTGCATGGCGCCGAGGGGGTAGCGGCGGTGCGGCCAGACGTCGATCTCCTGGTCGAAGACCTGCCGGACCAGTTCGCGCCAGGTGCGCGCGCCGCGGCGGTGGGCGAAGGGCAGCGGGTTGAGATACACGCCGTAGACGCGTTCCGCGCCGACCGCCTCCGGGCGGGCGTTGGTGACGAGGCCGGTGAAGAACGCCTCCTCGGGGGTGAGTTGGCTCATCACCTTGAGGTGCGCGGCGTGCAGGACGCTCTTGATCGGCACCTTGGCCTGGGTGGCGAGGGTGCGCAGGCCGGCCTCCAGGTCGTGGTAGGGCACCCAGGAGCGGTTGAGGCCGCCGGGGGTGGTCGCCGGGTCGTCGCCGAGGCCGGAGGGGATCTCGAAGGGTGTGTGCTCGTCGAGGATGCCCTTCCAGTAGGCGCGGTCCTCGTCGGCGGCGAGGGACTCCAGTTCGGCGGCGACGAAGTCCGCGTACCGGATGTCGGGGGTGTCCGGGTCCGGGAGGGGCTCGCCGGCGCGCAGGGCGTGGTAGGTGGTGACGAGTTCCATCAGGAGGGAGTGGTGGCTCCATCCTTCGAGGACGGCGTGGCATTCGGTGAGGGTCAGCCACCAGGAGCCGTCGTCGCAGGCGTGGCCGGTGAAGCGGATCAGCGGGGCGCGCGTGAGGTCGAAGAGCCGGGTGCGCTCCTCGGCCATGTAGGCGCGCAGCGACGCTTCGACGGCGTCGGCGTCCAGCCCGGTGAGGTCCCGCGCGGCGACGGGTGACGTCACGTCCGTTGCGGGGTGCACGAGCTGGAGCGGGACGGAGTAGCCCTCGATGGCGAAGCTGGAACGGAGGATCTCGTGGCGGGCCAGCACGGTGTCGACGGTCCGCTGGAGGACGTCCGGGTCCAGGGGCCGTTCGTCGAGGATCCGGAAGCAGGTGGAGTTGTGGTAGTGGTTGCGGCCGTCGTCGGCGAGCATCTCCACGACCATGCCGAGCTGTACCTGAGCCAGCGGGTAGGCGTCCACCAGTCCTTCGGGGAGGCGGCCGCGGTCGTCGTCGCCGAGCAGGGTGAAGGGGGCGACGGGCTGCCGGGGGGTGGCGGGGGCGGGGCGGCCGGTGACGAAGGCCACGAGTTCCGCGGGCGTACGGTGCTCGAAGACATCGCGGACGGTGACGTCGTACTCGCTGCCCCGCAGGGCCCCGACCAGGGCGACGGCGCGCAGTGAGTCGCCGCCCAGGTCGAAGAAGTTGTCCTCGACGCCGACGGTCTCCACCCCGAGGACCTCACGCCAGACGGCGACCATCTCCTCCTCGGCGGGCGTGCGCGGTGCGACGTGCACGGCGTCGACGCCGAGGGCGCTGCGGTCGGGGGCCGGCAGGGCGGCCTGGTCGAGCTTGCCGTTGACGGTGAGCGGGATGCGGCCGACGACGAGGAACGCGGCCGGGATCATGTAGTCGGGCAGGGTGCGGGCGAGCAGGGCGCGCAGTTCGCTGGGCGCGGCGACGGCGTCGCCGGTGGGGACGACGTAGGCGATGAGGCGCCGGTCGCCGGGGGTGTCCTCGCGGGCGACGACCACGGCGTCGCGGACCCGGGGATGCGTGGTGAGCGCGGCCTTGATCTCGCCGAGTTCGATGCGGTGGCCGCGGATCTTGACCTGGTGGTCGATGCGGCCCAGGTAGTCCAGGCTGCCGTCGGGACGCCTGGAGGCGAGGTCGCCGCTGCGGTAGAGGCGGGTGCCGGGGGTGCCGTAGGGGTCGGGTACGAAGCGTTCCGCGGTGAGGGCGGGGCGGCCCAGGTACATGAGGGCGACGCCGGGACCGCCGACGTGGATCTCGCCGGGCACGCCGACGGGCACGAGTTCGCCGTGCGGGCCGAGCAGGTGGACCTGGAGATCGCGAATCGGCACGCCGACCGGGTTGCCGGTCTCGGCGTCCAGGTCGGCCTCGGTGACGAGGTGGAACGTGGTGTGCACGCAGGTCTCGGTGATGCCGTACAGGTTGGCGATCGCGGTGACGTCGAGGCCGCGGCGCTCCACCCAGGGCCGCAGGGCCGGGATGTCGAGCCGCTCGCCGCCGAACGACACGACCCGCACGGCGAGTTCGCCGATCAGGGGGTGGTCCTCGGCGGCCAGGGAGACCAGGCTGCGGAAGGCGGACGGGGTCTGGTTGAGGACGGTGACCCGCTCGTCGGCGAGCACGCGCAGGAAGTCCTCGGGGGACCGGGAGATGTCCGGCGGTACGACGACCAGCCGGCCGCCGTAGGTGAGGGCGCCCCAGATCTCCCACACCGACATGTCGAAGGCGTAGGAGTGGAAGAGCGTCCACACGTCGTGCTCGTCGAAGCCGAAGTGCTCCTCGGTGGCGGTGAACAGGCGCAGCACGTTGGTGTGGCTGAGACCGACGCCCTTGGGCCGGCCGGTGGAGCCGGAGGTGTAGATCGTGTAGATCAGGTCGTCGGGGGTGACGCCGGAGTCCGGGTCGTGACCGGGGGCGGCGGCCAGCGCCGCGGCCTCGTCGGGGTCGTCGAGGACGACGAGCCGGCCGTCGGAGGCGTCGCGCAGATGGGCGGCGTGCCCGGTGGAGGTGACGACGAGGTCGGCGCCCGCGTCGCGGAGGGTGTAGGCGATGCGGTCGGTGGGGTGCTCGGGGTCCAGGGGAAGGTAGCCGGCACCGGACTTGAGGACGCCGAGCAGGGCGGGCACCAGGTGCGGGCCGCGGTCGAGGCCGACGCCGACGAGGTGGCCGGGACGGGCGCCGAGGGTCCGCAGGTGGTGCGCGAGGCGGTTGGCGCGGCTGTTGAGCTCGGCGTAGGTGAGGCGTTCGGTGCCGCAGACCACGGCCACCGCGTCGGGGGTGGCGGCGGCGCGTTCCTCGACGAGCTGGTGGATGCAGCGGGTGGGCGCGTCGAGGGTGTGGATCTCGGGCAGCAGGACGGCGAGGTCGGTGTCGTCGAGCATGTCCAGGCGGGACAGGCGGCGGTCGGGGTCGGCCGCGGCGGACGCCAGGAGCCGTTCCAGGTGCCGTGCGATGCGCTCGACGGTGGTCCGGTCGTAGAGGGCGGTGCTGTACTCCAGGGTGCCGGTGACCGAGCCGTCGTCGGCCTCGCGGAGCTGGAGGGTGAGGTCGAAGCGGGACACCCGGGAGGTGGCGGTCAGGGTCTCGGTGTCGACGCCGGACAGGGCGAAGCCGGTGGTGCGTTCACGGTGCATGGTGAACGCGACCTGGCACAGCGGGGTGCGGGACATGTCCCGTGCCGGGGCCAGCTCGTCGACCAGGCGGGCGAAGGGGAACTCCTGGTGGTCGAAGGCGTCCAGGACGGTCTCCCGGGCGCCGGTGAGGAGCTGCCGGAAGGTCGGGTCGCCCTGCCACCGGCCGCGCAGGACCAGGGTGTTGATGCCGTAGCCGATGAGCCCTTCCAGTTCGGGCCGGTTGCGGCCGGAGACCACGGTGCCCACGGCGATGTCGTCACGGCCGGTGTAGCGGGAGAGCAGGCCCTGGTAGCCGGCGAGGAGGGTGTGGAAGAGGGTCGCTCCGTGCGCGGCGCCCAGCTCGCGCAACCGGCCGGCCAGCGGGGCCGGCAGGTGGACGGGGACCGCGTCCCCGGCGTAGGAGCGGGTGGAGGGCCGCCTGCGGTCGGTCGGCACCTCCAGCGGGGTGAGGCCGGCGAGCCGTTCCCGCCAGTGGTCGAGCTGCCGGTCGAGTTCCCCGCTGTCGAGGCGGCGGCGCTGCCAGGCCGCGTAGTCGGCGTACTGCACGGGGAGCGGGGCCAGAGGTGAGGGCTCGTCGCGGCCGAACGCCTCGTAGAGGGCGGCCAGTTCACCGAGGAACAGACCCACGGACCACTCGTCGCACGCCACGTGGTGGAAGACGACGACCAACAGGTGGTCGTCCTCCGCGACGCGGATCAGCCGCGCCCGCAGCGGTGCGCCGTCCGCCAGGTCGAACGGGCGGCCCGGTTCGGCCTCGGCCAGCCGGCGGGCCCGCTCCTCCCGTTCCGCGCGGGTGCCGGTGCCGGTGAGGTCGTCGACGGGGAGGTCGAAGGGGCCGGGAGGGTCGATCAACTGGACCGGCTCGGTGCCGTCGAGGCGGTAGCGGGTGCGCAGGATCTCGTGGCGGGCCACCAGTTCCTCGAAGCCCCGGCGCAGCAGCTCCGTGGAGAGCCGCCCGCGCAGCCGCAGCGCCACGGGGACGCTGTACTCCCAGCTGTCCGGGTCGAGCCGGCTGAGGAACCACATCTGCTGCTGCCCGTGGGAGAGGGCGAGCCGGCCGCCGCGGTCGACGGGGGTGACGGCGGCTCGCCGGCCGCCGCGGCCCCCGGCGAGCCTGGCCCGCACCAGCTCCTCACGCCTGCTGTCGACCGATCCGCTGTCGTCGGCCGTTCCCCTGCCGTCGACCTGTCCGCCCGTGCGGACTTCGCCCGTGGTCATGCTGAGCGCCCCTCCCGACCTTCGTTCCGTACGACGTGTCTCGTGTGGTGCCTGCGTGGTGCCGGCTGCTGTGCGGTGTGGTGCCGCTGCCGGCACCGCGGGCCGTGCGGCGCGCTCAGGCGCCGGCCTGCTCCATGCGCCGGCGCAGACTGGCCGGCCGCAGGTCCGTCCAGACCTCCTCGATGCGCTGGAGGCAGTCCTGCTTCGAGCCTTCGGTGCCCTCGGCGTGCCAGCCGGCCGGCAGCTCCCGGTCCGCGTCCCAGATCGAGTACTGCTCCTCGTCGTTCAGGACGACCCGGTAGGTGCGGTGGTCGGTCTGCTCGTCAGCCATGACGGTGTCCCTTCGGTGGTCGGATGCTCGCCCAGCGTCCGACGGGGACCTATACCGGGGCTCTTATCGGCTCTCTTATGGCTCCAGCGGGGATCTGTCGGGCTGCCGCGACGGGACCGCGTCGCCCGATCACGGAAAGGCACAAGCCCCCGCGGAGACGGCACACGGCCCGGTCCCGACGGGGGAGTTCGGGACCGGGCCGTGTGGGTCCGGGGGGTGCGGGGACGTACCGGAGTGTCCTACTCGCGGGCTCCGATCAGCTGCACGGCTCGGGCCCGCAGCGCCGCTCCGACCGGCAGGACCGTGCCGAGGAGCGCCAGCAGGGTGGAGACCACCGCGACGCCCGCGACCACCGCGTACGGCACGACGATCGGGGTGGTGCCGAAGAGCTGCAACAGGGCTCCCCACAGCCCGGCCAGGTTGACGGCGGTGGCGGCCAGCGCCAGCACCACACCGATCGCGGACACCAGGAGCGACTCGGCGACGAAGAACCGCAGCACCTGCCTCGGGGTGGCGCCCGCGGTCCGCAGGACCGCCAGGTCGCGCCGGCGGTCCGCGGTGGCCATCAGCAGCGTGTTCAGGATCGCGATGAAGCAGAACAGCATGATGATCACCGCGGTGGAGCGCTGCCGGACCTCGTTCAGGTGCCGGGCGTAGGCGGCCTCGGAGGCGACCAGTTCGTCCCGCGTCATGAACTTGGCGCCGCTGCCGTCGACCGCCTTGCGGATGGCGGCGGTCGCGGCCTGCACGTCGGTGCCCTTGTCCAGGGTGATGTACGCGCGGCGGGCCAGGCCGTCGCGCGCGAACAGCGCGGTGTCGGCGAACCGGGACGGCAGGTAGGCCACGTCCTCGCCGCGCAGCGCCTTGTACACGGCGGCCACCTTCAGCTTCTGGGTGCTGCCGTCGGCCATCAGCACGGTCTGTGTGGAGCCGACGTCCATGTGCCACAGGTCGGCGACGGCCATGCTGTTGTCGTCGAGGTCGTCGAGGGAGCCCTCGACGACCTTGAGGTCCATGGTCCGCTTCAACGCCTCGGGGTCGACGACCAGGCCGTCGTTCTCGTCGTAGCGGTCCTCGTCCTTCCAGTAGACCGTGGTGAGCAGCGGCGCGGCGATCTGCACGCCGGGCACCTCGGCGACCCGGTCGACCACCTCGGTGCTGATGCCGGGCGTGTCGTCGGGGGCGAGGGCGTAGTCGGAGACGATCCGGTTGTGCAGGCCGCTGTCCCGGGCCGCACCCAGCGAGTCCGTGGCGGCGAGCAGGGAGAACGCAAGGCCGACGGTGAGCAGCACCGGCGCGGCCGTCGCCGCGGTCCGGCGGCGGGCGGTCAGCGCGCTCTCCCGGACCAGCATCGCGGTGGGGCCGTTCGCGCGGCGCCACGGCCACATCAGCAGCCGGGCCAGCGGGCCCACCGCCAGCGGGGCGAGGACGGCCGCCGCCAGCACCGGCACCATCAGCGAAACCACGTACACCGTCGGCGAGAGCACCGTCACCGGGGAGCCGGTGGCGATCCAGGCGGTCCAGCCGACGCCTCCGAGGAGGGCCACGGCACCGAGCAGGGCGCGGCCCGGGGTGACGCCCGTGTCGTCCACGGCGGCTTCCCGCAGCGCTTCGACGGGCTGGATGGAGCCGGCGCGGCGGGCCGCGGCGGCCGCACCGCCGACCGACACCAGCAACCCGACCAGGAAGGCGCCGACGAGCGGCACGAGCACGGTCCAGTGCAGGGACGGGGTGACGGTGAACCAGTCCGGCGACACCCCCATGGAGATCAGCATGTCGGCGAGGAGCTGCGCCCCGAACAGACCGAGGACGGTGCCCACCGCCGCGGCCACGCCGCCCACCAGGAGGGCCTCGTTGCGGACCATCTTCCGCACCTGCCTGGGGGTGGCGCCGACCGCTCGGAGCAGGGCGACCTCCCTGCGGCGCTGGACGACGGCGAAGGCGAAGGTGGACGCCACCACGAAAATGGCGGTGGTCCCGGCGACGCTCGCCATCACCGGCACCAGCGTGATCGTGTTGTCCAGGGTCTCGCGGTCCTCGGCCTCGCTGGCGTCGGCCTTGTGCCGGTCCTGGCCGGTGAGGACGTCGGCCTTCTCGCCGACGGCGTCCCGGACCGCGTCAGCGGGGCCGAGCGCCACCAGCGAGTCGATCCGCGGGGAGAGCCGCGCGGCCTCCGCCTCGGAGAAGAAGACGGCGTCCTCGTAGCCGACGGGGGCGACGGTTCCGCTGACGGTGTACTTCCGCACGGTGGACGCCGTCAGCACGGTCACCTCGTCGCCGGTGCGGGCCCGGTCGGAGGGGACCACGATCTGCCCGTCCGAAGCCGGCGCTGCGCCGTCGGTGAGGCGGTAGCCGCCGAAGCGGGCCACCGCCCACGGGTGCCCGACCTGGTCCTCGGGACCGCCGCGCAACTGCGCGTAGAAGGCGCGGTCGACGATGGTCTCGCCGGTCGCGGCGACCTGGTCGCGCAGTTCGGTGCTCAGCCCGCGGGCCGCCTCCGGAGAGCGGACGCCCAGATCGTGGTGGGCCGGGTCCCAGCCGTCCGACGGCGGGCGTACGACGGTGTCGGCGCCGGCGAAGCGCTCCACCGGCCGGTCGGGCAGGTCGAACGCCGTCGTCACGAGCAGCCCCATGGCCGCGACCTGCGCCACGCCGAGGACCAGGGCGACCACCGTGCCGAGGAAGGAGACCCAGCGCGCCCGCAGGGTCTGGAAGGCCACCCTGATCACGACGACACCGCCAGGTGCGTCATGCGGGCGGCGACGTCGTCGGCGGTCGGCTGGAGCAGCTCTCCGACGAGGCTGCCGTCGGCGAGGAACAGCACCCGGTCCGCGTAGGCGGCGACGTTCGGGTCGTGGGTGACCATCACGATGGTGGTGGTCACGCGGTCCTCGGCACCGGGGGCGTCGCCGCCCGGTCCCGCCAACGCCCGTAGGGTGACGAGGAGTTCACGGCCGGTGGACAGGTCGAGAGCGCCGGTCGGCTCGTCCGCGAAGAGCACGGCGGGGCGGGACACCAGAGCACGGGCGATGGCCACCCGCTGCTGCTGTCCGCCGGAGAGCTGGCTGGGCCGGCTGCCGGCCTTCTTGTCGAGGCCGACCTGGGCGAGCGCCTGCCGGACCGCGCCGCGCGGGGGCCTGCGGCCCGCCAGCCGCATCGGCAGCGCCACGTTCTGCTCGGCCGTCAGCGACGGCAGCAGGTTGAAGGACTGGAAGATGAACCCGGTGGAGGCGCGGCGGAGTTCGGTCAGCCGGGTCTCGTTCAGGCCCGAGGTGTCCTGGCCGTCGATGAAGACCCGGCCCGATGTGGGCCGGTCGAGCCCGGCCGCGCACTGCAACAGGGTGGACTTGCCGGACCCCGAGGGCCCCATGATCGCGGTGAAGCTACCCCTGGGGAAGGACAAGCTGGTCTCGCGCAAGGCGCTCACCGCGCTGTCGCCGGACCCGTAGGTCTTGGTGAGCGACTCCAGCCGTACTGCGTCATCCATCGGTTCTCCGCGCTTCGTGGGTGAGGGGATCGGCCGGCGTCCCGTCCACGACGGAGGCCGGCGCGGGCACGTCCGGGGCCGGCAGCGCCGCCGGCTCCGACGGGGTGTGCACCGCGTCGAGGGGTTCGATGCTGTCCGCGCGGTCCTCCCGGGCCGCTCCGGCCCTGCTGAAGACGACGGCCGCCACCAGGGCCAGCACCGCCATCACCGCCGACAGCGCCACGAGGGTGTGGCGGCTGCCGACTGCCTCCAGCAGGTATCCGGTACCGAGCGCGCCGAGCGAACTCGCCCCGGACACCAGGAGCATGACGACACTGCCGACCCGCCCCTGCATGTCGTTGGGGGTGATGCGCACCTGATAAGACATACCGGAGACGGTAACAGCGGCTCCTATAAACGACGTTATGTAGAAGAGCGCCCCAAGTGCCGCTGCTTGCCGGAAAAACACCGCTGTGGGCATGACCACGGCCCACGCGGTGTGCGCGAGGATCATGATCTGCCGCATGGCCAGCCGCCGGTTCAGCCAGCCGCCCGACAGCGCCCCGCACAGCCCGCCCATGCCACCCGCCGCCATGATCAACCCGATGGTGCCGGCGGCCCCTCCGTCCTCCCTGATCACCACGGCCACCGTCAGGATCAGCCCCTGGAACACCAGGTTGCTGACCGAGATGACCAGCAGCGCCGTCCTGAAGTAGGCCCGCCCCCACACCCAGTTGAATCCGGCCGCGACCTCGGAACGCATCCGGCGTCCCGTGCGCGGCGGACGCGTCGGCTGCGGTTCGCCCCTCAGCTTCACCAGGGTGACCAGCGACGCCAGGTAGAGCCCCACGCTGGTCAGGAACGGCACCCACGCCGACAGACCGAACATCGCCCCGCTCGCCGGGTGCCCGACGAAGTTGACGCCGCGGGAGCGGGCCTCGTTGGTGGCCATCGCCGCGCCCAGCTGCTGCGAGGGCACCACGTTACGCACCATGGCCCGTTCCGACAGCTGGTAGAAGACGGTCATGCTGCTCTGCACGAACGCCACCAGGGCGATGTGCCACACCCACACCGAATCCCCCAGCAGGGAGAGGGCGACCGTCGCCACGGCGACCATCCGCACCACGATGCACGTCATCATGACGCGCCGCCGGTTCAGCCGGTCCACCAGGACGCCTGCCGGCAGCTGCACGAGCAGCGCCGGCAGCAGCCCCGCGAACCCGACGATGCCCGCCGCGCTCTCCGACCTGGTGTGCCAGAGCACCAGCAGGGTGAAGGCCATCCCGGAGCAGCGCTCCGCCATCACCGACATCGCCGAGCCGGTCCACAGCAGCCGGAAGTCGCGGTAGCTGCGCAGCGACGGCAGCTTGTGCCTGCCCTTTCCGTGGGGGCGGGCTCTGCGCTTTCTGATCATGAACGTACGGCCCGGCACCATTCGAGGACCGCCATCGCGCTGTGCAGCTTGTGCGTGGCCTGGCTGAACGCCAGGCTGGCCGGGCCGTCCAGCACCTCCGCGGTGACCTCCTCGCCCCGGTGGGCGGGCAGGTCGTGCAGGAACACCGCGTCCGGGCTGCTCTCCCACAGGGCACCGGACACCTGGAACGGCGCGAACACCGTGCGCCAGTCCGCGTCCGGCTTGCTGGTGCCGGTGGTCTGCCAGCGGGTGGTGTACACGACGTCGAACCCGGTGGGCAGGGACGCCATGTCGTGCTGCTCGGACAGCTTCGCCCCGCTGCGCGCCGCCTGCTCGCCGGCGGTGGCGAGGATGTCCGCCGTCAGGCCGTACCCGGGCGGGGTGCGCAGCTCCAGCTCGGTGCCCGGGAAGCGGGTCAGGGCCAGGGCCAGCGCGGCGGCACTGTTGTTGCCCTCGCCCACGTACAGCACCCGCAGGCCCTCGACGCGGCCGAAGTGACAGTGCAGGGTGGTGAGATCGGTCAGTCCCTGGGTGGGGTGCTCCTCCGCGGTCATCGCGTTCACCACCGACATCGGCCCGGCCGCCGCCCAGGACCGCAGTTCCGCCGTCGCGTCCGACGTCCTGGCGACCAGCATGTCCAGCATGCCGGCCAGTACCCGGCCGGTGTCCTCGGTGGTTTCCCCCGTGTTCAGCTGGAGGTCGCCGGGACCGAAGGTCACCGTCTGCGCGCCGAGCCGCAGCGCCCCGGTGGTGAAGGCGGTACGGGTACGGGTCGAGGTGCGCCGGAAGTAGATGCCGACCACCTCGTCCCGCAGCGGCTTGGCGACCGCCCCGGCGGCGAATTCCGCCCCGCGGGCGACCAGCGCGCGCAGATCGTCGTCGGTCAGATCGGTCAGTGAGATGAGGTGACGCATGCGGATGTCCTTCGCTCGTTGGTCAGCGGGATTCGGCGAGCTGCGCGTCGATCTCCGCCCGGACGCGGTCCTCGATCTCCACGCCGAGCTGCGCGATGGTGGGCCGCTCGAAGACGACCCGTATCGGCAGGTCGAGGTCGAAGTCCTGCTGCAACCGCGAGACGAGGCGCACCGCGAGGATGGAATGCCCGCCGATGTCGAAGAAGCTGTCGTACACACTGGCGTTCTTGCCGAGCAGATCGGCCCAGATCGCGGCGATGCGCTCCTCGGCGGGGGTGCGGGGGGCGATGTAGGAGTCGGTCGTGGTGTCGTCGGGGTCGGGGAGGGCGCGGCGGTCGAGTTTGCCGTTGGCGGTGAGGGGGATCGCGTCCAACTGGACGTAGACGGACGGGGTCATGTACTCGGGCAGGATGTCGGTGAGGTCGGGAATCTCGCCGACGATGTAGGCGATCAGGCGCTGGTCCTGCTCCGAGACGATCACGGCCGCGTCGGTGACCTGTGGCTGGGCGACGAGCGCGGCGCGTACCTCGCCCAGTTCGATGCGGTAGCCGCGCACCTTGACCTGGTCGTCGATGCGGCCGAGGAACTCCACCGCGCCGTCCGAACGCCACCGCGCGAGGTCCCCGGTGCGGTACATCCGGCTGCCCGCCGGTCCGTATATGTCGGGGACGAACTTCTCGGCGGTACGGGTCGGGTCGCCCACGTAGCCGCGGGCCACGCCTGCGCCACCGACGAACAGCTCACCGACCGCACCCACCGGTACCGGACGCAGGTGGGCGTCCAGGATGTGCATCGCCACATTGGGCAGTGGCCGGCCGATCGGCACTACGCCGTCGAACGCTTCCACCAGGGGGAACACGCAGGTGCCGACGGTGGCTTCGGTGGGTCCGTATTCGTTGAGGACCGCTCCGTCGCCGAGGATACGGCGCCAGCGCTCGACGAGGGCGCCGGGCAGTGCTTCGCCGGCTACGACGACCTTGCCGGCGAGCGCGGCGATGTCGTCGTCCGGCAGCTGACTCGAGAGCACCTCGAGGTGGCCGGGGGTGAGCTTGACGAAGGAGAACGGGCGAGCGTCCGTCAATGCGGTGCCCAGCTCGGTCAGTTCACCGTTGAACAGCCAGGTGCGCTGCCCGGCCGCCAATGGCGCCCACACGTTCGGCACGACCAGGTCGAAGGCCACGGAGGAGAACACCGGTGCGCCACCGGTGCCGGCCGACGTCAATTCCCGTACGGCCCAGTCGACGTGGTTGACCAGGCTGCGGTGCGAGACCTGCACGCCCTTGGGGCGGCCTGTCGAGCCGGAGGTGAACACCGTGTAGGCCACCGAGTCCAGATCGACTGGCACCTCGGGCGCGCTGTCCGGCAGGTGCGACAGATCCTCGTCCACCCGTATCACCGGTACTTCGAACCGGTCCGCGTACGCGGCGGAAGTGACCGCCACCTGCACCGCGGCGTCCGTGATCATCCCGGCGATCCGCCCGGCCGGCAGCACCGGGTCCATGGGGACATAGCCGGCCCCCGCGCGCCACACTGCCAGCAGCGCCACCACCAGTTCGACCGACCGGTCCAGCAGGACCGCCACCGACGACTCGGCACCGACCCCTGCCGCACGCAGCCGGTGCGCCAGGCGATTCGCCCGGACATCCAACTCGGCGAACGACAGCGTCGTACCGCCCGACTCCACCGCCACCGCGTCCGGCCGCCGCGCCACCTGCTCCGCGATCAACTCCGGCACCGAGACCTCGCTCACCGGCACCCCGGAGTCGTTCCAGAGGCGGAGGAGCCGGTGTTCGTGGACGGTGGTGAGGTCGATCGCGGAGAGCGGTGTGCCGGGGGCGTCGACGACGGCCTGGACGAGGCGGACGAAGTGGTCGGCCATGCGCTCCACGGTGGTGTGCTCGAAGAGCGAGGTCGCGTACTCGAAGGCCCCGGTGAGCGATCCGTCGGCGTGGCGCCAGACGAACAGCGTGAGGTCGGTCTTGGCCACCCGCCAGGCCCCCTGGAAGGCGTCCATGAGGACACCGTCGGTGGCCACCATGGTCGCGCCCTCGTCCTGGAGGTCGAAGGCCACCTGGTAGAGCGGGGTGCGGGACAGGTCGCGGACCGGCTGGAGTTCGTCCACCAGCCGTTCGAAGGGCAGTTCCTGGTGGGCGAAGCCGGAGAGCACGGTGTCCTTGGTGCGGACGAGCAGGTCGGCGAAGGTGGGGTCGCCGGCCAGGTCGCAGCGCAGGACGAGGGAGTTGAGGAAGAAGCCCACGGTGTCCTGGGTCTCCGGGCGCAGCCGGCCGGTCACGGGGCTGCCGACGCCGAAGTCCTCCTGGCCGCTGTAGCGGGCCAGCAGCGCCGCGAAGGCGGCGAGCAGGGCGGCGTACGGCGTGGCCCCGTGCTGCCGGCCGATGCCGCTGAGGGCGTCCGCCAGGCCGGCGGGCACGGAGAACCGTACGCCCTGGCCGTGTCCGTCGCGGTGGGCCGGGCGGGGCCGGTCCGTGTGCAGCTGGAGTTCGGGCATGCCGCGCAGCGCGGACTTCCAGTAGTCGAGTTCGCGGTCCAGGACGGCGTCGTCGGAGCGGGCCGCCTGCCAGGCCGCGTAGTCGGCGTACTGCACGGCGGGTGCGGGCAGTTCGGGGGTGCGGCCCTCCTCGGCCGCCGCGCACAGCTCGCGGATCTCCCGCTCCAGGACGACCGTGGACCAGCCGTCGCTGGCGATGTGGTGGACGGTGACCAGGAGGACGGGGCCGCCGAGCGGGACCCGCACCAGCAGGGCACGCCACAGGGGGCCGTCGGTCAGGTCGAAGCCGCGGCGGAACTGTTCGTCGAAGAGCCGCTCCAGCTCGGGCTCGCCCGCGTCCTCCACGCGCAGTTCGACGGGCTGTGCGTCGACGACGACCTGGCGGGGTTCCTCGCCCTCGAGGACGTAGCGGGTGCGCAGGGCCTCGTGGCGCTGCTCCAGGGCGTCGAGGGCGGTGCGGACGGTGGCCTCGGTGGTGCCGGCGGGCAGCCGCAGGAAGAGCGGGGCGACCCATTCGGGGCTGCCGGGGTGCATGCGGTCCAGGAACCACAGGCGGTGCTGGCCGAAGGAGAGCGGCAGCGGTACGCCGCGGTCGACCGGGACCACCTCGGGCACGGCGGGCCGGGACTCCTCGATGAGGCGGGCCTGCGCCTCCACGGTGGACGCGCCGAACAGGCCGCGGAGCTGGACGTCGTCGCCGGACGCCTTGGTGAGGGCGACGGCGAGGCGGGTCAGGACGAGGGAGGAGCCGCCGAGGGCGAAGAAGTCGTCGTGCACGCCGACGTTCTCCACCTGGAGGAGCTGCTCCCACACGTCGGCGACGAGCCGTTCCGCGGGAGTGCGGGGCGCCACCGACGCGGGGGTGTCGCCGGGCGCGACCGTCTCGGGGGCCGCCGGGTCGGGCAGGGCGGACCGGTCGACCTTGCCGTTGGCGGTCAGCGGGAAGGCGTCCATGGGCACGAACTGGGCGGGGATCATCGACTCGGGCAGCCGGCGCCGCAGGAAGCTGCGCAGTTCGTCGCGGGGGATGCGGCGGCCCGCCACGAGGTGGGCCACGAGCCGGGTGCCCGCGGCGGCGGTGTACGCCCCGACGACGGCTCCCCGCACCTCGGGGTGGGCGTGCAGGGCGGCCTCGACCTCGGCCGGTTCGATGCGGACGCCGTTGACCTTCACCTGATGGTCGACGCGGCCCAGGTAGGCGAGGCTGCCGTCGGAGCGCCAGCGGGCCAGGTCGCCGGTGCGGTACATGCGGCTGCCGTCGCCGCTGTGCGGGTCGGGCAGGAAGCGCTCCGCGGTCTGTGCCGGGCGCCCGGCGTAGCCTCGGGCGAGGCCCGTGCCCGCGGCGTACACCTCGCCGACGACGCCGATGGGCACGGGGTCGAACTCCTCGTCCAGCACGTAGACGCGCAGTCCGTCGAGGGGACGGCCGATGGGCACGGCCTCCGTGTGGCGTGCCGGGTCGAACTCCTGGGCGGTGACGTCGACGGAGCACTCGGTGGGCCCGTACGTGTTCCACACCGTGGCGCCGGTCGGCTCGCTCAGCCGGCGGCACAGCTCGGCGTCGAGGGCCTCACCGGCGGAGAACACCATCCGCAGTCCGGTGCACTGGGCCCAGCCGGGCTCCTCGGTGAGCAGCCGCAGCACCGACGGGACGCCCTGCAGGACGGTCACGCGCTGCTCGGCGACGGTGCGCACCAGCAGTGCCGGATCGGACTCGGCGCCCTGCGGTGCCATCACCACGGTGCCGCCGGCGACGAGCGGCGCGAACAGCTCCAGGGCGGCGGCGTCGAAGGTGAGGACCGTCTTCAGCACCATCCGGTCGTCCGCGCCGAGGCCCTGCCGCGTCACCGTCCAGGACACCCGGTTGGCGATGCCGGCGTGCTCCACCAGCACCCCCTTGGGGAGGCCTGTGGAGCCGGATGTGTAGGTGAGGTAGGCGGCGTTGGCGGGATCGGCGGCGGGCGGCTCGGGGGCGGTGTCCGGCTGGGCGTCGAGGCCGGTCTCCGGGGCGTCCAGGAGCAGTACGGCGCTGTCGTCCAGCCCCTCGGGTGCCGTACCGCGCACCGCCAGGACCAGCCGGGCGCCGCTGTCCTCGACCATCCACGCGGTCCGCTCCGCGGGGTGGGCGGCGTCCAGCGGTACGTAGGCGGCGCCCGCCTTCCACACGCCGAGGAGGACGGCGGGCAGGTCGCGCCGGCGGGGGAGGCTGACCGCGACCCGCTCCTCCGGGGCGACGCCCCGGGCGCGGAGCAGCCGCGCGACGCGGTTCGCGTGCCGGTCCAGCTGCTCGTACGTCATCGTCCCCTGTGCGTCGTCGACCGCGATGGCGTGGGGGGTACGGACGGCTTGACGGGCGATCAGTTCGTGCAGCGGGACAGACATCTCTTCTCCAGAGGTGTTGATCAGGTGCGGGTCTGCGGTGCGGGGACGGCCTCGGGCAGGACCGTCCCTACGGCGTACGGCCGGGCAGGAAGCCCTCGATGAAGGTGCCGATCCCCCGCGTGCGTGCCTCGTCGCGGACGAACCGGGCCAGCGCCAGGTCCAGTACGCCGAGACCGAACGGGGAGAACACCACCGGCCGGCCGTCCTGGGGGACGGGTGCGGCGGTGCCCCTCAGCAGCGCGCCGATGGAGGCGTGGATGAAGTCCCGGCCGCCGGTGTGCTCCTGTGCCAGGTGTGGTGAGGTCTTCTCGCGGCACACATGGTCCGCATCGTCGACGACGTTGTGGGCGCCGAGGATCGCGGGCACGGTCAGGTCCCGCAGCGAGACGTGCAGCACCACGGTGCCGGGCGGGCAGGCGTCGAGGCCGGTGTGCGGGACGGCGGCGGTGGTCGCGAAGGACACCAGGTCGTGTGCGGCGAGGGCCTCGTCGAGGCTGCCGCAGTGCCGTACCCGGGCGCCGGGCAGCAGCCGGGCGTGGTCGGCGGTGAAACGGGCGGCGCGCTCCGGGTCCGTGTCGTACACGGCCAGCGAGTCGAGGTGGGGGTGGACCACCGCGAGGAAGCGGAGCACCTCGCGGTTGATGACGCCGGTGCCGATGAGGGTGACGCCGGTGGGCCGGCGCCCGTCGAGCAGGAGCCGGGAGGCGAGCGCGGCGGAGGCGGCGGTGCGCCGGGCGGAGATGAGGGAACCCTCGATGAGCGCCTCGGGGTGCCCGGTCTCCAGGGAGTTGAGCAGGATCGCGGCGCTGGCGCGCTCATGACCGCCTGCGATGTTGCCCGGGAAGGACGAGATCCACTTCATGCCGGCGACCTCACCGCCCGGTGTCCCGTCGCCGGCCGCCGCGCCGAGGTAGCCGGGGAGGCCGATGATGCGGTCTCGGGGGCGGTCGGGAAAGCGCAGGAAGACGGAGTGCGGCAGTACGGTGCGCCCCTCGTCGTGGCGTTCGTAGGCCTCGGCGACGAGGTCCACGATCTCCTTCTCACGCCCGGTCAGAAGCCCGGCCACTTGCCCGTGTTCGATGATCAGCATGCGCTCACCGCCATGAAGAGATCGGGTTCCTGCCACAGATGGGAGACCTCTCCGAAGTGGGCGCGCACCCAGTCGTCGGAGTAGATCGAGTCGAGGTACCGGTCGCCCCGGTCGGGGAAGATCAGCACGACGTTGCGGCCGGCCGGGATGCGGGCCGCGAACTTGCCGAGCGCGGCGGTGACCGCGCCGGAGGAGCCGCCGGCGAGGATGGCCTCGCGGTCGGTCAGGGTCCGGCACCCGACCACGCACTCCAGGTCCGAGACGTGCACCACCTCGTCGGCCAGCGTCGGATCGAAGAGCGCGGGCCGTACCGCCGCGCCGTGTCCGGGCAGCAGCCGCGGTCCGGACGCCCCGCCGAACAGCACGCTGCCCAGTGCGTCCACGCCCACCAGGGTCGTGGCCAGCCGGTGTTCGCGGATGTAGCGGGCGCAGCCGGTGAGGGTGCCGCCGGTTCCGGTGGAGCAGAACAGGTAGTCGACGCGGCCGTCGAGGGCCTCGGCGATCTCCCGCATGGTCCGCTCGTGCGCCAGCGGGTTGCGCGGATTGGCGTACTGGTTGGGCCAGTAGGCACCGGGGATGGTCGCGACGAGCTCCCGTACCCGCTTCAGGCGCGTCGGCAGGTAGGCCCGCGTCTCGGGGTCGACCTCGGTGACCATGTCGACGGTGACGCGGTAGGCCCGCAGGATGGCCAGGTTCTGCTCGGTGGTCTTCGGGTCGACGACACAGATGAAGTCGATGCCGAAGTACCGGCAGATCTGGGCCATGCCGATGGCGAGGTTGCCGGAGCTGGACTCCACCACCGTGGACCGGCCCGGCACCAGGTCACCGCTGCGGATGCGGCCCAGCAGCATGGAGAGCGCGGACCGGTCCTTGACGCTGCCGCCCGGGTTGAACGCCTCCAGCTTGGCGAAGACGCGGGAGCCGAACCGGGGCAGCAGGCCGGTGAGTTCCACCAGCGGCGTGTTGCCGACGCCGTCGAGGATGCCGTGGAGCACGGGAGCGCTCATGAGACGGCGCCGGGGTGGCCGCCGAGGGCGAGCAGGGCCCGCTTGTCGTCGCCGTCGGTGAGCTGGATGCGGCCGACGGGACGGTCCGCCTCGTCGACGGCGGCGGTGAGGAACCGTATGTACTGGTCGAACAGCCGCTCCATGGTGGACCGTTCGAACAGCGCCGTGTCGTAGCGCAGGGCGATCGTGAGGCCGTTGGCGTCACGGGTCACCTCCAGCGACACGTCGCACTGGCCCTCCAGATGCGGGATCTCCAGATAGGTGACGGTGAGGCCGCCCACCAGCATCGGCACCCCGGCGGCGGCGACCTCCATGCCGCCGTCGAAGCGTTCGGTGGAGACCATGGTCATGGCGATCCGGTACAGCGGCCCGCCGTCCCCGGCGTCCTGGGCGACCAGCGGGAACGGATACGTGGCGCGTGCGGTGGCCTGCCGTATCCGGTCCGCGGCGCGGTCGATGACCTCGCCCAGGGTGGCGTTCCTGGTGATCTCCGCCCGCACCAGCACCGGGTTGACGTAATAGCCGACGACCTCGCGGGCCGCGGAGCGGCGCACGGACGCCGGGCAGGCGATGAGGAAGTCCCGCAGGCCGGTCCAGCGGTTCACCAGGGCCTGGAGCGCGCCGAGCGCCACCGCGAACTGGGAGACCTCGCGGTCGGCCGCGGCACGCCGGATGCGCTCCGAGAGCGCGTCGGGCAGCCTGCGCACCAGGCTCGCGCCCTTGCTCGCCGGTACAGCCGGACGGGGCCGGTCGGTGGGAAGTTCGGCGGCTTGCGATCCGGCGCACTGCTCCCGCCAGAAGTCGGCCTGGCGGGAGCCGCGCGAGGAGTCCAGCAGGGTGCGTTCGGCCGCCACGAAGTGGTCGAAGTCGGTGGCCGGCGGCTCCAGTCGGGGGTCCTTGCCCTCGGCGAGGGCCGCATAGGCGGAGAGCAGGTCGCGCCAGAGCAGCCACTGGGACAGGGCGTCGGTGGCGATGTGGTGGGTGACGACGAGCACCACGGCATCCGCGCCGCGCCGCAGCAGTACGGCCCGGAACGGGCCCTCGTCGGTCAGCCGGAACGGCGCGGCGACCTCCGCGTCCACCATCCGGCGCAGCTCCTCGTCATCGGCGCCGGGCACCTCGCGCACCGTGAGGCGCCCGATCTCACCGGGCGGCAGGACGCGGCGCCGCGGGCCGTCCTCGGTGTCCGCGTACACCGAGCGGAGCATGGGGTGCCGCTCGCTGACCGCGTCGACGGCCCGCGCCAGGATCTCGGGATCGGGCGCCGGCTCCATGCGGACACCTCCCGCGAGGTGGTAGGTGGAGCTGTCGGGGGCCAGGCTGTGGAGGAGCCACAGTCCTTCCTGGCCCACCGAGAGGGGCAGCGCCCCGTTCCCGGGGTCCGTGTGGGTCATGGGTCAGACTCCCGCCTTGTACGCCATGAGGAAGTCGGCGACGTCACTGACCCTCAGCAGGTCGCCGACCTTGTCGTCGGGCACCGACAGACCGAAGTTTTTTTCCACCGCCGCCAGCAGGTCGATGCGGGTCAGGGAGTCCATGCCGAGGTTCTCGAAGCTGGCGTCGGCGGTGACCTCGCCCTCCAGGTCGGGGGCGGTGCGCAGGGTGAGGTTGATGATCTCGACGATCATTTCGTCTCGGGTCATGGTTGTTCCGTCTCTGTGAGCAGTGAGCAGTGAGCAGTGAGGCGTGGGGGGCGGTGAGGCGTGGGGGAGCAGTGAGCAGTCAGGCCCGTCAGGGCATGTCGACGACCTGGCCGGCGTAGGTCAGGCCGGCGCCGAAGCCGAGCAGCAGTACCTTCTCGCCGGGGGTGGCACGGCCGCTCTCCTTGAGGCGGTTGAGCGCCAGCGGCACGGAGGCCGCCGAGGTGTTGCCGGTGTCGACGACGTCGTTGACGACGCGGTCCTGCGGCAGGCCCAGGTTGTCCGTCAGGGTGCGGATGATCCGGTTGTTGGCCTGGTGCGGCACGAACCAGGCGATGTCCTCCAGGGAGACACCGGCGGCCGCGCACGCCCGGTGGGCCACGTCCGGCATCGTGGCCGTCGACCACTTGTAGACCAGGGGGCCGTTCATGGTGACGTACTCGCGGCCGTCGGCCTTCTCCGTGATGCCGAGCACCTCGTGCCGCGCACCGTCGCTGCCCCACACCGCCGGGCCGATGCCGGCCGTCTCGGAGCGGGACACCACGGCGGCGCCGGCGCCGTCACCGAAGATGACGAAGGTGTCCGGGTCGTTGGGGTCGATCCACTCGCTGGTCCGCTCGGCGCCGATGACCAGCGCGTGCCGCGCTTCGCCGAGCCGTACCGCGTTGGAGGCCATGGCCAGGGAGTAGGTGAAGCCGGCGCAGACCGCGTTCAGGTCGTAGGCACCGGAGTTCGGCAGGCCGATGCGGCTGGCGACCTCGGGCGCCACACCGGGCATGCGGACGCGGCGGGTGGCGCTGGCCACGATCGTGAGGTCCACCTCGGCCGGGTCGATGTCGGCCTCGACCACCGCCTTCTCCCCGGCCGCCGCCGCCATCGCGGCGATGGTCTCCTGCTCGTCCGCGTGATGGCGGGTCTTGATGCCGGTGCGGCTCTCGATCCACTCCGGGGAGACGGTGGTCCGCTGCGACAGTTCCTCGTTGGCCACGAGGCGGGCGGGCCGGTAGACCGCGAGAGCGGCTATGCGTGATCCGTGTGTGGTGAGCATCTCTCTTCCCAACTGCGGGTCGGCTGGACGGACTTGTGCGGGTCGTACTGCGGCGGACGTGTGTACGGCCGCTCAGGCCTCGGACGGCTCCGCCATGGCCACGGCGATCCGCCGGGGCCCGGTGAACGGCTCGCGGGCGTGCGCGGCGAGCATGTTGTCGACGATCAGGACGTCGTCGCGCTGCCAGTCGAAGCGGACGGACGCCCCGCGGTAGCAGCCGCGCAGGTGATCCAGTACGTCGTCGGGGATGGTGCCGCCGTCGCCGTAGAACGTGTGCGTGGGCAGGTCCTCGTCGTCGAAGATCGCGCGCAGTCCGGCGCCGACCTCCGCGGGCAGCGTGCTGGTGTGGAAGAACGTGGCGTGGTTGAACCACACCTCCTCGCCGCTGACCGGGTGCCGGTGCACCGCGCGGCGGACCGCGGTGGTGCGCAGCCCTCCGTCGGGCCGCCACTCGGCCTCGATGCGCCGCTCCGCGCAGTACGCGACCACGGCGTCCCGGTCGGAGGTGTTGAACGCCTCCTGCCAGGGCACGCCGAACCCGGTGTGGAAGTTGCGCACCACCTGCCAGCCACGCGCCTCGAACTCGGCCCGCACCTGCGGGTCGATCGCCGCGAGGACCCGCCGGATGTCGGCGAGCGGCGTCGCGCCCTGGGTGGTGGGCGGCTCCACGCAGTAGAAGTACAGCGTGCGGGGCCACACCGCCTGGTAGGAGTTCTCGTTGTGCAGGAAGATCTCCTCGGCCGGCGGGTAGTCCGTCGACGTGTAGACCTGGCCCTTGATGGTGGAGCGGGGCGAAGAGCGTTCGGCGTAGGCCAGCGGGGGAGTGCCGGAGAAGGCGCGCACGGTCTGGTCGAAGCCGTCGACACCGCCCACGTCGAAGCCGCGCAGCAGCAGCGCCCCGCGCTCCGCGAGAGTGGCGCGCAGTTCGGCGCGGTGCTCGGTGAGGTAGGCGTGGATGCCGGTGCCGGGGGCGTCCGGCCGGCACACACCGGGCACGGTTCCGCTTCCCAGCCAGCCGGCAGGGGTCTCTTCCGAGGTGATGGTCATGGTCAACTCGCTTGGTCGTCGCGGCGTCTGGGACCGGGCAGGCCCGGTTCGTGGACCGTGGACGGTCAGTCGGACATCGCCACCAGCACCCGCCGGTCGCCCGTGTAGGGGCGTCGGCCGTGCGCCAGCAGCAGGTTGTCGATGAGCAGCAGGTCGCCGGCGTGCCAGTCGACGTCGACCGCGTGCTCCAGGCCCCGGTCGCGGATCTGCACCACGTACTCGGCGGGGATGGGGCTGCCGTCGGCGAAGGTCACCGACTGCGGCAGCTCGTCCTCGGAGAGGATCTGGGCGAGTTCCTTCGCGGTCTCGTCGCCGAGGCCGGCCGGGTGCCACTGGTCGGCCTGGTTGAACCACACCTCGGTGCCGGCCACCGGGTGGACGGTGGTGGAGGGGCGCAGCGACTCGACGCGCAGGCTGCCGTCGCGCCGCCAGGTCCAGTCGGCGCCCGCGCCCTTCAGGAACGACTCCACCGCGCCCCGGTCGGACGTCTCGAAGGTGTCCTGCCAGCTCTTGCCGAGGCCGTAGCCGTCGTGCAGGTTCTGGACGTAGCGCACCCCGCCCGCGAAGGCGTCCCGCACCTCCGGGTCCAGCGACCGAAGCCACAGCGCCGCGTCGAGCACGGGGGTGGCGCCGCCTCCACCGGGGGTGATCTGGCAGAAGAACGCCAGACGGGCGGGCCAGGCGTGGGCGTAGCTCATCTCGTTGTGCATCGAGATGGTGTACTCCTGCGGGTACTCCGTCGAGGTGTAGACGTTGCCCCCGACCTTGGTGCGCGGCGAGTTGCCGTGCACGTAGGCCAGGCGGTTCGGCAGCAGCCGGTCCAGCACCGGGTCCAGGGTCTCGGGCGTGATGCCGAAGCCGCGGAACACCAGCGCCTTCTCCCGTGTCAGCGCACCGGTCAGCCCTCCTTCCAGGGCGTCCACGTGCCGCAGCAGCTCCTCGGGGCCGCCGCCCTCGGCCGCCTTGATCTCCGTCGGTGCCCAGGCCGTGGTACTCGCCATGTCACCTCTCCTTTCCTGTCATGTCGGTGCGGTGATTACGGGGGCGGCGGCTCAGGCCGGCCGGGCCACCGGGAGACGGGCCAGCCGCCCCGAGATGTCCGCGGTCAGCTCCGCCTCCCGGGGCGCGAGGTAGAAGTGGTCGCCGGGAAAGGAGCGCACGGTGAAGTCGCCCTCGGTCAGCTCCGACCAGGCCTCGATGCCCGGCCGCGTGATCCCCGGGTCGCGGTCGCCGAGGTACGCCACGATCGGGGCCCGCAGGACCGGTGGCCGCTGCCTGTCGTACGTCTCGATGAGCCGGTAGTCGGCCCGCAGCACCGGCAGCAGCAGCTCCCGCAGCTCCGGTACGGCGTAGGCGTCGCCGCCGAGGGTGCCCAGCCGGGTCACGCCCGCCACCAGCACGTCGTCCGCCGCCCGATGCAGTGCGGTGGGCCTGGTGCGGTGCGGCGCGCCACGGCCGGAGAGCAGCAGCAGGGCCGGTCCGGGGCCGTCGGCCGCGGGGCCTTCCAGGCGTACCGCGACCTCGTAGGCCACCGCCGCGCCCATGCTGTGGCCGAAGAGGACCAGCGGCAGGTCACGTTCGGGGCCGAGCGCCTCGGAGATGCGGCCGGCCAGTTCGTCCATCGTCTCCGCGCACGGCTCGTCCATCCGCTCCTGGCGGCCCGGGTAGCGCACCGCGAGGAGTTCGACGTCGGCGGGCAGCCGGGACGCCCAGCCGTGGAAGAGCCGGGCGTTTCCGCCGGCGTGCGGGAAGCACACCAGGCGCATGCGAGGTGCCGCCGCTCCCGGATAGCGCCGGAACCAGATCTCCGGTCCGGTCACAGCGCCATGCCGCCGTCGATCCGCACCACCTGGCCGGTGATGTACGCGGCCTGCGGCGAGACCAGGTAGGAGACGAGGGAGGCGACCTCGTCGGGGGTGCCGAAGCGGGCCAGCGGGATGCGGCCCATGGCGTCCTTGGCGACCGACTCGGGGACCCCGGCGACCATCTCGGTGTCGATGAATCCGGGGGCGACCGCGTTGGCCCGCACGCCGTACCGGCCGAACTCCTTGGCCAGCGCCTGGGTGAGGCCGATGATGCCGGCCTTCGACGCCGAGTAGTTGGTCTGCCCGGCGTTGCCGACCACGCCGGCCACCGAGGACAGCGTCACCACGGTGCCCTCACGGCGGCGGATCATCGACCTGACCACGGAGCGCAGCAGGTTGTACGTCCCGTCGAGGTTGGTGCGCAGCACGGAGTCCCACTCGTCGTCCTGCATCAGCGCCAGCGGCCGGTCGCGGGTGATGCCGGCAGACGTCACGACCGCCGTCACCGGGCCGAGGCCCGACTCGACGTCGGCGACGAAGGCCCGCACCCCGACCCGGTCGGCGACGTCCACGCGGCGGGTCAGCACGCGGCGGCCCGCGGCCCGGATCTCCTTGGCGACCTGTTCGGCCGCGGCCTCGTCGGACCGGTAGCAGATCGCGACGTCGAAACCGTCGTTCGCGAGCCGGGTGGCGACCGCACGCCCGATCCCCCGCGACCCTCCGGTCACCAGCGCCACCTGCCCGGACTGTTCCGGCATCTTTTCCCCAAGCTCCGGCATCTCTCCCCCATCCGTTCGGATGGGTCGAGCGTGTGTTCGCGGGCTATATCTGGCCTATACGGCACCCTGCATCCGGCCCCCGCCCACGCCCCGCGTACGCCGCCACACACCGGCGTGCACACCCGCCCTTCGCGCCGGGTGCGCCATGGACGCCCGCATTCCCGCTGGTCGCAGCGGCCGTGTCCGATTGCGGAGTCCCGTGCGAGGCGGAGTTGTGATCGACCGCCCGCCGTCCGCGGTCAGTCCCCCCGAGTCCGCACCCGAGGGCGCCGCACATCCGCGACCCGTGGCTGAATCCGATGTTCCGCGCAACTGCCGTACAGCACACAGGGGGTGGCCGCCTTCGCGGATGCCTCACACTCCGGCCGCACCACCGGAAAAGCGCGTGCTCCGACCGCGCCCGGTTCCCTAAACTCACCACGCAATCACGCGCCGCCCACCGCTCGGCGGCGCGTCGTCGTGACCAGTCGAAGGGAGCCGGGCCGTGTGTGACCGCACCGCTGCCGTCGTCTCCCTGTGCCGGTACGAGGTGATCCTCGTGTCCTCGTCCGTCCGGTGCCCGCTGCGCGGCCGGCACCGGATGCCCGTGACGAGCGTCTGAGCACCGCCGACTCCTGTTCTGAAGCCTGCCGTTCGCGCAGGTCGACAGGCCATGTCCGGGCACGTGTGTGCCTCGTCAGGGAATCGCGCTGACCTGTTTTCACTTCCGGATCATCCGAAAGGCCAAGGGCCGTGCGCACCCACCTCGACCCCCGCACCCACCTCGACCCCCTCGCCGTCGTCCGCAACCTCGGCATCCTCGCCCACGTCGACGCCGGCAAGACCACCGTCACCGAGCGGATCCTGTACACCACCGGAACCACCCACAAGCGCGGCGAGGTCCACGACGGCACCACCGTCACCGACTTCGACCCGCAGGAGCGCGATCGCGGCATCACCATCTTCGCGGCGGCGGTCAGCTGCGCCTGGGACGGTCACCGGATCAACCTGATCGACACCCCCGGTCACGTCGACTTCGCCGACGAGGTGGAGCGTTCGCTGCGCGTCCTCGACGGCGCGGTCGCGGTGTTCGACGCCGTCGCGGGCGTCGAGCCGCAGAGCGAGTCGGTGTGGCGGCAGGCCGACCGGCACGGTGTGCCGAGGATCGCGTTCGTCAACAAGCTGGACCGTGCCGGGGCCGACCTCGACACGGCGGTGGCCTCGATCCGGGAACGGCTGCATCCGGCGCCGCTGGTCGTGCAGCTGCCCATCGGAGCGGAGGACGGGTTCCGCGGCGTCGTGGACCTCGTCCGCATGCGGGCGCTGGTGTGGGCGGACGGCGCGGACACGGCCGTACAGGAGCCCGTTCCGGAGGGTCTGCGGGAGGAGGCGCAGCGGCGTCGGCGGCTGCTGGAGGAGGCGGTGGCCGAACTCCATACCGGAGCCCTGGAGGAATTCTGTGCACAGTCGACGATGTCCTCGTCAACGCTCGTCACCGCCCTGCGCGACCTCACCCACAGCGGTGACGGCGTGGTCGTCCTGTGCGGCTCGGCCTACCGCAACCGCGGGATCGAGCCGCTGCTCGACGCGGTCGTGGCGTATCTGCCGTCGCCGCTCGACGTGCCGCCCGTGTGCGGTGTGCGCGAGGGGGCCGACGAAGAACGGCCGGCCGACCCCCGGGCACCGTTCGCGGCGCTGGCGTTCAAGGTGAGCGCCACCCCGACGGGGCGGCTGACCTACCTCCGGGTGTACTCGGGAACCATCGAGAAGGGAGACACCGTGCTCGACGCGGGCGCACGCCGCACCGAGCGGATCGGGCGGATCCTGCGGGTCCGGGCCGACCGGCACGCCCAGGTGGACCGCGCGACCGCCGGGGACATCGTGGCCGTGGTCGGCCTGAAGTCGGCCCGCCCGGGCGCCACCCTCTGCGCACCGGACGCCCCGCTCGTCCTGGAACCCCCGAGCGTGGCCGACCCGGTGGTGTCCGTGGCGGTCGAGGCCCGCACGGCGACCGGGACCGGCCGGCTGGCCGCCGCGCTGGCCCGGCTGGCCGAGGAGGACCCGTCGCTGGTCGTACGGACCGACGCCGAGACCGGGCAGACGGTGCTGTCCGGCATGGGCGAACTGCATCTGGAGGTCGCGGTGGAGAAGATCCGGCGCGATGCCGGGCTGGACGTCAACGTCGGCCGACCCCGCGTGTCGTATCGGGAGACGGTCGGCCGCGGGGTGTCCGGCTTCGTCTTCCGGCACGTCAAACAGGACGGCGGCGCAGGGCAGTTCGCGCATGTCGTCCTCGACGTGGAACCCGCGGAGGCGGAGTCCGGCTTCGCGTTCCGCTCGGCCGTCGTCGGCGGCCGGGTACCGCAGGAGTACGTCCGCGCCGTCGAGGCCGGCTGCCGGGACGCCCTCGCCGAAGGGCCGCTCGGCGGTCACCCGGTGACCGGGCTGCGCGTCACCCTCACCGACGGGTCGACCCACGTGAAGGACTCCTCCGACACGGCCTTCCGCACCGCCGGCCGGCTCGGTCTCCGCGAGGCCCTGCGCACCTGCGCGTTGGTCCTGCTGGAGCCGGTCGCCGAGGTCACGGTCACCGTGCCCGAGGACGCCGTCGGCACCGTCCTCGGCGACCTCGCGGCGCGACGGGGCCGGGTCTCCGGCTCGGCCGCGCGCGGCGGCTCGGCGGTCCTGACGGCCACCGTGCCGCTGGCCGAACTCTTCGGCTACGCGACCCGGTTGCGCAGCCGGACCCAGGGCCGCGGCACGTTCACCGCCCGGCCCACCGGCTACGCACCCGCGCCGGCCGCGACGCCGGCCCGGTGACCGACCGGCGGCCCCTCCCTCGCGCGGGAGGGGCCGCCCCCGTCTCATCGGCGACCGTGTCAAAAGCCTTGACGCGACCGTCGCTCAAGGCTTAACTCACGCTCTAAATTAAGCAGCAGTACTCCCGGAAGGGACCCAGGAGCCATGCGCACCACGCGAGCCGCGGCCGTAGCTGCCGTCACCCTGTCTCTCGCCCTGGCCGCAACGGCCTGCGGAGGCGGTTCGTCGACCGATGGCGGGGGGTCCAACGACTCACCGAGGACCCTCACCTACTGGGCCTCCAACCAGGGCGCCAGTATCGAGGTCGACCAGAAGGTCCTCCGGCCCGAACTCGACAAGTTCGAGAAGCAGACGGGCATCGAGGTGAAGCTGGAGGTCGTGCCCTGGTCGGATCTGCTGAACCGGATCCTCACCGCGACCACCTCCGGCCAGGGCCCCGACGTCCTCAACATCGGCAACACCTGGAGCGCCTCCCTCCAGGCCACCGGGGCGCTGCTGCCGTGGGACGCCGAGAACTTCGAGAGGATCGGCGGCAGGGACAGGTTCGTCGAGTCCGCGCTCGGCTCTACGGGCGCCGAGGGACAGGACCCGGCCGCGGTGCCGCTGTACTCGATGGCGTACGCGCTCTACTACAACAAGAAGAGGTTCGCCGAGGCGGGCATCGAGAAGCCGCCGGCCACCTGGGACGAGCTCACAGCCGACGGCAAGAAGCTGTCGAAGGGCGGCAAGTGGGGCCTGGGAACGGAGGGTTCGAACCCCTCGGAGAACATTCACCACGCCGTCGTCCTCGCCGAGCAGCACGGCGGCGACTTCTTCACCGCCGACGGCAAGCCCGACTTCACCAACGACGGAGCCGTCGCCGGGGTCAAGCAGTTCGTCGACCTGATGGCCAAGGACAAGATCATCGCGCCGGGCAACGCCGAGTACGCGCAGAACCAGTCCGTGAGCGACTTCGCCAAGGGCAGGACGGCGATGCTGCTGTGGCAGTCCGCCTCCGCCAACCTCAAGTCCCAGGGCATGAGCGAGGACGCCTACGGCGTCGCCCCCGTGCCCGTGCAGTCGGGCACCCCCGGCCCCGGCCCCGGCGTCAACTCGATGGTCATGGGCATCAACCTGGCCGTCTTCAAGAACACCGACAACCTCGACGGCGCCACGGAGTTCGTGAAGTTCATGACGAGCGACGAGGAACAGAAGATCCTCAACACCGCCTACAGCTCCATCCCGCCGGTCAAGGGCGCCCAGTCGGACGCGGCCTTCGACACCCCGGCGAACGCCGTCCTCAAGGACACCCTCGCGAAGAGCGCCGTAGCGGCACCACAGGTCGCCGACGAGTCCCAGTTCGAGACGGCGGTCGGTACGGCCGTCAAGGAGCTGTGGGCCGACGCGGCCGCCGGACGCCCGGTGACCGAGGCGTCGGTGAAGGCGGCCCTGGAGAAGGCGCAGCAGCAGATGCCGGCGAAGTGAGCACGATGACGACCACGGTCCCCACCGAGGCCGCCGTGCGTCGGAGTTCCCCCGGGACTGCGGACGGCCCCCGCCGCCGTCCCGGGCGGATCCGCCGCATCGGACTGCCGTACCTGCTCCTGCTGCCCGCCCTCCTGCTCGAACTCCTGGTCCACCTGGTGCCGATGGTCATCGGCATCGTCATGAGCTTCAAGGAACTCACGCAGTTCTACATCCGTGACTGGACCACGGCCCCTTGGAACGGCCTCGGCAACTACCGGATGTCGGTGGACTTCAACGCCCCGGTCGGCGAGGCACTGCTCCACTCCTTCCTGGTCACGATCGCCTTCACCCTGCTCTCGGTGGCCCTGTGCTGGCTGATCGGCACGGCCGCCGCGATCTACATGCAGGACACCTTCCGCGGCCGGGGCCTGCTGCGGGCCCTGTTCCTCGTCCCGTACGCGCTGCCCGTCTACACGGCCGTCATCACCTGGGTCTTCATGTTCCAGCACGACAACGGCCTGGTGAACCACGTCCTGCACGACCAGCTCGGCCTGACCGACAAGCCCTCCTTCTGGCTGATCGGCGACAACAGCTTCCTCGCCCTGCTGACGGTGTCGGTGTGGAAGGGCTGGCCCTTCGCCTTCCTCATCGTCATGGCCGGCCTGCAGAACATCCCGAAGGAGCTGTACGAAGCGGCGGCCCTGGACGGCGCCGGCCTGTGGCAGCGGCTGCGCCGCATCACGCTCCCGTCGCTGCGTCCGGTGAACCAGGTCCTCGTCCTGGTGCTGTTCCTGTGGACCTTCAACGACTTCAACACGCCGTACGTCCTGTTCGGCAGGACCGCCCCGCAGGCCGCCGACCTGATCTCGGTGCACATCTACCAGGCCAGTTTCGTCACCTGGAACTTCGGCACGGGCTCGGCGATGTCCGTACTCCTGCTGCTGTTCCTGCTCCTGGTGACCGGCGGATACCTCTGGCTGACCTCGCGCGGACGGAGGACTTCCGATGTCTAGCTCCCCGATGGCGCCGCCCCGGTCCTTCCTCTGGTCCCGGCGCATCTTCCTGACCCTGCTCACCGGCTTCGTCCTGGTCCCCGTCCACGTCATGGTCTCCAGCTCGCTGAAGCCGCTCGCGGACGTCACGGGCACGTTCCGCTGGCTGCCGAGCGAGCTGACCATCCGCCCGTACATCGACATCTGGTCGACGGTGCCGCTCGCGAAGTACTTCGTGAACTCCCTCATCGTGGCCACTGCGGCGACTGCCTGCTCGGTGGTGATCGCGGTCTTCGCGGCCTACGCGGTCAGCCGCTACTCCTTCCGCGGCAAACGCGTCTTCACGGTCACCGTCCTGTCCACGCAGATGTTCCCGGGCATCCTCTTCCTGCTCCCGCTCTTCCTCCTCTACGTCAACATCGGCAACGCCACCGGCATCGCCCTGTTCGGCTCGCGCGGCGGCCTGATCCTGACGTACCTGACCTTCTCGCTGCCGTTCTCGATCTGGATGCTGATCGGGTACTTCGACTCGGTGCCGCGCGATCTGGACGAGGCGGCCCTGGTCGACGGCTGCGGCCCGCTCGGCGCGCTGTTCCGGGTGGTCGTGCCGGCCGCGATCCCCGGCATCGTCGCGGTCGCCGTCTACGCCTTCATGACCGCCTGGGGCGAGGTGCTGTTCGCGTCGGTGATGACCAACGACACCACCCGCACCCTCGCCGTCGGCCTCCAGGGCTACTCCACGCTCAACGACGTGTACTGGAACCAGATCATGGCCGCCTCGCTGGTCGTCAGCGTGCCCGTGGTGGCGGGCTTCCTCCTCCTCCAGCGCTATCTGGTCGCCGGCCTGACGGCGGGCGCGGTGAAGTGACCCGCCCTCGTCGGCCGACCCACGCCCCCCGTTCCGAAGGGATTTCTGTGTCCGACCGCATCGACCTCGCCGCACTCCCGCACGACTTCCTGTGGGGCACGGCCACATCGGCGTACCAGATCGAGGGAGCCGTGGCGGAGGACGGCCGTTCCCCCTCGATCTGGGACACCTTCTCGCACACCCCAGGAAAGATCGACAACGACGACCACGGCGACGTCGCCTGCGACCACTACCACCGCTGGCGCGAGGACATCGGCCTGATGCGCCAACTGGGCACCAACGCCTACCGGTTGTCGATCGCGTGGCCGCGCGTCGTGCCGGGCGGCGACGGCCCGGTGAACCCGAAGGGCCTCGCCTTCTACGACGAGCTGATCGACGGTCTGCTGGCGGCGGGCATCACCCCCTCCGTCACCCTCTACCACTGGGACCTGCCACAGACGCTCCAGGACCGCGGCGGCTGGCCCGAGCGGACGACCGCCGAGCACTTCGCGGCGTACGCCTCGGCCGTCGCCGAACGCCTCGGGGACCGCGTCAAGCACTGGGCGACCCTCAACGAACCACTGTGCTCGGCGTGGATCGGCCACTTCGAGGGCAGGATGGCCCCCGGCCTCACCGACCTCACGGCAGCGGTCCGCGCTTCCCACCACCTGCTCCTCGGCCACGGTCTGGCCGCGCAGGCCATCCGTTCCGCGGCGGCGGACGCCCAGGTGGGCATCGTCAACAACCTCTCCACCGTCCACCCCGCGAGCGACCACCCTGAGGACCTGGCCGCCGCGCGCCGCATGGACGGCCACACCAACCGCTGGTGGCTGGACCCGGTGCACGGCCGCGGCTTCCCCTCGGACATGCGCGAGCTGTACGGCGTGGAACTCCCCGAGCGAGCGGGCGACATGGAGACGATCGCGACCCCCCTCGACTGGCTCGGCCTGAACTACTACTTCCCGGCGACCGTCGCCGACGACCCCACGGGCCCCGCCCCGCACGCCCGCGCCGTCCGCCGCCCCGGCGTCCCGCGCACCCACATGGACTGGGAGGTCGACGCGAGCGGCATCGAGGCGCTGCTGCTCCGCCTGACCGACGAGTACGGCGCCCGCAAGCTGTACGTCACCGAGAACGGCTCCGCCTACCAGGACGTCGTACGCCCGGACGGCACCGTCGACGACCCCGAGCGGCAGGACTACCTGAGCCGGCACCTCGCCGCCTGCGCCTCCGCGGCCCGCAAGGGCGCCCCGCTGGCGGGGTACTTCGCGTGGTCGCTGCTCGACAACTTCGAGTGGGCGTACGGCTATGCCAAGCGCTTCGGCCTGGTCCACGTCGACTACGGGACGCAGCTGCGCACGATCAAGGGCACGGGCCGACGCTACGCGGAGATCATCCGCAGCCACGGGGACGCGGCGCGACGGGCCGCCTGATCCCCTTCGCCGACGCGGTCTCCAGGTGTGGCACGGACCGGACCGTCCTGCTCCGCCCGGAGACCGCCGACGGATGTCAGGGGCACTGCAGCCACTCGGTGTACCAGGCGCGGAAGTCGGGACTCACCGGCACGAAGCCCCCCCAGTCCGGGTCGATCCGCCAGACCTCGCCCGCTCGCGGACCCGTCAGGATCAGTCGGAGGTGGATGCCGCAGCCTTCGTCGGCCAGCATGAGCGTGCCCCGGGTCAGTTCGTCGTTCGACGGGCCGATTCGACCCGGCCGGGGTTCGAGGAGAGGGAAGGGGGCGGCGAGCCGGCCCGGCAGCCGGTCCTCTGCCCACTCCTCGTCCACGGCCCAGCCCTCTGCGGCCTCGGCCCGAGGGGCGGTCAACGGCATCAGCCCGTAGCCGGGGCCGGCCGGACCGCTGCTCACCTCCGCGACGAAGGACCGGTACGCCGCGGGCAGATCGATGCCGTGCTCCACCTCGAACGCCCCGATCTCCGCCTCCGGCAGCGCAGGCGTCAGCTCATACCGGTGGGTGTCCGCCCCGAAGCGCGCCCGCTCCCGATCCCGTGCCGCCATCTCCCGCACCCGGGCGCGGACCTCGGCCGCGTCCCAGCCCTGCGCACCTCGCAGCCGGCTGCTCAACGCGGGGCCTGGGAACGCCGCCGTCCCACCAGGGCGACGACAGTCCCGACCCCCGCGATCACCAGCCCGATCCCACCGAAGATCAGCGGCAACAGCCACAGCGAGGCGAACCCGTTGATCCGCGCGTCCCCGGGGGAATCGGCGCGGTACAGCACCTCCACCCGGTCGCCCTCGTCGTACGACGGCGGATTGGAACCCGTGGAGCTCCGGAACGTCCTGGCCGTGCCGTCCGCCGACGTGAACTCCACCACCGGGTACGCCGCAGGCTGATCGCTCTGCCTCGTCCTGCGGGATGCGCCGCTGCTGTCGTTCCGCCACTCCAGCGCCACCACGGTGCCCGGGGCACGCTTCGCATCCGTCAGGAACGAGACCGACTGTCCCGCCAGGACCAAGCCGATGACCAGGAACACCGCCCCGAACGCCATCAACCCGAAGGCGATCCACCGGCGGGCACCCCGCCCACCACGTACCTGAACCTGCACGACGTCCCTCTCACTCGTCCGGAGTGAGAGGGAGGCTATCTCAGGTGGTCCGGTCGTCCTCGGTCAGCAGTCCCGGAACTCCGGCGACTGGTTCAGCACCTGCGACCGCACCGAGGTGAACCGCGCATACGTCTCCCCGCCCCGCGCCCCGGGCCGGAACGCCGCCACCCGGTGGCAGTTCTGGAAGGCGAGGGTGATGCCGAAGTGCCGCTCCAGGCTGGTGCGGATCGCGTCGCTCGCGAGGGCGCGCAGGAGTTGGCCGCGTTCCTGCTCGGACGGGGGAGGGGTCTGGTTGTCGGTGAACTCGGCGGTGCCGCCCTGGAGTTCGGCGGCGAGGGAGGCGATCAGGTCGTAGGCGTACGGCAGGGAGGTGCGGACCGTGTCCACGAAGTCCTCCTCGCGGATGTCACCGTGTTCGGCCTCGGCGAGGAGCTTCGGGGAGACGTCGAGAGACATGTGCGTGTGTTCCTGTTCAGAGGAGGGTGATGCGGGCGAGCCGCGGGGATGCGGTGCGTGGTCGTCAGGCCGGTGCCGTCGGTCCCGGCACGAACTCCGGGTCCACCTGTGCGGCCAGGTCCTGGCCCGTCCGCTCGTCGCCCCACGCGCGGGCGTTGCGCAGATGGAACTCGACGGCGTGGGCGTGCATCGTGGGCCAGTCCTTGGGGCGGGAGTCCACGGCCTCGCGCAGGACGTTCAGGGCGTGGATGTTGTGGGACTCCAACTCACCCTGCTCCCGGCCCTGTTCGGCCGCGCGGACCCAGGGGGAGTGGACCAGGTGGGTGAGGAGGTCGTCGCCCACCTCCTCCTTGAGGAAGAGCAGGTCGTCCTCGCTCGTCACCATGTTGCCGACGACCGCGATGCGGATGCCGAACTCGCGGGCGTGGTCCCGGTACTGGCGGTACACCGAGACGCCCTTCCGTGTGGGTTCCGCCACCAGGAAGGTCATGTCGAAGCGGGTGAACAGGCCCGACGCGAAGGCGTCCGCGCCGGCCGTCATGTCGACCACCACGTACTCGCCGGGGCCGTCGACCAGGTGGCCGAGGTAGAGCTCGACCCCGCCGAGCTTGGAGTGGTAGCAGGCCACCCCGAGGTCGCTCTCGTCGAACTCACCCGTCACCATCAGCGGCACGTCCCCCACGCGCCGGACGTGCCGCGCGTGCAGTTCGTCGTCGCCGAGCAGGGTCAGCAGGCGCGAGCCCCTGCCGGGCGGGGTGGTCTTCATCATGGCGTCGGCCGAGGGGATGCGCGGGTTGGTGCCGCGCAGGTACTCCTTGATGTCCCGCAGGTGGGCGCCGAGCGGCGGCGCGCCCAGGGTGTCCCCGTCGTGGCCGAGCGCCTCGGCGAGGTGCTGGTTGATGTCGCCGTCGATGGCCAGCACGGGCGCGCCGGAGTGGGCCAGGTGGCGGGAGAAGAGCGCCGACAAGGTCGTCTTGCCGCTGCCGCCCTTGCCGACGAACGCGATACGCATCAGCAGCCGCCCGCCTTCGCGGCCAGGATACCCTTGTTGAAAATGGATGTCATGTGGCTAGGGTGTCCGCGACTCGCGATCACTGTCAAATCGCTTGCTCTGTAGGAGTGTTGTGAGGGGCGGACGGGCTGTCGTGATCACCCTCCTTCCTTAATGCATATGATGTGCAAGTGCACGACTACAGCATCAGGGCGGCGAGCCCGGACGACCTGGACGGTGCGCGAGCCCTGATGCTCGACACCGTCTACCGCGACTTCGGCACCGGCTATGTGCCCCGCTGGCACGCGGACATCATCGACCCGGCCGCCGCCTACCTCGCCCCGCCCCGCCACACCCTCCTCGTCGCACTCGACCCGGGCGACAACGCTGTCGTGGCCACGGCCGCCCTCGACTCCCGCGGCCCGGCCCACCCGCCGAACCCGCGCCGCCTCGCCGAGCGCTACCCCTCCGGCGAGACCGCGCAGCTGCGCCGGGTCTACGTCCGCCCCGCACACCGCAGGCGCGGCCTCGCCCGGCGCCTCGTCGAGGAACTGCTCGCCTTCGCGGCCGCGGACGGCGGCTACCGCGCCGTCTATCTGCACACCGACCCCGAGGTGCCCGGCGCCGAGGGCTTCTGGCGCTCGCTCGGCAAGGTCGTGCACGACGAACGCGAGGACACCGACGGCGCAGGCGGCGTCGTCCACTTCGAGATACCGATGGAGCGATAGACCGTGCGACGCCGACACCGACTTCGCCCGCTCCTCGCCCTCCTGCTGGCCCCCGCCCTCGTCGGCTGCTTCGCCTCCGGCGGCGGCACCGACGCCGCGGACGGCGCCCAGGACGGCTCCCGCCTGCGCGTCGCCCTCGCCTTCCCGCCCGCCGAGGACCTCTCGCCGTACGGCGCCGACGCCACCATCCTCAGCCGCCTCGGCGTCACCGAGGGCCTGACCGCGCTCGACGCCAACGGCGCCGCCACCCCCGCGCTCGCCACCTCCTGGCGTCGGGTGAACGACCGCACCTGGCTGTTCACCCTGCGCGAGGCCACCTTCCAGGACGGCTCCGAGGTCACCCCGGCCGCCGTCACCGCCGCCCTCACCCACGCCACGCAGGCCGAGCCCGTCCCCGCCGCCCTCACCGGCGTCACCCTCACCGCGAGGGCCGAGGGCCGCACCGGCGTCCGCATCACCACGCAGGACCCCGACCCCGTCCTGCCGCAGCGCCTGTCCAGCCCCTCCCTCGCCGTCCTCGCCACCAAGGCGTACGACTCGAAGGGCATGGCCGACCCGGTGGGCACCGCCACCGGGCCCTTCCGGCTCACCAAGGTCATGGGCGCCACCGCGGCCACCCTCGACCGCTACGACGACTACTGGGGCGGCCGTGCCCAGGCGAGCGGCATCGACGTCAAGTTCGTCGCCGACGGCACCGCCCGCGCGAACGCCCTGCGCACGCACCAGGTCGACCTCGCCGAGGCGCTCCCCGTCGCCCAGGCCGCCACCCTCGACCCGGCCACCCGCGAGGCGACCGCCACGACCCGCACCACGAGCCTGCTCCTCAACACCCGGAAGGGCCCCTTCAAGGACGCCGCGCTGCGGGCCGCCGCCCGACAGGCCGTCGACACCTCCGCGTTCGCCAAGGGCGTCTACGAGGGATACGCCGACGCCGGCACCGGCATCTACGGCCCCGCCGTCACCTGGGCCGCCGGCAAGCGGACCGAGCCGGCCGGGCGCGCGAAGGCGGGCAGGCCCGACGGGGCCCGGATCACGCTCGCCACGTACGACAACCGCCCCGAACTCCCGGAAGCCGCCCAGGTGCTGAAGCAGCAGCTGGAGAACGCCGGGTTCGAGGTCACGCTGGAAGTGCGCGAGTACTCACGGCTGGAGAGCGACGCACTGGACGGCAGGTTCGACGCGTTCGTCCTCGCCCGCAACACCCTCGTCGACACCGGCGACCCCGTCTCCGTCCTGGCCGGTGACTACACCTGCGACGGCGGCTACAACATCGCCCAGCTGTGCGACAAGGACGTCGACCGGGCCGTGGCCGAGGCCGAGGACGCCGCCGACACCGCCGACCGGCAGGACGCGGCCATGGCGGCCGAGGCCCGCATCCTCGGCACGGACGCCGTCGTACCGCTGGTCCACCAGCGCATCATCACCGGCGTGGCGGCCTCCGTCCGGGGCGCGCTCCTCGACCCGTACGAGCGCACCCTCGTCGGCACCGGCACCCGGCGCTGAACCGTGCGGCAGCACACGGCCACCTTCCTGTGGCGGGCCGGGATCACGGCCGCCCTCGTCACCGCCACAGGGCTGCTCCCCTGGCTCTCGCACACCGACCCGGCACGCACCGTCCTCAAGGCCCGCTCGGCCGACCGCGACCCCACCCCCGAGGTGCTCGCGGACATCCGCGCCCGACTCGGCCTGGACGACGGCCCGTTCCACCTGCTCGGTGACTGGCTGGGCGGACTCTGGCGCGGGGACGCCGGCCGTTCCTGGATCTCCGGCAGCGAGGTCACGCCCGCCGTGCTCGAAGCCCTGGGTGCGTCCCTCCTGCTGATGGCGGCGGCCCTCGCGGTGGCCGCCGTCACCGCCGCCCTGATCTGCGCCCGCACCCTATGGCTCGGGGCACACCGGCAGCTCGCCAGGCGACGACCGGCCGGAAGCGCCGCGGCGGCGCTCGCCGCACTGCCCGAGTTCCTCACCGCCTCCGTACTCGCCACGGTCGTCGGCGTCCAACTCGGCTGGCTCCCGGCCCTCGGCTGGTACGGCCCCCAGTGGACGGTCCTGCCCGCACTCTCCCTCGGCCTGCCCGCCGGAGCCGTGCTCGGCCGGCTCCTCGACGACCTGCTGCCCTGCGCGTTCGCCGAACCCTGGGCGCTTGCCGCCACGGCACGCGGACTGCCCGGCCGCGCGGTCGCCCGCCATGCCCTGCGCCGCTGCCTGCCCGGACTCCTGCCCAACACCGGCCTGTTCGTCGTAGGAATGACCGGCGGATCGGTCACGGTCGAGCAGACCTTCGACATCCCCGGCCTGGGCCGCACCACCCTCCAGGCAGCCCTCGCCCAGGACCTGCCCGTCCTGCAGGCCGGCACGCTCGCCCTCGTCCTGCTCGCCGCGACCGCGGCCGGGGCCGCCCACCTCCTCGCCCGCCTGCTGATCGGCCCGGCTCTGCGCGACGGCGCACTGCCGTCCCTGCACCGCCCGCAGCCGCCCGCCCGCAGGATGCTCCCTCTCGCACACGGCGGACTGCTGACCGCCGTCATCGCCGTCGGCCTGCCCCGCGACCCCCTGGCCCTCGACACCACCGAGCGGCTCGCGGCACCGTCCCCCGCGCACCCGTTCGGCACCGACGCCCTCGGCCGGGACGTCCTCGCCCGGGTCGCGCACGGCGCCCTCGACACCCTGCTGCTCGCCCTCGCGATCACCGCCGTCACGCTGTTCACCGCAGTGGCGCTCGGCCTGCTGCCCCGGCTGTCCGGCCCGCTCGTCGACACCGTCACCGCGCTGCCACCGGTCCTCGTCGCCCTGCTCGTCACCGCGGTCGTCGGCAGCGGGTCAGCCACGCCCGCGTTGGCCGTGGCCGCCGTCGCCTGGGCGCCACTCGCGGCCCACACCTCGGCCCTGCTGCGCCAGGAACGCGCCGCCCTCCATCTGACCGCGACCCGCGCCCTGGGCGCCGGCCCCTGGTACCTGCTCCGCCGCGGCCTGCTGCCCGCAGTGGTGCCACCCGTCACCCGCCACGCCCTGCTCCGCCTGCCCGGCATCGCCCTGGCGCTCGCCTCGCTCGCCTTCCTCGGCCTGGGCGCCCAGCCGCCCGCCCCGGAATGGGGCCTGCTCCTCGCCGAGAACCAGCCGTACGCCGAACGCGCCCCCTGGGCGGTCCTCGCCCCCGCCGGCGTACTCGCCCTGCTGGGTGCGCTGGCGGTGACAGCGGCAGGAGGAGTGCGGTGGAACCGCCGTCGGGACGGGACGGCCGGGCCCGTCCCGCTCGTGCCCGAACCACAGTCACCCACCCGGAAGTCGGTGAAATCCGGATGACGTCGCTGCTGTCACGCGACCTCCGCAGGGCACCGGACCGCCCCCGTCTCTCCCCTCTCCTCCGGCTGCTCATCCTCACCCAACTCGCCTTCAACATCGGCTTCTTCGCCGTGCTGCCCTTCCTCGCCGAGCACCTGGGTCAGGCCATCGGCATGGCCGGCTGGCTGGTCGGCTTCGTGCTGGGGCTCAGGACCTTCAGCCAGCAGGGGCTGTTCGTGGTGGGCGGGGCGCTGGCCGACCGGTACGGCATCCGGCCGGTCGTGCTCACCGGCTGCGCGCTGCGGATCGCCGGGTTCGCGTGGCTCGGGTACGCGGAGGAGACCTGGGCGGTCGTCGGAGCGGTGCTGCTGATCGGGTTCGCCGCCGCACTGTTCTCGCCCGCCGTGGAGTCGGAGGTCGCCCGGCAGGCCGTGCTGTGGGAGGAGTCGGGCAACGGTTCCCGCACCCGCGTCCTCGCGCTGCTCACCGTGGCAGGACAGGCGGGTGCGTTCGTGGGACCGCTGCTCGGCGCCCTGCTCCTGTCGGCGGACTTCCGCACGGTCTGCCTGGCCGGCGCCGGAATCTTCGTCCTCGTCCTCGCCGGACACGCATGGCTGCTGCCGCAGCACATCCCCGGACGTGGCGGCGTCCGGTTCCGCGGCGGCACGGGAACGTTGCTGCGCAACCGCCGCTTCCTCGCCCTGTGCTGCGCGTACGGCGCCTACCTGCTCGCCTACAACCAGCTCTACCTGGCCCTCCCCGACGAGGTGGAGCGCGCCACGGGCTCGCAGTCGGCGCTGGCCTGGCTGTTCGCCCTGTCCTCGCTGCTGGTGGTCACCACGCAGCTCCCCGTCACGCGCTGGGTGGGGGAGCGGCTCACCCTGCGCCGGTCCATGGTGGCCGGACTGCTGCTGATCGCAGCGGGTTTCGCGGTCGTGGCCGCGGCTCGGCCCGCCGACCGGACCGGTACGGCAGGTCTGCTGCCCGCGGCCGGTTTCGTCGTCCTGCTCACCCTCGGCCAGATGCTCGTGGCACCCGTCGCCCGCGCCTGGATCCCCGACCTCGCCGAGGAAGGCCGACTCGGCCTCTACACCGGCGCGCTGTCCTCGGTCTCCGGCCTGATCGTCCTGCTCGGCTCCTCAGCGACGGGCACCCTGCTCGACAGTGGCCTGCCCACGGCGGTGCCGTGGCTGGTCCTGGCCGCGGTACCGCTCGCGGCGACAGCCCTGCTGCCGCGCAGATAAAGGGGTGACATGCCACGCCTTTGCGGCGCTCCGGCGTTGGCGCGGGCCCTTGCTGGGGGGCCTGCGGCCCCCAGACCCCCGCTTTCGGCCCTGAAGGGGCCTCGTCCTCAAACGCCGGACGGGCTGAATTTGCCTGCCCGGCGCCGAGAAGCGAGCTCACCACGCGTCAGGGCGCGAGCCCCCACGGGCCCGCAGTCGCCCACGGCGGGAAGGGGACGTGCCGGGGGATGTCCGCCCGCAGCGGCGGGCGTCAACACGCGGCACCTCTCTGCCCAACGGCAACCGCCCGACCGAGGACGGACACCCCCCGGCGCGGGCCCCCCCCCCCCCCCCCCCCCCCCCCCCCCCCCCCCCCCCCCCCCCCCCCCCCCCCCCCCCCCCCCCCCCCCCCCCCCCCCCCCCCCCCCCCCC
>NZ_JBITLW010000008.1:489912-508046 GCF_044465645.1 Streptomyces sp. NPDC049627 | reverse complement strand
GGCGGTGTGCTGCTGCCGTTCTTCGCCTTCATGACGTTCCTCATCGCCGTCCCGACAGGCGTGAAGTTCTTCAACTGGATCGGAACGATGTGGAAGGGCTCGTTGTCCTTCGAGACACCGATGCTCTGGGCGACCGGCTTTCTCATCACCTTCACCTTCGGTGGTCTGACCGGTGTCATCCTGGCCTCGCCGCCGATGGACTTCCACGTCTCCGACTCGTACTTCGTGGTGGCGCACTTCCACTACGTCGTCTTCGGCACCGTCGTCTTCGCGATGTTCTCCGGCTTCCACTTCTGGTGGCCGAAGTGGACGGGCAAGATGCTCGACGAGCGCCTGGGCAAGATGACGTTCTGGACGCTGTTCATCGGCTTCCACGGCACCTTCCTCGTCCAGCACTGGCTGGGTGCCGAGGGCATGCCGCGCCGTTACGCCGACTACCTCGCGGCCGACGGCTTCACCGCCCTGAACACGATCTCGACGATCAGCTCGTTCGTGCTCGGCGCGTCGCTGCTGCCCTTCTTCTACAACGTGTGGAAGACGGCCAAGTACGGCAAGCCGGTCGGCGTCGACGACCCGTGGGGCTACGGCCGCTCGCTCGAGTGGGCGACGTCCTGCCCGCCGCCGCGGCACAACTTCCTCACCCTGCCGCGGATCCGTTCCGAATCCCCGGCGTTCGACCTGCACCACCCTGAGATCGCCGCGCTCGACGAGCTCGAGAACGCCCCGCACGGGGGCAAGGCTCTGGCCGGCAACGGCGCCAAGGAGGCCGGCAAGTGAAGATCCAAGGCCGGATGTTCATGTGGCTGAGCGTCTTCATCCTCGCCATGGCGATCGTCTATGGCGTGTGGTCGAAGGAGCCGGCCGGTACCACCGCGCTCTTCCTGGCCTTCGGCCTGGCCATCATGATCGGCTTCTACCTGGGCTTCACCGCCCGGCGGGTCGACGCGGGGGCGCAGGACAACAAGGAAGCGGACGTCGCGGACGACGCCGGCGAGGTCGGGTTCTTCAGCCCGCACAGCTGGCAGCCGCTCTCCCTCGCGATCGGTGGCGCCCTCGCCTTCCTGGCGATCGCCGTCGGCTGGTGGCTGCTGTACTTCTCGGCGCCGCTGATCCTGGTCGGCCTGTGGGGCTGGGTCTTCGAGTACTACCGCGGTGAGAACCGCACCCAGTAGCACGAGCTGAGCTCATCGGGAGCCCGGACACCCCGTCAGGGGGTCCGGGCTCCTGCTTGTGCAGCAATCGCCCTCACCCGAACGCATCACCCCGCGCGCCACGGGTGACGCGGCTTCCTAGCGTGAAGCCATGACCAACCCACGACCGCGCACGAGCACCGTCATAGGCTGCACGCTGCTCGTGACAGCGCTCGGCGCGAGCGCCATCAGCTGCAGCAGCGACGGCAACCCGCTGTCCGCCGACCCGTACGACGCGGCGGACCAGATCGCCTTCAACGGCCCCTCGGGCGGCGGCAAGAAGGCCGACCCCGACAAGCCCCTGGAAGTCACCACGGAGGACTCGGACGGCCGAATAACCGACGTCACCGCCAGGGACGCCGCAGGACGCTACGTCGCGGGCGAACTCTCCGCCGACGGCACCCGCTGGCACAGCACCTCCCCGCTCGCCGCCAACGCCCGCTACACGGTGCGCGTGAGCACGGAGGACGAGGACGGCGCCCCCGGCCGCAAGGTCCTCACGTTCGTCACCAGCAAGCCGACCACCAAGAAGCACCTGACGGTGAAGTTCGGCCCCAAGGCGGGCAAGTACGGCGTGGGTCAGCCCATCACGGCCGAGCTGAACCAGCCCGTCAAGGACACCGGCCAGCGCGCCATAGTCGAGCGGGCCCTCAGGGTCGACTCCATACCCGCCGTGGAGGGCACCTGGCACTGGGTGAGCGACAAGGAACTCCACTACCGCCCCAAGGAGTACTGGCCCACGGGCGCCACCATACGGGCGCGCAGCAACCTCGACGGCGTCAAGATCAGCGACCGCCTCTGGGGCGGCAAGGTCAAACCCCTGACCATCACCATCGGCGACCAGGTCATAGCCGTCACGGACGCCGCGTCCCACCAGCTGACGCTCTACCGCAACGGCGAGGAGGTCAGGTCGATCCCCGTCACGACCGGCAAGCCCGGCTTCGACACCCGCAACGGCGTCAAGGTCGTCCTGGCCAAGGAGTACTTCGTACGGATGCGCGGCACGAGCATAGGCATAGCCGAGGGCTCCGCGGACTCCTACGACCTACCCGTCTACTACGCCACCCGCGTGACCTGGAGCGGCGAGTACGTCCACGCCGCCCCCTGGTCGGTCGGCTCCCAGGGCTACGCCAACGTCAGCCACGGCTGCACCGGCATGAGCACCGCCAACGCCGAGTGGTTCTTCGACAACGTCCGCGAGGGCGACATCGTCAAGGTCATCAACTCGTACGGCAACACGATGGAACCGTTCGGCAACGGCTTCGGCGACTGGAACCTCGACTGGAAGAAATGGCGCACCGGCAGCGCCCTGCTGGGCGGCACACCGGACGGCCCGAGCCCGTCGGAACGGGCAAGGCTGAGGCCGCAGAGCGTGTGAACGCCCCCAGGGGCAGCGTCCCCAGGGGCGCGGGGAACCGCGCGACAAGCCACAGACGACCCGCAGCCGCCGCGAAACCTGTCGAACCGAGCTCCTAGGCGCTCTGCAGCCTCTTCGTCCGCAGCAGAGAAGCCAACGCCGCCGCGAACTCCACCGGCTCCACAGGCAACGTCACAGCCGCCTCAGCCCGACTCCACGTGGCCAGCCACGCATCCTGCGGCCGCCCGATGAGCAGCAGCACCGGCGGGCAGTTGAACACCTCGTCCTTGATCTGCCGGCAGAGCCCCATGCCCCCCATGGGCACGGCCTCACCGTCCAGGACACAGACGTCGATCCCGCCCTTGTCCAGCTCCTTGATGACGGCACCGGGAGTCGCGCACTCCACGAACTCCACCACAGGCACATCCGGAGCAGGCCTCCGCCCCGTCGCCAACCGCACCTGCTCGCGGGTGTTGGAGTCGTCGCTGTAGACCAGCACCGTGGCGGTCGGCTGCATTGTTCCTCCGTGACGTCAGCGTCGTAAGGACAGGCCTGTTGGCCCGGATGCTACTCCCTTGAACACCACGTCAACACCGGTATGAACGGGGAAGACACTCCGAACGGCACCCCCCGGAGTGAGGGCGGGATAAGCGACCGACATAATGTCGGTCGTGGCGACAGCAACGACAGTAGACAAGGGTCACGCGCACCCGTCGGTCAATCGACCGAACCTCACCAGCGTCGGAACCATCATCTGGCTGAGTTCCGAGCTGATGTTCTTCGCGGCCCTCTTCGCGATGTACTTCACCCTGCGATCGGTGACAGGGCCCGAGTTCTGGAAGGAGAAGGCCGACTTCCTGAACTTCCCGTTCTCGGCGACGAACACCACGATCCTGGTGCTCTCCTCCCTCACCTGCCAGCTCGGCGTCTTCGCCGCCGAGCGCGGTGACGTGAAGAAGCTCCGGGGCTGGTTCATCGTCACCTTCATCATGGGTGCGATCTTCATCGGCGGTCAGGTGTACGAGTACACCGAGCTGGTCAAGCACGAGGGCCTCTCGCTCTCGTCCGACCCGTACGGCTCGGTCTTCTACCTCACCACCGGCTTCCACGGCCTGCACGTGACGGGCGGTCTCATCGCCTTCCTGTTCGTCCTGGGGCGCACCTACGCGGCCAGGAGGTTCACCCACGAACAGGCGACCGCCGCGATCGTCGTGTCCTACTACTGGCACTTCGTCGATGTCGTCTGGATCGGCCTCTTCGCCACGATCTACATGATCAAGTAGCCGGGCCCGATCCCGCGCGCGTTCCACAACGCACATACCGCAAGCATCGACGCAGAAGATCCTGACACCGGGGTAATCCGTGAAAAAGCTCTCCGCACGACGACGCCATCCGCTGGCGGCGGTCGTCGTCCTACTCCTCGCGCTGGCGTGCACGGGGGGGCTGTACGCCGTGTTCGCTCCCGCGGACAAGGCGCAGGCCGAGGAAACCGCCCAGTCCCTCACCATCGAGGAGGGCAAGAAGCTCTACACCGTCGGCTGCGCCAGCTGCCACGGAACCGGCGGTCAGGGCACCTCCGACGGTCCTAGCCTGGTGGGCGTCGGCGCCGCCGCCGTCGACTTCCAGGTGTCGACGGGCCGTATGCCGGCCGCCACCTCCCAGGGCGCCCAGGTCCCGAGCAAGAAGAACATCTACTCGCAGGCCGAGATCGACCAGCTCGCCGCGTACATCGCCTCGCTGGGTGCCGGCCCGTCCGTCCCGACCGAGGAGCAGTACGGCTCCGAGGGAGCGGACATCGCCAAGGGCGGCGAGCTCTTCCGCAACAACTGCGCCCAGTGCCACAACTTCACCGGCAAGGGCGGCGCGCTGACGCACGGCAAGTACGCGCCGACGCTCGAGGGCGTCGACCCGAAGCACATCTACGAGGCCATGCAGACCGGCCCGCAGAACATGCCGTCGTTCCCCGACACCACGCTGTCGGAGCAGAACAAGAAGGACATCATCGCGTACCTGAACGCGGTCAACAGCGATGAGACGGTCAACCCGGGTGGTCTGGAGCTGGGCGGCCTCGGCCCGGTCAGTGAGGGCCTCTTCGCCTGGATCTTCGGTCTCGGCGCATTGATCGCGGTCGCCGTCTGGGTCGCCGCTCGGACCGCAAAGGCCAAGAAGTCATGAGTAGCCAAGACATTCCAGAAGAGAACCTGCCCGCTGAGCAGGACGTCACCGTCGCGGTAGCGGACGAGAAGGACCCCTTCGCCGACCCCGGCCTGCCGCCCCACGAGCACCGGATCCAGGACATCGACGAGCGGGCCGCCAGGCGGTCCGAGCGCACGGTCGCCCTGCTGTTCACGGTGTCGATGCTGGCCACCGTCGGCTTCATCGCCTCGTACGTCGCGATCCCGCACGACAAGTCGATCTTCGTCTTCCCGATCGGTCACCTCAACGCGTTGAACTTCGCGCTGGGTCTGACCCTCGGCGGGGCGCTGTTCTGCATCGGCGCGGGCGCGGTCCACTGGGCCCGCACCCTGATGTCCGATGTGGAGGTCGCCGACGACCGGCACCCGATCGAGGCGTCGCCCGAGGTCAAGGCCAAGGTCATGGCCGACTTCAAGCAGGGCGCCAAGGAGTCCGCGCTGGGTCGCCGCAAGCTGATCCGCAACACGATGTTCGGCGCGTTGGCCCTGTTCCCGCTCTCCGGTGTCGTGCTGCTGCGCGACCTCGGCCCGCTGCCCGGCACCAAGCTGCGCCACACCCTGTGGTCCAAGGGCAAGCTGCTCGTCAACATGAACACCAACGAGCCGCTGCGTCCCTCGGACGTCGCGGTCGGCTCCCTCACCTTCGCGAAGCCGGAGGGCCTGGAGGAGCACGACCACGACTTCCAGAACGAGATCGCCAAGGCCGCCCTGATGATCGTCCGGCTCCAGCCCGACGACATCAAGGACAAGCAAGAGCTTGAGTGGTCGCACCAGGGCATCGTCGCGTACTCGAAGATCTGCACCCACGTCGGTTGCCCGATCTCCCTGTACGAGCAGCAGACGCACCACGTGCTCTGCCCCTGCCACCAGTCCACCTTCGACCTCTCCGACGGTGCCCGAGTGATCTTCGGCCCCGCCGGTCACGCCCTGCCGCAGCTGCGCATCGGTGTGAACGACGAGGGCTACCTCGAGGCGCTCGGCGACTTCGAAGAGCCCGTCGGTCCTGCTTTCTGGGAGCGCGGATGAGCACTACGACGACCCCCGAGTCCCGCTCTCGCGGGAAGGCACCGGCCGGCGAGCGCGTCGCCGACTGGGCCGACGGCCGACTGGGGATCTACTCCCTGGCCAAGGCCAACATGCGCAAGATCTTCCCCGACCACTGGTCGTTCATGCTGGGTGAGGTCTGCCTCTACAGCTTCATCATCATCATCCTCACGGGTGTGTACCTGACGCTGTTCTTCCACCCGTCGATGAACGAGGTGGAGTACCACGGCAGTTACGTCCCGCTGCAGGGACAGCTGATGAGTGAGGCGTTCAGCTCGACCCTGCACATCTCCTTCGACGTGCGCGGCGGTCTGCTCATCCGGCAGATCCACCACTGGGCGGCGCTGATCTTCCTCGCCGGCATGTTCGTGCACATGATGCGCGTGTTCTTCACCGGCGCGTTCCGCAAGCCGCGTGAGATCAACTGGCTGTTCGGCTTCCTGCTGTTCGTCCTGGGCATGTTCACCGGTTTCACCGGCTACTCGCTCCCGGACGACCTGCTCTCCGGTACGGGTGTGCGCTTCACCGAGGGCGCGATCCTGTCCATGCCGATCGTCGGCACGTACATCTCGTTCTTCCTCTTCGGCGGCGAGTTCCCGGGCGTCGACTTCGTGGCCCGCTTCTACTCGATCCACATCCTGCTGCTGCCGGGCATCATGCTCGGCCTGGTGGTCGGCCACCTGATCCTGGTCTTCTACCACAAGCACACGCAGTTCGCGGGCCCCGGCAAGAACAACAAGAACGTCGTCGGCATGCCGCTGCTGCCGGTCTACATGGCCAAGGCCGGAGGCTTCTTCTTCCTGGTCTTCGGTGTCATCGCGGCCATCGCGGCGGTCGCGCAGATCAACCCGATCTGGGCGATGGGCCCCTACCGTCCGGACCAGGTGTCCACCGGCGCCCAGCCCGACTGGTACATGGGCTTCGCCGAGGGTCTGGTCCGCTACATGCCGGGCTGGGAGATCAACCTCTGGGGTCACACGCTGGTCCTGGGTGTGTTCATCCCGCTGGTGCTCTTCGGTGTGGTCCTCGCGGCGATCGCGCTGTACCCGTTCATCGAGTCCTGGGTCACCGGGGACAAGCGCGAGCACCACATCCTGGACCGTCCGCGCAACGCTCCGACGCGTACCGGCTTCGGTGTCGCCTGGATCACCGTGTACATGATCGGCCTGGTCGGTGGTGGCAACGACCTGTGGGCCACCCACTTCCACCTGTCGATCAACGCGGTCACCTGGTTCGTCCGGATCGGGTTCTTCGCCGGACCGGTCCTCGCGTTCATCATCACCAGGCGGATCTGCCTCGGCCTGCAGCGCCGGGACAAGGACAAGGTGCTGCACGGCCGCGAGTCGGGCATCATCAAGCGCCTGCCGCACGGTGAGTTCATCGAGGTGCACGAGCCCCTCAGCCAGGACGCGCTGCACACCCTCACCGCGCACGAGCAGTACAAGCCGCTCGAGATCGGCCCGACGGTCGACGAGAACGGCGTCGAGCGCAAGGTGAAGGGCTCCCAGAAGCTGCGCGCCAAGCTCAGCAAGGCGTACTTCGGTGAGGACGGCCAGGTCCCCAAGCCGACCGTCGAGGAGTACAAGGAGATCACGAGCGGCCACGGCCACCACTGATCGCTTCGCTGCGCCACGCCACGGCAGAAGGGCCCCGTCCGGTGTTCGGACGGGGCCCTTCGCCATGCCCCGTGGCTGGATAGGGTGGACCTCGTTGAGATTCTCGTCCCGTAGTGCGGGACGCCTGACCCTGGAGCGGCTTATGAGCGCTGTGACCCCCGCTGGAGGCGACACCGCGGCGGGCCGTTCCTGGCCCCTGCTGCTGAACGGCCTGCTGGACGGCCGGGACCTGAGCGCCGACGACACGGCGTGGGCGATGGACCTCATCATGCGCGGCGAGGCGACGGACGCGCAGATCGCCGGGTTCGTGGTGGCGCTGCGGGCCAAGGGAGAGACCGTCGAGGAGATCGCGGGTCTCGTCCGGACGATGTACGAGCACGCGAACGTGATCGAGGTGTCGGGCCCGACCGTCGACATCGTCGGCACGGGCGGCGACGGCGCGAAGACGGTGAACATCTCCACGATGTCGTCGATCGTCATCGCCGGCACGGGCGCCAAGGTCGTCAAGCACGGGAACCGGGCGGCGTCCTCGGCATCGGGCGCCTCGGATGTGCTGGAGAAGCTCGGCGTCAACCTGGAGCTGACGCCGCAGCGGGTGGCCGAGGTCGCGGAGGAGGCCGGGATCACCTTCTGCTTCGCGGTGAAGTTCCACCCGTCACTGCGCCATGTGGCGGCTGCGCGGGGTCAGTTGGGCATCCGGACCACCTTCAACGTCCTCGGTCCGCTGACCAACCCGGCGAAGGTGAAGGCCCAGGCGGTCGGCGTGGCCGACCCGCGCATGGCGCCGATCGTCGCGGGCGTCTTCGCCGAGCGCGGCAACTCCTCCCTGGTGTTCCGCGGCGACGACGGCCTCGACGAGCTCACCACGACCTCCACGTCCCGGGTGTGGGTGGTGCGCGACGGCAAGGTGACCGAGGAGACCTTCGACCCGCGCGACGTCGGCATCGACCTGGTGCCGGTGGAGGCGCTGCGGGGCGCGGACGCGTCGTACAACGCCGACGTGGCGCTGCGCCTGCTGAACGGCGAGACGGGCCCCGTCCGGGACGCCGTACTGCTCAACTCGGCCGCCGCACTGGTGGCTTTGAACCCGACGGACGCCCCCCTCACCGAGCAGATCCGGGCCGGGATGGCGAAGGCGGCGGAGTCGATCGACTCGGGGGCGGCCAAGCGGACCCTCGACCGCTGGGTGGCGGCCAGCAACGCATAGCTGCGGGAGGGCGGTCCCGTAATTCGGACACGAGTTGCGGGACCGCGATCACTTCGCGTACGTTCCTGTCCAGGTCATGAGTGACAGTCATGAGGCCCCGGCCGACTGTCCGGCAACCCTCCGTCCGTGGCGGGGTGCCCCGGGTGAAGACCAGGCCGTAGGCAGCGAGGTCTACGGCAAGCGCGGGCCCCTCTCGAAACCAGGGGTCCTGGTCGTTCGAGGGAGTCTTCCGTGAGCAAGCGAATGCGATAGGGCTGCTGAGCCCCGCCTCCGCGCACCCTTTTTCTCTTCTCCGCGTGCCCTCAACTCGCATGCGCTTCACGGGAGTTCCCCATGTCTGTCTTCACCGCTGCCGCCGACCAGACCGTTTGCACCCCTCTGCCCGTTCTGGGCAGTGACGTCACCGTCCCGCTCGTCACCGGCGGCGAGGTCACCTACGCCGCGCTCGACTACGCCGCCAGCGCGCCCGCCCTCAAGCGCGTCTGGGACGACGTCGCCGCCTACGCGCCGTACTACGGCAGCGTTCACCGCGGCGCCGGCTACCTCTCGCAGCTCTCCACCGACCTGTTCGAGAACGCCCGCAGGACGGTCGCCGAGTTCCTCGACTGCCGGGACACCGACCAGGTGGTCTTCACCCGCTCCACCACGGACTCGCTCAACCTCCTCGCCGCCGCCCTCCCGGCCGACTGCCAGGTCTTCGTCTTCGAGACCGAGCACCACGCCTCCCTGCTGCCCTGGCGCGACGCCCGCGTCACCTACCTCAACGCCCCCCGCACCCCGCGCCAGGCCGTCGAGACCCTGGAGCGCGCCCTCGCCGACCGCGACCCCCATGGCCCGGCCCTGGTCTGCGTCACCGGCGCCTCGAACGTCACCGGCGAGCTGTGGCCGGTGCGCGAGCTCGCGGCGGCCGCGCACGCGCACGGCGCCCGGATCGTCCTGGACGCCGCCCAGCTGGCCCCGCACCACCCGGTGAGCGTCCGTGACCTCGACGTCGACTGGGTCGCCTTCTCCGGCCACAAGCTGTACGCCCCCTTCGGCTCGGGTGTCCTGGCCGGCCGCGCCGACTGGCTGCAGACGGCCGAGCCGTACCTCGCGGGCGGCGGCGCCAGCCGCAAGGTCGCCCGGCGCGAGGACGGGGGAGTGGACGTGGAGTGGCACCAGAGCGCCGCCCGCCACGAGGCCGGCTCCCCGAACGTCATCGGCGCCTACTCCATCGCCTCCGCCTGCAAGGCCCTCACCGAGGCGGGCTTCGACAACCTCGTCGCCCGCGAGCAGGGCCTGATCGAGAAGGTGCGGGCCGGGCTCGCCGAGGTCCCCGAGGTCCGGATCCTCTCCCTCTTCGGCGACGACGCCCCGCGCGTCGGCGTCATCTCCTTCGTCGTCGACGGCTGGAACAGCTCCCACTTCGCCGCCGCGCTCTCCGCCGAGTACGGCATCGGCGTGCGCGACGGCCTGTTCTGCGCCCACCCGCTGGTCCGGACCCTGCTGGGCAGCGACCCGCAGACGCAGGGCGAGTGCGGTGCTCCGGAGGCGGCGCCCGGCGAGAAGTCCCTCAACGCGATCCGGGTCAGCTTCGGGGCGGGCACGCCCGACGAGCATGTCGAGCGTTTCGTGACGGCCGTACGCGAACTCGTACGGGACGGTGCGAAGTGGAACTACCGCACCGTGGAAGGCCGTTGCGTCCCCGCCGTCTGACCATGTGACCGTGGAGTACGTCGTACGATCCTCCCCGTCCGCCGGTCGGCGATCAAGCGATGGGGGAGTCGTGCACGTGCTGCGGCAGTCGGATCCGCGCCGGATCGGCCCGTACCAGGTGGAGGGCAGACTCGGCGCGGGCGGCATGGGCGAGGTCTATCTGGCCGAGTCCCGGTCGGGGCTCCGGCTCGCCGTCAAGGTGGTGCGCCCCGAGCATGCCCAGGACCGTATGTTCCGGGCCCGCTTCCGGCAGGAGGTGCGGGCCGCACGGACGGTCGGCGGCGCCGGTACGTACACCGCGCGTGTCGTCGACGCCGACACCGAGGCCGAACGTCCCTGGATGGCAACGGAGTTCGTCGACGGGCCGAACCTGCGGGACGCGGTGCTGGACCACGGCCCGCTCCCCGAGGACGCGGTCCTCACCCTCGCGGCGGCGCTCGGCGAGGCCCTCGGCGCGATCCACGGCAAGGGCATGGTCCACCGCGACCTCAAGCCGTCCAACATCCTCCTCGCGGCCGACGGCCCCCGCGTGATCGACTTCGGGATCGTACGGGCCCTGGAGGCGACCTCGCTGACCAGAACCGGCACCATCGTCGGCTCGGTCGGCTACGTCTCGCCGGAGCAGATCCGCAACGGCGCCGAGGTGGGCCCGGCCAGCGACGTCTTCTCGCTGGGCGCCGTCCTCGCGTACGCCGCCGGCGGCCGTGCTCCCTTCGGTGAGGGTCAGGACTCGGTGATCCTGCTGCGGATCCTGACCGGGGACTTCGATCTGACCGGGGTGCCGAAGCGGGTGCTGCCGCTCGTCGAGTCCTGCCTGAACGCCGAGCCGGAGGAACGGCCCACCCCGCGGGCCGTGGTCGAGGCCGCCGGCCACACCGGGCGCTCACTGCGGGACAGCACCCGCCCGGGCTGGCTGGCCTTCACCGCGGACCGTCCGGAGGGCGACGAACGGTGGCTTCCCGGCCGGGACTCCGGGGAGGGGGCGCGGAGCCGCGTCGAGTACGTCGCTCCGGCCACGGTGGTCGGCGAGCCTTCGGTGGCAGATCTTCCTACCGAGCCCGGCGGTACCGGGCGCGGGCCGTCACGCCGCCGCCTCCTGGCGATCGCCGCGGGCGGCGTGCTGGCCTCGGGAGCCGGTGTCGGTGGCTTCCTCTTCACACGGGACTCCGGCGACGGGGCCTCCGGCGGCAAAGCCTCGAAGTCGCCGTCCGTGAAGGCCAGTTCGACTCCTCCGCCGACGGTGGCCTGGCGGTACGAGAGCGGGCAGCTGGATGCGGCGGGCGGGCCCTGCGCGGGCGTGTCGGCGGACGGACGTGTGCTGTACACGGCCGTCGACAGCGGCACCGTATGTGCCGTTTCCGCCGAGGGTGAGGAACTGTGGCGGATCAGGCTCCAAGGGGGAGGGGCGTCGACGCCGGTCGTCACCGCGGACGCGGTCTTCTGCACCACGTACGGCGGAGACGAGGAAACCCCCTGGTCACTGCTCTGCGCGGTGGACCTCAAGGGTCGGTTCCTGTGGAGCAGGAACCTCGGAGAGCACGGCTCCGTGCCGGTCCTCGCCGGTGACGCCGTGGTCGTGGGGGCGGGGAGTACGGACGCTGGCGAGATCCGGGCCTACTCCGCCGACGGCGGTGTGCGGTGGCGCAGAACGACCCCCGGCGGGGTGACCGCCACCCCGCTGGTGTCCGGCGGCGTGATCTACGCGGGCACGTACGGCGACCGCCTGGTGGCCCTGGACGCCGCCGACGGAACCGTGCGCTGGTCCGTCTCCGGCGGGGCCGACGTCAACAGCCCCACCCTGGTCGGCGGGCGGACCCTGGTGACCACGTCGGACACCGAGTCGCGGCTGCACGGGTTCGACCTGGACGGCAACAGGATCTGGAGCAGCGCGGAACTGGGCGAGGCGGCGGGATGCGTCGCGGCGGGTTCGCTGGGGGTGGTCGACACCGGGGGCACTGTCACGGCGATCAAGGCCGACGGCGCCAAGACATGGACGTACGACAGCGGCGCGGACTGGCTCCCAGGACTGGCCGTCGCCGGCGAGACGATCTACGTGCAGACCGAGAGCGCCGTCCAGGCCGTCGGACTGGACGGCAAGCGCCGCTGGTCGGTGCCGGTCGACACCTCCGAGTCCATGGTGCCCCCGGCGCTCCACGGCACCCGCCTCTACGTCAACACGGACCAGAGCATCACCGCCCTGGACCTCAAGGTGTAGCTAGCTGTCCAGCCCGATGGCGAAGGCCGCCTCCAGGTCGTGCTGCGAGTACGTCCGGAACGCCACGTGCGTGTCCGTCGCCTCCACGCCGGGGATCTTGCTGATACGGCCCGGGATGACCTCGGCGAGGTCCTCGTGCTGCTTCACCCGCACCATGGCGATCAGGTCGTAGGTACCGGTGACCGAGAAGACCTCGCTGACGGTCTCCAGCGAAGCGATCCGCTCCGCGATCTCGGGAATCCGGTCCACGCTGGTCTTGATGAGGACGATCGCGGTGATCACGGCTGGTTCTCTCCCTCGGAGGCCGGAGCAGGGGCGGCCTTCACTCTAGTCGTACGCCCGAACCGGGCCCACGCGTAACCGAACCCCACCGCGAACCCCACCAGGTGCGCCAGATACGCCACCCCGGGCCCCTGGTCCGCCCGCCCCGCCGCCACCCACTGCAGGGCCACCCAAAAGGGCAGCACGACCCAGGCGGGGAAGCGCAGCGGCAGGAAGAGCAGGAACGGAAGCAGGCTTGTGACGCGCGCCCCGGGGAAGAGGAACAGGAACGCGCCGAGGACCGCCGAGATCGCCCCGGACGCGCCGACCAGGGACTGGCCGGAGTCGTCGTTGGCGGCCGCATAGCCCAGCAGGGCCAGGTAGCCGCAGCCCAGGTAGAAGAGCGTGAACTGGACGCGGCCCATCCGTTCCTCGGTCATCACGCCGAAGACGTAGAGGAAGAGCATGTTGCCGAGCAGGTGCACCCAGCTGCCGTGCACGAAGAGGGCCGTGGCAGGCGTGAGGACGGCCCGGGGCGCCCCCTCGAACAGCTCCGCGGGGACGACGCCCCAGCGGTGGAAATAGGCCCGCTGCGCGGCGAGCAGCCCCTCGCCGGAGCCGTACGCCGGATTGAGTCCCGCCGCGGGGCCGGTCAGGAAGAGCAGACAGCACAGGGCGATGAGCCCGTACGTCACCGGCGCCGACGAGCGGAAGACCGACCGGACCGATCGGCCCGCCCTGCCGAACCGAGTCCCGAAATGCGCCACGCTCCAGTTGCCGATCATGAACACAGAGCATGACGTAACGGGACGCACGCGCACAGACCGCCTCGCCGCCCGAGACGGACAGGCGGCGAGTACCCGCCAGGCCGTAGGGTTACGAGCCACACGCACCGGGGAGTCCCGGGGCGTCACGGACAATAGAAGACCTAGAAGGAAAGAGCACGGTCACGATGACGGTTCCCCTGCCGACCGCCACGACGCGGTGGCGCTGCACCCTCTGCGGCAACCTCACGCGCTTCGACGTGACGCGCTCGTCCAAGGTCGTGGAGTACGTCCACCTCGATCTGGCCGGTGAGCCCAAGGTCGAGGAGCGCGAGGTGCTCAGTGAGACGATCGAGTCGGTGCGCTGCCGCTGGTGCAACGCCGTGGACAAGGTGGAACTCGTGGACAGGCCGGGCGCCGGCTCCTGACCGGAGCGGGCCCCGCACAGGCAATTGGGGTGTTGACGGATGGTGGAGACACAAGGCGGGGGGCCGGGCGACGGCGCCGCTGAGGTGCTCGACCGTCCGCTGCCCGACGCGGTACGGCGCAAGGTCGTACAGATCGTGTCCGACGGGTTCGGCGGACTGACCGTCGGCGAACTGCCCGCGCAACTGCGGCAGTACGCCCGGTTCGCGCCGAACCGCCGGGCCAAGTTCGCCGGCAACGCCATGGCGGCGGCGCTGGAGACCGATCCGCTGTTCCGGCAGCGCATCGGGGAGAAGTTCAGAGAGACCCAGCCGGAGCTCTCCGGCGCTCTCGACTCCGGCTCGGCGCCTCCGGCCGCGGATCCGCTCGACGTGGCGGCCGCGGCCTATGTTCTGCGGCCCACCGGCTGGGTCAAGCTGGTCACCGCGGCCGGCGAGGAGGCCCAGCGGGCCGACGCCGAGCGCGCCGACGAGGAGAACCGCGCCGAGCTGGAGCGGCTGCGGGAGGAGCTCGTCCACGCCCGGGAGCACACCCGGCACGAGACCGAGCGGCTGCGCGCCGAGCTGGACGCGGCCAAGAAGGAAGCCGAATCGCTTCACCGGAAGCTGCGCTCCGCCCTCAGTGACGTCAAGCGCGGCGAGGCCGCCCTGCGCAGGGTCCAGGGCGAGATCGAGGCCGTGCGCGCCGAGGGGCACGCCCAGGTCTCCGCCGCCGAGAGCGAGACCCGGCGGCTCAAGGCACGGCTCGGGGAGGCCGAGGCGGCCCTGGAAGCCACGCGCAAAGCAGCACGCGAGGGGCGCAGTGTCGAGGACATGCGCGTCCGGCTGCTTCTGGACACCCTCCTGGACGCGGCCCAAGGGCTGCGCCGCGAACTGGCGTTGCCGCCGGTCTCCGTACGGCCCGCCGAGACCGTGGACGCGGTCGAACCGGGCCGCATGACCCCGAAGGACATCGCCGCACGGGCCCTGTCCGAGAACGACCCCGCGATCCTCGACCAGCTCCTCGCCCTCCCGCAGGCCCACCTGGTGGTCGACGGCTACAACGTCACCAAGACCGGCTATCCCCAGATGCCCCTGGAGAAGCAGCGGCTCAGGCTCCTCGGCCAGCTCTCGCAGCTCGCCGCCCAGACCGGCGCCGAGGTGACCTGCGTCTTCGACGGGGCCGAACTGGCCGCGCCGGTGCTGCTGGCTCCGCCGCGCGGGGTGCGGGTGCTGTTCTCCAAGCCGGGCGTGACCGCCGACGAGCTCATCCGCCAGCTGGTGCGCGCCGAGCCGCCGGGCCGGCCGGTCATCGTCGCCTCCACCGACCGCGAGGTGGCCGACGGGGTGGCCCGGGCCGGGGCGCGGCCGGTGGCTTCTGCGGTGCTTCTGAAGCGACTGTCCTGAATAGGCCAACGTACAGAGGCAATGCCCGAATTGGCCTGGTCGGCAGGCAACGCAGGGTCAAGGGCGCATGACCACATGTGAGTTGTGTGTAAAGAATGACGTGTGTGACGAGATTTTTCGTGTGAGGATTTGATCTGATCACAAGAGGGTCACTAGGGTCTGGCGTCGAACCTCCGAGCGGGTGATCACTCAGAAGAAGGAGTTCACCTCCGTGGCGTCCCACCGTCGACCCAAACAGCCGAGCCGGGCACGCGTGACCGTGCTGACCACCGCAGCCGCCGCTGCCGTGGCCATCAGTTCGCAGGCCGCCAACGCGGCCCCCAGCGAGAAGCCCAGCAAGGACGAGGTCAAGGCCAAGGTCGACGAGCTCTACGAGCAGGCCGAGCAGGCCACCGAGAAGTTCAACGGGGCCAAGGAGAAGCAGGAGAAGCTCCAGAAGGAGATCTCCACCATCCAGGACAACGTCGCCCGCGGCCAGGAAGAGCTCAACGAGCTGCGCGACGCCATGGGCCTCGCGGCCGCCGCCCAGTACCGCACGGGCAGCATCGACTCGTCCCTCCAGCTGTTCCTGTCGTCGAACCCGGACGACTACCTGGACAAGGCGTCCACCGCCGACCAGCTCAGCGCCCAGCAGGTCGACCAGCTGAAGAAGATCCAGCAGAAGCAGCGCGAGCTCGCCCAGCAGCGCGCCGAGGCCGCCGACAAGCTCAAGGACCTCTCCTCCACCCGCACCGAGCTGGGCAAGAAGAAGAAGGAAGTCCAGGCCAAGCTCGCCGAGGCGCAGAAGCTGCTCAACTCCCTGACGGCGGCGGAGAAGGCCGCCCTCGCCGCCGAGGAGGCCCGCGCCAGCCGCTCCTCCGCCGACCGCGTGGACCTCGGCGACACCGGTTCCGCCTCCGGCCGGGCCATGGCCGCCTTCCAGGCCGCCCAGAGCAAGATCGGCTCGCCCTACGTCTACGGCGCCTCCGGCCCGTCCTCCTTCGACTGCTCGGGCCTGACCTCCTGGGCCTACGCCCAGGCCGGCGTCTCGATACCGCGCACCTCGCAGGCCCAGGCCAACGCCGGTACGCGCATCTACAGCCAGTCGGAGCTCAAGGTCGGCGACCTGGTCCTGTTCTACGGCGACCTGCACCACGTCGGCTTCTACGCGGGCAACGGCCAGATCCTGCACGCCCCGCGCACCGGCACGACCGTCCGCTACGAGTCGATCAACAACATGCCGTTCCAGTTTGGCGTCCGCATCTGACCCGGGCCGTACGCCTGCAAGATCAACACAAGGTGCCGCCCGAACGAGCGAATTGCGGCACCCCCGCCTGACCCCACGCCCCGCCCATGACCTGCGTCAGAGGCGGGGCGTCACTTTGTGTGCCCACAGAGGGCGTTGGTCGTCACCGCCGCACGGAGTTACTGTCTGCCGCGTTTCCCCCGATGCGGGGGGACGAGTCCTTGTCCGCCAGCGGAAGGAGAGCGGCTTCCCGTGGGGTCCCATCGTCGCCTTGCACCGTCCGGTTTCGACCGCGGCACCGGTGCAGCGCTCTGTGTCATGTCAGCCGCCGCCACGGCTCTCGGAGTCGTACCGGCCACGGCCGCACCGCACGACGACACCCGGGCCAAGGTGGACCGCCTCTACGAGGAGGCTGAGAAGGCCACCGAGGCCTACAACAAGGCCGACGAGCGGGCCGACAAGCTCCGCGACCAGGTGCGCAGGGCGCAGGACCGGATCGCCCGCCAGCAGGAGGACATCAACTCCAAGCGGGACGCGCTCGGTCTGCTGGCCGGTGCCCAGTACCGCTCCGGCGGCATCGACCCCTCCCTTGCCCTGCTGCTCTCCGACGACCCGGCCGACTACCTCGACAAGGCCGCCCGGATCGCCCGGATCAGCGCCCACCAGGCCGGGGAGCTGAAGGACCTTCAGGACGCCATGCGCGTGCTCGCGCAGGAGCGCTCCGAAGCGGCCAAGCAGCTCACCGAACTGGAGAAGAGCCGCAAGGCCGTCGCCACCCACAAGCGGACCGTCGAGCGCAAACTCGCCCAGGCCCGCAGGCTGCTGAACTCCCTCACGGCGAGCGACCGCGCCGCCTACGACCGCGCCTCCCGCTCCGGCCGCGACATCCTGCCCGACTTCGGCAACGCCGTCGCGTCCTCGGCCCGCGCGGCGGCCGCCGTCGCCGCCGCCCAGTCCGCGCTGGGCAGGCCGTACGTGTGGGGCGCCAACGGCCCCTACGGCTTCGACTGTTCGGGCCTGATCCAGTGGTCGTACGCCCAGGCCGGCGTCTCCCTGCCGCGCACCTCACAGGGCCAGCGGTACGCCGGCCGACAGGTCCCTCTCTCCGAGGCCCAGCCCGGCGACGTGGTCACCTACCGCTCCGACGCCAGCCACGTCGGCATGTACGTCGGCAACGGCCAGGTCATCCACGCGCCCTACCCCGGCGCCCCCGTGCGCTACGACCCGGTCGGCATGATCCCGGGGGCGACGGTCACCAGGGTATGACCCGGACCGGCTCCGGACCGGGGTACGCCCCGGGTGGAGCGCGGTGTCCGTGCCGAGCGGCCTGGCGCCCGGGCTCCGGCCGGTACCGCGCCGACCGACTTGCCGACGGCGCTTGAGGGCGCGGCGGTTGGAGGGGGAGCGCGCCCGTGTCGGTCGGCTTCGATCCGGGTCGGCGTGGCTCGGACGGCTCCGCATGGGGGCGCCCGGGACGGCGCAGGTGGTCGGGCTGAGCGATTTGGTGGCCGGGTGGTGGCCGATGCCGTGCCAGCCGGTTCGCCGACGGTGGTT
>NZ_JBITLW010000008.1:444017-489815 GCF_044465645.1 Streptomyces sp. NPDC049627 | reverse complement strand
GCGCCCGGGACGGCGCAGGTGGTCGGGCTGAGCGATTTGGTGGCCGGGTGGTGGCCGATGCCGTGCCAGCCGGTTCGCCGACGGTGGTTGGGGGGGAGCGCGCCCGTGTCGGTCGGTCTGGATCCGGGTCGGTGTGGTCCGGGTGGCTGTGCATGGGGGCGCCCGGGACGGCGCAGGTGGTCGGGCTGAGCGGCTTGGTGGCCGGGCTGTGACCGATGTCGCGTCGGCCGGTTCGCCCATGGCGGTTGGGAGGCGGCGGTTGGGGGAGCGCGCCCGTGTCGGCCGGTCTCGGTCCGGGGCGGCGGGGCCGGGTGGCTCGCCGCCGGGGCGGGCGGCATCGTGCCGTGGGGCCGCACGGGGGTCTGACTCGTGTGCCCTTCCCGCCGTACGATCGGGAAATGGCTGGTCGAAGGCGGGTGCCGGGAGCGCGCATGGTCGTCGCGCTGTGTCTGCTGCTCGTCTCCCTCGTGGGGTGCGGCGGGCGGCCCGGCACCGACAGCGCCAGGGCCGAGGTGCAGCGCGTCCTCGACCGGCGGTCCGCGGCGATACTCGACCGCGACGAGGCGGCGTTCCTGGGCGCGGGCGCGCGGGACTGGTTCGGCAACCTGCGCGCGCTGCCCCTCGCCGACTGGTCGTACCGCCTGACCGGCCTGCGCCGCACGGGCGACACCGCGACCGCCGAGGCCGAGCTGCACTACCGCGTCCAGGGCTACGACCGCGCTCCCGTCACCGCCGGCCGCACACTGAGCCTGAGCCTCGACGCTGAGGGCCACTGGTACGTCCGGGCCGAGCGGCCCGCGAAGGGCTCCGCCCAGCAGCTGTGGGACCAGGGCGCGGTGAGCATCGCACGGGGTGAGCACAGCCTCGTCCTGGGCGTCGGGCAGTCCGCCGCGGCGCTGCGGTCGTACGCCGAGCTGGCGGACGACGCGGTGCCGGCCGTGTCGCAGGCGTGGGGCACGCACTGGGCCCGGCATGTGGTGGTCCTCGTCCCGAAGTCACTGGCCGGCATGGCGGGCCTCCTCGGCTCGCCCGCGTCGTCCTACCGCGGGATCGCCGCGGTCACCACCGGCGAGACCGGTGCCCCGGCGAACGCGCCCGCCGACCGCATCATCGTCAACCCCGACGCGTACGGCGTGCTCGGCGCCACCGCCAAGCAGGTCGTCCTCACCCACGAGACCACCCATGTCGCCACCCGGGCCGAGACGACCGCCGCCACCCCGCTGTGGCTGTCCGAGGGCTACGCCGACTGGGTCGGCTACCTCGGCAGCGGCCGCTCCCCGTCCCAGGCCGCGCCCGAACTGTGGCGTGCGGTGACCGAGGGCCGGGGCCCGCAGTCACTCCCGTCCGACGCGGACTTCGGCTTCACCGGCGACTCGGGCAGGCTGGCACGGGCGTACGAGAGCGGTTGGATGGCCTGCCGGATGATCGCGGAGCGCTGGGGCGAGGTCGGACTCGTCGAGTTCTACCGGGCCGTGGGCGCGCACGAGCGGCGGGCGGGGGCGGTCGAGGGAGCGCTGAAGGACGTGCTGGGTACGTCGCTGGAGGACTTCACGGCGCAGTGGCGGGACTACCTCCGGGCTCGACTCGCCTGACCCGGCGCGCCCGACTCGCCTGATCCCGCGCGCTCAACTCGGCTGATCCAGCTGCGCGACGGCCTCCGTCAGCCACGCGCGCTCCGCTTCGCCGGTCGCCCGGGCGACCCGCAGCATGCCCCGGCGGAACAGGTCCTCGGCCTCCTCCGCCCGCACCGGCTCCCCGCCCTCGTAGAAGAAGCTCGTGGGCGCGGTGAGGAACTCCAGCCTGCGGCGCAGCACTTCGGCCTGTTCCCGGCGGTCCGGCAGGTGCCGCAGGAAGGACAGGACGGTGTTGAAGCGCACCTGGTCGGTGATGTCGACCGGCTTGGGGTGACGCAGGCGTTCCAGCAGGTCCTCGCGGCCCTTGTCGGTGAGGGACAGAATCCGGCGCGGGGCGGCGCTCGCGCCGGGCTCCGCGTGCTCGTCGAGCTTGCCCGCCTTGATGAGGCGTGTGATCGCCGGATAGAGCGCGCCGTCGCTGACCGGCCGGACATGGCCGCTCAGCGCCTTGATGCGCTCCTTCAACTCGTAGCCGTGCAGGGGCGCTTCGGCCAGGAACCCCAGGATCGACAGCTCCAGCATGGTCCTCCGGTCCTCCTTGCGTACGTGATGAGTCGATGGTACCTCTTATCGAGCTACCTCGAAACGAGGTAGCTCGTATCGAGGTAGCTCGTATCGGGGGACCCATCCGTGAACACGCACCGCAGGCAACTCGTTTCTCTCGCCCAGCCCGTCTACTTCTCGCTCCTCGCCTCCGTCGCCGCCGGGATCATCAACACCGTCTGGGTGTCCCGGCTGGGCGGCCCGGCCGTGGCCGCCGTGGCGGTCGCGACCAACACCGAGAACGTCCTGCTCGGCGTGGCGCTCGTCTTCGGCTCCGGTACGACGGTGCTGGTCGCGCACGCCAGGGGCGCGCGGGACGGGGGAGCGGTGCGGGCGGCGGTGCGCGGAGGCTGGGCCGTGTGGGCGCTGGTCACGCCGGTCGTCGTGGCGGGCGGGCTGCTGCTGCGGGAGCCGTTGGCGCGGCTGGTGCTCGGCGGGGGCGACGGCGCTGCGGTGCCGCTCGCGGTGGGCTACTTCGCGATCTCGCTGCCAGGGGTGGCGGTGTTCTTCGCGCAGCAGCTTCTCGACGGGATCCTCAAAGGCGCCGGCGACACGAGGACCCCGATGCGGCTGGCCCTGCTGGCCAACGGGCTCATCCTCGTCTGCGACCCGTTCCTCATCCACTTCTACGGCGTCCAGGGCGCCGCCGTCTCGACCGTGCTGTGCCGGATCGTGGCCCTGGGCGTGGGGCTGGTCGCCCTGCGCCGGAATCGCCTGCTGCGCACGGCTGCCGAGGCGCGGCCCGCCGAGTCGGCCGGCGCCGCCCTGCGCCGGACCCTGCGGACCGGGCTGCCGATGTCGGCCGACTTCACCGTGCGGCAGGCGGGCGCGCTGGTGCTGGTCGCGATCGTGGCGAGGCTGGGGGTGACGGAGGTGGCCGCGTACTCGATCGCGTACAAGGTCATGTACGTCGCCACCATGGCCTTCTACGCCGTACGCCAGGCCGCCGCCATCCACACCGCGCACCTGCTCGGCGCGGGTCGGGACGCGCGGCGGGCGATCGGGCGGCAGGCGGTGCTGGTGTCCGGGAGCGTGGGGCTGGTGGCGGCCGTGCTGCTCGGCGCTGCGGCTCCGTGGATCATGGCCGCGTTCGGTGCCGGACCCGCCGTGGCCCACGCCGGTGTGCTGTTCCTGCGCTGTGTCGGGCCCTACCTCGTCCTGATGGCCTGCTTCATCGCGCTCGGCGGGGTCTTCGAGGGGGGCGGGCAGGCGCCGGTGCTGCTGCGGGTGACCGTGCTCGGTACGGCCGTACAGCTCCCGCTCGCGTACGGCCTGTCGGGGCTCGGGCTGCCCGGCGTGTGTCTGGCCCTGGCGCTCTCCATGGGCGTGCAGTGCGCTGCGGTGCTGGTGCTGCTGCGGCGGGCCCGGCGTCAGGAGGGCAGCGAGGTTTCCTTGGCGCGGGTGGCCTGAGCCGGTACGGGCAGGGGGGTCGCCGGGGTCACCGTCGAGCGCCACAGCGCACGGGCCGCGAGGAGCGTGGCGAGGACCAGCAGGCCGTTGCGGAGGAAGAGCAGGGTGACGCCGAGGGTGTCACTGGCGACGACGTGCGCGAACCAGACCGGGAACTCCAGGACCGTCACGAAGGACGCTGCCAGGACCAGGCCGACGGGGAGCCTCATCCGGCTGCCGCGGAAGCACAGGCACACGGCCGCGAGGCCGACCAGCCACACCAGGTACTGGGGGCTGATCACCCGGCTGGTCGTCGTGAACATCAGCACCGCCACGAAGGCCGCGTCCGCGAGCGTGTGCGCCTCGAACCGCCTCGCCCGCAGCCGCCACAGCAGCAGCCAGCCGAAGGCGAGGCCGCTGAGGGCGAGGGCGGCCGTGCTGACGGCGTCGACGTACGGGCCGAGGAACTCCACCGAGCCGTAGTTCAGCAGCACCTGGCCGTCCCAGCCGTGGTGCCGGGCCACATGGAAGACCAGGGCGCCCAGCGACTCCACCTCGGTGCCGCGGTCGCGCTGGAAGGTCAGGAAGGCGAAGGCGCCGGGCATGGCGAGGGCGAACAGCGCCGCCAGGCCGGCGGCGGTGAGCGCGGCCGACGCCCATGCGCCGCGCCTGCGGGCGGCGACCAGCAGCAGCACCGGCCACACCTTCAGCATGGCCCCGAAGGCCGTCAGCGCGCCCATCAGCCGGGGGTGCCGGGCGCCGGCGAGCAGCGCGGCCACGGCGACGGCGGTGACCATCACGTCGTAGCGGGCGTACACGGTCGGCCCGAGCAGCGGCACCCCCACGACCCACACCCAGGCCCCGCGCAGCGTCCGGTCCGGACGCCGGCCCGCGTACAGCAGGAGGAGCAGGACGGCCAGGTCCGCGGTGAAGCAGAGCACGAAGAACGCCGACGCGTAGTCCAGCCAGAACACCAGCGCGGGGGAGAGGATCGCGAGGGCCGCGGCGGGCGGGTACTGCCAGGTGACGTCGTCCAGCGGGAACGTTCCGGTGCGCAGTACGTCGTACCAGCCCTGGTAGATCACCGACACGTCGCTGGTGACGTCCGGGCCGGGGAAGACGTAGACCTTGAACACGCAGAGCAGCAGGACCAGTCTGGTCAGGCACCAGATCCCCAGAAGCCACGCCAGGGACCGCCGCGTGCCCGTCGTCTCCACCGCTTCCCCTGCCGTTCGCTTCCCGCCTTGAGGGGAACATGATGTCCTGTCCAGCTGTGTGCGGGCCATAAACGCGGCCGAGCCCCGGCTGTGAACAGCGGCTTCGGTAAGGTCGGCGGCGATGCACAAGACCCTGATCGTGACCAACGACTTCCCGCCCCGCCCCGGCGGCATCCAGGCGTTCCTGCACAACATGGCGCTGCGGCTCGACCCGGAGCGGCTGGTCGTCTACGCCTCCACCTGGAAGCGCAGCCGCGAGGGCATCGAGGCCACGGCCGCCTTCGACGCCGAGCAGCCCTTCACGGTGGTGCGGGACCGTACGACGATGCTGCTGCCGTCGCCCGGGGCGACGCGGCGGGCGGTGGAGCTGCTGCGCGAGCACGGGTGCACGTCGGTGTGGTTCGGGGCGGCGGCACCGCTCGGCCTGATGGCACCGGCCCTGCGCAGGGCGGGCGCCGAGCGGCTGGTGGCCACGACCCACGGCCACGAGGCGGGCTGGGCCCAGCTGCCGGCGGCCCGGCAGCTGCTGCGGCGGATCGGGGAGTCGACGGACACGATCACCTACCTCGGCGACTACACGCGCTCACGGATCGCCACCGCGCTGACGCCGGACGCGGCCTCACGGATGGCGCAGCTGCCGCCGGGGGTCGACGAGAAGACCTTCCATCCCGGGTCGGGCGGCGACGAGGTGCGGGCACGGCTGGGCCTGACGGACCGCCCGGTGGTGGTGTGCGTGTCCCGGCTCGTGCGGCGCAAGGGCCAGGACACCCTGATCCAGGCGCTGCCCCGCATCCTGGCCGCCGAGCCGGACGCCGTGCTGCTGATCGTCGGGGGTGGTCCGTACGAGAAGGACCTGCGGCGGATGGCCCACGAGACGGGGGTCGCCGCCTCCGTCCGCTTCACGGGGCCCGTGCCCTGGTCCGAGCTGCCCGCGCACTACGGTGCCGGAGACGTCTTCGCGATGCCGTGCCGGACACGGAGGAACGGGCTCGATGTGGAGGGGCTCGGCATCGTCTACCTGGAGGCGTCGGCGACCGGGCTGCCGGTCGTGGCCGGGGACTCGGGCGGTGCCCCGGACGCGGTGCTGGACGGCGAGACGGGCTGGGTGGTGAGGGGCGGCTCCCCGGAGGAGGCGGCCGACCGCATCGTCACGCTCCTGGGAGACGCCGAGCTGCGCCGCAGGATGGGGGAGCGGGGCAGGGAGTGGGTCGAGGAGAAGTGGCGCTGGGACCTGCTGGCGGAGAAGCTGCAAGCCCTGCTGTAGTGCAACGCCCCTTTTTAGGGGCGCGGGGAACTGCGCGACAAGCCACGAACAACCCGCACACGTCAACAACGAATACCTGGCACCCCACTAGGCGGAACCCAATAATCCGCACATGCTGCGCACATGACATCAAACCTGATGCAGCGTCAGCTGACAAGACGTCAAATCCTAGGCATGGCGGCACTCCAAACCGCCGCCACCCTCGGCTTCACCCGCATCGCCCTCCAATCGGCCCAAGCCGCCGAGCCCGACGCAGTCGAATCCGCCCCGGCGATAGTCATCGGCTCCGGCTACGGCGGCGCGGTCGCCGCCCTCCGCCTCGGCCAGGCCGGCATCCGCACGATCGTCCTGGAGATGGGCCGCCTCTGGAACACCCCCGGCCCGGACGGCAAGGTCTTCTGCTCCACCGCCGCCCCCGACCAGCGCTCCATGTGGTTCCGCACCCGCACCGAGGCCCCGCTCGCCACCTTCCTCTGGCTGGACGTCGTCAACAAGGACATCGGCCTCTACCCGGGCGTCCTCGACCGTGTGCACTACGACCACATGTCCGTCTACGTCGGCCGAGGCGTAGGCGGCGGCTCCCTGGTCAACGGCGGCATGGCGGTCACCCCGCTCCAGTCCTACTTCGCCGAGCAGTTCCCGACCGTGGACACCGCGGAGATGTACAGCACGTACTTCCCACGCGCCCGCTCCATGCTGGGCGTCAACACCATCGACCCCGCCTGGTTCGAGTCCACGGAGTGGTACCGCTTCACCCGGATCTCCCGCAAGCACGCGACGAACACCGGCCTGAAGACCACCTTCGTCCCCAACGTCTACGACTTCGCCCACATGCAGCGCGAGGCCGCCGGCACAGCGACCAGGTCCGCGCTCGGACAGGAGGTCATCTACGGCAACAACCACGGCAAGCGCAGCCTCGACAAGACCTACCTCGCCTCCGCGCTCGGCACCGGGAACGTCACCGTCCACACCCTGGAGCGGGTGACGTCGATCAGCAGGGCACCCGACGGGACGTACGTCCTGACCGCCGACCGGATCGACAACACCGGCACCGTCGTCGAGACCAAGGAGTACGGCTGTACGTACCTCTTCCTCGGCGGCGGCAGCGTCGGCACGACCGAACTCCTCGTCCGCGCCCGCGAGTCGGGCACGCTGCCCGCCCTGGACGCGAGCGTCGGCACCGGGTGGGGGACCAACGGCAACGTGATGCTCGGGCGGGCCAACCACCTGTGGGACACCGTCGGGGCCAACCAGTCGACCATGCCGGTCATGGGCATCGACGACTGGGCCAACGCCGCCAACCCCGTCTTCGCCGAGATCGCTCCGTTGCCGACGGGACTGGAGCACTGGGTCAGCCTCTATCTGGCGATCACCAAGAATCCGGAGCGGGCGTCGTTCTCGTACGACTCCGCTTCCGGCGCGGTGAAGCTGGGCTGGACCGCCGCGCAGAGTGCCGTCTCGGTGGGCATGGCGAAGAAACTGTTCGACCGGATCAACGCGGCGAACGCCACGATCTACCGGTACGACCTGTTCGGCTCGTCCAACAAGGTCTTCGCCGACGACTTCACCTACCACCCGCTGGGCGGGTGCGTGCTCGGGAAGGCGACCGACGACTACGGCCGGGTGAAGGGGTACTCGCGGCTGTACGCCACCGACGGCTCGCTGGTGCCGGGGTCGATCGGGGTGAACCCCTTCGTGACGATCACCGCGCTCGCGGAACGGACGATGGCGCGGGTCCTCGCCGAGGACACCGCGCCATGACGCCTGTGACGTGTGGCCGGAAGGCGGCCTACTTCTGGTAGATCGCCTCGATCTCGTCCGCGAAGTCCTTAGCCACGACGTTGCGCTTGAGCTTCAGCGACGGCGTCAGATGGCCCGACTCCTCCGTGAACTGGGAGGACAGAATGCGGAACTTCCGCACCGATTCCGCCTTCGACACCGCGGCGTTGCCGTCGTCGATTGCCGACTGGATGGCGGCCATCAGGTCCGCGTCCTCGCGCAGCGACGCCGCGGTGACACCCGCCGGCTTGCCGTGCTCGGCGGCCCAGCGGCCCAGGAACTCCTCGTCGATGGTGACCAGCGCGCCCACGAACGGCCGCCCGTCGCCCACCACCATGCACTCGGCGACCAGCGCGTGCGCCCGGATCCGGTCCTCGATCACGGCCGGGGCGACGTTCTTGCCGCCCGCGGTGACGATGATCTCCTTCTTGCGGCCGGTGATCCTGAGGTAGCCGTCCTCGTCGAGGGTGCCGATGTCCCCGGTGTGGAACCAGCCGTCGGCCAGCGCCTCCTCGGTCGCGCCCGGGTTGTTCCAGTACTCCTTGAACAGGTGCTCGCCGTGCAGCAGCACCTCACCGTCGTCCGCGATGCGGACCACCGAGCCCGGCAGCGGCTGGCCGACCGTGCCGATCTTCTGCCGGTCCCAGGGGTTGAAGGCGGTCGCGGCGCAGGACTCGGTCAGGCCGTAGCCCTCCAGGACCGTGAAGCCGATGCCGCGGAAGAAGTGGCCGAGGCGCTCGCCGAGCGGGGCGCCGCCGGAGATGGCGTACTCGCCCCGGCCGCCGAGGACCGCGCGCAGCTTGCTGTAGACCAGCTTGTCGAAGACCTTGTGCTTGATCTTCAGGCCGACGGACGGACCGGACGGGGTGTCCAGCGCCTTGCTGTACGCGATCGCGGTGTCCGCCGCCTTGTCGAAGATCTTGCCCTTGCCGTCGGCCTGGGCCTTGGCGCGCGCCGAGTTGTAGACCTTCTCGAAGACGCGCGGCACGCCCAGGATCAGCGTCGGCCGGAACGCCGCCAGCTCGTCGGTGAGGTTCTTGATGTCCGGGACGGTGCCCAGCTTGATCGGCGCCATCATGGGCGCGACCTGCACCAGGCGGCCGAAGACGTGCGCGAGCGGGAGGAAGAGCAGGACGCTGCACTCGCCGGTGCGGAACAGCGGGCGCAGGCGCTCGACGACGTTCCCGCACTCGGCGAAGAAGCTGCGGTGGGTGAGCACACAGCCCTTCGGGCGGCCGGTCGTACCGGACGTGTACACGATGGTCGCCGGGTCGTCGGCCTTCGCCAGCGAGCTGCGCTCCTCGACCGTCGCGTCGCTGATGTCCTGCCCGAGCCGCCCCAGCTCCTCCACACCGCCGGCCTCGATCTGCCAGACGTGCTTGAGCGCGGGCAGCCGGTCGCGCACCGACTCGACGGCGGCCGTGTGGTTGTCCAGCTCCGTGATGATCGCGGTCGCGCCCGAGTCGCTGAGGATCCACTGCACCTGCTCCGCGGAGCTGGTCTCGTACACCGGCACGGTCACCGCGCCCGCCGACCAGATCGCGAAGTCGAGCAGGGTCCACTCGTAGCGGGTACGGGACATCAGGCCGACCCGGTCGCCCGGCCGGACCCCGGCGGCGATGAGCCCCTTCGCGGCCGCGTGCACCTCGGCGAGGAAGGCGGTGGCCGTCACGTCCTGCCAGACACCGCCCACCTTGCGGGCGATGACGGCGACGTCAGGGTGCTGCGCGGCGTTTCTGCGGACGATGTCGGTCAGATTGCCGTCCGCAGGGACCTCGTACAAAGCCGGAAGGCTGAACTCGCGCAAGACTGCTGCTCCTCATAGGGCGCCGGCGCCACGACGTTGTGTGATGCGACGGTACGGTCCACGGCTCGGGCAAGTGCTCGGGAATTCACATGTTGAAATCCAGAGCACGACTGGACCGACCGGACGTTACCCGCCGGTATGGCTTCTTCGACAGGGGGTCCCGGCGAGATGTTCGCTGCGTCACACGGATTGGTGTTTCTGCGCGCACAGTAGTCGAGCGATCTGACGACTGGCCAGTAACCATCGGTCCGGCCGCCACTGTTCACGTATGCCCCACAGGCCTACCCTTGATCGTCATGGCACCGACACCGACGGGAAACCGCAGGACACGCGTACACGTGGTCAGCGATGTGCACGGCAACGCACGCGACCTGGCCAGGGCCGGCGAGGGCGCGGACGCCCTGATCTGCCTCGGCGACCTGGTGCTGTTCCTGGACTACGCCGACCACTCGCGCGGCATCTTCCCCGACCTGTTCGGAGTGGAGAACGCCGACCGCATCGTGGAACTGCGCACCGCCCGGCGCTTCGATGAGGCGCGGGAGTTCGGGGCGCGGCTGTGGGCCGGGATCGGCTCGGACCGGCGCGCGGTGATCGAGAAGGCGGTGCGCAAGCAGTACGCCGAGATGTTCGCGGCGTTCCCGACACCGACGTACGCCACCTACGGCAATGTCGACATGCCGCCTCTGTGGCCGGAGTACGCCGGGCCGGGCACGACCGTGCTGGACGGGCAGCGGGTGGAGATCGGGGGCTGGGTCTTCGGCTTCGTCGGCGGCGGCCTGCGCACGCCGATGCGGACTCCCTACGAGATCAGCGACGAGGAGTACGCCGCGAAGATCGAGGCCGTGGGCGAGGTGGACGTGCTGTGCACGCACATCCCGCCGGAGGTCCCGGAGTTGGTGTACGACACCGTCGCGCGGCGCTTCGAGCGGGGGAGCCGGGCGCTGCTGGAGGCGATTCGCCGTACGCGTCCCCGTTACTCCCTTTTCGGTCATGTCCATCAGCCGCTGGCGCGCCGGATGCGGATCGGGGCGACGGAGTGCGTGAACGTGGGGCACTTCGCGGGGTCGGGGAAGCCGTGGGCACTGGAATGGTGAGCGAATTCGGGGCCGGTGGGCACTTTCCCGCCGACGGCGCAGGTGGGGGTGAAGTCGGCTGGTCGGACGCGCGGTAGCCTTCACGCTGCACACGCGTGCGCACCACGACTTCTTACCGGCCCGCATCTGGAGGAGCCACGGCGATGGCGGAACACACCAGCTCGAGCATCACGATCGAGGCGGCACCGGCCGACGTCATGGGGGTGATCGCCGACTTCGCCCGCTATCCGGACTGGACCGGCGAGGTGAAGGAGGCGGAGGTCCTCAAGACCGACGACCAGGGCCGCGCCGAGCAGGTCCGCCTCGTCATGGACGCCGGTGCGATCAAGGACGACCAAGTGCTGGGGTACACCTGGACCGGTGAGAACGAGGTGTCCTGGACGCTGGTGAAGTCCCAGATGCTGCGGTCGCTGGACGGCTCTTACATCCTCAAGCCGGCGGGTTCCGGTTCGACCGAGGTCACGTACCAGCTGACCGTCGACGTCAAGATCCCCATGCTGGGCATGATCAAGCGCAAGGCCGAGAAGGTCATCATCGACCGCGCACTGGCGGGCCTGAAGAAGCGGGTGGAGTCGGGCAAGTAGGGGGCGCGCCGTAGAGGTGCCTGTGTAGTGCCGGGCCCGTCGTGGCCGGTCGCGCAGTTCCCCGCGCCCCTGGGTCGGCTGCAGCGCCGTCGGTTGCCCAGCGGTCCCCCAGCCGCAACGCCGGGCACCTCGCAAACGGGCTGAAGCTCAGCGTCCGTTACGGTTCAGCCCCATGCGCACCATCCTGATCACGGGCCCGGGCGGCAGCGGCCGTACCACCGTCGCCGCCGCCACCGCGCTCTCGGCGGCAGCCAACGGCACCAGAACCCTGGTCCTCAGCGCCGACCGCACCGACACCCTCGGCGCGGCCCTCGGCGCGAGCACAGGAGCGGCCCCCACCCGGGTCACCGAGCACCTCACCGCCTGGCGCCCGGACGCCGCCGTCGGCTTCCGTGCGGACCTCGCCGCCTTCCAGGAACGCGCCGCCTCCGCCCTCGACCTCCTCGGCGCCTCCCGCCTCGACCCGGAAGAGGTCACCCCCCTCCCCGGCGCCGAGGAACTCGCCCTGCTGCGGGCCCTGCGGGACGCCGCGCTGGCCGAGGCCCATGACCTTCTCGTCGTCGACCTCCCCGCCACCCCGCACGCCCTCGCCCTGCTCTCCCTCCCCGAAGAGCTGCGCCGCTACCTGCGCAGGCTGCTCCCGCCCGAACGCCAGGCGGCCCGCGCCCTGCGGCCGGTCCTGGGCCGGCTGGCCGGAGTGCCGATGCCCGCGGAGTGGCTGTACGAGACCGCGGCCCGCTGGGACGTCGAGCTCGCCGCCGTCGAGGCCGTCGTCGCCGACCGCGACACCGTCGTACGACTGGTCGCCGAGCCGGGCCCGGCCGGCGCCGACGCCGTACGGGCCGCCGGTCTCGCCCTCGCCCTGCGCGGCCTGCGCCCCGACCTGCTGGTCGCCAACCGCGTCCTGCCGGAGGGGGAGGCGGCGGCCGGCAGCTGGCTCGCCGGGCCCGTCGCGCAGCAGCGCAAGGTCCTGGAGGAGTGGGGGCAGGAGGACCATCACGTCCACCGCATCGGGCATCTCGGCCGGGACCCCCGCGGCGCCGACGACCTCGCCGCCCTCGCCGCACCCGCCGTCAACGCCACCTCCTCCACGGTCGAGTGGCCCGTCACCGACCGGCTCGCCGACGACGGCGTCCTGGTCTGGGCCATCCCTCTGCCAGGCGCCGTACGCGACGAGCTCGACCTCATCCGGCGCGGCGACGAACTCGTCGTCACCGCGGGCCAGTTCCGGCGTATCGTGCCCCTGCCGTCCGCCCTGCGCCGCTGCGCCGTCGACGGGGCCGCGCTGCGGGACGGCGAGCTGCGGATCCGGTTCGCGCCGGATCCGGATCTCTGGCCTCGGGCGCGGTGAACCAGGTACGCCCGTTCGGGTAACGTCGTAGAGACGAACCGTAGTCAGGAGTCCGTCATGAGCGAAGAGCTCCCCCCGTCCGACACCGGTAAGCAGGAGGCCGCGGACGAGGTGCGGGCGACCGACGCCGACGCCTGGGCCACGGCCTGCGCCGAGGACCTCGCGGCGGAGAAGGCCCGCCGCCGCGCCCAGTACGGCCCGCCCCCGGGCTCGGCAGCCGAGGAACTGCGCAAGCTCGTCGACGCCGTCGCGGACAAGCTGTCGACCATCCAGTCCCCGCTGCTCGGCGCGGTCGCCGGACCGGCCGCCCAGCAGGTGGTCAAGCAGGTCGTGGAGCAGGCCAAGGCCGCCGTCGAGCCCGTCATCGAGCGCAACCCGGACGTCTTCGACCACCTCGCCGCCGCCGGCAACGAAATCCTCGCCGCCTACCGCTCCGCCGTCCAGGCCCAGGAGCGGCGGTGGACGGGTCGCACGGACGACGACCCCGAGCTGGACGAGCTCGACGACGACCGGGGGGACGAGAGCGGTCCCGGCCAGCGCATCGACCTGGACTGAGCACCCACCGGGACCGACGCCGGACGACTCCCTCCCCGGGCCCCGTCCGCCGACCGGACGACGGAGCCCCGACGGCAGGGCCTCGGGTACGGTTGGCCGTAGCGGGGCTCGACCGAAACTGAGGGATTCATGGGACTCACCATCGGCGTCGACATCGGCGGCACGAAGATCGCGGCCGGCGTGGTCGATGAGGAAGGCAACATCCTCTCGACCCACAAGGTGCCGACCCCGGGCACGCCCGAGGGCATCGTGGACGCGATCGCTGCCGCGGTGGACGGCGCGCACGCCGGGCACGAGATCGTCGGCGTGGGCATCGGTGCGGCCGGATACGTCAACCGCCAGCGCTCCGAGGTCTACTTCGCCCCCAACATCCACTGGCGCAACGAGCCGCTGAAGGAGAAGGTCGAGGCCCGCGTGGGTCTCCCGGTCGTCGTCGAGAACGACGCCAACGCGGCGGCCTGGGGCGAGTACAAGTTCGGTGCGGGCAAGGGCCACCGCAACGTCATCTGCATCACCCTCGGCACCGGCCTCGGCGGCGGCATCATCATCGGCAACAAGCTGCGCCGCGGGCACTACGGCGTGGCCGCCGAGTTCGGGCACATCCGCATGGTGCCGGACGGCCTGCTGTGCGGCTGCGGCAGCCAGGGCTGCTGGGAGCAGTACGCCTCCGGCCGCGCCCTCGTCAGATACGCCAAGCAGCGTGCCAACGCCACCCCCGAGAACGCCGAGATCCTCCTCGCCCTGGGCGACGGCACCCCCGACGGCATCGAGGGCAAGCACATCTCCATGGCCGCCCGCCAGGGCGACCCGGTCGCCGTCGACTCCTACCGTGAGCTGGCCCGCTGGGCCGGCGCCGGCCTCGCGGACCTGGCCTCCCTCTTCGACCCGTCCGCCTTCATCGTCGGCGGCGGCCTCTCGGACGAGGGCGAACTGGTCCTCGACCCCATCCGCAAGTCGTACAAGCGCTGGCTGGTCGGCGGCAACTGGCGCCCGGTGGCGGATGTGATCGCCGCCCAGCTGGGCAACAAGGCGGGCCTGGTGGGCGCGGCGGACCTGGCCCGGGAGCCCGACCCGATCATGTAACGCTCGCTTTGCCTCCCAGGGGCGCGGGGAACTGCGCGACAAGCCACGACGAACCGGCAGTCGCCAACAAACCTCGCGCCCCGAGCTATTGGGCGTACATTGATCCACATGGTGCTGCTCCCAGAGTCCCGCACAGACCCCGACGGTTCAGCCCTCATCCGCGTCCTCAGCTACAACATCCGCTCGATGCGCGACGACACAGCCGCCCTCGCCCGCGTCATCACCGCCTGCAACCCCGACCTGGTCCTGCTCCAGGAAGCCCCCCGCTTCTTCCGCTGGCGCAAGAAACTCGCCCGCCTGGCCCGCGCGGCGAACCTGGTCATCCTCACCGGCGGTGCGACAGCAGCCGGGCCTGCGATCCTCTGCAACCTCAGAGCCACCGTCGAGCGAACAGAGGACGTCCTCCTCCCCCTCACCCCCGGCCTTCATCGGCGCGGCTTCGCCACGGCGGTGGTCCGGTTCGGCGGAGCCCGCCTCGGGGTCCTGAGCTGCCACCTCTCCCTGCAGAAGGACGAGCGCTACGAGCAGGCCGGCATGCTCCTCGACCGCCTCGCCGGCACGGGCGTGGACCACGCCGTCGCGGGCGGCGACCTGAACGAACGCCCCGGCGGCCGCACGTTCAGCCGCCTGGCCACCGCTCTGCAGGACTGCTGGACCACCGCCCCCTGGGGCAGCGAGTACACCTCCACCCCGGCCGACCCTCATCAACGCATCGACGCGATCTTCGCGACGAAGGGCGTGGAGGTACTCGGCTGCGGCGTCCCCCTCGGCCACCCCGGCGTGACGGAGACAGACCTGAGGGCGGCCACGGATCACCTTCCGGTGCTGGCCGCCCTCAGAATCCCAGCCCTCTAGACGACCGCACCCCGCCCCGGATCGTCGTCCTCGTCGTCGTCCGTGCGCATCCGCATCACGAGCGTCGCGAACCCGCCCAGGAACCCGCCGATGCCGAGGGTGGCCAGCCACCAGGTCATGTCCCAGCCGAGCACGACCGCGAGCAGCAGCAGCACCGGCCCGCCGACCACGGCCAGCCAGGCGAACTTCGTGGTCACGTCGGCATCGGGCAGCGGCGGCGGCTCCGGCGGTACGAAGTGGCCCTCGTCGTCGGCGTCGAAGTCGTCGTCGTCCGGTTCGGGCGCGCTGTAGTCGCGCGGCCCGGCGCCGACGCCGGGCGCGAAGGAGACGGAGCTGCCCAGCGGCTTCACCGGCTTCTCCTCGTCCTTGGGCGTCTGCGCCTCCTGGCCCTTGGTGCCCTCGGGCTCCTTGCCGTCGTTCGTCTCGGACTCCAGCAGGGCCAGGTCCTCCACCGACTTGAACGGCTTCGCACCCGGCGGGTCCGGCGGCTCCTCCCCGTACCCGGCGACGATCGCGGCCCAGGCGGCGTCCTCGTCGAACGGGACGTGCTGCTCTTCCGGCTCGCGATCGTCGCGGTCCTCGCGCCTGTCGCGGTCGGAGTCGTGCTCAGCCACGTGCGGTCGTCCCTTCCTTGCCCACGCCGGTTGCGAGCCGGCCGATGAAGCCGAGGCTCTCTTCGAAGATCCGGTCGGCGTCATGGTCCAACGTCGCCACGTGATAGCTCTGTTCCAGCACGATCTCCGTTACGTCCGTCGACGACACCCTGCTCAGGATCCGGGCCGGGTCCGCCGCGGGCACGACATGGTCCTGCCTGCTGCGCAGGAGCAGCAGCGGCTGCGTGACCTGCGGCAACTCGCCGTCGACCAGGCGGAAGAAGGTCCGCAGGGAGTGGGTCGCGTGCAGCGGCGCCCGGTCGTACCCGATCTCGACGCCGCCCTTCGCGATGTCGCCGGTGATCCCCCGTGCCGTACGGACGAGGTGGCGGGACACCGGAAGGGTGTACGCGGACAGGCCGTGCACCTTGTTCGCCGGGTTGACGACGACCACGCCGGCGACCTCCTCCCCGTGCTTCGCGGCCAGCCGCAGCGCGAGCGCGCCGCCCATGGACAGGCCGGCCACGAAGACCCGCTCACAGCGGTCGCGCAGGCTGCGCAGGGCGCGGTCCACCTCGGCGTACCAGTCCTGCCAGCCGGTGACCTGCAGGTCCTCCCAGCGCGTGCCGTGCCCCGGCAGCAGCGGCAGCGAGACGGTGAGCCCGCGCTCGGCCAGATACTCCGCCCAGGGGCGCAGCGACTGGGGGGAACCGGTGAAGCCGTGGCAGAGGAGGACCCCTACCTCCCCGCCCTCACGGCGGTACGGCTCGGCTCCAGGAAGGACCGGCACTTACGGTCTCCTGTTCGTGAGAGGGACGAGACGGACGAGAGCGTGTGCTTCACCGTACGCGACCGCACTGACACCGACCAGGGCCGTCGAACTCTTTGACGGTGGTCCGGGTTAAGGTCTGATCGACGGAAACAGGAGGCACTCGGTTGTTGTACGGCACGATGAAGGTGGCCATCGGGGGACCGCTGAAGGTCGCCTTCAGGCCCTGGGTGGAGGGCCTCGAGAACATTCCGGCCGAGGGTCCCGCCATCCTGGCGAGCAACCATCTCTCCTTCTCCGACTCGTTCTTCCTGCCCGCGGTCCTCGACCGCAAGGTGACCTTCATCGCGAAGGCCGAGTACTTCACCACTCCGGGCGTCAAGGGCCGGCTGACGGCCGCGTTCTTCAAGGGCGTCGGCCAGCTGCCCGTGGACCGTTCCGGGGCGCGCGGGGCGGGCGAGGCGGCCATCAGGAGCGGCATCGAGGTCCTTGAGCGCGGTGAGCTGTTCGGCATCTACCCGGAGGGCACGCGCTCGCCCGACGGCCGGCTCTACCGGGGCAAGCCCGGCGGCCTCGCGCGCGTGGCGCTTGCCACCGGGGCGCCGGTCATCCCGGTCGCCATGATCGACACCGAGAAGATCCAGCCGCCCGGCAAGGTCATGCCGAAGCTGATGCGGCCGGGCATCCGGATCGGCAAGCCCCTGGACTTCAGCCGGTACCAGGGCATGGAGCACGACCGGTTCGTGCTCCGCGCGGTGACCGACGAGGTCATGTACGAGATCATGAAGCTCTCCGGCCAGGAGTATGTCGACATGTACGCGACCGCCGCCAAGCGGCAGATCGCGGAGGCGGCGAAGGCGGAGAAGGAACAGGCACGCAAGAAGAAGGAACAGTCCGAATAGAGTCGGCCGCACACTGAGCCGAGGGGTGGGGGGCATGGCCAAGCGCGAGCGGGTCATGAGGATGTCCGTGGAGCAGCCGCTGTGGCGTGCGCTCACCGGCTACCGCGTGCTGACCATGGTGTACGCGATCGGGCTCTTCGCCAGCGCCCACACCGAGGTCGCCCGCCCCTGGGTGGCCATCGCCTACTACGCCGTCCTGGCCGTCTGGACGCTGGCCACCCTGCCCAGGGTCGCGAACGCCGCGAGCTGCACCAAGCGCTTCCTCACCGCCGACCTCACCATCGCCCTCGTCGGCATCCTCCTCACCCGCATCGCCGAGTCGCCCGAGCGGATCGACGCCGGCGCGCCGACCCTGCCGTCGATATGGACCGCGGGCGCCGTGCTGGCGTTCGCCATCAAGGGCGGCTGGCGCTGGGCCGCCTTCGCCTCCACGCTGGTCGCCGCCGCCAACCTGATCGAACGCTCCGGGGTGCCCACCCGCGACACCGTCCACATGGTGCTGCTCGTCTGGATCGCCTCCATCGCCATCGGCTACGTCGTCGAGGTCGCCCGCGCCTCCGAGCGCACCCTCGCCCGGGCCCTGGAGATCGAGGCGGCCACCCGTGAGCGGGAGCGGCTCGCCCGCGACATCCACGACAGCGTGCTCCAGGTGCTGGCGATGGTGCAGCGGCGCGGTGCCGTCATCGGCGGCGAGGCGGCCGAGCTGGGCCGGATGGCCGGCGAGCAGGAGGTCGCGCTGCGCACGCTGGTCTCGGGCGGACTCGTACCCGTGTCGCGGGTGTCGGAGGACGCCGCCGAGGGGGCCGTCGTACGGGCCGTCGACGAGCCGGACGACTCCACCGGTCCCGTCGATCTGCGTGCGCTGCTCGCCCCGTACGCCGGCGCCAGGGTCAGCCTCGCCGAGCCCGGCGCGCCGGTGTCCGTGGCCCCGGTCGCCGCGCGGGAGCTGGCCGCGGCCGTGGGGGCCGCCCTGGACAACGTACGCCGGCATGCGGGCGAGCACGCGCGCGCGTGGATCCTCGTCGAGGACGAGCCCGGCGAGGTGATCGTCACCGTGCGGGACGACGGACCGGGCATCCCCGAGGGACGGCTCGCGCAGGCCGAGGGCGAAGGGCGGCTCGGTGTCGCCCTGTCGATCCGGGGGCGGCTGCGCGACATCGGCGGCACCGCGGAGCTCATCTCGGTGCCGGGGCAGGGCACTGAAGTGGAACTGAAAGTACCGAAGGACAGCAGCGCTGCACGGGGGAAGGCGGGACAGCGATGACGGACACCGAAAATGGACGGGGCGGGCCGGACGGGCAGCAGGGCGCGATCAGGGTCATGGTGGTCGACGATCACCCCATGTGGCGCGACGCGGTCGCCCGCGACCTCACCGAGTCCGGCTTCGACGTCGTCGCCACCGCGGGCGACGGCGACCAGGCCGTACGCCGCGCCAAGGCCGCCGCTCCCGACGTCCTCGTGCTCGACCTCAACCTGCCCGCCAAGCCCGGCGTCCAGGTCTGCAAGGAGCTGGTGGGCCACAACCCCGCGCTGCGGGTCCTGGTCCTGTCCGCGAGCGGCGAGCACGCCGACGTCCTGGAGGCCGTGAAGTCCGGCGCCACCGGCTATCTGCTGAAGTCGGCCTCGACGGAGGAGCTGCTGGACGCGGTGCGCCGTACGGCCGTCGGCGACCCGGTGTTCACGCCGGGCCTGGCCGGACTGGTCCTCGGCGAGTACCGCCGCCTCGCCTCCGAGCCCGCCCCCGCGGCCCCCGACGCCGACCAGCCGAAGGCCCCGCAGCTCACCGAGCGCGAGACCGAGGTGCTGCGGCTCGTCGCCAAGGGCCTGAGCTACAAACAGATCGCCGAACGCCTGGTCATCTCCCACCGCACGGTCCAGAACCACGTCCAGAACACCCTGGGTAAGCTCCAGCTGCACAACCGCGTGGAGCTGGTGCGGTACGCGATCGAGCGGGGCCTCGACGACGAGTGATCCAACAGCCGCCCGCTTGACGCCGCGTAAACCAAACACCCGACAGTTCACCGGAATTGCCGTTCCGACCCATCCCTGTGTGACCTGGATCACCATTAGCGTGGCCTCACCAGGCAACCGCGGCGAAGGGACATTTCCATGCGGGTCGGAGTACTGACCGGAGGCGGCGACTGCCCCGGTCTCAACGCCGTCATCCGGGCCATCGTCCGCAAGGGCGTACAGGAATACGGCTATGACTTCGTCGGCTTCCGGGACGGCTGGCGAGGTCCTCTCGAGAACGACACCGTCCGTCTCGACATCCCCGCCGTGCGCGGCATCCTGCCCCGCGGCGGCACCATCCTCGGCTCCTCGCGCACGAACCCCCTCAAGCAGGAGGACGGCATCCGCCGGATCAAGGAGAACCTCGCCAAGCAGGAGGTCGAGGCGCTCATCGCCATCGGCGGCGAGGACACCCTCGGCGTCGCCACCCGGCTGTCCGACGAGTACGGCGTGCCTTGCGTCGGCGTGCCGAAGACGATCGACAACGACCTGTCCGCCACCGACTACACCTTCGGCTTCGACACCGCCGTCGGCATCGCGACCGAGGCGATCGACCGGCTGCACACCACCGCCGAGTCCCATATGCGGGTCCTGGTCTGCGAGGTGATGGGCCGCCACGCCGGCTGGATCGCCATCCACTCCGGCCTCGCGGGCGGCGCCAACGTCATCCTCATCCCCGAGCAGCGCTTCGACGTCGACCGGGTCTGCGCCTGGATCACCTCCCGCTTCAAGGCGTCGTACGCCCCGATCGTGGTCGTCGCCGAGGGTGCCATGCCCAAGGACGGCGACATGGTGCTGAAGGACGAGTCGCTGGACTCCTTCGGACATGTCCGGCTGTCCGGGGTCGGCGAGTGGCTGGCCAAGGAGATCGAGAAGCGGACGGGCAAGGAGGCCCGCACGACGGTCCTCGGTCACATCCAGCGCGGCGGCACGCCCAGCGCCTTCGACCGCTGGCTCGCCACCCGGTTCGGCCTGCACGCCATCGAGGCCGTCCGCGACGGCGACTTCGGCAAGATGGTCGCCCTGCGCGGCACGGACATCGTCCGCGTCCCGATCGCGGACGCCACGGCCAAGCTGAAGACGGTCGACCCGAAGCTCTACGAGGAGGTAGGGGTCTTCTTCGGCTGACGGCAGACCGGAGCGGAGGTCCGGGGGCGGCAGCCCCCGGACGACCGACCGCGCGTGCTGACGCGTACTAAACGGTCGTGTTCCGCAGCTGACCGACCAACTCCCGTACGACGGCTGCCCCGTTCAGGGTCAGGATCGACTCCGGGTGGAACTGAACGCCGGCGAAGCCGGACCCGCGCACGGCATGCACCTCTCCGTTCCCGGCCCGGCTGATCTCGATGCCGTGCGCACCCAGCTCCTCGGCCACCTCGTCGTCGCAGCGCGCCACGAAGCTGTTGTAGAAACCGACCGTCTCGGGCCGCCCGAACAGGTCGATCGTCGTCTGCGCGCCCTGGTACGGCACTTCCTTCCGTACGATCTCCAGCCCCAGCTCGGCCGCGACCAGCTCATGGCCGAGGCAGACGCCGAGCACGCCGTGCCGGTTGTTCCGGATCACCTCGGCGGTGAGGTCGCGCAAGAGGCGCATCTTCGGATCGGTGAGGTCGGAGGGATCACCGGGGCCGGGCCCGAGCACGACCGGCCCCTCGTGCGCGAGCACCGCCTCCCGCAGCCCGTCCTCGTCGTACCGCCGGACGGTCACCTCCAGCCCGCTCGACCGCAGCACATGCGCGAGCATCGCCGTGAAGGTGTCCTCGCCGTCGACGACCAGGGCGTGTCCGGTGAGTTCCGCGCCCCTTTTGGAGGGCCCCTGCATCCGCAGCCAGAAGGGGGCGAGCGAGGCCCGGCGTCCGTCCAGCGCGGCACGCACGCGTGGGTCGTCGGCGAGACGTACGCGCGCGTGCTCCTCCCGCGGGCGGGACGGCCGTACGCCGAGAGCCGCCAGCACTCCCGCAGCCTTCGCGTGCGTCTCCGCGACCTCGCTCGCGGGGTCCGAGCCGCGCACGAGCGTGGCCCCGACCGGCACCCGCAGCCGTCCGTCCGCGTCGATGTCCGCGGTGCGGATGAGGATGGGGGAGTCGAGGATCTGCGCGCCGCCGGAGTCCCGTCCGAGCAGGGCCAGGGCGCCCGCGTAGTAGCCGCGCCCACCGACCTCGTGCCGCTCGATGACCCGGCAGGCGTTCTGCACGGGCGAGCCGGTGACGGTCGCCGCGAACATCGTCTCCTTCAGGACCTCCCGCACATCCAGCGAGGACTTGCCGCGCAGCTCGTACTCGGTGTGCGCGAGGTGGGCCATCTCCTTCAGCCGCGGGCCGACGACCACCCCGCCCATGTCGCCGACGGTGCACATCATCTTGAGTTCCTCGTCGACGACCATAGACAGCTCCTCGATCTCCTTGCCGTCGGCGAGGAAGGCGAGCAGATGCTCGGGCGTCGGGCCCTCGGGGGGATAGCGGTACGTCCCGCTGATCGGGTTCATGACGACGGTCCCGCCGGACATCCGGACGTGCACCTCGGGGCTGGCGCCGACGAGGGTCCGCTCCCCGGTGTGCACGACGAACGTCCAGTACGCGCCCCGCTCACCTTCGAGGAGCCGCCGGAACAGCGCGAGCGCGTCGGCCCGTCCGAACCCCGGGATCTCACCCTCGTACGTCCGCCGGATCACGAAGTTGGCGCCCTCGCCCCGCCCGATCTCGTCCCGCAGCACCCGCCCGACGATCTCGCCGTACTCCTCGTCGCCGACGTCGAAGCCGCCGCCCTCGACGCGGACGTGGTGCCCGGGAAGCTGGGCCAGGGCCTCGGCGAGCGGGATGCCGTACGACTCCTCGGGGATCAGGACGGACAGCGGGGTGCCGTCGTCGCGGACGTCGAAGCCGCGCTCGCGGATCTGCCGGAAGGGGACGAGCGCCAGGCCCTCGTCGGGGAGGTCGGCGAGGCGGTCGTACGTGCCGACCGGGCCGAGGAACACCTCCACCGTGTTCTCGTCATGGCCCGGCGTACGACGGCGCAGCAGGGCGAACGGGCGGGGATCGTCGAGCAGGTCGAGCAGATGCATGGGTCCGTTTTCCTTCTCGCTGAGAGGAACGGACCCCGGAAACGCCGAAGGCCGCCCCTCGGGCGGCCTTCGCGAAGTCTTGCGTACGCGCAGTCAGTGGGCCGCCGGATGAGCGGTCCACCACCAGGTCTGGGTCGAGTGCGCGAACATGCGAGGCACCCTACCCCACTCTCCGGTGTCCGGGTCGTGTACCCCGTGTCTCAATTGCTGGGCATGGGGTAGGACGCCCGACACGACCCCGTAATGTTGAGGCGTGACCGTGAACGCTAAGACCAGCGCGAGCGCTGGCAACACCTGGCGAGACCTGCCCGCGGCGCAGCAGCCCGAGTACCCCGACCCCGAGGCTCTGCGCGCAGTCGTTGCGGAGCTGGAGTCGTATCCGCCGCTCGTCTTCGCGGGCGAGTGCGACCAGCTGCGCGCCCGGATGGCGGCCGTCGCCAAGGGAGAGGCGTTCCTCCTCCAGGGCGGCGACTGCGCCGAGGCCTTCGACGCCGTGTCCGCCGACCACATCCGCAACAAGCTCAAGACCCTGCTCCAGATGGGCGCCGTGCTGACGTACGCCGCCTCGGTGCCGGTCGTGAAGGTCGGCCGGATCGCCGGCCAGTACTCCAAGCCGCGCTCCAAGCCGACCGAGACGCGTGACGGGGTGACGCTGCCGACCTACCGGGGCGACTCCGTCAACGGCTTCGACTTCACCGAGGCCGCCCGCGTCCCGGACCCCGAGCGGCTGAAGCGGATGTACCACGCGTCCGCCTCCACGCTGAACCTGGTGCGCGCCTTCACCACCGGCGGCTACGCCGACCTGCGCCAGGTGCACGCCTGGAACCAGGACTTCGTGAAGTCGTCCCCGTCCGGGCAGCGCTACGAGCAGCTCGCCCGCGAGATCGACAACGCGCTGAACTTCATGCACGCCTGCGGGGCCGACCCGGAGGAGTTCAAGACCGTCGAGTTCTACTCCTCCCACGAGGCGCTGCTGCTCGACTACGAGTCCGCGCTGACCAGGGTCGACTCGCGCACCGGGCAGCTGTACGACGTCTCCGCGCACATGGTGTGGATCGGTGAGCGCACCCGGCAGCTGGACCACGCGCACATCGAGTTCGCCTCGAAGATCCGCAACCCGATCGGCATCAAGCTCGGTCCGACGACCACGGCCGAGGACGCGCTGCAGTACATCGACCGCCTCGACCCCGACCGCGAGCCGGGCCGGCTGACCTTCATCGTCCGCATGGGCGCCGACAAGGTCCGCGACAAGCTGCCGGAGCTGGTCGAGAAGGTCACCGCCTCCGGTGCCACCGTGGCCTGGGTGACCGACCCGATGCACGGCAACACCTTCGAGGCGGCCTCCGGCCACAAGACCCGCCGCTTCGACGACGTGCTCGACGAGGTCAAGGGCTTCTTCGAGGTCCACAAGTCCCTGGGCACCCACCCGGGCGGCATCCACGTGGAGCTCACCGGTGACGACGTCACCGAGTGCGTCGGCGGCGGCGACGAGATCTTCGTCGACGACCTGCACCAGCGGTACGAGACGGCCTGCGACCCGCGGCTCAACCGCAGCCAGTCGCTGGACCTGGCCTTCCTGGTCGCGGAGATGTACAGGGACCAGTAGCCGGAGCGCCTGTTACGGGCCGTTTCAGGACAGATAGTGGGGCGCGGATCACATACGATCCGCGCCCCACACCACTTTTGCGGCACCTGAGCGACGGGTAAGGTTAGGTTAGCCTCACCGATCAAGGGGATGGCACTTCGATCCCGCCGGGAGGTGAACCGCGTGTACGTCTGCAGTTGCTTCGGGGTCACCGAGCAGCAAGTGAAGCACCACGCGGAGAACGGTGCCTGCACCCCCCGCCAGATAGCGTCGGCCTGCAAGGCGGGCACGGACTGCGGGTCATGTGTACGCCGCATTCAGGCGCTGCTGGGCAGGGGCGCGTGCCCGCGCCGTGAGCTGGCCGACCAGGGCAAGCCGGTGCTCGCCGGGCTGGACGAAGCGGCCTAGGGCCGGTCGTTCGGATCAGCTCGGCTGCTCGATCTGCTGCGCGATGTAGAGCGCCTCGCCGATCTTGTCGATGAGCTCCAGCTGGGTGTCCAGGTAGTCGATGTGGTGCTCCTCGTCCTCGAGGATCGACTCGAAGAGATTCGCGGACGTGATGTCGCCCTTGGTGCGCATCACCTCGATCCCCCGCTTGAGGCGATCGATCGCCTCGACCTCGATCTGCCGGTCGGCCTGGAACATCTCGGTGACACTCTGGCCGACGCGCACGTGGAACAAGCGCTGATAGTTGGGCAGGCCGTCCAGCATGAGGATGCGCTCGGTGATCTTGTCCGCGTGCTTCATCTCGTCGATGGATTCTTCACGCGTGTACTTGGCGAGCTTCGTCCAGCCCTTGTTGTCCTGGATCCGGTAGTGCAGCCAGTACTGGTTGATCGCCGTCAGCTCGCCGGTCAACTGCTCGTTCAGGAATTCGAGGACCTCGGGGTCGCCCTGCATCGCAGAGGCTCCTTCCGCGCGGGGGAACTGGCAGGTTGCGCCGCATGATTGCACCGGCGACAAAGATCGTCCAGTAAGTCTTCACTTAGTAAGTAAGTGCATGCTTAGTCTGGTTTGCCCTGAATCGTCGAGGGTGTGGTCCGGTGCACTGCCGCGGGTCTGTCAGGATGGAGTCATGGGTCAGCCGGTGGAGCACGAAAGTGGAGCAGCAGCACACTCCGAGCTTCCGCCGGGGCAGCGAGTGCAGCGTGGCTGGCCGGTCACGCACTACGGCCCGGTCCCCAAGTTTCGGCCCGAACGCTGGGAATTCAGGGTGTTCGGTGCGACCGCCGACGGCGAGAAGCACTGCTGGACCCACGAGGAGTTCACGGCTCTGCCGTACACCACCGTCGTCGCCGACCTCCACTGCGTGACGAAGTTCAGCATGCTCGGCGCGGAGTGGGGCGGCATCCCGGCCCGTACGATCCTGGACATCGCCCCGCCCGCGCCGACGGTCACCCATGTGATGGTGTGGGCCGAGTACGGCTTCAGCTCCAACCTCCGCCTCGCCGACTTCGCCTCCGAGCGCGCGATCTTCGCCACCCACAAGGACGGCGAACTGCTCACCGCGGAGCACGGCTTCCCCCTCCGTCTGGTCGTCCCCCATCTGTACGCCTGGAAGGGGCCCAAGTGGGTCCGCGGCGTCGAGTACATGACCGCCGACCGTCGCGGCTTCTGGGAGGAGCGCGGCTACCACAACATCGGCGACCCCTGGAAGGAACAGCGCTACTCGTACCAGGAGGAGCCCGGGGACGGCCCCGAGCTCTGAGTCCTTCTCCTCCTGGGGCGCGTCAGTGGTGGTACTGGTGCACCACCGCGTGGCCCTTGCCGCGGCCGATCATCCACTTGTTGACGGGTGTGGTGAGTACGAAGGCGACCACCAGGGAGATCGCCAGCGCCCCCCAGAACAGCAGGTCGCTCAGCTCCGCGTCCATCGCGCCCGGCCACAGCACGATCACGCCGTTGTCGACGAGCTCCATCACCGCGATGGACAGCGTGTCGGCGGCCAGCGCCACCCGGACGGCCGCCCGCAGGCCGACGCCGGCCTTCAGGACGCCGCGCAGGGTGAGTGAGTAACCGAAGAAGAACGCGAGGACGATCGCCAGGACCGTCGTCGGTACGTTGCCCCAGCCGAGCGCGGTGCCGATCACCATGCCCAGCACCTCACCGATGGCGCACCCGGTGAGGCAGTGGAGGGTGGCCTGGACGGCCATGGCCCAGGTGCTGCCGACGGGGGGTGTGCCGTGTCCCTCGTGTGCTTCGTGGTCGTGCGCCGCGTGATGGTGAGCGTGTGCCGTGTGTGCCTCGTGCTCCATGATGGCCCCCAATGCCAGGTTACGGTTCCTGCATCGAGCAAGAACCGTATACCCCCCAGGGGTATTCCGTAACGGGCTAGGAGTCCCGAAGTTTTTTCAGCCGCTCCACGTCCGCCGCGTGTCCTTCCTTCCCGCCGGGCGTCTCGATGATCAGCGGTACGCCTGCCGTGGCCGGGTGGGCCATCAGCGCCCGGAACGGATCCTCGCCGATGTGACCTGCGCCGATGTTCTCGTGCCGGTCCTTGTGCGCGCCGACGACGTCCTTGGAGTCGTTGGCGTGGATCAGCTTCAGCCGGCCCTCGCCGACGGTGTCCACCAGCAGGTCGAGCGTCTGGTGCATGCCGGACGGGCCGGTCAGGTCATGGCCGGCGGCGAAGATGTGGCAGGTGTCCAGGCACACGCCCAGCTTCGGATGGGCGTCCAGCGCCTCGAAGTACGGGCCGAAGTCCCAGGTCCGCGAGCAGAGCGAGGCACCCTGCCCGGCGGTGGACTCCAGGAGCAGCCAGGGATCGTCGTCGTGGGTCAGCTCGTCGAGCAGCGGCAGCATGTGCTCCCGCACCTGCTTCAGGGCCACCGAGCGCTCCCGCCCGCCGGTCGCACTGCCCGTGTGCACGACCACGCCCAGCGCGCCGATCTCCCGCCCCCGCCGCAGGGAGTGCCGCAGCGACTCCACCGACCGCTCGACGGTCGCCTCGGTGTGCGAGCCGAAGTTGATCAGGTACGGCGCATGGACGTACGCCGGGATCGACTCGGCCTCGCAGGTCTCCCGGAACGCCTCGTCCTGCCGCGGGTTACCGGCGGGCGTGGCCCAGCCGCGCGGGTTGGCGACGAAGACCTGGACGGTCTCGGCCTTGAGGTCGTGGGCGTAGGTGAGCCCGACGGAGTGGAGCCCACCGGCGACGGGGACGTGGCCGCCGATGGGGTTGCGGGACGGGCCGGGGCTGGGTTCGGGGGCGGCGGACTGCTGACTCTTCACCCGTTCAGAGTGTCATGGCCGCCGTGGACCCCGGTCATCGGATGGTGATCGTGATCGTCGACCCCTTGGGTGCCCTCTCCCCGCCCTTCACGGACTGCTTCTTGACCGTGTCGCCGAACAGACCCAGCAGGCCGCGGTCCTCGTCGACCTCGAAGCCGGCGGCCTCCAGCTCGGCCCTGGCGTCGTCGACGCTGTCGCCGACCACGTCCGGGACCTCGATCATCTCCGGGCCCTTGGAGAGCGTCAGCGTCACCGTGTCGCCCTCGGCGGCCTGGCCGTTCGCCGGCGACTGCCGGGCGACCTGGCCCGCGTCGAACGCGGAGTTGACCCGCGCGGCGGCGACCTTCACCTTGAGGCCGGCCTCCTCCAGGTCGGCCCTCGCGGCCGCCAGGGTCTCGCCGGTGACGTCCGGGATGTCGACCGGGCTGCCCTTGCTGACGATGAGGGCGACCGCGGAGCCGGAGCGGACCTTGGTGCCGTCCCCGGGGTCCGAGGAGATCACGAAGCCCGCGGAGAACTCGTCGTTGAACTTCTCGGTCACCATGCCCGGCTGCAGGCCGCTGTCCTTCAGTACGGTCCGCGCCTTGTCCAGCTTGTAGCCCTGGAGGTCGGGCACCTTCACGGTCTCCGGCCCTGCCGAGATGACCAGATTCACGGAGTCGTTCTTCCGGATGCGGGCGCTCGACTCGGGGTCCGTGCTGATGACGGTGCCGCGCTTGACGGTGTCGCTGTAGGCGCGCTCCACCTTGCCGAGCTCGAGCCCTGCGTCCCGCAGCCGGTCCTGGGCCTGCGCCTCGGTCTTGGAGAGCAGTGGCGGGACCTTGGTGAACTGGCCCGAGTTGATGTACCAGATGCCGACACCGAGGCCCAGGGCCAGCAGGACGGCGGCGACGATGACGAGGGGGCCGCGCGGCGCACGCGATGTCTGCGACCGGCGCCGGGGCGGCACGGGCGGGGGAGCCTCCAGCCGGCTGGTCCTGTTGAAGACGGCCTCCGGCGCGGGCTCGTCCTCGTTCACCGGCAGCGGCCGCTGGATGGTCAGCGCGCGCGGGATCACGCTCGTACGGTCGTCGGCGTTGCTGTGCTCCGCCGAGAGTGCCTGCGGTGGCACCGCGTCCAGCTGGTCCGCGCTCAGCGCGGCGCGTGCCTCCCGGGCCTGCGCGAGCAGCGCCACGGCGTCGTACGGGCGGACCTCGGGGTTGCGGGCGGTCGCCGACGCGACCAGCTCGTCCAGTTCGTACGCCATCCCCGGCACGAGTGCCGACGGCGGCGGGACGTCCTCGTGGAGGTGCTTGTAGAGCACCACGGCGGGGGAGTCCCCGTCGTGCGGCTTCTCGCCGGTCAGCATCTCGTGGAGGACGACACCGCACGCGTACACGTCGACGCGGGCGTCGGCGGCGCCGGGCTGCTCGATCTGCTCGGGCGCGAGATAGGAGACGGTGCCGAGCACGGCACCGGTGGTGCTGGTCACGGTGTCCACGGACCGCACGAGCCCGAAGTCGGCGACCTTGACCCGGCCGTCGTCCCCTATGAGCACGTTCTCGGGCTTCATGTCCCGGTGCACGAACCCGGCGCGGTGCGCGGCACCGAGCGCGGCGAGCACCGGCTCCAGGATGTCGAGGGCGGCCCGGGGCTGCAGCGCCCCGCGCTCGCGCAGGACGTCGCGCAGGGTGCAGCCCGCGACGTACTCCATGGCGAGATAGACGTACGACCCGTCGGTGCCCTGGTCGAAGACCTGCACGACGTTGGGGTGCGCGAGCCGGGCGACGGACTTCGCCTCCCGGATGAACCGGTCGACGAACACCCCGTCCACCGCCAGCGCCGGGTGCATCACCTTGAGCGCGAGCACGCGGTCGAGGCGGGTGTCCAGGGCCCGGTAGACCGTGGCCATCCCGCCGACGGCGATCCGCGCGTCCACGCGATACCGGCCGTCGAGCACCTGCCCGACCAGAGGGTCCTGAAGGGTCGTATCCACGCAGGTGAGTGTACGAGCCGACACCGACACACCCGGCGGTCCCGCTGAGATCGGGGCGGTACTGCAGCCGACCTGTGACGCAAACCACGCGACCGTGGGCGCACCGGTCGCCTAGAAAGCAGGCCGTTCCGGATCCAGCCGGGCCAAGCCCTCCGCGGGAGACGACGCCTCCGCGAAGTGCCGCCGAGGAATCCGCCCCGCCCGGTACGCCAACCGCCCCGCCTCCACCGCGTGCCGCATCGCGTCGGCCATCAGCACCGGCTCCTGTGCCCGCGTCACCGCCGAGGCGAGCATCACACCCGCGCACCCCAGCTCCATCGCGAGCGCCGCGTCGGACGCCGTACCGGCCCCCGCGTCCAGGATCACCGGCACGCGCGCGTGCTCCACGATCAGCTGGAAGTTGTGCGGATTGCGGATGCCGAGCCCCGACCCGATGGGGGAGCCGAGCGGCATGATCGCCGCACACCCGACGTCCTCCAGCTTCCGCGCCAGCACCGGGTCGTCATTGGTGTACGGCAGCACCGTGAACCCGTCGTCCACCAGCGTCTCCGCCGCATCCAGCAGCTCGATCGGATCCGGCAGCAGCGTCCGCTCGTCGGCGATGACCTCCAGCTTCACCAGATCCGTACCGAGCGCCTCGCGCGCGAGGCGGGCCGTCAGCACCGCCTCACCCGCCGTGAAGCACCCGGCCGTGTTGGGCAGCACCCGGATGCCGAGCTTCTCCAGCACGGACAGGACGGACCCGTGCACGGACGGATTCACCCGCCGCATCGCGACCGTCGTCAGTTCCGTCCCGGACGCCACCAGCGCCCGCTCCAGCACCTCCAGGCTGGGCGCCCCGCCCGTGCCCATGATCAGGCGGGACGTGAAGGACGTACCGCCGATGACAAAGGGATCGTCGGCCATGGTTCAGCCTCCTTGGACGGCGGTGAGGACCTCGACGCGATCCCCTTCGGAGAGGGACGTCGACGGCCACTGCGCGCGCGGGACGACGGTTTCGTTGAGGGCGGCGGCCACTCCGGAGGGCGCCGCGGTGAGGGACTTCACGAGCGTGTCCAGAGCCGTGCCCGGCTCGATCTGCCGACGCTCGCCGTTGACCGAGATGGTGACCGGGATGCTCATGCGGGCTGCTCCGTGAGTGCGGCGGCGCTGAATCGCCTCGGCGTGAACGGCCGGGCCTCCTCGGGGAGTTCACCGGTGGTCAGGACGTGCGCCATGGCGTCTCCGGTGACCGGCGTCAGCAGCACGCCGTTGCGGTAGTGCCCGGTGGCCAGCAACAGCCCCTCCAGCTCGGTCGGGCCGAGCAGCGGCGCGTTGTCCGGGGAGCCCGGGCGCAGGCCGGCACGCGTCTCGGTGAGCGGCAGTTCCGTGATGCCGGGCACCAACTCGTGGGCGTCGCGCAGCAGCTCGTACACCCCGCCCGCGGTCACCGTCGTGTCCCAGCCCAGCTCCTCGCTCGTCGCCCCGACGACCAGCTCCCCGCTCTCGCGCGGCACCAGATACACCTGGCTGCCGCGCACCACGGCCCGCACGGTCCGGCTCAGGAACGGCGCGTACCGCTTCGGCACGGTCAGCCGCAGCACCTGCCCCTTCACGGGGCGGACCGGCGGCAGGACGTCGTCCGGAAGCCCGGGCAGCCGCCCGCTGAGGCTGCCGGCCGCGAGGACCACCTGGCCCGCGCCCAGCTCGGTGCCGTCCGTCGTGGTGACACCAGCGGCCCGCTCCCGTACGACGGTGCAGCGCTCCGCCCACGCCCGGTGGAAGACCACGCCGGCCCGCTCGCACGCGGCCACCAGCGCCCCGGCCAGCCGCCGCGGATCGATCTGGTGGTCGCCGTCCACCCGCAGCCCGCCGCGCACCCCCGGCGCGAGCATCGGTTCCAGGCGTCGGCAGTCCCGCCCCGACAGCCACTCGGAGTCCAGCCCGGACTGTCGTTGCAGGGCATGCAGTTCGCGCAGGTGGGCGCGGTCGTCGGCGTCCAGTGCGACGGCGAGCGTGCCGCACTGGCGGTAGCCGAGGTCATGGCCGGTGGCGTCGGTGAGCTCTGCCGCGAAGTCCGGATAACGGCGGGCCGAGGCGAGATTCAGGCCCAGCAGGGTCTGCTCGCCGTAGTGCAGTTCCGTGACGGCGGCCAGCATCCCGGCCGCCACCTGGGCGGCGCCACCGCCCGGCTCGGGGTCCACGACGGCCGTCGTGAACCCGCGCTGTGCGGCCCGCCACGCCGTGACCAGGCCGATGATTCCGCCCCCGATGACAAGGACGTCTGACGTTCGCGTACGCGACATGGGCGTCCAGCCCCTCCCTTCGCCGGCATGACCCGGATCAGGTTCGTACGGTCGGAGGCCGCCAGCCTCCCTCTCAGCCCGGTGCGTCCGGGCTCCCGCGAGTGCTTTACGTTGGCCACCCTAGCCCGCTGCCGTATGTCTCAGTAAGGGAGCCTCCGCCCGTGGCCCGCTCGCTCGACGGTCTCGTCCTCGCGCCTGTTGCCGATCAAGCCCCAGGTCAGGTGGGTACGCGCACCCGGTTCACGTACCACGAGCAGGGGGGCGAGATCTGGGCCGAGTACGCGGGTGGCGACGTCGTACGCGGACATCTCGTGGGGACCCGGAAAGGCGACCGGCTGGACTTTCGGTACGTGCAGCTCAAGCGGGACGGCGCCACGTCGTCGGGCCACTGCGTGTCGACGGTGGTCGAGCTTCCCGACGGGCGCGTGCGGCTGGAGGAGACCTGGGAGTGGGAGTCGCAGACAGGCAGCGGAACCAGTGTTGTGGAGCAGGTCACTGAGCACGCCCCCTGACTGACGATTTGTCAGTTGTCTATGGTGATCAGGTGAGCGAGCAGACGCAGCAACGGGGCACGTCACAGGCGCGGCGCGTGGTCGTCGCCGGCGCGGGCATGGCCGGCGTGCAGACGGCGGTGGCCCTGCGGGAACAGGGCTTCACCGGCACCGTCACACTGATCGGCGCCGAGCCCCACCAGCCGTACGACCGACCGCCCCTGTCCAAGGCCGTGCTGCTCGGCAAGGCCGAGGGCTCCGCCTTCGACGTCGACTTCGAGGCGCTCGGCATCGACCTCCGGCTGGGGCGCGAGGTGCTGGGCGTGCGCCCCGCCGAGCACGAACTGGACACCGAGGCCGGGCCCGTCCCGTACGACGCCCTCGTGCTCGCCACCGGCGCGGAACCGATCCGGCTGCCGGGCGCGGAGGGCGTGCCCGGTGTGCATCTGCTGCGCACCCTGGACGACGCCGAGCGGCTGCGGCCGGTGCTGGCCCGCCAGCACGACATCGTGGTCGTCGGCGCGGGCTGGATCGGCGCGGAGTTCGCCACGGCCGCGCGCGAGGCGGGCTGTGCGGTGACGGTCGTGGAGGCCGCCGACCGGCCGCTCGCGGGTGCGCTGCCCGCCGAGGTGGCGGCGCCGATGGCCGCCTGGTACGAGGACAGCGGGGCGGTGCTGCGCACCCACGCGCGCGTGGAGCGCGTCGAGCCCGGCGCGGTGATCCTCGACGACGGCTCCCGGCTGCCCGCGGGCGCCGTCGTGGTCGGCATCGGGGCACGGCCCGCCACGGCCTGGCTGGCGGGGTCGGGGGTCGAGCTGGGTACGCACGGCGAGGTCGTCGCCGACGACCACCTGCGCACCTCGGTGCCGGACGTCTACGCGGTCGGCGACTGCGCCTCCTTCCCTTCGGGAAGGTATGGGGAGCGCCTGCTGGTCCACCACTGGGACAACGCCCTCCAGGGGCCGCGTACGGTCGCCGCCAACATCCTCGGCGAGACCCCGGCGGTCTACGACCCCGTGCCGTACTTCTGGTCCGAGCAGTTCGGCCGCTTCGTCCAGTACGCCGGCCACCATGCCGCCGCCGACACGACTCTGTGGCGCGGCGACCCGTCGGGTCCTGCCTGGACGGTCTGCTGGCTGAAGGACGGCCGCCTGGTCGCCCTGCTGGCGGTGGGCCGGCCGAGGGATCTGGCCCAGGGGCGGCGGCTGATCGAGGCGGGCACGCCGATGAACCAGGAGCTGCTGGCGGACCCGGCACGCCCGATGAAGGCAGCGGTGGCGTAGCGCGTCGGGGCGACGGCTCTGCCCGGGTGGACCGGCCTGACTTCCGACTGTCAGTGGCAGATGGCAGGCTTGTTGGCGTGACCGAGATTGACGCAAAGATCGATGCTCTCGTCCCCGCCTGGCTCACCCTCCCCGACATCGCCGAAATGCTCGGCGTCGAGGTGACCCGCGTCCGGCAGCTGGTCAAGGAGGGCCAGCTCATCGCCGTACGCCGTGGTGAGAACCGCGCGCTGCACGTCCCCGCCGCCTTCATCGACGGGGACAAGGTCGTCAAGGGCCTGTCCGGCACCCTGACGCTCCTGCGGGACGACGGCTTCACCGACGAAGAGATGCTGGAGTGGCTCTTCACCCCCGACGAAAGCCTGCCCGGCACGCCCGCGCAGGCCCTCAGCGAGAATCGCGGCACGGAGGTGAAGCGCCGCGCCCAGGCGCTCGCCGTCTGATCTGAACACCGGATCCGAACACAGTTCGGCGTACGGGCCGGGGCGCTGCGGGGCCGCAGTCGCGAGTGTCTGCGGCCGCCGCAGGACCGGCCCCGCCCGTACGCCATCGACATATCGACAAGGCGGCGCAGTCGTACGGTGCCGGCCCGGCCGTCCGACGGGCAGCAGCTGCCATGGGCGGTCCGGCTCGTGCTGCACGGCACCTGCGTCACTGCTCAGCGCCCGGCTGCTCAGCATCAGCCCGTACTCCCGTACCCGGCTCCGGCTACGGTGCCTTCGTCCGGCACCGTCCCGCCGCACCCGACGCCACCCGACCGACCCCAGGGGCCACTCCATGTCCGACACCGCCACCGCAGCCACCGCCCGAACCCAGCTGGCCGACGCCCGGCTCTACCTCTGCACCGATGCCCGCAAGCGGCAGGGCGACCTGGCGGAGTTCCTGGACGCCGCCCTGGCCGGCGGTGTGGACATCGTGCAGCTGCGCGACAAGGGCATGGAGGCGGCCGAGGAACTGGAGCATCTGAAGGTCTTCGCCGAGGCCTGCGCCCGGCACGGCAAGCTCCTCGCGGTCAACGACCGCGCCGACGTGGCCCACGCCGCCGACGCCGATGTCCTGCACCTGGGCCAGGGGGACCTCCCGGTCCCCGCCGCCCGTGCGATTCTCGGCGACGACGTCCTCATCGGCCGCTCCACGCACTCCGAGCCGGAGGCCACCGCGGCCGCCGTCCAGGAGGGCGTGGACTACTTCTGCACCGGCCCCTGCTGGCCCACGCCCACCAAGCCCGGTCGCCACGCCCCCGGCCTCGACCTGGTCCGCCACACCGCCGCCCTCGGCACCGACCGCCCCTGGTTCGCCATCGGCGGCATCGACCTGGCCAACCTCGACCAGGTGCTGGAAGCGGGTGCCCGCCGTGTCGTGGTCGTACGGGCGATCACGGAGGCCGACGACCCGGGCGCCGCCGCGGCGGAGTTCGCGAAGCGGCTGCGGCAGGCGGGGTAGGGCGCACTTCGGACACCGGACGGGCGGACGCGGGACCGGCCGCGTCTCGGGTTTCGTCCCACCGCGTCTCGGCCAGTGTCTCGGCCAGTGGTCACCCCGGCCGCGAACCACACGCTCGGACCCCGCCCGGCTTCCCGGAGGGCCCATTTATGGCCCTTGTTGTCCAAGGACTGGACAACAAGCCGACAAATCGGGCAAATGTCCGGCGCCCGGTTGGGGGACCGGGGACCCCTGGTTAACCTGCGAGTATGGCCCTCGGCACCGCATCCATCAGGTCGGACCACGCTCGTACCGTGCGCGAGATGCTCGCGACCGGCAAGACGACGTACTCCTTCGAGTTCTACGCGCCCAAGACCCCGAAGGGCGAGCGGAACCTGTGGAACGCGCTGCGCCGGGTCGAGGCCGTAGGCCCCGACTTCGTCTCCGTGACCTACGGCGCGGGCGGTTCCACCCGCGCCGGCACGGTCAAGGCGACGGAGGCGATCGCCTCGGACACCACGCTCACGCCGATCGCCCACCTCACCGCGGTCGACCACTCGGTGGCCGACCTGCGCAACATCATCGGGCAGTACGCCGACGCGGGGATCCGCAACATGCTGGCGCTGCGCGGCGACCCGCCCGGCGACCCGCTGGGCGAGTGGGTGCCGCACCCGCAGGGCCTCGCCTACGCCGCCGAACTCGTCGAACTGATCAAGGCGTCCGGCGACTTCTGCGTGGGCGTCGCCGCCTTCCCCGCCATGCACCCGCGCTCCGCCGACTGGGAGACCGACGTCCGTCACTTCATCGACAAGTGCCGGGCCGGCGCGGACTACGCGATCACGCAGATGTTCTTCGAACCGGAGGACTACCTGCGGCTTCGCGACCGCGTGTCGGCGGCCGGCTGCAACACCCCGATCATCCCGGAGGTCATGCCGATCGCCAGCGTGAAGACGCTGGAGCGAATCCCGTCCCTCACCAACGCCGCCTTCCCGGACGCCCTGAAAGAGCGGATCCTCACAGCAAAGGACGATCCGGCCGCTGTACGCTCGATCGGGATCGAGTTCGCCACCGAGTTCTGTGCGCGGCTGCTGGCCGAGGGAGTGCCCGGACTGCACTTCATCACGCTCAACAACTCCACGGCGACCCTGGAAATCTACGAGAACCTGGGCCTGCACCATCCACCGCAGGCCTAGACCGGCCGCACCGATATACGTCACACTGCGTAGGCGGCCACTGGGAGAGGGGCGTACATGGGCTGGACGGTCCTCTACATCGCGTTCGGCATCGTCGCGCTGTGGCTGCTGGGCGAGGTGCTGCTGCAGTACAAGGCGCGTCTGCGCTGGCGGCTGCTCGCCTTCGCCGGCTTCCTCGGCGTCGTGGTCGGGGTGCTGATCCCGTCCGTCATCGTCATCGGTCTCGGTGCCGCCGCGTTCGCGGTCGGCCAGACCTACGTCACGCTGTCGTTCCGCCGCGGCTTCTCGGCCGGCTGGGCGGTCTCCGCACCGGCCCTGGGCCCGCTGGCCGCCGCCAAGCGCCGCCGCGGCGAGCCGGAGCGCCAGGAGCCGACCCTGGAGGTCTCCGACCTCGAGGCGACCGAGAGCGGCTTCGGGGGCGACGGCCCGTACGGTCAGGACGACGGCAAGTACGGCCAGGACGGCGTCGGTTACGGCGACGACTACGACCGCGACGACGTCTTCACCCCCGCGCGCCCGGACCGGCCCACGGCCGCGGAGACGACCGCCGTCTACGAGCCGCAGCCCCTGCCGGAGGACACCGGCTCGTACGGCATATACAGCGACGCCGCCTACGCCGCCGCCGACCAGAACTACGCGGCCGCCGGCCAGCCCCAGGACCAGTACGCGACGGCCGACCAGAGCTACGCCTACGGCTACTCCGGCTACGACCAGCAGCAGTACGGCTACGACGCGACCGGCCAGCAGCAGTACGCCACCTACTCCGACCCGTACGCCGGCACCCAGACCTACGACGGCACCTCGTACGACGCCTACGGCCAGCAGCAGTACGGCCAACAGGGCTACGGCCAGGACCAGTACGCCACCGGCGGCTACGGCGAGACGACCCCGCCCGGCGGAGTATGGGTCCCGCAGCAGCGCACCGACGAGGCCTACGGCGGTGAGCTCCCGCCGGAGCAGCAGTACCCGTACCAGGGCAACGGCCAGCAGGGCCAGGGCAACGGGTACGACGAGCAGTACCGCTTCTGACGGCCCCGCTTCCGACGGCCCACGCCTTTCTCCCTACGCGAGGGTCACTGCGAGCCCCGGAACTCCGGCCCCTCCACGATCAGTCCGGCCACCAGCGCGCCCGACATACCGGCGTGGGGCAGACCGCCGCCGGGGTGTGACCAGCCGCCGACCGTGAACAGCCCCGATATCGCCGTGGTGTTGGAGGGGTGCAGCAGGCGCCCGCCGGCCGCGGCCAGCGCCGGTGCGGGAACCCCTCCGCCCTCCACGCCCGTGGCCTCCCCGATGTCGGCCGGGGTGCGCACCTCGTGCCACAGAAGGCGGTCGCGCAGGTCAGGCACGGCACGCTCCGCGACGCTGATCAGGTGTGCGGCGTGCTGGTCGAAGACTTCCGACTCCGCCCGGCCCGAGTCGCGCTGCGCCGGTACCGCCGAGGTGAGTGTGATCGCCTCATGGCCGGCGTCCGGAACCAGCGCCGGGTCGTCGGGCCGCAGGACCGTGACCGTGGGGCTCGTGGCCATGCCCCCGGCGGCGCCGGACAGGGCGTCCAGCTCGGTCTCGCGGTCCTCCGCGTGCACCACCGTCCGGTGCGCGGTGCCCTCCGGCCGGTTGCCGCGCAGTGCCAGCAGCACCGTCAGACGGCTCGCCGCCCGCCGCTGCGGCGCGACCTCGGCTTCGCCGCGCACCGCCGTCCCCCGGACCAGGCGGTCCAGCAGCCAGGGAGCGACCCCCGAGACCACGAAATCGGCCTCCTCCACCGCTCCGTCGGCCAGCTCCACCCCCGCCGCACGGCCGTCCTTCTCCAGGACCCCGGCGACCTCGGCGCCGAAGCGGAACTCGACCTTCCTGGCCACGCAGCGCTCGTACACCGCCCGCGCCAACTCCCGTATGCCGCCGCGCACATACCAGGTCCCGAAGGCATGCTCCATGTACGGCAGCACCGCCGCGCTCGCCGGGGCCTCGCGCGGATCCAGGCCGTGTGCGAGGGCGTGGCTCTCCAGCAGGGCGACGAGCCGGGGGTCGCGCAGCTCCCAGGCGCCGACCTCGGCGAGCGTGCCGGCCCGGCGGGTGCGCAGGAGTCGCTTGTGGGGAACCGCCGGGTAGGGCTCGCGCTCGGCCAGCACCTGCCAGTTCGGCCACAGGGGCTCCTCCAGCAGCGGTCTGCGCGTCCGGTCCCAGGCCTCGCGGGCGCGGACCAGGAAGTCGCCCCAGCGGTCGCCGGTCCCGGCGCCCAGCGCCTCGTCCAGGGCGGCCACCACACCCGCGCGCGAGGCGTTCGGCAGGGACACTTCGGTGCCGTCCGCGAAGACGTGCCGCGCGGACGGGTCGACCTGGACCAGCTCGACGCACGCCTCCAGCGGCTCCTTGCCGGTTTTGAGGAACAGGTCGCGGTAGACGGCGGGCAGGGGCAGCAGCCCGGGGCCCGTGTCGAAGCCGAAGCCGTCGCGCTCGAAGCGGCGCACCGCTCCGCCGTACGTCTCCGTACGCTCGTACACCGCCACCCGGTGGCCCGCGACTGCCAGCCGGGCAGCGGCCGCCATGGCGCCCATCCCGGCGCCGATCACCGCAATCCTTGCCATGTCAGGGACTTTATCGGCCGTCACTGACAACGGCTCGCGGGCCTCGGACGCGCGCTCAGCCGGGCCGCTGTCCCACCGCTTGCGCGAGCCGCTTCTCCTCCCGGCGCTCGGCCCTGCGGCGCAGGAAGCGCCGGATCCGCGAGGCCAGGAAGAGGACCAGCAGCAGCCCGGCGAGCAGCAGCACGCCGGCGACGACCGCCGCGGCGACCGGGTAGAAGATCGCGAGGGTGACGAGGGCACCGACCCCGAGATCCTCCGCGATGCTCAGCACGATGTTGCTGAACGGCTCGGGCGAGGTGTTGACCGCCATCCGCGTTCCGGCCTTCACCAGGTGGCTCACCAGCGCCGTGGAACCGCCGACCGCGCCCGCCGCCAGCTCGGGCACCGACCCGCTCTGCCCGGCGAGCAGCGCCGCGACGACCGCGCCCGCGACCGGCCGGATCACGGTGTGCACCGCGTCCCAGGCCGAGTCCACGTACGGGATCTTGTCGGCGACGGCCTCGCAGAGGAAGAGCACACCGGCGGCTATCAGGACATCGGGCCGTTGCAGTGCCTCGGGCACCTCGTCGCTCAGTCCCGTCGCGCCGAAAACGCCGAGCAGCAGCACCACGGCGTAGGCGTTGATGCCGCTGGCCCAGCCGCTCGTGAAGACCAAAGGGAGTACAGACACGGGGGCGATCGTAACCAGTCGGCGACGGAGGGTCTTGGGGATGAGTGCGCAGGCCTGAGTACGCGTACCTAGTCGGTGAGATGAGTACGCGCGCGGATGGGGTCCGACCTGCGTGAACGAGAGAGTGGAGGCACGGAGAAGGGGATCGGCTCCGGCACCGGCGACACGGGGCGCCGGAACGGAGCGGCCCCGGATCCGCTCCTTCCGCCGGCCCGGCGTCGGCGGGAGCGAGACGGGGGACCCGGGGGAACGACCGAACGGGGGTCCAACGGGGGACACGGGGGAGAACGGGGAGAACGGGGGAGCAGGAGAAGGCGCCGGTTCGAGAGTGGCCCGCGGGGGACGCGGCCACTTCGGACCGGCGCTTTCGCATGCGCACGGCGGCCCGCGGGCGCCGGCCGCTTCAGTCGCGCCCGCTCACCCGGCCCTGCAGCAGCCGCGACAGCGCGGAGTGCACGTCGTCCAGGGACCGCTCCGGCTGGAAGGACTTCCAGTCCAGCGCGGCCACCAGGACCATGCCGACCAGTGCGGAGGCGGTCAGCGGGACGTCGATCTCCTCGCTGAACTCGCCCTTCTCCACGCCCTCGCGCAGCACACCCTCGACGACCGCCACCGCCTGCTGCCGGACCACCATCAGCGTGGACTGCCAGGCCCGGTTCGTCCGCCACAGCTCGGCGACGTACAGCTGGGTGAAGGACGGGTAGCGGTCGATGAAGACCAGCCCCGCGCGGACCATCGCGTCCAGGGCGTCCACCTTGCTGCCGCCGTCCCGGGCGGTCTGCTCGGCCGCCTCCCGCAGGGAGGCGGCGAGGAGTCCGACTCCGTGGCGCAGCAGCTCCTCGAAGAGGACGGACTTGCTGGCGAAGTTGTAGTAGACCGTGCCCTTCGCCACCCCGGCCCGCTCGGCGATCTCGTCCACGGTGGTGGCGGAGAAGCCCTGCTCGGCGATGAGCGTGACGGCCGCCTCGTAGAGCTTCTGCCGGGTGGCCTCACGGCGTGTGCTGCCGCCCGACGCGGCGCTGCTGCTTTCCATGGCAGTGATTGTCCCGCGCGCGTTCACAGGCTCAGCTCCGGGTGCAGCCGGTCGAGCGTCCACACCTGCCGGCGACGGGCCGACAGCGCGGTCAGCGCGACGGCGCCCGCGGTGAAGGCGACGAGCACCACGCACGCGTGCCACACCGGTTCCAGACCGCCGCCCGTGATGAGCCTCCGGAGCGCCTCCACGACGTAGCTCATCGGGAGGAAGGGGTGGAGCGCGTTGAAGAAGCCCGGGCTGGTCTGGACGGGGTAGGTGCCGCCCGCGGACGTCAGCTGCAGCATCAGCAGGGCCAGGACGAGGATCCGGCCGGCCGCGCCGAAGCGCGCGTTCAGCCACTGCACGAGCGCCGCGAAGCACGCCGTCACCAGGAACAGGAAGCCCACCGTCCCGGCGGCCCGTGCCATCTGCAGTCCGATCGCCCAGTGCAGCACCGACATCAGGGCCACCGTCTGCAGGACCCCGATCGCCACCACGGGCAGCCAGCCGGCCAGCGCGATGCGCCACGCCGAGGCCCCCGCGGCGAGCGCACGGCGGTTCATCGGCGCGATCAGCATGTACGCCACCATCGCGCCCACCCACAGGGACAGCGGGATGAAGTACGGGGCGAACCCGGTGCCGTAGTTGGCCGCCTGGTGCATGTCCCGGGAGACGAGCTGGACCGGGTCGGCCATCACCTCGGTGCGCTGGTCGCGGGCCTTCTTGTCGTAGTCGGGAATCTGCTGCGCGCCGTCGTGCAGCCCGTCCGAGAGCTTCCCGGAGCCGTCGACCAGCTTGTAGATGCCGCCGCTGAGGTCGTAGGCGCCCGTCTTGAGCCTGCCGACACCCGTGTCCAGGTCGGCCGCGCCCGTCTTGGCCGCGCCGATCCCCGAGTGCAGCTTCTTGGCCCCCGCGGCCACCTTGGCGGCCCCCTCGTTCAGCTTGTTGATCTTGGTGACGGCGTCGTCGAGGTCCTCCGAGAGATGCGGTGCGCGGTCGGCGAGCGCCTGGGACTGCTTCTCGAGGGTGGCGAGGTTCTTCTTGAGAGCCTTCAGATCGCCGTCCTGGTCGGTGATCAACGTGTTGAGGTCGTCGGCGATCGTCGCCACGTCCGCGGCCGACTGCTTGGCCTTCTTCAGGTCCGAGCAGGCCGGGTCGGGCAGTACGGCGTCCTCGCAGCGCGCCTTGTAGACGGTGTTCAGCACGTCGGAAGCCGTGTGCGCGCGCCTGGCGGCGTCCGGGGCCCGCTTCACGAGGTCGTCGAGGTTGTTGCGGATCGCCGCCGATGTGTCGGCGACCAGCTGGGCGGTGTCCCCGATGGTCTTCTCGTTGTCCGCCAGGAACGGGCCGACCTTCCGGTCGATGCCGTTGACCCTGTCGGCCAGCGTCTGCGTGCCCTGCGCGACCCGCCTGGAGCCGTCCTCCAGATCGCCCGCGCCCTTGTCGAGTTTCTTCAGGCCCGCCGACAGCTTGCCGCTGCCGTCCTTGGCGTCCTTCAGTCCGTCGGCGAGGTCCTTGGAGCCCTTCTCCGCCTTCCCGATGCCGCCTTCGAGCTGGTCGGCACCGTTCGCGGCCTTCACCGTCGCGCCGTGGATGTCGGAGAACGACACGAAGATCCGGTCCAGGAACGACCGCGACGCCTTCGTGGAGGCGGCCTCGCGCACCTCGCTGAAGACCGTGCGCGAGATCTGCCCGACGATGTAGTTGTTCGCGTCGTTCGTACGCACCTGGAGGGCGCCCGTCTCGGGTGAGTCGCCCGCGCTGGAGGCGATCCGCGCACTGAAGTCGGACGGCATGGTCAGCGACAGGTAGTAGGTGCCGTCCTCGACGCCGTCGCGGGCCCGTGCGGCGCTCACCTCGTGCCAGTCGAAGACGTCGCTCTCGCGCAGCCCTTCGGTGATGTCGTCGCCGGCCGTGAGCTTCTTCCCCGCGACGGTCGCGCCGTTGTCGTCGTTCACGAGCGCCACGGGGATGCGGTCGAGACGGCCGTACGGGTCCCAGAACGACCACAGGTACAGGGCGCCGTACAGCAGGGGCAGCACCAGCAGTGCGACCAGGGCGGCACGCGGCAGCTTCCCCCGCCCGAAGCGCCGGAGTTCAAGCGCGGCTAGCCTCGGTGAGCGCATCGGAGGCCTCCTTTCCTTCGGTTTCCTGGGCCGTCGACACCTTGACGGCGCCGTCGGGGGACTCGCTGCACACCGCCACGACCGTGGTCCCGGCCTCGGCGATCGACTTCAACAGCGCCCAGACCTCGGCCCGTTCGGCGTCGGAGAGCTTGAGGTCGGTGTCGTCCACGCCGAGCAGGCGCGGGTGGGCGATCAGGGCCAGTGCGACGGACAGCCGCAGCGCCTCCAGCCGCTCCAGATCGCGTACGGCGGTACGGGGGCCCTTGGGCAGGGTGCCCAGGTCCATGCCCGCTGCCGTCAGCGCGGCGTCGATGCGGCGCTTCTGCTCGGTCCTGCGCTCGGCGCGCGGTCGCAGGAGCCCGCGCAAGGAGTCGCCGAACCGTCGCTGCAGCAGCGCCCGTTCGTGGAGGTGCTCGGCGACGGTCAGGGCCGGGTCCAGGTCGGTCACGCCGGGGACGTGGGCCAGGGCGCTGACGCGCCGCACCGCCGCCATGCGCTTGGGCAGCACGGCATCGCCCACGCCGGCCGTTCCCTCCGAGAGCTTCATGCGCCCCGTGAGCGCGAGCAACAGGCATGTGCGGCCGGTGCCGGACGGGCCCTCGATCGTGATCAGTGAGCCGGGCTCCGCGTCGAAGGAGACCCCGCGGAACGCCCATCCGCGGGGCCCTTCGAGGCCGAGACCCTGGGCCGTGACGCCGACTCCGGTCACGGTTCCCCCCATCTCTGCCCCCTCATATTTGAACTGACTGGTCAGTGCAAAAACTACTCCGAACTCTCGATCGAAGCAAAAGCGCAGGTCAGAACGGATTGTCAGTGCCATACCCCACGATGGGCACATACGGCACCTCGTATCGGGCGTGCCGTCACACAGACGACAGGAGGTTCGTCATGGCCAGCTACCACGCAGCCGCCGCCCGCCGGCGCCGCGCCACCGGCCCTGCCCCCTCACTGACCGGCCCGGCGAGCGACGTGCACCCCGTGCTCCGCCGGACCACGGCGCCACCCGCCGCCCTCGACCTGCTCGCCCAGGCCCGTGCAGGACTGGACGAGGCCGCTGTTCTGGATACCCCGAACGAGCGCTATGCCACAGCCCACCTCGCCGCCCTGCGCACCGCCGCCGCCGTGCTCGCCGCGCGAGGGCGCCCGGAGCCGACGCCCAGGCGCCGGGCCCGCATCAGGAGCGCCTGGGAAGTGCTCCCCGAGATCGCGCCCGAACTCGCCGAGTGGAGCGCGCTGTTCGCCTCCGGCGCCCGGCGCCGCGCCCGGGCCGAGGCGGGCATCCAGGGCGCGGCCAGCCGCCGGGACGCCGACGACCTGATACGCGACGTGGCCATGTTCCTCCGCCTCGTCGAGCGGATGCTGGTCCTCCAGCCGGTCCTGCCCCAGCCGCGACCGGACGCGGAGGAGCCCGACCGCTCACGGCACGGGCGCGAGGACATGCCGGACGCGGGCTGACGACGCATCGGGAGCGTCGCCCGCCAAGCCGTCGGATCCCGCCTTCCGGGTCTGCCCCGCCATGCCATCCGTCCTGCTGACACCCCTTGCCGTCCGCCGGGCGAGACGGTGGGCGCCGGGCGGCACCGCGATGGCCGGGTGGGGCGTCGTAGGCAATAGGGTGGAGAGCGCCTGAAGCCTTCCCACCCCCGTGATCCGGGCGCCGGGGAGGCAGCCCGTTCGCTCCGCCGCGCCAGTGGCGGTGCCGTGCCGAGGAGTCAACTGCCGTGTCGGACCCGATGCGCCCGCCCGTCTCCCATCACCACCCCCACACGACGTCGCTGCGCTCCGACTCCTCCCGACCCCGCGCCTCCCTCCGTACCGCCGTGGTCTGGGAGGTCCTCCAGGACGCCCTGGACCGCCGGGTCAAGGCCACGGGCCGGCAGGCGCTGGACGTCCTCGACACCGGAGGCGGCAGCGGCAACTTCGCGGTGCCCCTCGCCCGCCTCGGTCACCGGGTCACGGTCGTCGACCCCAGCCCGAACGCGCTCTTCGCCCTGGAGCGGCGGGCCGCCGAGGCCGACGTCGCCGACCGGGTGCGGGGCGTCCAGGGCGACGCCCACGGCCTCTTCGACGTGGTCGAGCGCGGCGGATACGACGTCGTGCTCTGCCACGGCGTCCTGGAGTACGTCGACGACCCCGCCGAGGGCGTCCGCAACGCGGTCGCCGCCCTGCGCCCCGAAGGCGTCCTCAGCCTGCTCGCCGCCGGACTGGGCGGTGCCGTGCTCGCGCGGGCCCTCGCCGGTCACTTCAAGGAGGCCAAGCAGGCCCTGGAGGACCCCGACGGCCGCTGGGGGCAGGGCGACCCGGTGCCCCGGCGTTTCACCGCCGAGCAGCTCACCGGGCTGGTCGAGGGGGCCGGCCTGCGGGTCGGTGCCGTGCATGGGGTGCGGGTCTTCGCGGACCTGGTCCCCGGGGTGCTCGTGGACACCGAGCCCGGCGCACTCGAGGCGCTGCTGAAGCTGGAGGAGGCCGCGGCCGAGCTGCCCGCCTTCCACGCGGTGGCCACCCAGCTCCATGTGCTCGGCGAGACGCGGGAGACCGCCGAGGCCTGAGCCGCCTTCCGTGAGCGGACCGCAGGGGTGCGCCGTTGATCAGGGACTTGGCTGCACATGGAGTACGCCACAGGCCCCCCGATCGGACGCTCAGCGCCGTATGATCGAGGGAGACCGTTCCGGCATGACGGGTCGGCCGCTGGGGAATGAAGATCTCAGCGAGCCGGGACGTCCATGCCGGAGCCCGGTTGGCCAATTGGCGTAGAGGGGCGGGTTTCACGGGGGCGATTCCCTGCCTATCCTGAAGGGACCCCCCGGGTCGCCCCGGCGACTGCACGATGAGGAGGACTCCGTGCCGCTCTCGGAGCACGAGCAGCGAATGCTCGAGCAGATGGAGCGAGCGCTGTACGCCGAAGATCCCAAGTTCGCGTCGGCGCTTGAGGGAAGCGGGCTGCGTACGTACACCCGGCGGCGGGTCTACCAGGCGGTCGCGGGCTTCCTCGTGGGTATCGCGCTCCTCATGGCTGGAATGGTCGCCAAGCAGGTCTGGCTCAGTGTCGTGGGCTTCCTCGTCATGCTGGGCTGCGCGGTCCTCGCGGTGACCGGTTGGCGCAAGGCCCCGAAGCCGGGCGAACAGCCCGCCGCCGGCCCGCACGCCCGCCGTCAGCCACGGCAGAAGCGCTCCATGATGGACCGCATCGAAGAGCGCTGGCAGCGCCGCCGTGACGAACAGGGCGGCCACTAGCCCGACGAGCAGCTCCCGAACCTTCATCAGGGGGTGACCACCGGACGGGTGGTCACCCCCTGATGCATGCTCTTGTACGGCTGTACGGCCCGAGAGCGCCACTCGTCATGACCTATGGGCAGCCCATCCCGCGCCGGGCCACCCCAAACCCCGCCCCGGGGCCCCCCCCCCCCGCCCCCCGGGGGGGGGGGGGGGGGCGGCCCCCGGGGG